>NBMC01000015.1 GCA_002084805.1 Spirochaetaceae bacterium 4572_59 | reverse complement strand
CTCACAGGAGTATACAGACCGCTCAGGAAAATAAAGGTGATCACAAAAAAGAACATCATAAACATGGCCTGTTGCAGTGTATTGCTGTAGTTGGATACCACCAGACCGAATCCGGATATGCCCAAAATAAAAATAAATGAATAAACATATATTGTCAAAAGAGATCCGGCCGGGGAGAGCGAATAGACAATCCGGGCGATAATAAAACAGATCGTCATAACCACAAAGCCGATTAGCCAATAGGGAATCAACTTGGACAGAATATTCAGAGCTGGCAGGAAACCACATATCATGATCAGAAGCATAACCATCAGAGCGGGAACCATATATATAGGGTAACTTAGCTGTGGATTATAACGATAGCGGGGAATAATTTCGGGTCCTGTTAATCCCATATTCAGATCTGTGATGAAATTCTGGATGATGGCTGATAGATAGGCTGATCCCAGGCCTCCCTTCGTTCCGTTTACGGCATTTGCTGCAATCTGTACATCTCCGATTCTTTCTTTCATAAGTTTCTTTTCAAAGTCGAAGGGGATTACCAGAATAATATCGGAATAATCCTGTTCCATAGATTTCAGAGAGTTTTCATAACTGGCGGATACTTCTGTAAGGATAAAGTATCCTGAGGCTGTGATTTTATGAATCAGCCTTCGGGAGAGAGAACTATGGTCATTATCTATCAGTGTAAGATTAATATTTTTGACCTCATAATTGGCTACTAAGGGAATCAGTACCATGATGACAAGAGGAAACATAATGACAAGACGTGGCAGAAAGGAATTCCTTTTGATCTGTTTGAACTCTTTTTCAATAAGGTATTTCAGCATAATCTACTCCAGCCTTAGTTTGAATTTCTTGAAACTGATGGTGATCAGAATAAGGGCCATCCCTGATAAAACGGCAAATTCTTTCAGAATAGATGAAAATCCCAGACCCTTGATCATGATATTCCGGGCTGCCACGATATACCATTTTGCCGGAATTATCTGTGCAACAATCTGAAGGCCCCGAGGCATATTCTCAATAGGAAAAATCATTCCCGACAGGTAGATGGCCGGCATCATCAGTGCCATTCCCGAGAGAAGGAGTGCCACCAGCTGAGAAGAGGTAATGGACGATATAAGCAGTCCGATGGCCAGAGAAACGAATATATAAACAAGGGATACTGTTAAAAGTGCAATAAGACTTCCCGCAATAGGAACTTTCAGTAAAAAAACAGAAAAGAGAAGAATTGTCAGCAAATTGATACAGGAAAGGAAAAAGTAGGGGACCGCTTTGGATAGAATAATCAACAGAGGCTTCATGGGAGATGCCAGTAGAATCTCCATTGTTCCTGTCTCTTTTTCTCTGGCAATGGAGATGGATGTCATCATGGCGCAGATCAGCATGATAACCATACCCATAACCCCCGGGACGAAGTTATAAGCACTCTTCATTTCAGGATTGTAGATCAGTTTTGTAATTATATTAACTCTGATAGCATCCGGATTGCTTGCAAATGACTTCCTCATGACAGATTTTATGATACCAGAAGCATAATTTGTAATTGTTACAGCTGTATTGGGATCCGATCCGTCTGTCAGAAGCTGAATCTGAGCATCCCCTTTACTTAGGGTGTTTTTATAAAAATTTTCACAGAAGACAAGGACCATTCCCGTATTTCCGGCCTGAAACTCTTCTTCAATCTGAAAGGGGGAGTCCAGCATTCTTATGATGTTGAAATACTCACTGGATTCAAGTTTTCGGATTATTTCTTCGCTCAGACTATCTTTTGAGGGATCATAAATGGCTATATTAACACTCTTAATCTCTGTAGAGAGGGCATAACCAAAAAGTATGAGCATCAGTATCGGTAGTAGCAGGAGAATAACCATGGTCCAGGTATCACGGAATATGTGGTGAAATTCCTTTTTAATAAAAGCTATAAATTGTTTCATTTCTCAATCCCCCTTTCTGACAGCAGCTCTGGCCAGTGTCTGAAATACGCCATCCATAGAATTGCTATGAAATTGCTCTCTCAGGTTCCGGGGACTGTCCAGGGCTTCAATCCTGCCGTCTACCATGATGGAAACCCTGTTGCAGTACTCTGCCTCATCCATATAGTGGGTTGTTACAAAAACGGTAATTCCTCTTTCCGCGGCATCATAGATAAGCTCCCAGAACTGCCGTCTGGTGGCCGGATCTACACCGCCTGTGGGTTCATCCAGAAATACTAGCTTAGGCTCATGGAAAATGGCTACAGAGAAGGAGAGCTTCTGTTTCCATCCCAGAGGCAGCCTTTGTACGAGAGTGTTTCTCTCACTCATAAATCCCAGTTTCTGCAGTAATGCATCAGTCCGGGAGGCTATTTCCCTACTCTTAATACCATAGATTCCTGCAAACAGACGAATGTTTTCCTTTACCGTGAGATCTTCATAAAGGGAAAATCTCTGGCTCATATAACCGATGTTTTTTTTGATCTGTTCAGTTTGGCTGTAAATATCAAATCCGGCGACATGTCCAGTTCCCTCTGTGGGAATACTGAGGCCGCAGAGCATACGCATGGCACTTGTCTTTCCAGCACCGTTAGCCCCCAGAAAGCCGAAGATTTCGCCCCTTTTAATGCTGAAAGAGATATGATTTACCGCTGTAAAGTCTCCGAACCTTTTTGTCAGATTTTCTGCTGTGATAACAGTCATGGCTCCCCCTTTAAGGACTCTTCTGATTGAGCCAGATCCATAAAACAGTCCTCCATATTCGCCTTGATTGGCTGGATATCAATATTATGATGACCCTTTGTCCGGAGGATGCTTTCGATCTCATCCTTTTGAAGCCTATTGGCTTGGAACGTGATATGATGGGAATCACCAAAGGAGAAACAACTATCTATTCCCTCGATCTTTCTTAAGTCTTTCAAAAGGGGATACATAGAATCGCTTTTGACAGACATCAAGCTCAGGTGAAACTGGTCTGTAATATTATCCGGTGTATCAATCTTGAGAAATCTTCCTTTTTGAATAAGGGCAATCCGATCACATTTTCCGGCTTCATCCATATAGGGGGTAGAGACTGCTATGGTCAGGCCGCTCTCTTTCAGAGAAAGAAGCATTTCCCAGAACTCCGCCCTGGATACGGGATCTACTCCGGTGGTAGGTTCATCCAGAAATAGTATTTTAGGATAGTGAATCAGGGCACAGCAAAGTGCCAGCTTCTGTTTCATGCCCCCCGATAGGGCGCCGGCCCGTCTTTTTTTAAAGGGTTCAATCTGCACATAGATATCTTTAATGAGATGATAATTCTCCTCAATGCTGGTATTGAAGACAGTAGCGAAGAAATTCAGATTCTCCTCTATGGTTAAATCCTGATACAGAGAGAATTTTCCCGGCATATATCCGATTATTTTCCGTATGCTGCGAAAATCTTTCACAACATCCAGACTGTTAAGGCTGATCTCCCCCCTGTCAGCCAGAAGCAGGGTGGTCATAATCCGGAAGAGAGTTGTTTTTCCGGCGCCATCGGGTCCTATGATTCCGAATATTTCACCTTCATTGACCCGGAAGCTGAGATCATCCAAAGCCTGTAGAGAATCAAAGCTCTTTGAAATATTATGTACCTGTATCATGGGCCTACTCATCGTCCAGTATGATGCCACCGTACATGCCAATTTTCAAAAAGCCGTCATTGGGAACGGAGACCTTCAGGGCATAGGTCAGATTGGCTCTTTCATCCTTTGTCTGAACAGTCTTCGGGGTAAACTCCGCCTTGTCGGATATCCATGTAATCCGACCCTTGTAATTTCTGAACTCCTTATCCCCGAAGTCGGAAAGGACTGTAATGGTTTGACCGAGTTTTACCCGGCTTAACTGGCCCGATGTTATATAGGCTCTCAAATACATCTGATCCAGATCGGCAAGTTTGAAAAGCCCTTTCCCATTGATCGTAAACTCGCCTTTTTCGGCATATTTTACCAATACAGATCCTGTTATCGGACTGCAAATAAGGCTATTCTTAATTTGTTCGTCCACTTGGGCAATCTGGCTGTTCAGGGCGGCCATCTCATTCTGTATTTCCTGGTTGGCATTATTCAATGAAACCTTCCGGGCATAAATCTGCTTTTCCATCATGGCCAGCTGGGCCTTTATATCATCAAGCTGTTTGGTATTGACCGCATCGGATTTCAGAAGATTCTCAATTCTTATCTTTTCAGCCTTTAGGGTTTCTATCTCCTGGCTCAGGGCCGCTGTCTGAATGGGAATATTCATGATTCTACTTTTCATTCCTTCCCGGGAGGCCAGGAGCTGCTCTCTTTTCAGTTCCAGTAGAACTGTTTCAATCTTTCCCAGGACCTGTCCTTCTTTCAGCTGATCCCCTTCGTGAATGTCCAATGATTCTATCTTTCCGGTGGCTTCTGCAGAGACAATGATCTCCAGCGCTTCGAAGCTTCCCGATGCATCGATCCGGGCCTCTTCATTGGCACATGAGGATAAAAGGAGTGTTAGGAAAGTCAATACAATAAATCTTATCTGTTTCATATCAGATTCCTTTTTAATTAGTCGTGAAATTGAGTTGAAATAGTGATTGCAGGAGTTGAATCTCATGAAGAGATTTCGACTGTCGGGCAAGGTTTTCTGCGCTTATCTCTCTTAGAAGGTCATTAACTGACATCGTGCCGTTTTCCAGTCTGATTTCCGCATCCTCTTTTATACTTTTCCGGAGGATGATTATCTCCTCATCCTTTTGGATCAGCTGTTTAAGTCGTTCGATTTCTGCCTGTTGAGATTCAATTTGTAGCTCTGTATTGTAGAGAAAGTGGTCGATCTCTGTCTGAACCTTCTGCTTATCAAGTTCTATGGATTCCTGATCGCTTCGGCTGGTATAAAATCCATCCAGAGACCAGATAAAGCGCAAACCCGATAAATAATAGGTCCTGAAACTGTCATCCATCATGTTATATCCCGGTCTGCCGTAGCCTCCCTGAAAGAAAGCATAAAGCTGAGGCATCTTTTTAGATCGGAGAAGACCATTTTGGGCATCCAGAAGGTTAAGCTTTGCATGGAACATGGACATTTCCGGTCTGTTTGCTGCCGTATCAGATGGGCTTTGACTTTCTGATTCAGGCCTGACAAAAAGGATGGTTTCAGGAAGAGGGGAGCCTATTATCTGAGCCAGCATCTTCCTGTAGGACTCAATGCCGTATTTTATATTTGTTTCTGACTGAAGAGCATTCAGCTGTTCTACTTTAAGGACATTCAAATCTGAAGTACTGGCAATTCCATAATTCAAAAGGGACTGAACCTTGTTAAAATTGCTTTCAAGTTCTTCCTGAAACAGGGCATTCTGAATAAGCCTCTCCTCCAGGAGCAGTATCCCAAAATAGATCTGATTTACTCTTTCTTTAAGTGAATACAGTTCTATCTCCAGGGCCTCTCTATCCAGTTTTGAGGAAGCTTCAATAATTCCTTTTTTTGAGCTGGTCATTCCTCCGTCCCAGAGAGCTTGGGATACTTCTATCATAATCTGATACTGATCTTGAGAGAGGCTGTTTGAAACCATCCCCGGAATTGACAGCTCTGTTAGTTCTGACTGGTAGCTGGCTTTTCCAGAAAGGGTCAAATGGGGCAGATAGGAAGTATCGGCGGCACTTAAGGAGTAATCCTCAGCCTCTCTAATTAATCCTGTCTGTTTAAGTAGGGGATAGTTCATTAGAGCTTTTTCCTGACATTCTTCGAGAGTTATCTGGGCAGAAAGCAGACTCCCCGTAAAAAATAGAAGCGAAAATGCAAAAAATCTAAACATGATTATTTCTCCTGTAATGGCGTGAGGCTATGGAGGATCATTTCAATGTTTTCTATTTTTCTTTTTCTGGCCAGGTTCTGAAACTGTTCATTCTCTACATTCATAATCCTATTGAAAACCGGCCTTAACAGAAAGACTGATATATTGAGGGAGGCAATGGAGAAGAGTAGTTCGAAGGGGGCTATTGTTCTGATCTCCCCTCTTTTAACAGCCTGTTCGATATCCTGTGAAAGATGACTGAATATCTCTTTGACCACAGGGCTGAATCTTTCCTTCAATTTTAGAATACGGTTCGGATTTGTGGTTAATTCATTTAGAATAAGGAAGGGTATCTGCTGATTTTCGTAAAGGAATTCAAAGTGGGTGTCAATCAGATTTGTAAGTTTTTTCCGGAAGGGAAGGTCCTGGCTGATTACGCCATGGAATGAGAGGATAAAGAGTTCCACAAGCCTTCCAAAAACAGATTCGAAGAGCTTTTCCTTCGTTCTGAAGTAGTAGTGTACAAGGGTTTGATTACAACCGGTTCTCCGGGCTATTTCCGTTGTGGAGGCAAGAGCATATCCTTTTTCAAGAAACACAGCTTCGGCTGCCTTGAGAATCTTCTCTTCCATATCTTTGTTATTATTTCCTTCCATTGTAATGGACCTCATTAATACGGTTATTTAATACTATTATTAAATAACCGTATTAGTATTATGTCAAGTTATAAAACTGTCTTTTTAAGAAGTCAGGCTATGGGGCCGCATAAAAGAACTGTTTCGGATCTGCGTTTTATCTCCTATCTTGTTCTATAATTAGAATATGTGAATCAATCGGATAGTCCTTATGGCCGGATTCATTATTCTTATTGCAACAGTGGGACTCCTTTATATAGCAGGAGGAATCGAATCGATACGGTCCAACTGGTTCATTGCATCGGTCAAATGGATTCTTTTCCCCGGTTTCTTTTATGAAGTTGTTCAGGATGCATCACAGCTGGATCGGAAATCCTTCAGGGAGCACTACTCTCTGAAATCACAGGAGCTAATGCGGGAGCATTGGCTGCCTTCTTTAGCAGTATTGAACTGTCCCACGGCGGCCTTATAGCTTCCGCTATTGCAGTCACAGGTGCCGACAAAATGATACAGCGCGCCTTGTAGTTTCGGCGGAGATAAGAATATCTGAAAAAAATATATCTCAAAGCCAGTTGACAAAAAATGGGGTCTTATATATCATCACGAATACCTGATTGCGGTAGTGGTGGAATTGGTAGACACGCCAGCTTGAGGTGCTGGTGGTAGAAATGCTGTGGAGGTTCAAGTCCTCTCTACCGCAATTCTAAAACCCTGAAATACATTTATGTGTTTCAGGGTTTTTTTATTGTTTGCCCTGCATTTTGAACAGGAGCCGTATACGAGGTCCGTACGTTGTAGACAGAGATTAGTAAATATGGTAAGATTATAAAATCTTACGCACTCAAGCTGATAAGTGGATGAACTCATTATCATCTGATATAATCGATTGGCGTTGAAGTAAATAAGTAATATTTTTTTACTTATAATATATAAGAGTGCTCTGAAATAACAAGAAAGTTTAGTTCTTGATATTGAATAGGAGAACCGATCTTCTGAGAAAATCTGTCCCTGGGTTCACTTTACAAAGAATCTATTGTTTTTCATTTATTGATTAATTTGTTGAATTTTTACACTTCGATATAATAACATATTGTTGTTTATTCCTGTTGAAATGAACCAACCACGATATTCAAATTTTTCATTCCAATTAATCCAAAATTTGAAAATCAGTCACGTCTATTAGTAAACACTGCGGCGGAATTTTCTGGTCTTAATTTAATATTTAGTTCTAAATATTCAATCTACTGAATGAGTTTTTTTAACGGATCCAATTGGTAGATATAAATAATTACTTATCGTTCATTAAACTGTATAAATTTCTTTTAAGGATAATATTTTGAATAAACGAACTGAGTGTAATAAACCTGTAACAACAGCTTTATTACTTGCCGCAGGAACAGGGAGTCGTCTATATCCATTGACGAAAAATGAACCAAAGTGTCTTACAAGTGTAAGTGGAAAAACAATACTTGAACGAATGATTAAAAATTTGAACCGACAGGGGTTTAAAAGATTAGTGGTCGTAACAGGACATCTTCAGGAATGTATCCGTAATTACCTGGGTGATCAGAGAGGGGAATTGAAGATTGAGTATATTTTCAGTCCCTTATATAAAACGACAAATAACATCTATTCTCTCTGGATGGCTAGAGAAGCGATAAAAGAACCTTTTCTACTTTTGGAAAGTGACCTTGTTATTGATGATTCTTTGCTTGAAGAAATGATTTATCCTGATAGAATTGCTCTAGCAAAGATGCAGCCCTGGATGAACGGAACATGTGTCACAATCGATCAGTCAGATATGGTTAGCAATTTTTTAACAGATCACAGGGAACATCCGGATGATCAAAAATATAAAACAGTAAACATTTATAGTTTTTCCCTTTCTTCATGGAAAAAAATTATTCAACGTCTGGATAAACAGATCTCTGCTGGGAACGTGAACAGTTATTATGAAACCGTATTTGCAGAATTGAAAGCAGAGAATAATTTAGAATTAAAATCGGTATTTTTTGATGGTAAACCTTGGTATGAAATTGATACCCTTGAAGATCTTGCTCTAGCTGAAAAGATCTTTCCGGCTTCTATACATAGAGCTACAAAAAGTGCTATTCAAGTTAATCCGAAAGTATATTACAAACATTTGGTCAAAACAGTACTGACTCCTCAAAAATCAGTAGGAGCTCTCAATGTTGCAAAATGATTATAACACTCGGGCGGAAAAATATGATTTTATTAAATCTCAACATGGTGGATATTATAGGCATAATTTTATTGATCATGCTTATCTCTATAATCTATATTTTCCACCAGAAGAGGTCTTTACAAAATTCAAAGATCAAATTCATGATATTGTCCTTAACTATCCCGTTGCCCAAACTGTTCTCGCACAACTTATTGGAGCAATAATAGATCAACCGGCCGAGAGGATTGTTGTCGGGAATGGGGCTGCAGAGTTAATTAAAATTGTATCCGGACATATTTCCGGTAAGTTAATTGTTCCGGTTCCATCTTTTAATGAATATGCCAATGCAGCACCATTAGGGCAAGTCGTAGAATTCCCTTTGGAGTTTCCATCATTTAAACTGGATATTGATAAATTCGCCGACGAAGCAATTAGAGTTAAAGCCGATGTGGCGGTTGTTGTAACACCTAATAATCCTACATCAATGATAATCCCTAAATCTGATCTTATAAAACTATCTAAGAGGCTACTTACAAATAATTGTATGCTGATTATAGATGAATCATTTCTGGATTTTACTGAGAACCTTGAAGAGATCAGCCTTGAAAAGGAAATCTCAAAATATCCGAACATAGCTATCTTTAAGAGTATGAGTAAAGCTTATGGAATATGTGGACTAAGAATTGGTTATATGCTTACAGCGAACTCAGAATTTGCAGAAGCCGTCAGAACTGGTGTCCATATATGGAATATAAATGGTTTTGCCGAAGAGTTTTTACGGATGTTACCCGACTATAAAGAAGAATTCCTTGCAAGTTGTATAAGAGTACGGTCTGATAGAGATAACCTGTATAAAAAAATGACTTCTATTAAAGGTATGACAGTTTATAAGCCGGATGCCAATTTTATTTTCTGTCGTTTGCCCGACCAAATCAAAAGTGCTCCTCAAATTGCCAGAGATTTGTTTATCAAGCATAATATTCTTATAAAAGATTGTGTTGGAAAAACTCAACCAGATGCGGATCGTTATCTCCGGATAGCCTGTCGTACAGAGGAAGAGAACAATAAGTTGTTTGAAGCTTTGATTGACGTTATGGATATGAATGATGAGGAACGTGTATGATAAAAACACAGGAACCCTCCATGATTTCTTTTGTGGAAGATCTTCCTAATATATGTTCTCTATTAGGATTATTCAGTGCTCTTCTTGGAATATACTATGCCATTTTGGGCCTTTTTGCCCCTGCACTAATTGGAATACTCTGGGCTGTTTTATTTGATTGGGCAGATGGAATCATCGCCAGAAAAATGAAGGGACGGAGCGACCATTCTAAAGCTTTCGGACCACAGTTGGATTCCCTGATAGATATTGTCAGTTTTGGTGTTTTTCCTGCAATCTTCCTTTTAAGCTATGGTAGTTTTAATCCTGTATATCTTCCAGGGGCATTTCTTATTCTTGCCACCGCTGCCATTAGACTAAGTTATTTCAATATCTTCGGAATGGTAGATGGAAAAACATATCAGGGTTTGGCTCTGGATAACAATGTAATAATATTGGCCTTTATGTTTCTCTTTGAAGGCTTTATCAATCATACAGTATTTTCAATAATTCTCTATATTTTATTAATGATTCTACTTGTTTTTAATCTTGCTCCGGTGAAAACACCGAAATTTACTGGAAAATGGTTTTACATTCTGATTGCCTATACTGTAATTATGACTATTCTTTTACTATTAAAGTAATGTTGTACTTTAAGATTTAGTATTTTCCTAGCGGGGACTTGTCGTGGAGATTCAACACGATAAGTTTTCGTACCATAAGCGATCAGTAATGATATCCAAGCAATAACCCCTCGTTCCTTTTAATAATTTAACCATAATCTAACAATCCTTTGACTCAATCCTGATGTTTAAACAGGACTATGAGATCAACTTTTATGAACAAGATGTGATTTGAATATCACAAGGAGATTAAATTATGAAGAAAATTATTACCGTATTAATGGTTCTTTTGGCTGCATCAGCCTTTGTTTTTGCTAATGGACAGCAGGATGCTGCCGGATCATCTTCCGTTGAACTATCCTTTGCCGGAAATTATGCTTTTGGTGGATCTACCACTGTGGAGCCCATAGTGAGAGCTGCCGCAGAATCTTTCCAGGAAATGTACCCCCTGGTAAAAATCTCTTACGATGCTCCCGGGTCTTCAGCCGGTGTTAAAGGTGCTCTTGCCGGAACCTACTCTATCGGCGCTGCTTCCAGATCTCTTAAATCTTCAGAAATAGAAGCCGGTGCTATTCCTTACGCTGTTGCAAAAGACGGTGTTGCTGTTGTTCTGAATAAGGGAACTGTTCCCATGGACAATATGGCACTGAAAGATGTCATTGCCATCTATGCCGGTGAAATCACAAACTGGAAAGCCCTTGGTGGACCCGATGCTGAAATCGTTGTTTACAACAGAGATGAAGCTTCCGGAACGAGATCCTGTTTCAAAGATGCTACTGTTAAAACTCAGAAAAAATCCTTCACCGAAAATGCCGCTATTGTAACTTCCAATGGTGATATGGTTTCAAAAGTCGGATCAACTCCCTATGCCATCGGATACTGTGGATTCGGTTATATCGGAAAAGATGCCGGAACAAAGGCCGTTACTGTAAATAAGATTCCCCCAACTCCCGCCAATGTACTTAACGCTAGCTACGCTGTAGCCAGAGAGCTGATCCTTATTACAAAAGGTGATCTTGTGGCAGGATCTCTAGAAGAAGCTTTCATCAACTACATTATGTCCGAGGAAGGACAGGAAATTGTAGCGGAAGAAAAGTTCATCCCCATTAACAGTTAATCCTTATTCTTTTAGGATAGTAAGATTAGAAAGAAAGGCTGCCTTCAGTAGCCTTTCTTTTGTGCTGTGAATTTAACAGAATTCTAACATTACTCTCACAAAGAAAGCAATCTACACATATAGATTATGAGAAAATTAGTTTTCAGGAGATTAGAAATTTGAAATCTTCCAAAAGTTTTATGGAATCAACAGTGGAGAAAGTCTTTCTCTTCAGCGCACTTCTCTCTGTTATCAGCGTTTTTTTTATCACTGTTTTTATTTTTAAAGAAGGATTACCCCTTTTTAAGGTAGTTAACCCGTTGGAATTCCTTTTTTCCAGCAAATGGTCCCCCACGGGAGAACCTCCTCAGTTCGGTATCCTTCCCTTTATGATGGGATCAATCTGGGTGACTGTGGGAGCTCTGATTATTTCTGTTCCTATTGCTCTGGCTGTAGGGATTTTTATGGCGGAAATGGCCAATGAAAAAATGGCTGAACTTCTCCGCTCTGTGGTAGCACTCCTGGCGGGGATTCCCTCTGTTATCTATGGTCTGTTCGGATACATTGCTATTTCTCCCATTGTCAGAAGGGTGTTCGGAAGTCCCAGCGGTCTGGGGGTGCTTACTGCCAGTATCGTACTGGCAATTATGACCCTGCCTATTATTATTAGCATTACGGAGGTGTCTCTCCGTGCGGTACCCCATGAACTGAAAGAGGCCTCTCTTGCTTTGGGAGCAACCCATTGGATGACTATCTACCGGGTCATGATTCCCTCAAGTCGTTCGGGAATCCTAGCCGGTATCGTGCTTGGTATGGGACGTGCTATAGGTGAAACCATGGCTGTTTTGATGGTAGCCGGCAATGCCGTAACCATGCCTAAAGGACCCCTTTCTCTGACCAGAACCCTGACTATGAATATTGCAACGGATATGAAATATGCAGCAGATGATCATTCCGTGAGTCTTTTCACAACCGGTATTGTCCTTTTCATATTTATCTTGGGTATAAACATGCTGGTACAGTATCTCTCTAAAAAAGCTGTAAATAAGGAATCTTGAATATGACAGGAATTGATGTACTTAAAAACAGAAGGAGCAATACTGTACAGAGCTCACCCCAGTCAAGAAAGATTAATAGACAGGAAATTATTGCTAAAGGGATCATCTGCTTCTTTACAGCTTTTACAATTGCCATACTGGTTTGGATAGTCGGATATCTGATGGTGAAGGGCTTTCGTTACAATAATGATGTTTCCTATGATGTGACGACACAGATTGAAAGAGAAATTCCTCTGGATAATACTGATGAGGATGTTGTTTTTATCATCAATAGTAAGGTCCGCTCTGAAGATATTCCCGTTGCAGGGCTCAGAAAGCTTTACAATAAAGCCCGGAAAGAAAACTGGGGATTTTACAATCAGCAGAATCTGAAGGTTGTTCCTTTTGCCTATGAAGGGGCCGGATCTTTCTCTGATGATGTGATGAATTTCATCCTGACCGGAAGCGACCTCGAGACCTACCGGAAGAATGTTAGTCAGACCAGTTCCTGGGAAGATATGATCCATAGGGTCGGACAAACCCCTGGTGCTCTCGGCTTTATACCAGCTTCCAAAGCGGAGGGGCTGCCTAAGAGTGTGAAAGTTCTGAGTGTCCGCAGAATATCTCTTATTGTAAGCCCTTCTGTTCTTAGAATTCAGGATGGACGCATGATGCGTGAAATCAGTCAGGCTGATGCGGATAAACTATTTTCAGGAAAGGTAGTCAACTGGAAAGAGATCGGCGGTATAGATCTTCCCGTGACCCTTGTTTTCTGGGATTCAAAAGATGCTTCCAGCATTATAAATAGAGATGAACCTGTTCTTGCGAAAATCCAGATAGTTCATAGTGAAGAAGATTTCTACAGCAGCATTGTTAATACAAATGGTGCCGTAGCCCTGGGCCATTATAGTAGTATTGAGTCTGAAGGGCTGTCGTTTATTCCGGTGCTTCGACATGAAACCGGCTGGAACCTGACCTGGCACTTCATCTTTGAATCCCCGGCAAGATCGGGGCAGTGGGGAGGGGTCTCCTATATTATTTTAAACACCTTTTTCCTTATCCTGTTTACCATTATTTTCTCAACACCCGTGGGAATCATGGCTGCCATCTATCTGGTGGAGTATACTAATCAGGGGCGCCTGATGCGGATACTACGAATGGGTACGGAAACCCTGGCGGGTATTCCCTCCATAGTATTCGGTCTATTCGGGTTTATCTTCTTCGTGCAAATCTGCGGTTTAGGAATAGGATTTATATCCAGTACACTGACTATTACCCTTATGGTTCTGCCCACAATTATCCGTAGCTCTGAAGAGGCCCTGAAGTCTGTACCCCAGTCTTTCAGGGAAGGAAGTCTGGCCCTGGGGGCAAGCAAGCTGCAGACCATCATTAAAGTCGTTCTTCCCGCGGCATCTCCTGGTATCCTGACAGGTATCATTCTGGCCATCGGCCGGACCGTAGGAGAAACAGCCGTGCTGATCTACACACTGGGATCCAACTACGACCTGGTAACAGGCCCCAGCTCTTCAGCCCGTGTCCTGTCTCTGCATCTGTATATGCTGTTTTCCGAGGCCCTGTCTTTTGATCGGACCTTCGCAACCGGGGCAATCCTTGTAATTCTCGTTCTGATTACAAATCTCTCCACCACGTGGATTGTCAAGGGTGTTAATAAAAACGCCAGCGTTTAAACCAAGGAGTTTATGAATATGGAAACAAATAAAATAGCTGTGAATAAGCTGAACCTTTTCTATGGAGATTTCCAGGCACTTCATGACATTAATATTGAAATTAAAGAGAAAGAAGTTACGGCACTGATAGGACCTTCCGGATGTGGGAAATCCACTTTTATTAGGACTTTGAATAGAATGAACGATCTGATTGATATCGTTAAGATTGACGGTACAATCCAATATGATGCCATGGATATCTATAAGCAATGGGATCTGATCGAATTGCGGAAAAAAGTGGGTATGGTTTTTCAGAAACCCAATCCTTTTCCCATGTCGATCTACGATAATATCGCCTATGGTCCCCGCACTCACGGTATCAAAAGCCGTCAGAAACTCAATAATATTGTAGAAAATAGTCTGGATCAGGCCTCTCTTCTGGATGAAGTGAAAGACAGGCTTCATAAACCGGCCCTGGGACTTTCCGGCGGTCAACAGCAGAGACTCTGTATCGCCCGTGTTCTGGCGGTGGAGCCCGATGTTGTTCTTATGGATGAACCTACATCTGCTCTGGATCCTATTTCCACATCCCGAATCGAAGATCTGATTGATGAATTGAAGAAAAGCTATACCATTGTTATTGTCACTCACAACATGCAGCAGGCAGGTCGTATCTCTGATAAAACGGCTTTTTTTCTGCATGGGAAAATCGAAGAGTTCGGTGGGACCGACCAGATATTCTTTAATCCGGTCAGTAGCAAAACAGAAGCCTATATTTCGGGAAAATTTGGCTGAGGAATATTTATATTAAAAAACTGAAATATCCGATAAGAACGGAAGGAGAAATTGATGATCAGACAGCATTATGAAGATGAATTGGCTGAATTAAACAGAGACATCATGAAGATGGGACTCCGAGTGGAAGAGGCAATTTCCCTGTCCATAGAGGCCCTTAAAAATAAAGATACAGACCTGGCACAAAGAATCATCAATGATGATACTATTATAGATAAAATGGAGAGAGATCTCTGTGACCAATGTGCCCTGATTATTGCCAGGCAGCAGCCTGTAGCAGGTGACCTGAGACACTTGATCAGTGGAATTAAGATTATTACCGATCTTGAACGGATAGCTGATCATGCCGTACATATTGCCAAGGGAACAATCAAGATGGCTGGTGAAGAGTATATTAAACCTCTGCTGGATATACCCCGTATGGCTGAGATGAGCTGCAGTATGCTCTCCAGGGCCGTCATCGCCTATGTGGAGCAGGATGCGGAACTGGCATTCAAAATCGCCAAAGATGATAATATTATCGATGATATGCATAAACAAATTGTGAGGGAGTTGCTGACTTATATGATGCAGGATCCTAAAAAAATCGAAGGCGGAATGTCTTTGATGTATATGAGTCGTTTTATGGAAAGGGCGGGTGACCATGTCCGGAATATCTGTGAATGGGTCGTATTTGATGAGACGGGAGAACATGAAAACCTTTAAGGATCAGAAATGGCTAAGTTACTAATTATAGAAGATGAAGCAGATATCAGGGAGTTGATCTCTTTTAACCTGGAGATGAATGGCTATGAAGTCATTAAGGCCCGGGATGGTGAAGAAGGTCTTTCCATGGCCCGCAGAGAATCACCCGACTTGATTATACTGGATCTTATGCTTCCGGGGATGGACGGGCTGAAAGTCTGTTCCCATCTGAAAAAAGATCCGGAAGCAAGGGATATTCCCATTATCATGCTCACAGCCCGATCGGAAGATGATGATATTATCAACGGGCTGGAGACGGGAGCGGATGACTATGTTACAAAGCCTTTCAGTCCCCGTATCCTGATTGCCAGGGTAAAAGCAGCCTTGAGAAGAGTCCTGACGGAATCCTCAGAAAAACCATGCAACAGGATCATTATTCATGATCTTATTATTGACATAGCCAGGCATGAAACTCTTCAGGACGGACAGCCTGTAAACCTCTCTGCCACAGAATTTTCAATCCTGCGTTTTCTGAGTGAAAATCCCGGTTGGGTCTTCTCCCGGAATCAGATTATTGACTCTGTAAAAGGGGAGGATTATCCCGTCACGGCTCGCTCTGTGGATGTTCAGATTCTGGGCATACGGAAGAAACTGGGTGAACAGGGGAGTATCATCGAAACTGTCCGGGGAATCGGTTATAGGATGAAGGGAGAGTAAATAGTTGAATCGTACTTTTTTCCAGCAGTTCTTTTATACAATTTTTTTTATAATACTACTGTCGGTTGTACTCTATCTCTCTCTGACCATCGGAGTCGTGAAGAGAGCTTTAAATAGG
The DNA here is from genome assembly GCA_002084805.1 of Spirochaetaceae bacterium 4572_59. Taxonomy (GTDB): domain Bacteria; phylum Spirochaetota; class Spirochaetia; order DSM-2461; family DSM-2461; genus Oceanispirochaeta. Next base: position 82,970 of record NBMC01000015.1, on the reverse strand, counting down.
GAAACACTGGAGCGGCAAATGACAATGACTTCTGTTGTCGCAAATATGGTTCCTCCCAGCGGTTTCTCCACTAATCAGGAAGCTCAGCTTTTTTGCAATGAAGTCGTTGACAATACAATTGTTCGCATAACCCTTATCGATAGAAAGGGACTTGTTATAGGGGATAGCTCAAAAGACAGGGATTTGATGAATGATCATTCCGATCGTCCCGAAATCAGACAGGCTTGGTTCACAGGACTGGGAAACTCTACTCGTTACAGTACTTCTGTCTCACTGAATATGCTTTATACCGCGGTATCCCTTGAAGACCAGGGGCTTGTTGTCCGGCTCTCCCAGTCAGTCGAAGAGATCCGGAATGATCTTGACCGGATATACACCCAGATACTCCTGATATTTGTACTGGCAGTCATTTTCGGAACCCTCTTAGCTTTTCTTATCGCTCGCTCTATATCAAAAAAACTGTCCAGCCTGCGGGAGGTTGTGGGTGAGTATGCCAAAGGGCATTTTGACATTGAACTGGATCTTAGCGGTTCCCGAGAAGCTATCATTCTGAGCCGCTCGGTGAATGCTATGGGGCGGCAGCTGCAGGATAAGATTTGTACGGTAAGCTATCAGGAAAATGAGCTGAGAGGCATGTTGAACAGCATGCGGGAACCTGTCATCCTTTTGAATCACCGGCTTGAGTTGAAAGAGATGAATCCCGCTGCTATTGAGATGCTCCTGCATGATGAAAATGAAATTTTCTTAGGCAAAGGGATACTGCAGATTATGCACAGTGTGGAAAGTTGTGAACTGGCGGAGAAAACTCTAAATACAGAAAAATCCCAGGAATCTCTAATTTATTTCAAAGAGCGGGATAGATATCTGCAGGTTTACGGCAGCTTTCTCTTCAGGGATGATGATACTCCGCCTTCGGTTCTACTGGTTATGAATGACATCACCCGTATTAAAAAACTTGAAGATATGAGAAAAGAGTTTGTGGCCAATGTCTCCCATGAATTGAGAACCCCAGTTACATCCATAATGGGCTATGTGGAAACCCTGAAATCGGGAGCCCTAGATCATAAGGAAAGGGCAACACAGTTTGTGGATATTATCTTCCGGCAGACCAGAAATCTGACGGCTCTGATTGATGATCTGCTGACCCTTTCCCGTATTGAAGACGGCCGGAGTCATTTCAAAATGGAGGAATTCCCTTTTTGTGATCTTCTTTCAAGTGCTGTTTCACTTTGTCTGCCTAAGGCCATTGAGAAAAGAAGCTGTATCACTCTGATTTGTGAGGGTGATAATTCAGTTCAGGCTCATCCACTGCTGCTGGAGCAGGCCGTCAGCAATCTGATTGAAAATGCTATTAAGTATTGTCCTGAAGGAACACAAATAAATGTCCGGGGAGAAAGCAGGGATGATAGGATAAAAATTTCTGTGGAAGATCATGGGCCTGGTATCCCGGAGAAAGATCTGGATAGAATTTTTGAACGTTTCTACCGTGTCGATAAAGCCCGCAGCAGAGATTTAGGCGGAACCGGTCTGGGCTTGGCCATAGTGAAGCATATCTCTGTGATCCATAATGGCTCTGTCTCCGTCAGCAGCCGGGAAGGGCAGGGCTGTACCTTTACCATAAGTCTTCCCATTCGGCAGCCGGAAGTTTAAATTCTACTTCACCGAAAATTTATAAATACTGCTATGTGTATAAACCTGACCGGGATTAATCACCGGGGACGGGAAGTAGGTTTGGTTTGTACAGTCGGGAAAGAGCTGGGTTTCAAGGCAGAAACCCCAGTTCTTTTCATATATGCAGTTATCTTTTCCCATAACAGCTTTCAGTTTATTACCCGTATAGAATTGTACTCCCGGTTGATCGGTAGATACTTCCATAACTCGTCCTGAAAGCGGTTCTTCCACTCTGGCAAATGGTCTGATCCCTGTAGCAGTATTCAGGACATAGCAGTGGTCGTAACCGTGGTCGTCCACCAGGTCAATTCTCTCTCCAATGCTATGTTCTGTTGTAAAATCCATGGGGGTTCCCTTAACCGAGAGAATTTCACCGGTTGGAATCTGATTCTTATCTACCGGAAGAAACCATGGGCAATCCAATGTCACTTTATGATCAAGGACAGGACCGGAGGACAGGCCTCCCAGATTAAAATAGCTATGATTGGTCAGGTTGACCGGGGTGGCTTTATCACTAACTGCTTTGTAGTCAAACTTTAACTCATTCTGATCTGTAATGGTGTAGGTCATGGTAACATTGAGGTTTCCCGGATACCCCTCTTCACCATCAGGACTGAAGCTTGTTAAAATCAGACCCGCTTCTTTTTCTGATTGAAAAGGTGTTACCATCCAGTTTTTCCGATCAAAAGCATGGTCTTCTCCTCCATGGAGATGGTTGGGACCGTTATTACAGGTCAGAACGTATTTTTTCCCGTCCAGGCTGAATTGGCCGCCTTCAATTCTGTTTCCGAAGCGACCAATGGCGGCACCGAAATAGAAACGGGTTGAAACATACTCTTCAAGGGTTTCGAATCCCAGGGCGATTTCTTCTGATTTTCCCTTGCGGTCAGCTGTCTGTATTGATGTGATAATGCCACCGAAACTGCTGACCTTGATACGGAATCCGTCTTTTCCTTCCAAAGTATACAGATCTGCTGTAGAACCATTCGGCAGGGTTCCGAATATCTCTTTTGTAATTTTCATTTTGTTCTCCTTTGTTGTTAAATCCTGAGCTGAAGAAATAAAAAAAATCCAGCATGGATGCTGGATTCAATTGTAATCAAAAATTATTCTTTAGAAAAGTTGTATCAGCTGCATACTTCCAGTGCTTTATCAGAAGCTGTTGCCGCATCGGGAGTATAAATGTCTGCACCAATTGATTCACAGAATGACTGTGTAATAGGTGCTCCACCGATCATAATTGTAACTTTATCACGGATACCTGCATCTTCTGCAGCTTTTACAACATTTCCCATTTGAGTCATGGTTGTTGTCAACAGAGCAGAAAGTGCAATAATATCGGCATTGTGCTCTTTTGCGGCTTCCACATATTTTTCGGGAGTTACATCTGATCCAAGGTCGATTACCTCAAGACCTTTTCCTTCCATCATAATTTTCACAAGGTTTTTTCCGATATCGTGGAGGTCTCCTTTTACAGTTCCAATAACTGCTTTTCCATTCCCCTTTGTATCTTCAGATTTCAGATGGGGTTTCAGGATTTCCAGGCCGGCATTCATCGCCCTAGCGGCAATCAGTACTTCCGGTACAAAAACCTGATTGTTTTTGAATTTTACTCCAACGATACTCATAGCGGCCAGAAGAGCATCATCCAGGATTGTTTGAGCTTCTACGTTATCATCTAGTGCTGCCTGACACAATTCTTTTACATCCGCAGCTTTACCTTTCTGCATCATTTCCGAAATTTTCTCTAAATCTGCCATTAATTTCTCCTTCAGTTAAATCGTACTTGAATAAATACATTCGACTTAATCCTCGAAGTGCGAATTGCGATCCTCAATGGGGTTCAAAATAAGTATCCTGACTTGCAGATCATTCTCACCTGAGCCTTCCCGATAAAATATCAGTGGCGCTGTTCAGGTTTGTCCCTGCTCACAGTGACGGGATCGTGGAGGATTCTCACCTCACTTCCTTAATTTTGAACTATAACAGTATCACCTTGATAAACCTTACTCGTATTGGAATATTTTTATCAATTATGTAAAAAAAAGCGGAATAATAAAAAAATAAACTCTAGTAATAAAATAGTAAATATTCCTGTTAATTATTACTCATGTCCTCAGTTCAGTGAATTTCCGAATTTTCCCTATCTATACGGCCACGTTTTTCTCTGTATTTTCCCGGAGAGAGTCCGGCAATTTTTTTGAATACCTTTGTAAAATAACTCTGGTCCTCATAACCCACCATACCGGCTATTTCTACTAGTGAGAATTTACTGTTCAGCAGCAGATTTTTGCTCTTTTCGATCCGATTCCGGTTCAGATAGGTATTGAAGTTACACTTCATCTCTTCTTTAAATATTTTACTGAAGTAGGCAGGACTCAAATATACCGCCCCGGCTACTTCGTCCAGAGAAACCTTTTCTGCATAATTTTTATTAATATACTGTATGGCCTGGAATATGGCATCTGCATGTTTTACATCCCGCAGGTCAAAAACCAGGTCGGCAAAACGGACAATCACTCTGCTCAGCCACCCGGCAATCCCTTCAATGGAGTTGTAGTTATTGATCTCTTTCAGATAATTAAAATTCATTCCGAAGATCTGAGCCGAATCGGCCCCTCCCTCCACAGCTGCCCGGGAGAGAAGAACCAGAAGCTCCAGAACCCTTGCTTTTATGACATCAAAATTTCCACCGGAGGAAAAGAAAATAACCCCCAGAATCTCATTTAAAATCCTGCGGGCATTCTGAGAGTCCCCTACCTGAATAAGGTGTAGCAGTTCCCGTTCCTTTTCGATGGGATACTGGGAGATCTCAATATCCGATGTTTCCATTCGTTTAATGTATTGAATGTATTCGGAAATTTGAGACTGCTGATCCATGGTTTCTTTTTTAGACACCAGATCTGACAGCTCTCCTTCTGTGAGATAACTGGCAGAAATAAAAAGCATTTCAGATAAAGCTTTTGCTCTTTCTGTTGTAATAATCGGAATTTCATTCAGAGCATTTTTGAATCCCTCTCCCTCCGGTAGTTTACTCTTATACTTTGTCTTTAATTCATCAATCAGTTCATCAGGTTCTATAATCAAAGCCGGACCTGCAATCAGTGCTCCGGACATCAGGCCCTCCTCCATAAGGGGGGACGACCAGTGTAATAATGAGACAGGACAGAAATACATATAGCTTCCGCCAAAACGCTCGGATTGGTAAGCACCGTAAAGGTGGGACTGCCGGCAATTGAGATCTATTCCCGATATCTTGCTCATCTTGTTACAGGCAGAACAACAGGCTTCGGATTTTATGAATCCTTCCGGAGAAAGCCGGTGTCCCTTGCTATTAATGACAAAGCAGTCAACTCCTGTTGCCTGGCTGTATGTTTTGGCTAACTCAATAGCACGCTTGAAAAATGGAGAAATGTAATCTCTTGCCTTGTTGCTCATATGCCTATTCTATATACATAAAAGCGTTTCAGGGAAGTACATATTCATGATATATTCTTCCTGAAATCCTTTATGTGAGGATAATTCCAGATATTCTGCTTTTTCCTGTATTTCTCCGCATCTTTTCAAACAGTCTTTATTCAAGGCTGCTCTGATTACACCGGCAATACAGGAATTTCCCACTGACTCTATGCGGTCTCCCAATTCCTCTGGAAGCAGACCGATTTTCAAGGCGCTTTCTTTATCGATAAACGAACCGAATCCTCCTGCCAGATATACATGTTTGATTTCATCCATGGCGAAACCTGATTCTTTTATCAATGTCTGAATTCCTGCACCAATGGAACCTTTTGCCAATTGAACCTCTCTCAGATCTTTTTGACTGAAGAAGATCTCCTTGTTATCCCGGGTCAGGATAAATCGGCCTCCTGTTTCATCTTTATCCAAAAATCCCAGATTTTCAGGAGGGGTGTCACCCCAGTCCGACTCATCCTGAAACCTTCCGGTATAGTCAGCAATTCCTGTTTCAAGTAGGTAGGCTGCCATGTCAATAATTCCTGAACCGCAGATTCCTGTGGCCGGTTTATCATCAATTGTTTTCCATTCCAGAATGCCATCGTTACCGCCGACCATACTGATTGCTCCGGAGATTCCTCCCATTCCGCACTGGATGTTGGCACCTTCAAAAGCAGGACCGGCTGCTGTTGAGCAGGTAACTATATGCTCTTTGTTTCCAAGAGCAATTTCTCCGTTGGTTCCGATATCCACCAGAAGGCAGATTTCCTCTGATTCATTCATTTCGGTAGAAAGAATTCCTGAAACAATATCTGCTCCGATATAGGCGGAAAGAGAGGGTAGGGCGATAAAACGGATATGCCCTGGGAGTATGGAGCCAATATCCGCCGGGGTCAGTATCATTTGTTCTGTGGAAACAGGAATAAAGGGGGCAACAGCCATATTCTGGGGGAAAAGTCCGCTGAAAATATGCATCATTGTCGTATTTCCGGCAATAAATATTCCAAAAACATCCGATTCTTCAACGCCGGCATCCATCAGGCTGTCTAATAAAAGAGATTCAATCTGTCTTAATATCCTCTCTTGCAGTTTTTTCAGGTTCTGAGGGTTTTCTCCAATATGTTCTATGCGAGAAATCACATCAGCTCCAAAACTGTTCTGGCGGTTTATTCCCGAAGAAAGACCAACTTTTTTCCCTGTCAGCAGATTCAGAAGATAGGCGACAACTGTGGTTGTTCCAATATCTACTGCCAGAGCGTATAGTTTATCACTTGTATTTCCGGGTTCAAGAGAGGTAATTTCATCACCACAACGGGTTACGGTAAGGCTCTTCTGCGCTCTGATAGTTTTGTGTAGTTCTTTTCTGATATTATGATTCTGAATATAAGAACCTTTCGGAAGAGCATCTATGATTTTTTTTTCATCAGATCTCTGGTCATCTATAGAGGGCTCGGGAAGTTCTAATACCGTTTTTTCGAGTAGGGGGAGTATGGGACCGCTATATTCTGTTCCAGAGGCCTGAATCTTGCTTTTTCCCTGGGAACTTTCCAGTTCCAGTTTAACCGGTCCGAGTATTCTTGTTTGGCATCCCAGTCTGATCCCTTTCCTTATTTCATCCGGAGTGAGTAATTTTTTCTCCTGATCGGATAAGGGTGAAACCTCTCCTTCTGTCACTTTTACCCGGCATTTACCGCATGTACCCTTCCCTCCACAGGGTGCACTCATGACTTCTTCAGGTAGAAAATCCAGTGATTTGCTTAGGCTGAGATGATTAAATGCTTCGAGTATTGTCATATCTTTACTAATAGTTTCATTGATAATTCGGCTGCCATAATGTACAGTTAGATGTGCAGTTTCCATTTGTTCGGCTCCTAGAATATAGTTTTTACTATATTAGAAAGTTAAACCTGCCGAATAAGTAAATCTTGTACTTTCCAATAATATTTTTGTAATTTTCCAACGTCGGGAGTTGAAATGAAAATAATTGCAGTATGTTTTCTGTTACTGCTGTCAGCTGCCTTTCTATCAGCTACTCCGCAGGAGGATTTCCTGACAGCTTTGCGTGAGTCCCGTATGTCTGATGCCGGACTTTTTATACGGAACGGCGGGAATCATGATATATATATGGAAGATGGAAAAACTCCTCTTATGATTATGTGTCAGGAGCAGAGGAGCCCACTTGTACGCTGGCTGCTGCAACAGGGGGTGGATCCGGATAAATCTGATTCTGATCAACTGACAGCGCTCATGTATAGTGCCGTGACCGGCAATCGTGATATTGCTCAGATTCTTCTATTGGCCGGAGCGGAAATCAACCGGCAGGACTCCTTTGGAAATACAGCAATTCAGATTGCCATTAATAATGGTCATTGGGAACTGGCAGATTATTTGGAAGCTCAGGGAGGCAAAATAATGGGTGGGTATTTTGAATACCCTGTTCTGAGCGAAATCTGGACCCGGCGACAGCACTATCAGGAGGCTTTGTCCCTTCTGGAAAAACGTTGGCCCCAGACTCCCTTTCTACAATCCGTTAGAGATGGCGATTATATCAGGGTTGCCGATATGCTTAAGAATGGATCCTCTCCTGATGCAGCAGATACGGAAGGCGTGACAGCTTTGATGATGTCCTGTTCTCTGGAAGACAGTTATATCAGTAATCTTCTTCTTGAACAGGGGGCTGATATTAACAGATACGATGATATGGGGCTCAGCAGTCTCTGGTACGCCTCTTTTATGGGGCGATCGGATCTGGTGGAACGCTTTATGTCTGAGGGAGTTGCAATAAACGGAGAATTCCTTGAGAATTCAGCTCTCTTTGCAGCATTTGCGGGGAAACGTTATGATGTTATGAGCCTTTTGCTGATGAACGGCGCAGATCCGGATCAGGGTGGAAGACTCGGTACAAAACTGCTTCATTATGCCGCCTTTACCGGAGATATGAGAACTCTCAGAATCCTGGATGAGACGGGTATTTCCTTTCTGATGAAAGATGCAGATGGCCACACAGCTCTGGATTATCTTATACAGGGATATAATTTGAGTGAGATTGAAGAGGGTTATCTGGAACCAGCCAGATTGATTAAAAATAAAAAAGCAACATATACCATTGACCCGGATATTACGGAAAATGTAAAACTAATCAAAATACTGACATCTCCCTGGTAGATGTCTCAAATAAAATTAAAATAATGAATTGAAAATCCGGAGGGAATTGTGATCGATTTTATTGCAGATAATTTTTACTATGTTTTTTTGGGATGGATTATTCTCAGCCTGGTGCAGCGACGCTACCGGGGAAGAGGAGATAAGAAAAGAACGGCCACCCTGATTCAGAGTATTCTAATCTTTATATTATATATGGGAGCTGTTTTTATCCGGGAAGAGGGGCTTGAGAAAAAATGGATTGTGATTCCTTTTGTTATTATAGCTGTTGTTCTCTACTTTTTCCGTTCTAAAGTTATTCCTTATGAACTGAAATGCAGGAACTGTGGTGCCAAGCTCAACATGAACCAGATTTTTCTATATGATGCCAATCTTTGTGCGGACTGTGATCCCCATGAGCAGGTCAGTGAGGACGAGTCTGATGACGCTGAGGAAACGGAAGAAGACCACAGTACGGAAAGCCTTAAGGAAACAGAGATCGAAGACAGGGAATAACAGGGATTTTCGCCCTTCTTGTCACCATTTAAAAAGAATTATATGATTCCTTTATGGAAGATATAGTTTCCCTCACTCCCAAAGCCGGGCAGAAAGTCTGGCTTATCGGAATCAAAGGCACAGGTATGTGCGCATTGGCAGAGATATTTCAGTCCCGTGGGATCGATGTCTCCGGCTCTGATGTGCCTGATGAATTCTACACTGATGCCGTTTTAAGAGATCTTAATATCCCCTTTACCAGAGGATTTGATGCCGCTAATCTTCCGGATAATCTGGATTTTGTTGTGCGTTCAGCCGCCTATGACAGGGATCATACGGAAGTTGCGGCAGCCTATAAAAGAGGCTTGCCTGTCATGCTCTACCCGGAGGCTCTGGGGCTGCTCTCTCAGGGGGTTAGTGCCGGAGCCGTGAGCGGTGTTCATGGTAAAACAACAACAAGCGCCATTGCCGGATGCCTGGTTCAGGCCCTGAACCTTCCCGGAGGAGTTCTGGTGGGTAGCGCCGTTCCGGCGTTCGGGAACCGTTCAACCCTGGTTCAGGGAAATGAATTCTTTATAGCTGAAACCTGTGAATACCGCAGGCATTTTATGTATTTTTCTCCAGACCGTATGATCCTGACCAGTGTGGAACCCGATCATCTGGACTACTTTAAAGATATGAATGACATTTCGGAAGCTTTTTCTTCCTTTGTGAACAAACTTCCCCAAGGGGGAACACTTATCTACTGTGCCGATGATCCGGGAGCTTCGGCTGTTGCGCAGGGGGCAGGGGAAAAGCGAAAGGATCTTTTAATCCTGCCCTATGGCTTTTCGGTGAAAGGTGATTGGGGTATCCGGAAAATTCCTTCCGGGATTCAGGGTGAGAACCACTTCCGTATCAATTCTCTGGATAAAGAGTTCTCTTTGAGAATCCCCGGGGATCATGTTATTCAGGATTGTGCAGCTGCCCTTGCCCTTGTCTGTGATGAGCTCCGGGTGATGAACCGGAATATTGACCCTGTCGTTCTGGATCAGCTTGAACAGGGTATCTATAATTTTACTGGAAGCAGGCGGCGCAGTGAGATAGTGGGAGAGTGTGGAGATATTCTTATAATGGATGACTACGGGCACCATCCTTCAGCCGTGCGGAAAACTCTGGAGGGTATACGGGAGTTTTATCCCGGGCGCAGGATTATTGTGGATTTTATGTCCCATACCTATAGCAGAACAGCCGCTCTGCTGGATGACTTTTCAAAGTCTTTCGGAGCCGCCGACCAGGTAATCCTTCATAAAATATATGCCTCTGCCCGCGAAGAGTATGAGGGAACTGTTACAGGTGAAGACCTATACAAAAAAACATGCACCCATCACAATAAGGTTCAGTATTTTACAGAAGTCATGGAAGCCCTTCCGGAGTTGATGAAACAGCTAAAACCGGGAGATCTTTTTATTACAATGGGAGCAGGAGATAACTGGCAACTTGGACGCCGCCTCTACGCTGCTCTTTCCGAGGAGAAACAACTATGATAAGCATGACCGGTTACGGCTACAAAGAATTTCAAAACGAAAAGGTACGTTTTATTCTTGAAGTGAAAACATATAATAACAGATATCTGGATCTGATTTTGAATCTGCCAGCACCACTATCTCCTCTGGAGAGTAAAGTCAGGACCCTTGTAAGCGGAACTTTAAAACGGGGAAGGGTAGAAGTCTATCTTCGGATGAAAGAACTGAAAGAGGATCTTTCCCTTATTGTCGATTCTTCTGCTGTCAAAACCTATGCAGACAGTCTCCGGGAAATTCAGGCCATGGCCGGAATTGAAGGGACCCTTTCACTGGAACATATCCTCTCCATGGATGGGCTTATTAAAACAGAAAAGAACCGTGATCTGGAAGGGTACTGGGAAATTCTGCAGCCTCTTTTTAAGGATGTTCTGGAGCAACTGGTGGATGACCGCCGTCGTGAGGGAGCCAGTACCGAAAAGGATATTCTTTCTCAGTTGGCATTCCTTGAAAACCGTGTAGCTGAGATTAGCCGTCTTGCCCCGGAAATGGAGAAGAATATCAACAAAAATCTTCGTGATAAATTTGCCGAGATTCTGGAAGGGCAGGTCGATGAAAGCCGTCTGCTCTCTGAGATTGCTGTTCAGCTGGTCCGTTTTGATATAAATGAAGAGATTGTCCGTCTGAATACCCATTTTGAAAATTTCCGGGATGTAGCCACAGCAGATGAAGCAGTTGGGAAGAAACTGGACTTCCTCTGTCAGGAAATCAACCGAGAGATCAATACCATCGGTTCCAAGAGTACCCTGGTCGAAATTAACCGCTATGTGGTAGAAATGAAAGATTCTCTTGAAAAAGTAAGGGAGCAGCTTCGCAATGTCGAATAGTAAACCCTTCAGAATTGCCATTTCCGGAAAAAGCGGATGCGGGAATACGACTGTAACGGGTCTCCTGTCAAAAAGACTGCAGATTAAGATGGTTAACTATACCTTTCATAATATAGCCGATGATCAGGGAATCGACTTTAATGAACTTTGTACTATGGCTGAAGAGGATCCAAAATGGGACTACTTTGTCGATGAAAACCAGGTGAACCTGGCCATGGACGGTTCCTCCGTACTGGGATCCCGTCTGGCCATATGGATGCTTAAGGAAGCAGATCTTAAAGTTTTTCTGACAGCTTCTTCTGAAACCCGTGCTGGCCGGATTCAAAACCGTGAAGGCGGAACCCTGGAGCAGAGAGCGGCAGAAACCGTCCAACGGGATGTTCGTGATAATGCCAGGTATAAAAAACTGTATGATATTGATAATGATAACTATCATTTTGCCGATCTGGTAATCAATACGGATCGTCTGGACCAGTATCATGTGGCGGATATTATAGAAGCAGCGGCTTTGGCATTGATGTCCGAAAGGCCAATGGAAGACTGATTCTTCAGATTTGACTCGATTTTGGTCTATACAGCGGACCATATAGTCCCTATAATTAAGGTTCGGAAAAATTTATATAAGGAATATTTATGCCAGTTGATAGAAAATTGATAATCCCATTGGGTGACTTGGTTAATCACGAAGGAAATATGTTCGAGCTGACCAATGCCGTGATTCACAGAGCAGCGCAGATCAGCGCTGCTGGCAGCGACAGCCTTGAAAAGAATAAAGGAAAGATTGTATCAACCGCTCTTGAGGAGATTATCTCCAAGAACGTTGAGTACGAATACCAATAATTTACCACTCCCCGTAGTCTGTCTGTTCGGGCCAACAGCAGTCGGTAAAACCGATTTGCTGGAAGAGCTTTTTCTTCAGACCGGGGAGATTGTCAGTGCCGATTCCATGCAAGTTTACCGCAAAATGGACATTGGTACGGCAAAACCTGATAAATCCATTCTAGAACGTCTTCCTCATCATCTTATAGATATTCTGAGTTATAAAACTCAATTCAATGCGGGTGATTTTGTCAATTTGGCGGAAATTGCTGTTAAAGACATTGCCTCCCGGGGGCTGATACCTGTTATCTCCGGAGGAACTGCGTTTTATTTCAAAAACTTTCTCTTTGGTTTGCCTCCCATTCCCCGGGTTCCGGAAGATATAAGGCTAAGCTTGAATAAACGGAAGGATAAGGAAGGTCTTCCCGCTCTCAGGGCGGAACTGTTTGAAGTCGATCCTGTTACGGCCGGGCGGCTTGAGGCAGGTGATTCTTCCCGGATTCTCCGGGCCTTAGAAGTTTTTATGGGAACAGGAAAGACTCTTTCCTCTTTTGCAGTATCTCATAAACCCAGAGAGGAGTATTGTTGTCTGATGCTTGGACTGCAGAGGGAACGTAGGGAGCTGTATGAGCGGATTAACAGGCGGGTGGATATCATGTTCGCCAAGGGTATGGTGGATGAAGTTTTTTCTCTTCTCAGGGAAGGAGCTTCTTTTGATGATCCTGGAATGAAGGGGATCGGATACAGTGAGTTCTCTCAGCTTTTAAGAGATGGATGTTATACCCTTGAAAATGTGAAAGAGCAGATTAAACAGGATTCCCGACGTTATGCTAAAAGGCAGATGACCTTTTTTAAATCTCTGCCGGGGGTAGAATGGTATCATCCGGAAGAAAACGGGAAAATCAGAGAGCGCATAGCTCTATTTTTACAGACTTAGCCCTTGACCATTAAATGTCTTATGGTCATAATGTTTTGAGCTCTGATAAGCCGGAGAAAAGTAATTAAGACCTGAAAACTCTGTTTTCAGGATTAATCTATAAGGAGACTACGCAAGTGCCCTGTGGTAGAAAACGTAAAAGAAAGAAAATTGCGACTCATAAAAGAAAGAAAAAGTTGAGAAAGAACAGACATAAACATAAATAGGTCTTTTCTTAAATCAGAAAATTCGTGAGAATGCAGCAGGGCGGTATTAAATAATACCGCCTTTTTTTGCTCAAATCCGAGACTCAAATCTGAGACCCAAGCCTGAGGTTATTTGTGAAAGATTATCCCCTCCTGTCAAGTCTTGACCATCCTGAACATATTAAAGACTTGACATTCGAAGAACTAAAACAACTCGCAGAAGAAATACGACTGTATATAATACAAACCGTTAGTAAAAACGGTGGCCATCTCGCTTCCAATCTGGGAGTCGTGGAACTGACAATCGCCATGCATCGGGTATTTCGTTCCCCCAGGGATAAATTCATCTGGGATGTGGGTCATCAATGCTATACTCATAAACTTTTGACAGGAAGGGCTCATGAGTTCAAATCCCTCCGTCAAAAAGATGGTTTAAGCGGTTTTCCCAAGAGGGAAGAGAGTTTCCATGACCATTTCAATACGGGTCATGCATCCACCTCTATTTCAGCAGGCCTCGGTATTCTTGCCGGAGAGAGACTGCAGGGAATGGATGGAAAGGTCCTTGCCGTAATCGGTGATGGTGCCCTTACAGGTGGACAGGCTCTGGAAGCTCTTAATTTCGGCGGTCATTTTAAGAAAGATATGGTTGTTGTTCTAAATGATAACAAAATGTCCATCGGTCCCAATGTAGGAGCCCTTTCCTCCTATCTCAGCCGATTGGCCTCAACCGGCGGTTATCTCCGTATCCGGAACATTATTGACCGGATCATCCTTTTTATTCCTTTTTTCGGAAAATCCCTGCTGAAATTTGTATATCGTCTGAAAAGAGGCGTGAAAGGAACCGTTTACAAAGAAAACCTCTTCACCGATATGGGATACAAGTATATCGGTCCTATTGATGGTCATAATATCTCAAAACTGTGTGAAGTTTTTGAAAATGTAAGAGCTATGGATGTTCCCGTGGTGATTCATGTAATTACCCGTAAGGGAAAGGGCTATGTTCATGCAGAGGGGGATCCCTCCTCCTATCACGGTGTAAAACCATTTGTGGTTGAAACGGGTAAAGTTGATCCCTCCCTTAAGGTGGATTCTGAGAGCCTGTCTATGACTCAGGCTTTCAGTCAGGCCCTTTTGACATTAGGTGAAAAAGATCCCGCCATTACAGCGATTACAGCGGCTATGTCTTCCGGAACGGGAATGAATTCTTTCCGGGAAAAGTTTCCCCATCGTTTTTTTGATGTAGGTATCGCGGAGCAGCATGCTGTTACATTTGCAGCCGGTCTGGCAGCTGTGGGTATGAAACCGGTTCTGGCTATTTATTCTACCTTTATGCAGCGTTCCGTTGACCAGGTTATCCATGACGTTGCTCTTCCAGGGCTTCCTGTGATTATCTGTATGGACCGCAGCGGACTTGTGGGCGACGACGGAGAGACTCACCAGGGAATCTTCGATATTCCCCTTTATAAGAGTGTTCCCGGATTATATTTTCTGGCACCTGTCAGTAAGAATGAGATGGATCTTATGCTGGAATGGGCCGTGAATCAGAACAAACCGATTCTGATGCGTTATCCCAAGGATCTCTGTTTTTCTGATGAATATATCCCTGAAGAAGCCATTACTCCCGGTAGAGGTGTGATGCTGCGGAAACAGGAAAATGCCTCTATTCTCTTTTTGAGCCTTGGCGGGCTTTTACAGGAAGTTATGGGGGCCGCTGATATTCTGGAGGCTAAGGGTTTGACTGTGGATATTCACTATCTCCGTTTTATCAGACCTCTGGACTATTCCTATCTTTCTACGCTGATTGCAGGCTATGATATGGCTATCTTTGTAGAAGAGGGTATACAGTCAGGTGGTCTTGGTGAAGAACTGTCCGCCATGCTGAAAGACAACAATACGGAAACTCTTTTTCACTACTATGGTGTTCCTTCCGAATACCTGTCTCAGGCCAGTCGTAAAGAGCTGATAGCTGAGAGCAAGCTGGATCGGAAGTCTCTTGCAGATAAGGTTGAGGCCATTCGGCAGGAACTGAGTTTTAATAAAGTTCTGGATATGGTCCGTAATGATAAGTGGAAAACCCATAATATCTGATTATAATTTACGGATTACCGCGGTATAAACCTGTCTTTCTCTGGTGTTTCCCATATCAAAATCATCAAAGTCCTCGATAATAGCAGTAATAATTTCCTGGGCATTTGATGATTTATGACTCTCCAGGACTCTGCTGAGGGAGTCTTTCCCATAAATATGACCATTCAGTTCCTGTTCCCGTAATATAAGGCTGCGGGAGGTCAGGATCAGTATATCTCCTTTCTCCATGGGCAGCCGGAAGGGCATTCCTTTTTCTCTGCTGTAGGGACGGAATCCAAGACCCTGTTGAAAAGTTGAACTGACTTCTGCAGACGAAACGGGGACCAGCTTCCCTCCGGGGTTTTTATACCAGGCTATAGCAGTTCCCGCTGTAGCACAGAGTGCACTGTTCGGCAACAACTGAAGATAGGCTGCGAATAAGGGGGCTTTGGGTACTTCTCCCAGCTTATTGAGTGATTTGTTCAGTTCTCTGAAACGGTTTACGGGCGAAACTCCCTTCTCTATGACTTCATTCATCTGTTTTCGTATCATCTGAAGAACAGAATAGGCATAGTGGTCCTCAGGAGAAGATTCAGCCATCAGAAGGGCGCCCTCATAGGGCCAGGCTGCTACCGTCGGATAATCCCTGCTGTTATTACTTATGAAATGAGATCCTTCCCATCCTTCGGGAAGCTTCAAAGGGAGGAGTGGATCAGACTGCAGGGCATTCCGGGCCGCCTTTAAATCGAAAGAAGAAATTCTGAGAGCCTCTTCATTTTTCTTTACAGATATTTCCTGCTCTACTTTTTGTTGTTTAAGATCATTTTTCTGACTTTCAGCCAGAATACGGAGTTCTTTCAGAATAAAATGCTGCTTTCTACTAGTCGTCTGTATCATAAGCAGAGAGATGACAAACTGAATGGGCAGAATAACTGCCGGCAGGAGAAAACAGATATGGTTCATCGTTCGGATAATAGAGGCCTGAAATCCCTTTGTCAGTAAATACCATGTTATGACGCTGACAATGGACAGGCTTAGGAGTATTCCTCCATAAGCGGAGCCGTCATTTTCTCTTTTGAGAGAAAGAACGCTGCAGATTGTAGAATCTACCAGCATAAGTAGAGCCATAAATGGCACTATCCATGGAAGGCTGAGCAGTTTTGGCTGGAACCAGGCCAGCAGGACAATCAGGGAGGCAGTTAAAAATGCGGCCCTACGGGTATAACGAATCCATTTTGTGCGTCTGTGATGAAAGATCGTGATGCTCCAGCTTTGCAGAACAAGAAAGTATGTGAGAAGCAGGTACGTTCTAATCTGCAGAATAAGTATGTCCTTATTGGGCAGTCGTTCTATTATGTTCAGGAGGGGGGTCAGATACACAGCTGCAGCTACCAATCCCGATAAGCTGAGAAAGGGGATAAACTTATCCTGTCTGTTAAAGAGAAACATAAAAAAGCAAAGTAGAAAGATGAGACTTCCCGCCGGGATTGTTAGTTTATAGAGAAATCCGCTGCTGGAGGATAGGTCATTCAGAAATGAAAAGAGGCTTCCCGTTGAATAAAACTGCTGAAAATCACGGCTGAAATCACTGAAATTTTGAATTGTACACCCCGTTAAGAGCAATGGCAGAAGAGATAATTGATATTTGTATTGTTTAATACTCATTATATTAAATTGCTTCCTGGATCTTTTATTGTCTATATCGACATTTATTGAGTAAATATATATACTAAAAAAGAGTATTTCCTGAATTTAAAGAGATTCAGGAATCTTATGATCTATGGGACGCGATAAATGCTCCTGCGGTTTGCGATTAATTCGATAAAAAACTGGTGTATCTGATTATTATTCACTATCCTGAGATATAACTGTGAAATCGAGTATGCAGAATCCTTACCGAACAAACAAATAAAGTACAGATAGTACAGAAATGCGAGATAATAACTAATATGAAATTTACTGATTTTGATTTAAACGAAAATATCCTTAAGGGTATTGAAGACGCAGGTTTTACGGACTGTATGCAAGTACAGACAGAGACCTTTCAGACCATTGCGCAGAATAAAGATATTTTTGCCCAATCCCAGACCGGTACCGGTAAAACTGCTGCCTTTCTGATTTCGACCTTCCAGCTTTTAATGGAAGATAAACATTATAAGGGTAAAAAAGCACTTATCATCGTTCCGACCCGAGAACTGGCAGTACAGATTGAAGCTGAAGCAAAGATCCTGGCAAAATACCTGGACTTTAGAATTGGAAGTTTCTACGGTGGTGTTGGTTACAACCAGCAGGAAGATATGCTTGCACAAGGCGTTGATATTCTGATCGGAACTCCCGGTAGACTGATTGATTTCAGCAAATCGGGAAAGATTCGTTTCAATGAGATGGGTATCCTTGTTATTGATGAAGCGGATAGACTCTTTGATATGGGATTCATTCCTGATCTGAGAATCATGTTCAGCAAAATGCTTCCTGCCGATGAGAGACGGACAATGCTTTTCAGTGCCACCCTTAGTGCAAAAGTCGGAAACATGGCCTGGGAGTATATGAACAATCCCGGAGAGGTCGTTATTGAACCAGAACAGCTTACAGTTGAAGCAATCTCTCAGGAATTGTTTCATGTGGGTGCCGATGAAAAGATGAAGGTTCTTCTGGGACTGCTGGAAAGAGAGAAACCTGAAACCGCCCTTATATTTGCCAATACTAAACATGTCACCTATGAAATTGCCAAGAGGCTGGAACATAACGGCTATCCAGCTCGCTGTCTGATGGGTGATCTACCCCAGAAAAAACGTCTTAAAATTGTTCAAGATGCCAAAGATGGCAAGGTAAAATTCCTGGTTGCTACAGATGTTGCTGCCAGAGGACTTCATATTGATGATCTTACCATGGTTGTGAACTACGATGTCCCGTCTGATGCAGAAAGCTATGTACACCGTATCGGCCGTACAGCCCGTGCAGGTAAAAGCGGTAAAGCTTATACCCTTGCTTGTGAAAAATTTGTATACGGTCTCCCTGCCATTGAAAAACTGATTGGCAAGAAAATCCCTGTATCATGGGTCGATGAAGATTTGATGGTAGAAGATAAGAGTGCTGGCATGCGTTTCCATTTTGATAAACACTCTGGTTCTCCCCGGGATAATTCCACTGGAAACAGTTCCAGGGGAAGACAGCATAGTAGAAATTTCAATGGTAACCGGAGACCTCTGGATGCCAGAGCGGTAAAAGTTCAGTCCGAGATCATGGCTGTATCCGGATCTATGAATTCCATTGAGAGGCAGCTTTAAGGCTCCTTCAAGCCAGCCCATGGAAAGGGTCAGTAGTCAGAATTCAATCGAAGACAGATTAGCTTACTACAAGGCCAAGTACGGCGAAGATTTCAAGGCTGATGATAAAGTAATTAAAGCGGATTCAAAGATTAAATCCACATCATCCCGTAGCGGCGGAGGAAACAGAACATCCTCAAATAATCGTTCCGGTTCCGGAAAAGGAAAGAAACACTCCCAAAACAGCGGATCCAGACCTCAGGGGAACAGATCTGCTCAGCAGAACAGAGGTTCCCGTCCTGGGACAAACAAGAATTATAATGCAAAGCAGGGAGTTAAACAGGGCTATAAAGCGGCCCCCGAAACTCCGGCTAAACAGGCAGCTCCTGCTAAGAAAAAAGGATTGCTTTCACGTCTTTTCGGTAAAAAGTAATTTTTCTCTGATTATATGTCTGAAAAGGATTGTTTCATTATGTGAGACAGTCCTTTTTTTTATGTCTTTTTATGTTTGTCTGGAAGCTGTTCGGAGAAAGGTGGCCATCCGGCCGGTTTTCCTGCCGTCTCCCCGCCAGGAGAAGAAGTCAGAGTGACAGTTTGTACAGAGTCCGGATATTTCAATCCTGTCCGGATGAATCCCTGCGTTAATCAGTTGCAATCTTCCGGATTCTTCCAGGCTGAGCCTCCAATGACCCTCTCCAACCGGCATGTATCACTGCTCCGACCTGCATTTTCAGATCGTAGAGGATAACAGGCAGGCAGTCGGCTGTAAAAATGACTCCCAGAAGGGTAGAATCAGTCAGAATCAGGGCATCTGTCTCGTTCAGGTAGTAATGCCGTAGGAGTCAAGAAGTTCCCAACTGTACCAGCTGATGCCATCTCTCGTTGTCTTTATCATAAAATGATCATAATCCTGCACTGCTCACGGAGCAAGATCAGACCGTATAGTACCAGTAGGATTTACCCGCATCCGGTTTTATATGGGCTATGGGATAATTCAGTGCAGAATGGTGATGGGATTTCTCTTTCATTACACTGTCCATAATTCCCCTCTTTTTTTCTCCCCTGATAAGATACATCATATGGGAGCAGCGCTTGAGAGCGGGTTCGGTCATGCTTATTCTTCTGAGATAGGGGGCCATAGGGGCCTCTATCTCAGTAGCCACGGCATATTTTACCTTCTCATCCAGTTCCGGATATCCCGGGAAGAGAGACGCAGTATGGCCGTCAGAGCCCATCCCCAGGAGTACAAGATCAAACCAGCAATTTGTGCTAAGGTAATTTTTGACCCTTTTATGGTAGAGTTCCGCTCCCTTTTCGGGGGGAAGTGACTGATCTATGGTGTAGATCTGCTCAGCATGATGGGGAATCAGGGAGAAAAGATTCTCATTGATCATACGGTAATTGCTATTTTTATCAGTTTCCGGAACACATCGGTCATCTCCCAGGAAAAAATCAATATTTCCCCAGTGGAAATCCGGGTAATTCGTGGCCATATAACGGTAGACTCCTGCGGGAGTGCTTCCTCCCGCCAGAACGAGAGAAGAACGTCTTTTATGAATACTTGCGGCTTTCAGAATTGTAATGATATGTTCACCTGCCTGCCGGCAGAAATCTTCGTATGTACTAAAAATCAGGGCTCCCGCCATGGTAATTTCTCCTATTCGGGATAATTCAGATTGGCATCTGTTATTTTGGTCAGTACTTCATTCAGGTATTTCCTGGATTCCCATTTTGCCATATCCAAATTCTGCTCCAGGTAATTACCGCAATCTCTTGCAGTCGCACCGGGAATATCTCCATTGAAATCTGCTATAAAACGGAACATGTCAGTTATTAGCGGGAGAACATCCTTTGACGTCAAATCGCCCTTGAAAATAACATAGCAGCCGGTCCGACAGCCCATGGGACCGAAATAGACTGTTTTTTCCGCCCACTGAGGATCATTTCTTAAAAAAGTAGCTCCCAGGTGCTCTATTGTATGAAGGGCTGCATTGTCCATAACCGGCTCACGGTTTGGTTCTTTGATACGGATATCAAAGGTGGTCAAAACCTCTTTTCCAACAGTATCCTGACGGGACAGGTAAATCCCTCTCAGAAGATGCTTATGATCTATTGAAAAACTGGGTATTTTATCCATTCTTTTTCCTTTCTATTTTCTTTAATATTCTATTGTTTAAGGATTTTCTGTACCATGTCAATGGAATTCTTTGCTGCTATGGGCATGAACTCATCATAAGAGACATGATTTTCCTCATCTCCTGTCACATCGGAGATCGCGCGGATAATCAGAAAAGGGGTTTTAAAACTGTGGCAAACCTGGGCTATGGCAGCAGACTCCATTTCAACCGCAGTCACATCAGAAAAGTCTTTTCGGATTTTTTGTATTTGCTCATCCTTGTGAACAAATATATCTCCTGAAGCAATTTTGCCGGGAATAAGGTGAATAGCCGGATCCCGCGGACTAAGAGCTGAAGCTTTTCTCAGCAGATCTTTGTCTGCTTTGTAGCTTTCCGGTTCTCCCGGGAGCTGTCCAATTTTATAGTCGAATATGGTCACATCCACATCATGATGTAACACTTCTGTAGAGAGAACAATATCTCCTATTTTCAGAGAGGAAAGAAAACCTCCGGCCACACCGGTATTCAGGATAGAGGCTGGATGCCATGTATGAATCATCAATGCCGTTCCAACCGCAGCATTTACCTTTCCAATTCCGCATTGAAGCAGGCAGACCGATTTTCCTTCCAATAAACCCGTGTGAAAGCTGTAAGCCCCCATTTGTGTTTCCCGGCGGTCCTGCATCAGTTTGATCAAGCCTTTGCATTCCTCTTCCATGGCAGCAATAATTCCAACTTGTATTTTCATTTTCCTTCCTTATGTTATACGGGAGAGTCCAGTACGGCTATTTTCTCGTTTTCATTAATTCTATTCGTCTTGTTCATGATAATTCTTTCAAGGATAAGGGCACTTCTCTCCCAGTAAACGCTTAGAAGTGGTTTTTCCTCTCCTGAGAAGGGGGATAGAACCCAGCGGGAGACATCTCCATGGGGAGGGCGTGATATTCCCAGACGATAGCGGTAGAAATCACCCGTACCCAGATGCTGTTTCAGGGATCGTAATCCATTATGTCCGCCAAGTCCGCCGCCTTTTCTGAATTGTACGGTTCCAAAGGGCAGTTCCAGCTCATCGTGTACAACGAGAATCTCTTCAGGTTTTACCTTAAAAAATGTCGCGGCTTTCCCTGCGGATTCTCCGCTCTTATTCATAAAGGTTTCTGGTTTCAGCAGGCGGATTGATTGACCTGGAAGGCCGTAATCGCAGTATTTTCCGTTGAACTTTTCTTTCCAGCTAAGGGAATCCACAGAGGGTAGGTATGCCTGACAGAGCCAGGAGGCATTATGCCTGGTCTGTTCATACTGACTTCCCGGATTTCCCAATAATACGATCAGTTTAAAATCTATTTTCTGTGCTGACATATGTTCTGTCCTTTGGGGATATCTGGAAAAAATCGTAGACAATACGATTAATTTCCGGTTTGATATCCTGCCGTTTTTCCCCTTTTTTGACAAGACTCAAAAGCTCCTGTTTCTGCAAATCATCCCATTGGGGTACGGGAAGGGATTCCAGGTGATTTTTGAGAAGTTTAAGAGAGTGAAACTGTTTCTGCCAGAGAAAGCGGAACAGATCTGAATTATACCAGGCTGTCAGGGCTTCAAGGCTCTGATTTTCGGGGGGAATAAGACAGTTGGCCGAGTTAAGTGTTATCAGGCCTTTTCTATCAATCACAAAGGATGGTTTACATCCGATAAAGCTGTAGATAATTTTGTCCGGTCCATAGTCTTTTGCACCTCGGGTCTGCTGCCATGTTCCCGCATCGGTTCTGATATAAAGCCGGGGCGGGTCTGCATAAAAAGGGTGCAGTTCTTTACCGCTGAGAATCGGAATTGTTCCCTTTTCCGGGGTCTCTCTTAAAAAGTAATTATTATCACCGGTTACGGTTCCAAGGATCCATTGGCTCCCTTTTTCAGGAAGAGAGCTCTGTCCCCTGTAAATCTGATCAAGAATCTCTCTGTCTCTGTTGGAGCAGTGAATATTGAAGCAGCAGAATTTGTTGTAATCGTATCTCTTTAAAGATTGCTTTTCCTTTATAAGAGTTTTTCCTTCATTGCTGTTAAAACGAATCTCTGTCTTGCGCTGTTTTCCGCCTTTTACAATTTCCATTTGAATAACAGAGGTATAGACGCCCTGAAAAATGGGGCCGTGAAAGACGATTTTCACAGGGGGTGCTTCATTAAGTATCTTCCTGCGTATATCCTCATGGGCTTTTACATACAGGATTGATTCTGGCAGTAGAAAGGAAGCTTTACATCCCTCGGGAATCTCTTTTATTGATTTGCTTATAAATAGGGAGAAGGATTCTCCCGAACGGATCGGCTCATACTGCATCCGCAAATCCTTTTTTTTACTTTGAGAGTAATGGGCTCCCCAGGGGGGATTGGTGGCAATGACCGACGGTTCTCTCAGATTCCAGCTGGAAGAACTGAGGGAGTCGGCCTCGCGGATATGACTCAGCCCGGAAATAGAGGGGAAACGTATGTATAAATTGATTCTGGCCAGATAAACGGCCAGGGGATCACTATCCATTCCATAGACATCTTCGGGATGATTTGTCAGTGTGGCAAAAGTGCAGAGAAACATACCTGATCCGCAGCAGGGATCAAGAAAAACGCCTCCCGAGGGCAGGTTCTTATAGCTTTGCAGCATCTGACGGATGACTTTAGCTGGAGTATAGTAGGCACCCTGCCGGATTTTATTTCCTTCCAGACGCAAAGCCTGGTACACAAGTCCCGGCAGGTCCGCCTCTTTTAAAAGTATGTCGGACAGGATGGATGAGTTATTCAGAATGGCGGGCCAGGCATTTTCTTCTGGGAAGGGGCTGAGTGTCTGGTAATACTCTTCCACTGCCTGTTCTAAAACCCGATGTTTCCGGGGAAATGAGTTTTCAAAAAAGCAAAGAGAATTATTTTTCTTCACTATTTGATTTCTTTCAGTGAGAAAACCTTTTTTTTTCAGGAATAAGAGCGAAAATATAAAAAGAGTATGGGGGGTATCCAGTTTCAGCTGATTCAGATTCTCTAACAGAAGAGAGAGTGCATCTATATTGCTTTTACAGGAAAGCATCTCCTTCGAGAGTATTTGCTCGCTTGAGTTTTTCTTATTGGCCATCTTTGTAAGGCGGTGTTTTTCCCGGTCAAAAGAAAACTCTTCCAATCCATGGTTTTCACGCTTTAGCCAGTTTTTAAGAGTATGAGTTGAGATGTTGAGTTTTTCAGCTGTTTCTCTAATGGACATTTGTTTTTTATTGATTTTTCCAGTCTATTCAAAGGTTCTGTTCTTATGATATTATAGACCTCTCAGTATATAAAAGGCAA
Organism: Spirochaetaceae bacterium 4572_59; assembly: GCA_002084805.1. Classification (GTDB taxonomy): domain Bacteria; phylum Spirochaetota; class Spirochaetia; order DSM-2461; family DSM-2461; genus Oceanispirochaeta. Next base: position 59,115 of record NBMC01000015.1, on the reverse strand, counting down.
TTACGTGATACAGATAGATTCATATAGTATTATAGGGCCCCTGGAATCCACGGGTAATCGGAAATATTCCACTTACAAGGCTCTCAAAAATGGTAATCCTCCCGAACAGGGGGAATTTTCTCTCTTTCCATCTGGAAAAAGTGTTCAGTTAAAAACAGTATCTCCCATTGAGGACACTCGATTTTTCATGATCGAAGTCAAGGGTGTTGTTGCATCCGGGATCCGAAAGGATGCTCTTTTGCTCTCTGCGTCCTATGGGGCCGTAGAGGGGAAAAAAGCTCTGGTTATCTGGAAGGGCACTCCTCCCGACGGTCGGGGACTGGACCTGAAACTGCGTGATCTTCCAGATTACAGAATTAAAAGTAAAATCAGTTCCAGCCGCAGTGAGAGGGTTAGCCAGATTTCCGGACGGGAACCCTTTCTGCAACTGCCGGGACAGATCTACCATTTCTCCGACAGCCGGGACAGTTTTGAATGTGTCATGCTTATGGCCGACCCATTTACCCCTGATCAGGTAAAACAGATGATGAAACGGGTGAATAAATTCGGTAATTTCCCTGGTCCTGAAAGTATCTACTCCATGAATTTGCGGGTGAGAGGATTTGCACAGCTCCCTGACAGTCTCATGGATTCTGAATTTGAGGGAGCCTACCGCAAGGGTCACTGGTTTATCATGTCCCGTATGGGTGACCGGATGCTTACGACTATTGAGAAAAGATCAAAAAGTGAGACTGGAATCAGGGAATCGGAACTTCCCGCTTTGCTGGATTGTCCTCAGGCTCTTGTGCAGGAACTTGTGCAGGAGATGGTCCTTCAAGAGAAACTCTTCCGAAAGACAGGATTCCTTGTTAACAGGACCGATAAGCCGGAACAGTTTCTTTCCCCCATGACCCGCTCTTTTTTGGAGGAGCTGCGAAAGCATTCAACAGATGGTATGAGCCTGAAAGATGTTGCGGCCATTCGCAGAGATGATCTGCCGGATATCCTGCAGAGGCGTGGTCTGGCCAGGAAACTGGAAACACTGCTTTTCAGTGAAGAGGCATATAAAGAACTGGTTGGCAGAGTCCTTGAAATCCTGCCCAAAGTCGGTACCTTTGACCTTTCAGATCTGACGGGAGTCAGTGATTTAAGCCGTGGACGTCTTTTGCAGATGCTGGATGAAATGGAAAAAGACGGGCTGTTACGGTCAACAGGAGACAACAGACGAGAACTCGTTTGAAAACCAGACTTATTATGGTGGTTCTGAGTCTGCCATTTTTTTTCTCCTGCACCGGTAGCCCTCCCGGTATTATCAATACGGACTGGATGCTTGTTTATACGGATGATCTTGTTCTGGGAGCCGTCTATGAGGAACTGAACTTTTATGTCCAGGTTCAGGACCGTGACGGAGATAATGATCTGACCGAGATATACCTGATCAGGAACGACCTGAACTGGTCCTGGAAAATTGACTCTTCCAACTGGGTAAGCTATGACCAGGACGGTGAGCACTGGCTTGGGGCTAACGGTCTCAGCATCGGAACAGGCGGTAATATTCCCCGGGGAGATTACCGTGTTCTGGTAATAGACCGCAGTGGACAACGGGATGAGCGTACCATAACAATCCGTCAGCCCGGTATAGATTCCGGGAAGCTGAACTTTCCTGAGATTACAAAAGTAGGGGCGACCCTGAGAATTAGGTCGGATGTGGCACCCGTGCTGTTATGGTTCTACAATAGCCAGTCGGAGCTGCTGACTGAAAAATATACAGCTACTGGAACCTTTCCGCTCTCTGACTTTCTGAATGAAAAGGAACAGCAGCAGGTGACCTGGTTTTATGCTTATTATCAGAATGAGGTGGAGGGTTATGGTATTAAATCCGGTCCCTATCTCTTTGATTCTGATGGGCCGTGAGGCAGCAATATCTGCGTCATTCGCCCCAAGCCGTATAAAAATACTGTCTTGGAGCTCTTTCCTTGATCTTACTTGCCTCTGGTATTCCTGACTGTACTGTTCAGCTTCTCTTTTATCCATTTTCGGGGATTTTCCAGAAAGCTACTTCCATGTTTCTTTGAAAAAGCGGCGGCTGCAGCTTCCATGGGATACTCCTGTCCATATTTATCTTTCAGCTCATGCCAGTGTTTTACAATCCATATATACAGATCCGCTTCGGTTCTTCCGGGGAATCGGGAGAGCAGATTGGCAGTCTGTATGGTGCGGATAATAGGCTGATAGAGGTTCTCTCTCCAGGACCGGGCTGCCAGTTCCAGGGCAATCTCTTCTTCCTGATCCATATTGATAAAATACTTGTGTCCCAGGATGTGGCGGAGCATTTCTTCAAAACGGCCGGGAGCTGTAAAGTCGATTCTATCTTCTTCAATCAGTACTGCCAATTCCGGCTGGGATTGTATAATTTGTTCTTTTTCATAGGCTATGACAGCTGCAACAAGTTCCAGTCTGCTCATGGAAGAGGTAATTTTAATTGAGGTCGTCAGCTCTGTCACTTCGGCATCGATGGAGTACATTCCCTGAGCTTTGGCTACAGAGACTCTGTGATTTCCATCCCGTACAAAGTAGACCTGCCCTATTTTGTAAAGTTTGATGGGCGGTAGGATAACATCTGTGATATAGGCCTTGTCTATGCTCTCCCAGCGTTTCCTGAGGTGCTCTTTTTTTGGTAGGAAGGCTTTGTTGAAATCGTGATAGCGGCCTTCGCTGCCGGCAATATCTTCGATTTTTACCACCTGCATGCCCTTATAGCTTTCAGATCTTGTTTTTATAAGAGATTTGACATCGTAAAAAGAGAGCAGTTCCCTTTTTTCCGGTCTCAGTATATTCAGTATTGTATTGAATAACGCTTTGCTCTTGGCTTTGTTAAAGTCTGAGCTTGCTTCTGAATTCATTGCATTTCTATCCATTATTCGTCCTTAAATATCAATCACATAGTGGTCATAGGTATTTATGACCGTTGTTTCTTTATACTGTGTCACTCTTTTTTCATTGAGTGAATACAGATGAATATGACCATGCAGAAGGTATTTCGGCTTAAACTTATCCATAAACCATAAAAAGGATTTAAATCCGATATGGCAAGGATCCTCCCTGTCATGTATTCCCCGGGGGGACGCATGGGTTAGCAGTATATCCAGATATCTGCCGTAATTTATTTTATTCCATAAAAGTGAAGGAACCATTTTGAAAATTCTTATAAGCATTCCCAGTTCTGAATATTGATTGATGAGATGCAACTGTTGCCTCCCTTTTTGAACAGACGGTAGCGTTTCAGATTGTGGTTGCCGAATACAAAGTAGAGAGGTTTATTCAAACTGCTCACTATGAATCCGTAATACTCCATGGGAAGATCGCCTGCTCCAAGCACCAGATTTATATCTCCGAATCTATCTTTTATATTGGGAGAGTAAACCAGCGGGTCTTTATGATCTGCCACAATGAGGATTTTCATTATCAGTTATTGGCCTTTTCTGACTGTTCCAGAAGTTTTTGCAGCTTATCTTTTTCATAGAGGTCTATAGGACGTGATTCCACAAAATCCTTGGCAGAGCGGGTAAATTGGGAACTTGTAATCATAATACCCCGTGAGGCTTTAATCCTCTGTACCTCTCCATTGAACTCTCTGACCTTATCCTGATCAAGATTATCTGTAATCCGGTAAAAATAGATCAAGCGGGGCATCTTTTTGGTATTACGCCACTGTCCGCTGCTCTTTTCTGTTGCAATCACCTGACAGCCAAATTTCATTAATGTCTGATCAGTAATACTGAGATTCATAACATCTACAACTTTTTGACAGATCTCCAGAAAAACTTCATTGGGAGCGGTGAGGTAATCCTTCATCCTGTCGTCTTCTCTCAGTTCCTGAAACTGACTTAGTTTTTCTGCAACATCCTTGAATGATTGTTTTTTACTGTAAATAAATTCCCATTGCGCTATGGCATTGTCAATATCCCGTCTCTTTTCATGACACATGGCCAGATAGTAGCGGGCAAACAGAGTGGAATCATCAGCATTTTCTGCAGTCAGTTTGATGGCTCGTTCCAGTTCTGCTATGGCTTTTTCATAATTCTTGTTGGCAATATAACAAATTCCTCTTTCTATAAGAGATTTAATTTTGTAATCGCTGTCTTTTTGAGCCTGTTCAAAGTACTCAATTGCTGCTGAATAGTTCTGAGAATCCTTACTCATTTTTCCCATATAGAAGTGGGCCTTGTAATTATCCGGTTTCAGCTTTATGGCTTTTTGAAGAATCAGTTTGGCGTCATTAAAGCGTTTCCCCTTATACAGAAGACTTCCTAAACTGAAATGGGCATCGGAGTTTCTGGGATCCATATCAATGGCTTTTTTGTAATATTGAGCAGCCTGGGGCGCTTTCTTGCGGGCTTCAAAGAGTTCTCCCGCCTTAAAGTAATAATCAGGATTGTAGGGGTCCATTTTTATCAGAAGGAGGTACTCTTTTAAGGCTTCTTCGGGAAAGTTAAACTGCTGATACAGACCAGCTGTAATCTGACGGTGCTCCTGTTCCTTGCAGTACCCTCTAAAGTCATTCAGGTTGTTAACCGTCTTCATCTCCATAAGGGCCAGTTCGGGTTTCCCGTCAAGATTATAGGCCTTAGCCAGAAGATAGTGGGCCTCACTGTTTCGTGGTTCTTTGGCCAGGATCTGTTTTGCCATACGTATGGCTTGAGAACTTTTTCCGGCAGCTACCAGATCCGCTAGGTTCTTAACTCTTTTAGGTAAAACAAATGATCTGATAATAAAAAAGAGAAAAACTGAGAGGGCTGTGCCGAATATTATAATAAGAATAACGATTATGCTCATGGCTGCTCCGAAGAAACCATCTTTCCAGGATATACTATATTATGAAAATCTATGGAAAGCGATACTTTTTTCCTGTATGTTAATAGACTAAACAGTTTCAATGAAACTGTCAAACCTTAGGGGGTTCCTTCTTATATGGATATGAAAGGTTTTGTAAATCTAATCTTCTTTTTATTGACCCTGCCTATGGCTGGGGCAGACAGTTACAGCAGCGGGCTTGATGCTTACAGGGAAGGAAAGAATTCGGAAGCCCGTATCTACCTTGAAAAGGCTCAGCTGGAAGATCCTTCTAATGATAGTATATACCTTTATCTGGGAATCCTCTATCAGCAAGAAGGCATGATGAAAAAGGCAGAAGAGTCTATGATTAACGGAAGTGATCTTAACGGTACTCATCACTATGAAATTAGTTATAACCTGGCTAATTTTTATTACAATGAACAGCGCTATGAAGAGGCCAGTGAGAAATACACGAATGTGGCCTCTTCCCTGAATCCTTTCAGAACTAAAGCTTTACTGAATCGGGCCAATATGGAGGTAGGACAAAAAGCCAATCAATCTGCTATAGATGATTATCTCAATTATCTGATGGAAGAGCCCGAAACTCCTCAGAAAGAGAATATTCAAAAAATGATATCTTTGCTGAAACAGCAGCTTGAGGATGAAGAAGCGGCTCGGCTGGCTGAGGAAGAGCGGCTCCGTCTGGAAGAGGAGGCAAAACTTCTGGCGCAGGAAGAGGAAGCCCGGCGTCTGGCAGAAAATGAGTCAAAGCGTCTGTTGTCTGAACAGAAGCGCTTGGAAGAAGAAGCGCGGCAGAGAGCTCTGATGGAAGAAATACTCAATTCTCTGAGTTCGTCCGGAGATGAAACAGAAAGTTTCAATGCGGATAGCGAGGAAGTTGAAGATGTCTTTGAAGAATCCGATCTTGAAGACTAGAATATATTGGGAGAATACATGGATAGGAAAAAACTACTGATTATTGCCGGCACGGTTGTCGCTTTGTTGCTTACAGGAACTCTTTTATGGCTTCTTTTAAAAACTTCCGGAGAACCCGTAGATAGTGGTCCTTCCAAGCGTGATAACATCATTGCTCTGGCTGGAGATTATATGGAACAGGGGGAGTATCAGAGAGCACTGGATCTTTTGGACGGTCTTTTGATTGATGATGCCTCCGATGAGGAAGCCCGGAATTTGAAAGATACTATTGTTGATCTGAAAAAAAACTCTGATGAACAGAAGAGGCTGGAAGATCTGAAGAACCTGGAAGATCAGAATGATCAGCTCAGAGACAGTCTGGATCAGCTTGGTGAGTCTCTGCAGAACCAGAGTCCCGGTTCGGATACTCGTGCAGCTGAGCTGATGGCTCGTCAGGAAGAACTACGGCTTCAGCGGGAAATGGATGCGAACCGTAAAGAGGCAGAACGGAAGAAGGAGCAGGAGCTGCAGCGGAAGATTGAATCGCTGATTCAGCGTGGTGAGGATGCTTTGAGTAATAATGATTATGATCAGGCCATCGATTATGCCCGTCAGGCCCTTTTGCTGGATCCCTCATCTTATAAGGCTTCAAACCTGAAGATCCGGGCGGAAAAAGCCCGCTCTGATGCAGAATCCGCGGCAGAAAAAAAGGTCCGGGAAGAGAAAGAAAACAGTATAAAGTCTCTCTATGATCAGGGCATGACTGCTCTGGAACAGGAAAATTATGGAGAAGCTCTGAGAAAGGGTGAGGATATTATTGATCTGGATAGTAATGATCCCCGGGGACACTCCCTGCTTGGTCAGGCTGAGTTTCTATCCGATTCCGATTCTCAATCCTCCAGGGATGATGCCCGGAAACACCTCGAGAGAGCGGCCAGCCTGGATCCTTCAGACTGGAGAAACTATGCCTACCTGGGAGAGATCGCCGCAGCAGACGGGAATACAAAGAAAGCCATCGATTACTATAAAAAGGCTGTCAGTCTGAATCCCCGGGATGCCTTTCTTGCCTACGATCTGGGAAAACTTCAGTACCGGGTTAGACAGTATCCGGATGCGCTTATCTCCTTTAAAAAATGTGAGGCTATTGAACCCGGTTTGAGGGGAAACTATTTTGCCATGGGACTGACCTACCTTAAACTGGGACGGGACTCTGATGCTTTGGAAACCATGAAACTCAGTATCAAATACCGGCCCGATCATGCCGCCTCCTATTGGGAAGCTGGAAAAATGGCTCTGAACAACGGGGTCAGCTCTATGGCTATCAGCTATTTTGAAAAGGCTGTGGACCTGGGGCCCGATAAGGGCAAATACAGACGGAGCCTTGGAGCTGCCTACTATGTTCAGGGAGACTATGATCTTGCCATTCAGTCCTATGAAAAAGCCTCTACTCTAGAGTCGGAGCGAGGAGATATTTACCATAATATGGCTCTGATCAATCTTGCGAAAGACGATAGTTCCGCAGCCCTTAATAATGCGGTACAAGCTGTCAAACTGGAGCCGGATAATGCAAAATTTATCTATACTATGGGTGAGGTCAATGAAAACCTGGGAATGACAGATGCTGCCGTCGCCTCTTATAAAAAAGCAATTGATGTCGATCCCTCCTATGTGAAACCACGGATAAATCTGGGGGTCCTCTATGACCAGGCTGGTGATTTCGAGAAGGCACTGCTCTTTCTGAAAGAGGCCGAAAAACTGGAATCCGGTTCAGCCCTTATCTGGAATAACCTGGGAAATGTGTATCTTCATAAAGAGGATTATCTGAATGCCGTCAGCTATTATAAAAAGGCTGTGTCTGCCAAACCGACAGATGATAATATCTTGTTTAATCTGGCCAGGGCCTATATGGATAATAAGCAGAATGCGGAAGCGGAACTTATTCTGAAGCAGCTTACTAAACTGAATGAGAAGAACTGGGAGGCCTGGGATAAACTGGCCCATGTACAGCTTTCTCAGGGGATGCGGGATGAAGCAAAATCTACGGTAGATACTCTATTGAAGAAAAACCCCTCCTATTCAGGCAGGGCCGCGCTGGAGCAGCTTTTTTAGACAATACGGCCTACCAGGCTGTACAGTTCCTTCTGTGTCAGTCTGAACCAGAGCAGCCTGCCGTGGGGACAACGCGGGTTTTCCAGGGCTAGGGCGCCCTTTAGAAGCTCCATGGCTGCTCCTGGATCAATGGCATCCCCTTCTTTTATGGCATTACGGCAGGACATGGTGGCATAGAGGTCTTTCTGCAGTTCTGCGGGAGATCCTTTACGGCATTTCAGAAAGGAGATGATCTCCTTTTCCAGAGAGAGCGCCGCTCTGGGGAGGGCTGTTATTTCGCAGAGAGACTCTTGTTTTGTTCTGAAAAAGACTCCCAGTGTATTAAAAACATCTTTCTGGGCTTCCATAAAGCGTATCTCTTCTTCGCTTGCTTCAAACTCCAGAGGAATCAGCAACTCCTGCACGGCAGGATCCTCATTTCTGTAGCGTTCATATAAAAGTCTCTCATGAGTCGCGTGCTGATCGACAATGTAGAGGTTTGTACCTACTTCGGCCAGTAGAAAAACTCCCATAATCTGTCCCATATAGCGTATGGACTCTCCTTCGCCGGCTTCTTCCCGGAGGCCGGGAGTCAGTTCCTGTCTGAGAGGCGGGGTTTCCCTTACAAGGCGGGCGAATTGTTCGCTCTGTGCCGCAGGGGTCGCTGGATAGGAGACAGAACTAGCTGAGCCATTCTTTGACCAGGAGCTTGTACTTTTATGAACGGAAGGGCTGGAAGGCCCTGAGGGACTCCTCTGAGGGACCATCGGCCCGAGTCGTCCTGAGGAATCTTTCTGAGCACTTTCGCCTAGGTCTATCTGTCGGGCCTCAGGCATAGTGGCTTTCGGCCGGACCTGACGGAATTCCTGCAGAAAATCCTTAATGAGAGAGACCAGTTCATGATGAATCTGAGGACCATTTCTGAAACGGGCTTCTCTCTTGGCCGGATGAATATTGAAATCCACCAAAGCGGGATCCACATTGAGAAATACGAAACAGACCGGAAAAACACCTCCCGGCAGAATCTCATCGTATCCGTATTGAACCGCCTGCATAAAGGCGTATTCATCGATTCGTCTGTTATTGGCAAATATCTGTATATAGCGGCGGTCGTTGCGGTTCAGTTCCGGCCGGCCCGCAACGATTGTTATATCAAATCCATCCAGTACGGCCTGACGCTGTACCAGCATTCCTCCGGGAATGGCTGTTCCGTAGGCGGCGGCAATCCTATCTTTCAGGGAAGAGGGGGGAAGGGAGAGTTTGACTTTGCCGTCTATGCTGAGTTGAAAATGTCTGTCCGGAAAGGGGAGGGCTTTCTCCATAAAGGTTTTCCGGCAGAGAGTTCCTTCTGACTGGGGTCTTTTCAGGAATTTCCGTCTGGCAGGGATAGAATAGAAGATATCAGAAGCCTCAATAATCGTACCTTTTTCACCTCTCCAGGGAACGGGAGCTGTCAGTTTTCCTTCCCGGATGCTAAGGCGGTTGGTTTCATTATCTCTTGTGCTGATAATATCCAGACGGGAGCTGGCGGCTATGCTTGAAAGGGCTTCGCCCCGAAAACCGAGGCTCCTGATATGCATCAGATCATCTTCCGATCTGATTTTACTGGTAGCGTGGGGCAGGCAGCAGAGGGCCATATCCTCCCGGGACATACCCAGCCCGTTATCCACCAGGCGTATGCGGCTGATTCCACCGTTCTCAAGACTGAGATCCAGTCTTGTAGCCTGGGCGTCAATGGCGTTATCCAGTAGTTCCCGGACAATAGAATTGGGACGGTCTATTACTTCACCGGCCGCAATTTTTCTTGCGACCATATCGTTTAAAACTCTGACTGCATTGCTCATATGGCTAAATTATCAGAAAGTCAGCTTCAGCTCCAGCCCCAGTTCGAAACCGTTTTGAAAAACCTCATCATATCCGCTCAATCCAAGGGCCATCCAGCCTTTTATGGATCCCAGTTCATCTATTAGCAGGGTCGATTCATGGGTCAGAGTTGTTTCCCAGCTGTTATTATCCGGATTCAGATTATCAAAGGATCCTGAAAAAAGTAGCTTTTCCTCATGGTGTAAATGATTTGGCTTCATAATCAGATAGTCTATCAGGGGGAAGCGGACCCACTCTTTCTCTTCTTCCGCCCAGCGGAATATCAACTGGAAGTCTTCATCCTTTGTCTCGTCTTCGAATTGAACTGTAAAGCTGTTATCCAGAAGTATCTCCCAGTTGATATCTTTCCTGAGGGTGAAGTAGTTCTGAAAAACCAGTTTTTCAGGTTCGGGAGTCCAATGATCACGGCTTGTAAGGGTGTACTGGAGGGCCGTTGTCCATTCATCTGTTTCATAAAAGTCAAAATAGGGATGAGTTCCATACTCTCCAAAAAGATTCAAAGCGGACTGAACGACCTGGAAATCCCAGTTATTCTCCCAGTAAAGGGTATCCACATCACTGCTATACTCTCTGTCCATTGAAAAATCCAGACTGGAGGGAACAATCAGATCGGAAAGGGCGGAACCGGGCATACGGCTCATTTCAACAAAGACCTCCGGACTGTAGCTGCTTTCATCTGTGAGGGTTAGGGTATCTTTAAAGGGGGACATGGTATCTCTTGCAAAAATCTCGTAGAAAGGTATGAAATTCCACAGGGGAAACTGTGCGTTAATCCCCTTGAAGCAGCTTTCCAAATCATCCTGGAAGGAATCGTTATTCTTCGGGTATAGGGTGTTTTTAAGGGTTCTGGAGTATCCGGGTTCAAGGGTCCAGTCCCCCCGCTTACCATCCAATGTAAGGGGGAAAGAAAGCTCAGATGACCACAGGTTCTGTTGGGTCCATTCATAGCTTTCTTCCGCGCTGTATTCCAGGGATGTCTTCAGAGAAAATCCCAGCATTTCCTCTGTCTGAATGTAAAGAGTATTACTGTTTTGACCCTGCCGGCTTTGAATCCCCTCATCAAGAGGGCTGATATATTTGAAGTCTTTTTCCCAATCACCGAAGTAGTTTTCAGAATCGGAGACCCAGTGGGAGCTCTGGTAGAAATCCAGATTGATTTTCAGGTCTGCAGGTTCCGGCCATCTCCAGCCAATTATGCTGCTCCATTGCTGTGTCATCTCTCCACCCGAGCCTGTGCCGGCAGTCTTCAGCTCCAAAGTCAGAGGATTTACAGGGGTCAGATGAAGCAGGTTCTCCCGGGACATAACATCATCACCCTGTTGGAAACTGCGGCTGTATGAGTCTGATATCCAGCCGAAAGAGGACTCCGCGGGAATCCGGATAAGATGTCCTACAGCATATTCCGGATTATCTTTGCTGTAGGAGAGATCAAAATCTCCTTCCAGTCGAGCCATCATAAAATCCACGCCGCTCTTAAGCTGTGTCTCAATCTGATTTTCCCTATCAGAAAAGTAGGATTGGGAGTTTTTTGTCGTATAGTTAAAACGGTTGTATACCTCAAAATTTCGCAGAAGGGGAAAGCCTCCGGAGATCAGATAAATATCTCCGGGAATCTTGTAATCCACGGTATATTCCGCCATAGACCGGGTCGACAGGAGAGGATCGGAGAGATGAACTTCATCCAGATAGATTGTTCCGGAACTTAATCCGCTCATACCTGCGCTAAAACGTGTGAACTCGCTGCTTCCCTTATTGATAGTCAGCTTGGATACTGAGGAAGCACCGGAAAAGTCAGCTGTTCCTTCCCGGAGATTTACGGTCAGTTTTTCCCATTCATCAGAATTGCCAGGTTCATATTCAAGTTTCACACCCTTACCATGGGGATCACAGAGGCTGATATAGCCCGTACCACCGGTCTGCTTATGTTTGATATAGAGAGAAAACTCTCCGTAATCTGTGGCGGAAAGACCGTCCATATAGGAGATTCCTCTCCAGTATTCATCTGAGGATAAACCGCTGCCGCCGCTATCACTGCCCCAGGAAACTTTCAGAACCTTCTGGCTGTCATCGTCGGGATGAAATATGCTTGATACTTCGGGAAAATCACTTGTCAGGCTGCTGTCTCTAAGTTCCACAGCCTGTATATTATCACTGTCCTGCTCTACTCCGTCTGCATCCAGTACTTTCAGCAGCAGGGGTGATCCCTCTCCTCTGAATCCTGCGGCCAATAGTTCTCCCGATGAATTCAGGTCATTTTCATTCTCTAGAACAAAACGGTAGGAGCGGACTTTTGTCAGTTTCATCTGATCCCGGGAGCTTAGGGATATGCTTACTTTCTGCCAGACATCCTCTGAGGGAGGAAGAGGTATACCAGATTCTATGAGTAGGTAATTGCTGTCTCCCCTATCTATACTGCCGCTCTCATTATAGTCAGTGGATTCGCCGTTTTCCCCCAAGAGAAGGCTGAGCTTCAGGTCATCGTCTCCCAGGTTCTGCCGTTTCAGGTAAAAACTCAGCTCAGAATACCCCGACAGGTCGATCGCTTCCTCTTCTACGGGAAGGTAATCTCCCGCGGACCATTCATTTCCGCTGATATGGTAGGTCATAACCATGACCCGGGAGGAGAAGTCATCATCATCAGATGCCGCTGAGGCAACAGAAGGTCCTTCCCTGCTACTGTCCTCACTTGCTCCCGTCCACTCATAGGAATTCAGATAACTCTGTCCGTTTGTATTATTGGAGTAGAAATCACGATAGGTCAAAGCAACCCTGTTGGAGGCGTCATATCCATCAGGAGCAACTGTCGAAGCCGGTGTCAGATCCTCCTCTGCCGGTACTAGCTGATCTTTTGAAACAGTAAAGGAGTATCCGCTGTCCTCCATACCGAGAATCCGCAGATTTCCCGCCGTATCGGAGCTTCGCAGGGTCATTCCTGTACTGACTTTCACATCCAGATTTTCCTTTTCATAGTAGTAGTTGGCAGCCAGGTCCACTATACCGGGGCTTTCTCCGGCTTCTTGGGTCAACTTATCTTCCGGGATGGTCCATCTGAGGGCTTCCGCCAGTTCCAGCCGGGAGTTTTGGGACAGGATCATCCGGTTTCCCTGGGCCATAAACAGATCTCCTCCGCTAAAGCCGGTAGATTCCGTCCTGTAATAGACTGTAATCCGGTCGTCGGGGAAGATATAGCGTGTAAAGTTCAGTTCTCCTGTCTTGTAGTCAACGCTGATGCTCTGATCTTCTTTCCCGTTTACATAAACCTGTACGGAACCCTTAATGAGTCCGGATCCCAGATAATATCCCACAGAGCTCTCTTTGACAGAGATGACCAGTTTACGGGATATTTTGCTGCTGTCTGTACCTGGGGCAGGACCGTAGATTTCAGGGTTCTCCTTATAGAAGGGAATACGGTTTTCCGGAGCCCTTTCTTCACTGCCAGTTATCTGTACGCTTATAACATCATCTTCTCTATCTGATACATAGTTAAACAGGGTTTCCGTATTCTGATCTGTGCCGGATCCGCTGTCCACTAGGGAGATATCTGTTCTCCATGACTCGGAGGGAATGGAACTGCTGTAGGGATAGTGGTTATAGAGCTGAAAACAGGAAAACTCTCCAGGTGCATAGAGAAGGAGAGCATCCCTTCCCTCTATGGTGACGAGTGAGGTATCTGCAAAGGTCGGGACAAGCGTCGTATAATCATAATAAGGATTTATATCAGTCCAACTGAAAGGCAGAAGAGAGCGAGAAGGATCGGGCCGAAAATTTGTATCTGTTTCCATGATAAAATCTTCAGCTATGGTTGTGTCACCCACTGAACTGCCGCTTTTTTCATAATAAACCAGGACACGCCCGTCAGATTCGTCATCCAGGGTCAAAAATCCATCACTCAGGTCTAGGGCATATTCTAGGTTTCGGCTGGTATAGTTGCGGCCGTCGCTGCCTGTCAGTTCTCCACTATCATCTTCCAGATAGAGTTTTAGAGTGGAAATATTTTCATTGGGAAGGATAAAATAGCGGCCTTCTGAGAAATTATTCAGAGGAATTTCCTCCTCTGTGACCTCATACTCTCCCAGAAAGGTTTTTTCCTGTTCTTCCGTCGGGTCATAGCGGATCATAAACTCATGTTCAGAAAGTTCCGTCTGAAACCTGCCGCTGATTCCGGGTGTATTATAGTCGGGGGATGAGACATCTATGCCTTCATACTCTCCTATACCGATACCGGCATTACCGATCCGCAGCTCTTTGACGGGGCTGTCATCACCGCCCATATAGCCCATAACATAGGTATTTTTATCAGAATCTTCCGTGATGGATGTTTCCAGAAAGTAGTGATTCAGTAACAGAACCGATAAAAAGAAATCCGGTTTCTGGGAGAACTCGAAACCCTCCTGGAATCCCGGGAATGCCGAGGGGAAAACAAATCCGTCCGAGCCGTTCTCCCAGCCTGTGCCATAGCTGAAGTTATGTTTCCAGTAGCCTTCCCATAAAACATCAGCATCTGCATCACCGAGTTTCATATCTAAAAGGTATCTGGGTGCCCCTCCTTTTTCAGCCTCAGCTTCGGCGGTTTGGGCTGTTAATTCAAAATTTACAGTTGAGAAAAGGAGGACACCCCCCATTATTAGAAAAATGAATGTATTATTTTTCACTTTGTATTATTATTAACTTGTAAATTAAGATTAAGCAAACCCTTTATGGTAGGAAGACTATGGAAAACGACAAGGCCAAAGCTCAACAGTTTTTGAGCCGGCTTATGCAAAATCCTACAATGAAAGGATTTTCCGCACTACAGAGAGAAGATCAATTACTTCAGTTTTTTTCAATCAATGGAGAGAAACTGAAACCGACCCTGTCTTCTCCTGCTTTCTTTGGCGGCTGGTCCTGGCAGGATATCAATAAAATCATGATAGAAACTCTTTATGATATGACCAATAAGGAGATCCTTCCTCAAATTCAATCGGAGATATTTGATAAAACGAGTTATTCCTATATCTCTTTTATGAAATTGCCGGCTCCATCGGAGAGTATGAAACGTCAGTTTATGGCTGTTCTGACTAAACTTCTGACTCATCCCGTTGGCAGAAAACAGTTGGCAGGACCCTTGATGGCCATTCAGACAGGGATTATCAAGAAGTATATTATGCATAGTTTTCAGAGACAGAAATATGTTCACTTTGAACTGGCAAAGGTCCAGCGCCTCAGAATGTCCCAGGAAGAAGTTTATCATTTGATAAAAACCTCTTTGATGCTTACGCCTTTAACTTCTCTGTTTATGCCCGGTGACGGAGGGCAGACCCTAACACCCGCCTATGCGGAAAAGATAAGCCAGCAGTTGAGTAAGCTGATTCCCGGGCTGCCCGATCCTGTAATCCGTAGCGGCATAAACAGCAGTATATCCTTTCAGGATGATAAAAAGCTGGAAGCTACGGCCAGATTAACCACAGTCTTTGCCCATCGCTGTGCCGATATGAAACAGGGAATGAAGATTGACCGTGGTGCCGCCTCTTCTGATCAGAGCTGGTTTAATATCGCCAGGCGGAATTATAAATACTATGGATATGACTTTGATATGCTCACAGAGCTGTATAACATATCAGCAGAGAACGGATGGTAGGATCATGAAAGAAAAAACAAAAGACCTTATAGAAAATTTTATTCTCTTTGTCATTCTGCTGGTTCTGATTCAGACCTTTCTGGAGGATATGGCAGTGATTCTCTCCTGGTCATGGGGTATCAGAAAGATCCTGGTCTTTACAGGATTTGGATTTGACCTCTTCTTTACTGTGGAATTCCTAACAAGATATTTCTCTGCCATAAAAAGGGGAGAGGGGATTAAGTATGTTCTCAAAGAACGGGGCTGGATTGATCTGATCGCATCTATGCCTCTTCTGTTGTTAAGTTCGGGGCCGGCGGTTGTCTCTATTCTGGAAGGCAGTGCTTTTATAGGCGCCGCGGGTATGCTGAATATTCTAAAGGTTGTAAAAACTGTTCGTATTGCCCGGATTCTCAGACTGTTACGTCTGTTAAAGATTTTCAAGAAGATTAAATTTGTACATTCCGCCATGGCTCAGCGTCATCTGACCAGGATCATTACAACGGTGATATCCTCTCTTGTTCTCTCTTTGACTGTGGTTTCCTTTCTTCTGACTCTGTTTCACAGCAGTGATGCCGACCTCGACTTTGTAAAGAAGCATGAGTCCTTGATCAGTACTGCGGTGGATCTTCAGGATAAGGATCTTCTAACGTTTTATGGCGACTCCCTTTTTGAATCACAGGATTCTGTGTTGATTGTCAGAACCGGAGAGGGCACCGTCTACTCCCGCTACAATAACAGACACTACAGCCAGTGGTACGGCCCCTCCGATTATGGATATGTCAGGCAGGGTAATATGGAGCTGTTCTACAATCTGAAACCCATCTATGTTGGAGAGGCCATCCATAATCTGCTGATTTTTCTCTCTATTTTGCTTATGCTTGGAGTTCTGATGCTTTTCTACAGTCCCCATTTTGCCATGACTGTCACGGATCCGGTAAATATTATGATCAAGGGATTCAGCGATTCCTCCTATAATCTGGAGGTTCTCATACCAAAGGACTTGAGTGAAGACGATATTTTTCAGCTTGCCAGGCTCTACAATGAAGAGTATTTGCCTCTGAAAGCACGGAACAGTACGAGCGAGAACGCTAGCAATCTCAGTTTGAAACTTGAAGATTTTGACGATCTTTTAAAAGGGTAAATGAAACCGTCGGATAAAAAAATGCAGGGATCCCTTAAGGATCCCTGTTTCTGATGATATCAGATGTGATTAAGTCAGTGATATTTCCGGATATTTAAGAGCTGTCTCTTCGGGGACAATAATCCTTATATAGCGCAGGGCGTCTGTAAAACCTCTGACAACGGGCTCACTGAAAACGGATCCTGAATGGATAAAGGGAACAATGCTGCCATCATTATTAAAAATCGGCAGATCCACCTCAAAAGATATGCGTGAGGGGATATCTATAATCAGATGATTTTCCGGCAGGATATTACGATTCTGTTTGCGAAGTCCTCTGGCCAGGTTCTTTTCGGTGTGGTACCTGAAATCCAGATCCATCAGATTTCTATGGAGTTCATTGCTCTCATCAAAGGCCATCTGATTAACAATCCTGTACTTTTTGGGAGTTTCCGCTTCGCGGATTAAAGATGCCAGTTCCTCCGGCAGCCTGGTCATTCGTTTGTAAAACTGTTGATCATCCATACCGTAGAGCTCTTCAGCTTCTATGAGATTCCCGGAGAGGCTTAGATAAACTGCTTTTTTTACCATGGCAGTGGAGATGCGCACATCCGTATGCCAGTAAACAGTCTTATACATGAGATATTTGGAAAACAGTATGTTTTCAACGGCAGTAACACCCTTGGAGGTTAGACCGATACCCGATTGTGTTGGCCGGATCTGGGATATGACAAAATCAATATCCTGCGTTCCATAGGGAACACCGCAAAAGTAGGCGTCCCTATTAAGATAATCCAGCTTGTCTGGATCCAGTACTCCCGAGAGAATATTTCTGAAGAAGATCAGCTCATCGCTTCCACCATCGGGAATGGAGGAATCAATGATAGCCGCGGTCAGATCAGGATCGCTTCCAATTTTATCCTTGATAAGATCAGCAATTCTGGATTTTCTGATCAGTTCGCCCGAAAGAGTTTCATGATCTTTCAGAGGCAGCTCTTTAAAAGAATGTGCATGGGGAAAGTGGCCTATATCGTGAAGCATAGCCGCGCAAAGAAAGGCTTTGGCTCCCTCCAGTGTTATAGGGGGACAATCATCCACATAGAGCAAGGTTTTCAGAATACGCCTGGCCAGGAAAAAGACTCCCAGGCTGTGATTGAGTCTTGTATGGGTCGCCCCGGGATAGACTAGAGACGCCGGACCCAGCTGCCTGATGCGGCCAAGTTTCTGAAATTCCGGATCATTCATCATCTCCCTGAGTCCCGCTGTCAGGTATATATGTTTCCAGAGCGGATCCCTTACGGGAAATCTATAGTCTTCATTTATATGTTTAATGATCTGCTGCTTCATGAAACTATTATACAAGGATTTCCTTTGACCGTATGGGATATTTCTGATAAAAGGTTATTAATCATGAAAAAGTTTTTTACCCATAGATATGCTGCTTATCTGTTGATTTTATCTCTTTTGTTCTTCTCAATGGCTTGTCAGAATAAAAATGAGAAGGTTCCGGAAAATACCCCGGGTTCCGGAAAAACTGAGCCTGTTCAAAAAATTTCAATGAATCGGGGTGGTTCTCAGATAAATGAGACTGAGGAGCCGGAAGTTGAAAAGGAAGAATCCGAAACTTCCATGGATATTCAGTTTTCAGGTCCTGTTGCTCTGCAACAGATTCTTCCTCAAAGCCGTATATTGCCCGATGGTGATTACTGTGGTCCTTTTATGGATTTATATTCCGCCGATCAGACCGAAAGGGACCTGGCAAATCTTATTATGAACTTTTTTAATTCTTATTCACTAGGCATCCTAGACGAACAGTTTCTGTGGCTTGAGAGGAATACTCCCTTTCAGGATGAATTGGAGCAGTTTCTGTCTTATAGCAGCGAGATCCTATCTTTTCAAGCCGGTTCCTTTCAGATCTCCGCAACCAGGGCTCATACCCGGATTCGTCTTTTTTCTGAAACAGGATCCATTACAGCTGTCCTGTATTTGGTAAACGATCAGGGACTCTGGTATTTGGAAGACTGGGAGCTGCCTCTTGATGATTGGCCTGGTAACGTCTCGGCTGATTGATCAATGGTGCATGGGGATGCCCGCGTCTTTTCTACGGAAAGTTTTTCCTACAGCGACACAGTTGGCTTTTTCTGTAAAAACGACACCTTTATTCCAGTATTCCAATGCGGCAAACATTGCGTTCCCACCATCATTATCATCGCTAGTGTCGGTTCTGAAAGAGACAAAGTCCGCCAATTTTTCATAGTTCTGGTCGGAAAGGCAGGCATTTCGCTTTGAATTGAAGTCATTCCAGTCTCTGATGGCTTTGAATCCGTTCCCTTCATCTTCAATGATCACCCGGGCTTCTTCTTCAGTAAAGCTATACCAGACTTTTACCAGTTTATCCTGATCCTGTTTATTCCCATGTTTAACAGCGTTTTTAATCAATTCACTTACCTGCTGTTCCAGAAGGTTTATTTCTCGGATTTCGGGGGGGGCTTTTTGTACGATCAACAGGGTAAAATAACGTATTTGTCGATAATCACTGGGGAACTCCTTGTAAAAAAGACCATCCTTATTCATAAGATTGTGATTGTTTTCTATTTGAATCCTTGTATTGCTCATATGCTTAACCTTTTTGTAGTTTCAGGATGCCGTCTCTCAGAGTTTCTTCCATGGGGAAATAGCCGGTCAGTTTGGTCAGTTCAATAACTTTTTTTACAGATCCGTGAACATTGCTGATAATAAGTCTGGCATTCTTTTTTTTCAGAGCAGAACTGACATAAATCAGGGCTCCGATGCCACTGGAATCTATATACTCAACTTTTTCCATATTGATGATATATAGAGAGATATTCTTTTCGAGCATCTTTCCGATCAGTTCTTTCAATTTGAAGGCACTGTAAAGGTCCATTTCTCCTTCAATATCGATGATATATATATTTCCACTTTTTCTGACTTTCAGTTCCAAACAGCAGCTCCTCAATAATTCGTTGTATATTGTACCGTTACGCTAGAGGTCCCGTCAAGAAATAATCTTAAATCATGATGAAAACCGATTTTGCAGTTCTTTATAGCTGTTCTTGTATTGGTCTGATTTAAATTCTGTAATTCTTATACCGCAAACCTGAAAGCCTTCACTTTCTTCCTTTATCCAGCGAATTTCTCCACTTAATTGAAAACTGTCGAAAGATGTATCCTGGGGTATTATTGTGATCTGTTTTACATCACCCTTTAGAACGGTCATAGGGAGGATTGTGACATATTTGAATCCATCCGAACTGATATCTCTCATATATCCGGGAAGGCCATCCATCAGTATCTTGGCATAGCTGCTGTATCTATTATTAATTCTATCATTGTTCATTTTCTATTCGGCTCCTCATCTCGATAATCGTTCCTCTGCTAACACCCTGTTCCCAGGGACATTCTTTGCCGTCATTTCCATAGAATGTGATTTTAAAAGAATCAAAGGTTTTTTTTGTAAGGAGTAATCCCATTCCAAAACGTTTGTAGCTGTGTTTTTCCCTATAATCCTGAAAGGAAGAGTTATTCATATCAATATCGCTGACATCCTGATTGATATCGTAGGGAAGATCAGAGGTATTAAATCCTCCCCCTGCATCTTTAATCAGAATGGTAAGAAAATTATCGTTCATGGAAAAACTGATTGTAATGGGATCATTTCTATCCAATTCCTTATGAGCTCTGATCGAATTGTTGACCAATTCAAGGATTGCATATCGGATATGTTCCACCTTTTTATCAAGACCAGAGAAGAATAAAGTATGGAATTCCTTTAATAGGGCATTAAAATCACTGCTTTTTGAAAGCTTTATGCTTACTAAGTTATATTTTTTTTCTTTATATTTAATATATCCCATGGTTTATTATATAATAGAACAACTAATTAATTACCAGTAGGTTATATATGTTTTACATCTTTTTTAAACTGGATAATAAAAAACAGCTTTTCGATCTATACTCAGACCGGATGAAAGAGATTTTGTTCAGGATTGAATCTCTCCTCAATGAAGCAGGAGGGTCCCGCTTTAGCGGGGAAGAGGACATCTTTCAGTTTGCCGCCCTCTACAAAGAAACAGCTTTAAATGTCTTGGATTGTGCTGTTCGTATGAAGGCTTTTCTTGATGAAAATGAAGAACATCTGTTCGGCTATACCATTATCCTTTCTGCCGATCACGATAACGAAGATCGGAGCATTCATTTTCATAATCTTTCTCTTCTGGCAGAAGAAGAAAACAATATCTGGCTGGAAGGTAGCGCAGTTAGCCGCTACAGTGCATTTATCGAAAGATCCGATGAAGAGAAAGGGGAAACTCTTGTTCCTATTCAAATCAAGTCGGAGAAAATGCTTTTTGTGGAAGATCTGTATAGAAACTTTCTCCTCCGGCCCGAACTGGTCCCTTCCATAAAAAATGAGCTGAATGAATGGCTCTACAGGGATAACGAGCCGAACGGACTTTTTATCAGATCTCAGGATCCTGATGAGGCTCTGTTGATACTAAAAGATGTTCTTGAAGACGACAGAGCATTGATGGAGCAGTATCTTACCATTGAACCCGCTTCTGAATCCTGGGATCCTCTGATTCCCCTGCTTACTTTTATCAATGATGCGTTTCTTGGACAGGTAGGGCAGTACTTATCTTCTGAGGACAGAAGCTCCTGGACCCTGGATGGACCTTTTCTTCAGAAAGTCTGCCATAGCGACTGGTATCTGCAATGCAGCGACCAGTTTTTTCAGGAATTTTCCAAAGCTCTCAGCCTTTACTGGTCAGCTTGTCTGCGTAAACTTGATACCTATCCGACTCCTCCTGTTCTTATACTGAGAGAGCCTGAACTTTTTTCACCGGAATCTCTTATTTTAGTCAGGGATATTTTCCTTATCTTTATAGAGAATCATCCCGGACAGAAATTCCTTCTTTTAAGTAAAGAGGAGAAGCCTCCTGAACTCTTTGAAAATGAGAAGATGAAATCCATGCTGATCCGTCAGGCTAAAGGAGAAATGGCTTGTCAGAAAGTTCATGAAGCCTTTTCTGAGCTGTCCATAACAAAGGATGAAATAAAGAAGGTTTACAATCACTGTGGTCACTCACTATCTTCACTGTTTTTTCATTTCTGGAATATCAGTGAGAAACGTCTTTCCTTTGGAGCCGATTCTCCTGAATGGGTCTTTCTGCAGAATCAGGATCTTGTTTCTCTGGAAATTTTATATCTCTGTCTGAATGGTCGGTATTTTATCACCAGAAAGATCATACTTGCTTATTTTGAAACCAGGAATATTCCTGTTCCCGAGATTGAAGAGCGTCTTAAAAGGTTGGAAAATTTGTCATTTCTTCGTTTCTTTTCGGGCAGTTGGGGGTTGAACGGTCGTCCCGCTACTCTGGAATTCTTGAATCAGTTTCAGGATTTGGAAAAAATAGAATTGAACAATGAGTTTTCTCGCTTTTTGGAAAGACAGTACGAAGAAGAGGGCATCCACTCCTTGAGCGGCCTTTTTTATTATCTCAACCTTGCGGGAGATATTGATTTTGGTCAGGCTGTTCTGAACAGAATTATCAATCACCTGTTAGATCTTAGACAGATCAGCCTTGCGGAAGCTCTGCTGAACTCATCCCTGTTTCCCGACAGAAAGTTGAGTACGGGACAGCAGGAAGGACTGCACAACATCCTCTTTGCGGGAAGACTGCGCAGTACTCTCCTGAAACGGAACAGGAAAGAACTGATTGCCAGGCAGAACTCGGGTTACCTTTCTCTTATGGAATCAACGGGACTGTATTCAGAGGAGTTTCTTCTGCAACAGGCCCACTATCATGCTGTTAACGGAGATTCTGAGGCGGCTATGAACATGGTGAAGAAAAGTCTCTTTGCTTTTCAGAAAAATAGTGATCACTCCGGTGAGACCAAAACGAACATAGCTCTAGCCCTGATGCTTCTCGCTCAGAGGAAAATGCAGGCCTCTGTGGATTACTTTGAAATTGCTATGAGAATAGGTGAGCAGCTCGAAGACCGGATCTCAAGCCTTTTCGGCGGTCGTTTTATGGTTTTGGCGTCCTACCTGTTTGGAAACCTGTCTATGGCCCTCCGTCTTCTGGAAACTCAAATCGTCCTTGTTGAAAAGGAACGTAACAGGGAAACCCAGATATTCCTGCTTTTTCTCAAAGGACGTATCTTTTTTGAACTGGGTCGTTACTCAGAATCCTTTAAAATTCTGAAAAAAGCCAGAGGATTGGGTAAAAGCTATAATATGCGGGTTCAGATGAAAGTAATTTCCGCCTGGATGGCCAGAGCCCTGTGTTTCGGTCATAGCGAAAAACTTGCCCTGAATATGCTCAATAAACAGCCTGAATCCCTCGAAACAGCCTACTTTAAGGCTGAGGCCCTCTATGTTGGCGGGGATCCCGTGAAAGGCGCTGAGGTCTTAAAAGGAGCCATTGCGAACTATGATAAGAGCCGGGAGTTCATTCATGAGATGAACTGCTGGGAGGATGGATACCGTCTTATAGAAGGACATCTGTCGGATAACAACTTTTATGAGGATGTTCTGTTTGATCAGGCATTGGGTTTCTACTTTTTCCTTTTAGGAAAGAGCGGCAGAAAACAGGAGGCTCTTGAGGGGCTTAAACCTCTGTGCCGGATGGATGCGGCCTACAATCAGCAGCCATTCGGCTATTATTTCTTCTTTTATGCTCAGGATCTGATGCAGGAAGATGAAACAATTAAGGATGAAAATTATATGATCTTTCTGTCCCACTCTTTTAAGCTTTTGCAGACCCGGGCGGGAAGGTTTGACAATCAGCAGATGAAGCACAGTTATTTCAGGAAGAACTTCTGGAATAACGAAATTGTAAAGAAGGCGCAGGAGATGAATTTCATCTGACTCTTTGGCAGGGTTTTGTGAAAAAGAAAAAATATTTGAAATCCTGTTGACACTTTTTAATGGTTTAAGATATATTAGCCAAGCAACGCACGGTGGCGTAGCTCAGTTGGTAGAGCAATCGGCTCATATCCGGTCGGTCAGGGGTTCAAGTCCCTTCGCCACTATAAATAAAAAAGGACAACTTCGGTTGTCCTTTTTTATTTATAAATGCAAGAAAGAGGGACTTGAACTCCGGAGTCTGCGCGCGAAGCGGAAGGCGGGCAGGATGTCCGCCGCCAGCAGACGGAGGCGGCTTTTCAATGCCAAACACGATGTTTGGCATTGAAAAGTCAAGTCCCCGTTGGGATATGAGCTAAACAGTCCGGATATCTGGCACAGAAAGAGGGACTTGAACCCCGGAGCCTGCTAAAAAAATATGTTTCAGATTTTCGTTCTAAGTATGGTCTAAGTCAAAAGGAACCTGTAGGTCTTCAAGCGTTACTATTAAAGTTGAAGATCCTAACTATATTTAAACCGTTAAGTGAGTCTTTCTCAGGAATGGCAGGTTCTATTGATGATGAAACAAAATTTATAATTGTTAACTCAAACCACACGGTCGGGAGACAAAACTTCACAATAGCGCATGAGCTATATCATCTTTTTTATGATCATACATTTAAACACATCGTATGTGACCGGGGAGACGGAAAGAAGAATAGGGTTGAGAGTAGCTATAAATGTTCTAGAAGTGCTCTATTACATCGTTTACGGGATCTGAAGTTAATTGATCAGACTAAATCTGAGCAGCTAAAAGAGGGAACTCTGGGAAAATCATTGGAGATTATAGAATCTTAGTGAAAAAATTATACGATGATGAATATATATCAGAATCGAGTTTTCTTAACTTTCTCCGTGACATAGGTGTAGAGGATTCCGATATATATGCCAACCTCTGATTCTGATAAGGACATTAAATTACATATAAAACGACAATGGACATCCTCCTTGGTGCTTATAATAAAAAGATTTTAACTGAAACAGAGTGCGATTGTTTTATTTCTACAGTATTGAGTAAAGGAAGTAAACTTCCATTTACAAACTTCAGGGATTACCTGAAATCTTTGAAAAAGTAGACATCCTGCTGCCGGGCTATTTGAAGCTTTGATGGTCCAGTGACCTTCCCCCGTTTTCACCCAGAAGCTACTAGAGGTTCCGTCAGTTCTACAATTTATCAAGTCAAAATAAAGTAACAGTTCATACCGCATGATGACGGGAGCAGAATCTATAATATCAGCTCTGTAGAAGCGATTCTGACATGCTCCACCGATACCGTTTGTTGTTCCTCAATCGTCGCCATAGCGGTTTTACGGTTCCGGCCATTCGGCCTGCACCCAAATTGCTGACGCAACTTCGTAAAACCTAGTACGTTATGTGCAATTCCTAGTTTTAATTAAATTTTATTACTATCCACGCAAGGCTAACTTTAAAAAAGATGGAACATGTACATATAGTTGTACATGTAGTTGCTTTGTAGTATAATACACTACAGAGGTTCTTTATGAGAGTTGTAAATTTTACAGAAGCAAGAAGTCATTTAAAGAGTGTTCTGGATCAAGTTTCCCAAGATGCGGATTTTACAATAATCTCCCGTCGAGATGCTGAAGATTCTGTTGTAATGTCACTTGATCAGTTTAATGGGTTGATGGAAACTGTTCATTTACTTAAAACTCCAGCCAATGCAAAGCATCTGGAAAAATCAATCGCAGAGTATCGCTCCGGTAGTGTAGAAGAACATGGCATAATCAATGATTGAAAGAATTTCTTGGACTAAATCAGCATGGGCAGACTATATATATTGGCAATCTCAAGATAAGAAGACGCTGAAGAGAATTAATTTACTTATTGAAAATATGATGCGCACCCCATTTGAAGGGATAGGAAAACCAGAAAAGTTAAAAGAAAACTTATCCAGTTTTTTATCAAGAAGAATTGATGATACAAATAGAATTGTTTATGCCGTTGATGAAAATCAAATTACTATCATTTCTTGTCGATATCATTATCAATAGATGCAGTTTGCACGGTCTGCAAGGAACTGGTTGTAGATTCCCGATTTAATTTAGCAGTAATTCCCGCTGAGTATTTATCTTAAGCCTTATAAAAGCCTTTTTATCAGGTTTTTCTTTATATTAAATGCTAATTGTGACAGTTCCTGGCACAGTTATGTAATAAAGTTCAGTATATGGATACAGTCCGTGATTTCAAAGCTATAGCATTAATGAAGAGACCCGGTGGAGTGGATATGGAAACCCTAATGAGGGAACTTTGCATAAGCTGCCGTTAAGCTCTCCAATATAGCCCTCCACATCAGCGGTGCAAGCGGGTCCGCATAGACCGTTTATTCCAGAAAAAACTAATTTTTCAGGATAATGGCTACAGCGCT
The DNA here is from genome assembly GCA_002084805.1 of Spirochaetaceae bacterium 4572_59. Classification (GTDB taxonomy): domain Bacteria; phylum Spirochaetota; class Spirochaetia; order DSM-2461; family DSM-2461; genus Oceanispirochaeta. Next base: position 33,383 of record NBMC01000015.1, on the reverse strand, counting down.
GCCCACAATTGCGGAAAATGTTGCCAGATGATAAAGAGACTGCCTGTTCAGACGGCGGTCAATTTCTGAAAACCTCTGATCCATCCGGGAAATAAGCATATCAAATTTATCATTCTGCAGGTCGAATTTTTCATTCTGATGGTCGAATTTATCGTTTTGCCTTTTCAATGTTTCTTCAACTCTAACCATACGTTCCAGCAGTTGGGTATCTATTGTAGGAGGGTTTTGGGGAAAAGGAAGAATATTTCTTTCATTCAACCAGGCGACAAAATGCTCTTTGATATACTCGACAATTACCATTTGTTCTTCGTTCACAGGTTCCGCTCCCATACCCTCCTCTCTGATTTTATATCGCTTTATAGACATCAACAAGAGAAAGGAGCAGACTGTTTCAAAATATGTTTATGTAACTACAAAAAGATCGGAGGTATATAGGAAATAGAGCCTCCGTCCCCGTTCACCCGATTTTCTTGCGGTGAAATTGCTGTGCGGGATTAACAGAGGAGGGGCATGAATTTCTTGATTAATGTTTAAACATAGTATATACTTTGAGTATGGAAGCAAAAATACAGAAGTGGGGTAATAGCCTCGGAATCAGGATCCCTATGCCGATTCTTAAAGATTTATCCCTTAAGAATGGCTCTGTTGTTGAAATTGATGAAGAAAATAACCGTATAATAATTCAGCCGTCAAAGAAAGTTGAATTAGAGTCTCTTCTGAGTCAAATATCAGATGACAATCTTCATTCTGAAACAGATTGGGGTGTTGCCGAGGGAGATGAAATTTGGTAGCCCACAAGTACATTCCAGATAAAGCTGATCTGATATGGTTGAATTTTACACCACAGGCTGGACATGAGCAGGCCGGGAAACGCCCTGCAATAGTTCTCTCTCCACTCGAATATAATAGAAAAACAGGCCTCATGATAGCATGTCCCATAACGAGTAAAGTAAAGGGATATCCCTTCGAAGTTGCCGTCCATGCTCAAAAAATCAAGGGTGTCGTATTATCTGACCAAGTAAAAAATCTTGATTGGAAACAAAGAAAAGTATCATTTATTGAAAAGGTTTCATCTGAAATCCTTGAACAGGTTCAGGAGAAGCTTCTTTTATTGATTGATGGAGTATAAAAGAAACCCTATATTTAACTTCAATCCCGGGGATGAGAGAATCGGCGGTTTCGGTAATCAGGTCTACATTTGAATTAGATTTGTTAAGTATCATACACTGTTACGAATACTCAATTTACAGTGAAGCAATTTAGAAAGAGGCTCATTTTCTTCATCCGACTCCAGTCTATCAAGTAGTTTGTTCATTGCTTCGTAACCCATCTGGTATTTGGGCTGATAAACTGAAGTCAGCTGTACGGCATCAAGTGATGCAAGGTATGTATCATCATAGCCAATAATACCAATATCTTCAGGAACCTTTCGGCCTGTTTCCCTGGAAGCTTTCAGTGCTCCCATGGCAATCAGATCGTTCAGGCAGATAAGGCAGGTAATTTCAGGATGTTCGTGTAAGGCTTTCAATGAATTCTCATATCCTGAGTTCTGTGAAAAATCACCGGTGTAGGTATACACATTCTCCCGGGGAAAATCGGCCTCATCTATTCCCATATAATACCCTTCCATCCGGTGAACTAATGACACACTATTTATCGAACCACCAATAAAAGCGATGGCTTTTTGCTTTTTCTTCAAAATAAAACAGGTCGCCAGATAACCACCCTCAATATTATCCGCACCTCTAAAAATCAAATTATCTTTATCTTTATGAGGATATTGACTGGAAACAAAAGCAATCGGAAGCTTTGCTGACAGGATTTTATCCAGATAGTCATTCTTTATCTTACAGGGTGCTATTACAGCTCCGTCAATTCTTCGTTCAAGTATCAAATTAAGGTGTTTTTCTTCCCATTTCGGGTCCCAGTTTGTATTGCAGATAAGCATATTATACCCCTTCTTTCGACAGGCCGCTTCTGCACCTTCTACTATCCTGGCATAAAAAGGGCTGGAAATATCTGGAGTAATCATGGCAACAAGGATGCTTTTCTGTAAGACGAGAGAACGAGCTATACAATTGGGTCTATAACCGATTTCATCTGCAGTCTGTTTCACCAGTTTTAGTGTTTTTTTTTTGACTTTTGGAGAATCCCTTAACGCCAGACTGACAGTGGAATAGGAGATATTCAGTTTTTCAGCAATGTCTTTAATTGTCGGCATAAAAAAAATTCTCCTTTTACTTTAATACTTAACTTATTGTAATATTTAAATGGTCTAAGGTCAATTCAAACGTTTGAAAAAAAATGTTGACAATAGAAAGATACTGGGGTTATGATAAAATAACGAGAATTCAAACGTTTGAAAATAGGAGAGGTTATGAAAAAGTTATTATTATTAATGATGCTAAGTGTCTTTTTGTCTGGTCTTACAGCAGGTGGACAAGCAGAAAGCAGTGATGATTCCGTTGTTCTTAAATGGTGGCATCACATGGCTCTGGACGGAGCACAGGGAACACTATTTACCGAATATGCAAAAGAATTTGAAGCAGCCAATCCTGGTGTAACAATTGATATCGAATCAATTCCACATACCGAGTATATCAAAAAAATTCCGACAGCAATTGCTTCGGGACAAGCACCGGATATATATGGTTTGTCATACAGAAATTTGTATACTTATGCTAATAATGGAGCCATGTCCCCTCTGGATAAGTCTGCTTTAACGGCAATGGGTATGTCTTCATTCAGCGACCTTGAAGCTGCATGGGCTCCAGGTGCTCTTGATTCTTACAAAATAGAAGATACCTACTATGGTCTTCCTTTTCAGTTCAATATCTATGCCTATATAATTAATGCAAAACACTTCCGTGAAGCCGGTCTGGATCCTGAAAAGGATTATCCGAAAACATGGGATGATGTCTATGCAGTTGCTGAAAAACTTGTTCAGAAAGACGGCGATAGAATCACAAGACAGGCACTCTCATTTCCATTCGAGCATTCTGCCGCATGGTATATGCTTGAACTCGAACCAATTTTGAGAGAGTTGGGAGGTTCTGTCCTGAATGAAGACCAGACAGAATGTGTCATTAATAGTGATGCTGGTATAAAAGCAATGGAAGAAATTGCAAAAAGATTCAGTCTGAATGTGGCTGATAAAAATATCGCCGCCAGTCTCGATTACTATAATGAGGGTTTTCCTACCGGTAAATTTTCCATAACAGTGGGAGGACAGTGGGGACCATCGAGATGGTATAAGAATTTTGAAGATGTTACTGATGAAGGTGATTTCATGGCAATTCCCTACCCACATTTTCCCGGTAAAGATCCCGCAATTTCTACAACAAGCTGGGCATGGGTCGTCTCATCTACAAGTAAACACAAAGATTTGTCCTGGAAACTGGCAGATTATATCACGTCTATGGCTTCCAGAAATTTAATTGAAACCGGAGACACAATTCCAAGAGCTGGTTGGTCTGAAACGGAAGGTGCAAAAACAATTCCTCAGGCAGATTTTTGGGAAGATATGATTCAATACTCTCAACCTCTTGCCAATTTTGAAAAATACAGTGAAGTTTCAGAACCTTTAAAAAGAGCAATGCAGGAGATCCTGCTGACTGGTGCTGATATCAAATCAACACTGGATAGTGTTAAAAAAGAGATTGATATGGCGATTTCTGAATAATAATCATTTCATTTCAAAAGGGAGGGGAATTTCCCCTCCCGCCCTTAATCTATTAAAAAGTGAGATTTTTTAATGAGTAATTCATCTATACCGCTTTATATACAAAAACAGAGAAGAATGGGGATGTTATTCATTCTGCCGGCAATATTATATCTACTAATTTTCTTAATCATCCCGATTGGTACCGCAATTGTCATCAGTCTGACAAAATATTCGATTCTTTCTAAACCGCAATTTATTGGTTTGAAAAACTATATCAGAGTATTTTCAATGCCAACATTCTGGAATTCATTACAAGTTACGGGAATATATGTTGTGTCACGATTGTCAGGGATCCTGATTTTGTCATTTTTTATGGCCTTGGCGATTAATCAGAATTTGATAGGATCGAAGTTTTTTCAGGCAGTCTATTTTATGCCCTATGTTTTTCCCCTTGCTGTAACATCAATAATCTGGAAACTCTTTTATCAGCCTTTTGGGCTGATCGAACAATTTACAAATATGCTTGGTCTTGAACCGATCTTCTGGTTAACTTCAATAGATACGGCATTATTGGGAATAACCATAACAACTGTATGGTCAGCCGCAGGATATTATTCACTGATTATTCTGGCCGGGCTTCAGACTATTCCTCGTGATGTTCTGGAAGCTGCAGAAATAGACGGTGCAGGAAATGTGCGAAGATTTTTCCATATTATTCTTCCTTTTCTGAAGCCTACAATCTTTTTTATTCTGGTTGTCGGTACAATCAACTCTATAAGAGGATTTCCACCTTTTCTTATCATGACAGGAGGTGGTCCCGGAAACGCAACGAGAGTTATCGGTCTAATGATTTATGAATATGGATTTGTTCACTTGAAAATGGGAATCGGATCAGCAATGTCTGTAGTTCTTCTTGCTATCATACTGACGATTACTCTTATTCAAAAGAAAATGATGAGTAAAGGAGGAGAGGTTTAAATGAGTATTATAAAAAATAAAAACACAGCTAAGGCCATTAAAACCGGTATTCTATTGATAATAGCGTCTCTTCTTGCGGCTATCTTTATTGTGCCTATGGTTTATATCCTGACTTCCTCATTTAAATCGGTAGAAAATATCTTCACCGTGCCGATTAAGTGGTTGCCAGAAAAACTACATCTTGAGAATTTCTCTGAACCTTTTATTAATAAAAATTTTGGTCGTTATTTCCTTAATAGTACATTTATTGCTGGAACAGTGACAGGCGCTACTCTTTTCTTTAGCTCTCTTGCTGGATACAGCCTGTCAAAATTTGATTATAAGTTTAGGGACTCTCTATTTATTCTAATTCTAATAACCATGATGGTTCCTATCGAAACCACCATTGTTCCCCTTGCAATTGTAATCCGCAAGCTTGGAATGATGAACAACTATTGGGGTCTTATTCTTCCGGTAATCCTCAGCCCTTTTGCAATATTCTGGATGAGACAATTTATGATAACCCTTCCTGACGCCTATTCTGAGGCTGGAAGAATTGATGGCCTGGGAGAGTTTCAAATTTTCTGGAAATTGATATTACCTTTATGCAAACCTGCCATAGGTGCACTTGCTATTTTTACTTTCATGGGAAACTGGAACAGTCTTATCTGGCCTATGATTGTGGCTACAAGTGATAGCTTACGCACTCTCCCTGTTGGATTAGTCGCATTTGAGGGAGAATTTTTTACACCCTTTAATCAACTTTTTGCAATGTCTGTATTGGCAATTCTACCGACATTTATCCTTTTTATGATACTACGGCAAAAATTGATTACCGGTATGGCAATGGTTGGAATTAAAGGTTAGGGGTAGGAGAAATTAATGTTTGATATAGTTATGGTAGGACACCTCACAAAAGATATAATTACTGTAAATAATTTACAAAAAATAATTCCCGGCGGAGCTGTCTATTACTCATCCATATCTGCCGCAGCCAGTAATGCTAGGGTAAAGGTAATTACCAGAATCGCAGAAGAGGACAGTAAATATCTTAATGAAATGCTCGAAAAAAAGGTGGAGGTCAGTAACCTGGGTTCCAGAGAAACCGTGTGTATGAATCTTAATTATTCTGCTGATATGGAAACCAGAAAAATTACAGTATCACATCTTGCTGATTCATTTCAATTAAATGATTGTGATGAAATTGAGGGTTCAATTTATCATCTTGCAGGGCTTATCCGCGGAGACTTTCCAGATGAAATGATTAGTCACCTTGCCGAAAGAGGAAAAGTGGCTCTCGATGTTCAATCGGTTCTCAGATGTGAACAGGATTCCCATTTATCTTTTAACGATTGGAAAGATAAAGAAAAATATATGCCTTATATCACATATTTAAAGACTGATGCTGCGGAAGCGGAAATACTTACGGGTAAAAGCGACCGTTATGAAGCGGCAAAGATTCTGCACTCTTGGGGTGCAAAAGAAGTCCTTATTACCCATATGTCTGAAATGATTGTCTACGATGGAGCATTCTATAATGCGCCCTTTACCATGAAGAGCATGGAGGGCCGATCAGGAAGAGGCGACACTTGTTTTGCTGCTTATCTCGCCTGGAGAAAAGATCACAATATTCAGGAATCTATAGATTATGCTGCAGCCCTTACGAGTATAAAAATGGAAAAACTCGGGCCGTTTCAGGGAAATGTTCAGAATGTCCTCGATCGAATCAAAGAATAATTTAAAAGGATTTAAAATATGGGATATACAGCGATGAGAATTGCTCATAGGGGAGATGGGAAAGCTGCTCCGGAGAATACATTTGATTCAATAAAAGCTGCGGTCGAACATGGATGTGAAGCAGTAGAGATTGATGTCCGTTTAACAAAAGATAATAAAATCGTACTTATGCACGATGAAAAGATAGATCGAATGGTATTTGATGGAAACGAAAAAAAAGCTGACAAAAAACTGGGAGCAATGACCTGGAGTGATATCTCAGCTTTGAAGATCCCCTATGAAAACCACCTTCTTCCGGATTTCCCGGAAGAAGGTTTTGAGCAGGAACAGTTATTATTTGAATCTGTAAATGCAAGAATGCTGGGAGAGGATCCAAAACATCCCTATAGAAATACAGGGCAGTATACAAGTCCGGCATTACTCGAGGAAATAATTGTCTGGCTTCAGCAAACTGGTTCAGATATTTTTATCGAAGTTGAATGCAAAGATAGAGGAATGGCTCCCTTTCTTGAAGAATTGATTAACAAAACCGGATCCCATGATATGATTATTCTTATGTCCGGAGACAGTGACATCATTGATGAGTTTCAGGATTATTTTAAAAGACAAAATTATTCGGAGAATATAAAACTCGGTGCAAATATAAGAATACTGGACATCCAATGGAAAACGAAACTTGAGGATATGGAGTTTTATGAAGTCGGTTTGAATGTGGAAAATATTACGAATGACTCTGTAGAATATCTGCATAAGAGGGATATAAAAGTATTTTCGAACCTCGGGGATTATAAAGAGTGGTGGGCAGAGATACCTAAGCTCAAAATAGATGGATTTAAGACTAATTATATTAGGGAATATACCACTTGGTTTAATGATCATAAGAGTTAAATAAATTCTGTTACTCGATAGCTCAGGGATTCAATTCAGAAGATTTTTCAGATTGTGAATTGAATCCTGGGGGAACTTTGCCGAATCCCTGTATTTGTCCGATCCCAATTCGAATATGACAGATATAACATCATTGTAAACTGTAACGCCCTCTGTTATGGGGGGCCGTCAGTTCTTTTTTCGCAAGGGCCGGATCGAGAATCCAGAGAGGGCATGATCTGCCTTCTTCGGTCTGAATCATTACATCTTCCGCCAAGCTATCCGTGGTTTATCCCGCCGCTTTCTGTCTTTATACGATGTGAAGACTTGGAAATATATGACCCGTCCCTGCTGTCACCCAGAGTGTTTTTTACTGACAGCAACTCCTCTTCGGATATTATGGTTAAACAGCTTGGTCTTCCGTCATACATATAATTGGAAATAATAAAAAGACCATGCTCCCCGAAATAACCCGGGAATAAGGGCACCTTTTTCATAAAACTCACTGTATGTCCTGTATTCTGCGGGCAGAGTGGGTTCATCACTGATTTCTTGCTGTACCACTTGAGGATTAGTGAAATCAGAGGAAAGAATCCGGGTAGTATGACAGGATGCTGCCAAGATGTAAGGTTTATACAATTTAATTTATGGATGGGATGGATGATTAATAGTAGATTTATCAACAGGGTAATTATAGTCCTGACGGCCCTTGTTCCGGCCTCTGTATTTCTGTATCTGCTGGGCATGGCAGGATCAGGGGATAAACTATTTTATGATGAATTTGTTCTTATCTGGTTTTCTCAGTTCAGAGGGAGAGGGCTGACCCTTGTCTTTCTGGGAATTACCCACAGTGTTAGCTATTTTGCTGCTATTCCAATAAGTCTGATTACTTTTTATCTATGGAGAAGAGGGGAGCGGAGGCAGGCAATCCTGCCGCTGATTTCTATTGTGGTTTTTCCTGTAACGGCACATTTTATCAAAAAAATGGTCTGTAGGCCACGACCCTCTGTTGTGGCTCATCTTATGGTCGAGCATAGTTCCAGTTTTCCCAGCGGTCATACTATGACAGCCATGGGTCTCTACGGATTGATTGCTCTGCTTTTATGGCGGCGTGATAAAAAGTTGCCCGCAGTTTTATCTGCTGTCTGGGTATTGCTGGTTGCCGCCAGCCGGCTGTATCTTGGGGTTCATTATCCAAGTGATGTTCTGGCCTCTCTGATGCTCGGGATGGTTCTTCTGGTGATTATTCTTATGATTGACCGTATTCTTTCCTCAAAGGTCTAAGTTGTTTGACAACTATCCTGCGATTCTTGACAATACACTGAACATAGTTTTACCATAGTTTTCTAATGAATTGTAAATTCTTTTTTTCTTATAAGATTGATTTTAAGTCAGCCTTTTCAATTGTAATTCTTATTTTGAATATTCTGATAGTCCTTATCTCACAGTATACCTTTAATCAGAGGGGATATTTTACTCAACTCTTTGAATATGGAAGAGTTCTGGATATTCAGTCGGAAACTCTGGAATCCGATCCCTATGTCCCCGGCTGTAAGTTGGGTTCCCAGATAATGAAGATTGAAATCCTCAGTGGTGAGGAGAAAGGAAGCATTTATGAAATTCATAATACCCTCTCATCCTCTCACAATGTTGAAGCGGAAAAAGGTAAAAAATATGTTTTTTCCATCCGGGAGGAGGAAGGGAAGGACAAGGTTGTCTGGCTGTATAACTACAACCGCCTGCCCGTACTTATTGGGCTTCTTGCATTTTTTATTCTGATTATTCTGCTTATTGCGGGGAAACAGGGATTCCGTTCTCTGCTAGCCCTCTCTTTTACGGCGATTATGATTCTTTTTGTTATGGTTCCCCTTATTCTGAGAGGGATGGATCCCATCGCCCTCTCCCTGTTCTGTCTTTCTTTGATGACTCTTGTCAGTTTTCTGCTGTTAACCGGATGGAGCCGTAAGACCCTTATTGCTCTTTTAGGGACAATCGGGGGGATTCTGGCGGCAGGTCTTGTGAGTCTGGTCGCATCAGGGATGGCTCATTTATCGGGTATCAACCTTGATAAGGGAGAACAGATCCTCTATATTGCCAGGGACTTTGGAATCAGGATTCACGGTTTCCTCTTTATTTCTATTCTGATTGCTTCTCTGGGAGCCGTTATGGATGTGGCCATGAGTCTGGCTTCTTCCATGGAAGAGATTAAAAAACATAATCCAGGGATCTCTGCGCGGGAACACTTCAAGTCGGGCATGATCATAGGGAGAGACTTGATAGGAACTATGGTGAATACTCTGATTCTGGCTTTTACAGGGAGTTCCTTTACTCTTATACTTATGATTGCAGGGCTTTCTATGGCGTTTAGGCAGTTTATCAATATCCCTCTTATCGCCATAGAGATAATTCAGGCTTTGGCCGGGAGTATCGGAATAATCTTTTCCGTTCCCCTTACCAATATATTAGCTACATTATTACACTCAAAGGAGACGTGAGTAATGAAGAGAACGTTTTTTAACCCCATGGCAGGAATCTTCCTGCTGACTCTGTTTGTTTTTACAGGATGTATGAACAACAAGGCACCCCTTGCGGAGGCACAAAGCTCTGAAATCAGCATGTATGACAGCCAGAAAGATCTGGTGGAAGTCATCGGCGAAAAAGATCTGACCGAGCAGACTATTGCCTTCGGTGCTACAGCGGACATTCATGGAAGAATCTATTCCTACGATTATGCTATCGATTCACCTGACAAAGATGCAGGACTGACGAAAGTCTATACTGCTATCATTCAGGAATCTGCGGTTCATCCCAACATGATTCTGATGGATGTGGGTGATACCGTTCAGGATAACTCGGCAGAACTTTTCAATGATCTGGACACCCATCCCATGATTCAGGCTCTAAATAAAATGGACTATGATGTCTGGGTGTTGGGAAATCACGAGTTTAACTTTGACCGCTCATTTGTTGACAGAAACCTGCTGAATTTTGATGGTGCGGTTCTTTCTGCCAATATCAAAGAAGAGATGGATGGCAGCCATTATGCCATGCCCTATAAAATCTTCAATGTAAACGGATGCCGCGTCGGGGTTATAGGAATACTTCCTCCTCATATCCCCGAATGGGAAGCTTCTTCTCCCTCTCACTTCAAGGGACTTCAGTTTGAAGGAACCCTGGTCTCTGTACGAGAAGCCATGGCTGAGATGGACGGAAAATATGATGTTCTGGTTGGTGCTTTTCACATGGGAAGAACCGATGACAGAGGAGCGGAAGCTGTGTATGACATTGCCGATGCTGTTCCCGAATTTTCTGTTATCTTCGGCGGTCATGAGCATGCTAAATATGTGGAAGAAAGAAATGGTGTTGCTATAATCGAACCTGGAAAATACGGATGGGCACTGGCCCGTGCGGATATTCACGTTAAGAAAGAGGGGGATAGCTGGAAGGTCTTGAATGTGAATGCATTTAATGTTGAAACAAAAGCACTTCCTGAAAACCCCATACTCCAGGCTGATTTTGCCTATGTGCACGAACAGTCCATTGCCGATGCCAATGTGGTTGTCGGAGAAATCAGTGCTGAGTTTGTAGATGGTGTGGATTATCTGACAGGAGAAGACGATATTAGCACCATGCCTCGCGCTCAGATTGAAGATACGGCAGTTATAGATCTTATCAATGAAACTCAGATGTTCTACTCTGCTGCGGATGTTTCTTCTGCGGCCCTGTTCAACTTTGGTTCCACCCTGCATAAAGGTGATTTCAAGAAAAAAGATGTTGCCTATATCTACAAATATCCCAATACATTGGTTGCTGTAAATATCACAGGTGAAAATCTGAAAGCCTATATGGAATGGTCCGCTTCCTACTATAACACTGTTAAGGATGGCGATCTTACTATCAGCTTCAACAAAGACATTCGTGGTTACAACTACGATATGTTTTCAGGTGTAGATTACGAAATCGATCTGAGAAGACCTGCCGGAGAGCGTGTTAAGAATGTAATGTTTGACGGAGCTCCCCTGGATATGGCAAAAACCTATAAGCTGGCAGTGAACAACTACCGCTTCGGTACTCTGACCAAACTGGAACTGGTTAGCCCTGCGGACAAATACTATGACTCCTACGAAGAACTGCAGGATGCCGGAAGAATCCGGAGCCTGATCATTCAGTATGTTCAGGAAGAGAAGGGTGGTGTTGTCGATCCTGATGTTGATAACAATTGGAAAATCATTGGTTTCGACTTTGACAATCCTATGATTGATACCCTTATTGAACGGGTGAATGCCGGTTCTCTGACTATTCCGACTTCTGAGGACGGAAGAACCTTGAATATCAAATCCATTACGGCTGCTGATCTTTAAGATTTAACTGTTTTAGAATCTAAAAAATAAAATTTATATGAACCGTCCGGGATATCTCAGGCGGTTTTTTTCTTATAAGACCATACTTGCCCCCCATGGTTTTACGGCTATAATGAAGGGGAGAAGAGGGAGGTGTCTTATGGACAGATGGATCAGTCCGGAAGAGAGATGCAGTTTTATTGAAAAACAGGGCATCCGTTACATGAAAAAGGCAGAGATAATCAGCCATAGCAGTTTTGATAAAGATCTGACCCAGTCTCCCTACTATCTGGAGAATAAAGAGGAATTTGATCATCTTACAGCACTTTACGGACCTCAGATCCGATCAGAATCCATGGCTCCCGTCTCCATCCGCTTTATCGCTAAAGAGCTGGGATATGGACTTTTTGCCGAAAAAGATCTGGATGCGGGCGCTCTTATCGGAGAGTATTGCGGTATCGTTCAGGAAGGCCGGGATGTGTCTCCTGATGAAGGAGAGGGTGAGGGCTATGAAACAGACTACACCTGGGACTATCCCGACGCCTGGTACGAGGATATTCTTTTTGAAATAAATGCCCTGGAAAACGGGAATGAACTGCGTTATGTGAACCACAGCTTTGAGCCCAATCTGGTGGTGGAACATACCCTTCTGGATAATCGCTGGGTTATCTTTTTTATTGCAGAACATTATATAAAAAAGGGCACTCAGCTCACCGTGGACTATGGAGAGGAGTACTGGTCCGGCGGGTTCCGGGAACTGATACTTTTCTAAACTTAAATATTGATGCAGGAGAATGCTATGCGTGTTGGATGGATGAATGGAAAGATTCTGAAGGAAGAGGAAATGGTTCTGCCTGTCAGAGATCTTGGTATACTGAGAGGATATGGTGTTTTTGATTTTCTAAGAACCTATGGGCAGCACCCCTTTCACCTGGACGATCATCTGAACAGACTCAAACATTCTGCCAGCCAAATTGCTTTGACCATTCCCTATAGTCTTAAGGAGATGGAAGATGCTATCCGCCTGGTTCTGAAAGAGTCTGATATGGAGGATGCCGCTTTCAGAATTGTCTGTACCGGAGGAGCCAGCCAGGATAGCATGACTTCACGCCAGGGGGTCACCATGTTTATTCTTCTTGATCCTATTAAAATATTTCCAGCGGAATGGTATAAAAACGGTGTCAAAATTATAACGTACAAACATATGCGTTACAGGCCCGAAACCAAGAGTCTTAACTATATTCCTGCCATGGAGGCCATGCATCTGGCAGAAGAAGCTGCTGCCGTGGAAGCTCTTTACTGCGATGAAACAAAACGGATTCTGGAAGGAAGCACTTCTAACATCTTCCTGTGTAAGAACGGACGCTGGTTCACCCCCGGGAGGGATATTCTGAAAGGGATTACCCGACAGGTGGTTATCAATCTGATAGGAAAGGATAATCTTCACACGGGAGATCTTTTTCTTCGTGATCTAATCGAAGCGGATGAAGTTTTTATTACTGCTTCTTCCAAAGAGATTATGCCTGTCTCTCAGGTGGATGATCATTTCTACGGCAAAGGGCCCGGGCCTGAAACTTTAAAGCTAATGACTTCATTCCGGGACTATGTTTCCTCTCCTGAAAAGTGGAAGCCCATGAAGGACGTATTCAATGGTTCTGTATAATCCGGATGCTATTATCTCTTTCAGCCGCTATGGCATAGCTATTCCCTCTCTGGACAGTCGTAAGTCCAATACCATCAAGGCTCTGTTGGATACCCCCCGCCTGGGAGAGATCTCGGATCAGTGGTATATAAAGGATATAGCTCAATGCATTAATCGGGAAGATCTGGAACGCTCTCATACTAAGGAGTATGTTGATTCTCTTTTTACAAGTGAAGAGGGCCTCAAAAAGGCTCTTCTGCAGGCCTATGAGCTCCTCGATGAGGATGGTCATTACAAGCGTTACTCTCCGGAGACTGCTGAGGCAGACCTTCCGGAAATCCTGAATGATGTGATGAGAATTATTTCGGGTTCCTATCTGAATATAAAACAGGCTCTGGACCAGGGATTTTCCTATTATCTGGGAGGAGGAATGCATCATGCCCATCCGGATTTCGGACATGGTTTTTGTCTGCTCAATGATGTCTGCATCTCTTTGCTTAAGGCTCAGTCCGAAGGCTTGTTTCAAAGAGCCTGGGTTCTCGACGTGGACGCCCACAGGGGAGACGGTACAGCCGAGATCCTCTCTGCTAATGATAGTATTAAATCTCTCAGTATCCATATGGCCGAAGGATGGCCCCTGGACTCCCCTGAGATCCTGCCGGATGGCCGAAAGAATCCATCCTGGTTTCCCGGAGATGTGGATATCCCCATTAAATCCGGCGAGGAGAAGCAATACATTCCCCGACTTATGGCGGCAATGGAAGAGTTGGAGAAGGATGGAAAACCTGATCTGGTTTTTGTTGTGGGCGGTGTGGATCCCTACGAAAGGGATGAGCTGGCTTCTACTTCTACTTTAAGCCTGACAAAAGAACAGATGCTGGAACGTGATCAGAGCCTCTACCGCTTTCTGGATTCAAGATCGATTTCTCAGGCCTGGGTGGCTGCCGGCGGATACGGCTCTTCATCCTGGGAGATCCATACGGCATTTTTGAACTGGGCCCTTTTCGAACGGTTTAAACCATGAGAGATAAAATCCTGGTAGTTGACTGTGGAACTCAGAGTCTCCGCAGCATTATTTTTGATTCCTCCGGGAGGATCCTGGATAAAGAGAAGATCGAGTACGAACCATACCGATCTCCCCGGCCCGGCTGGGCGGAGCAGGATCCTTCTCTTTTCTGGGACTCTCTGATTCAGGGTTGCAGGGCTTTGAAGAGCCGTAGTCCAGAGATCTTCGCTTCTATTGCAGGAGTGGGAGTTACCGCTCAAAGGGATAGCATGGTCAATCTGGGCCACGATGGTACGGTCCTGAGGCCCGCTATCTCCTGGTTGGATACCCGAAAAGCTGAAGGCTCCTATCATCCCCGTTTCCCCATGAATGCGGTTTATGGCATTCTTAAAAAAGACAAAGTCATTCTCAAGGCTATGCGGGATGGCAAGAGCAACTGGATCCGGGAGAATCAGTCTGAAATCTGGGAGAAAACCTGGAAGTATGTACAGATTTCAGGTTTTTTAAACTTCCGTCTCTGCGGTGAAGTGACAGACTCTGTGGCCTCCATGGTGGGACACATCCCTATGGATTATAAAAAGCGCCGTTGGTGTTCCCCGAGTGCCCTGAATAGTAAGCTTTTCCCTCTGGAGAATGAAAAACGTTACTCCCTGCTTGAACCGGGTGAAATTATTGGTTCCATCACTCCCGGGGCCGCGAAAGAAACCGGTTTACCCGAAGGACTTCCGGTGGTGGCCTGCGGCAGCGATAAAAGTTGCGAAACCCTTGGGATGGGTTGTCTTGATCCCTCTTTAGCCTCCCTTAGTTTTGGTACGGCCGCAACAGTGGGAGTTATGACTAAACGTTACTTCGAACCTCTTCCCTTTCTGCCGGCCTACTGCGCCTCCTACCCGGGGGCATGGATCCCGGAGATACAGATCTACCGGGGCTACTGGATGATCAGCTGGTTCCGGGATGAATTGGGGCAACCGGAGACCGAAGAGGCTATACGCCAGGGTGTTCTGCCCGAGGAGTTATTGGACAGGCTTCTGGAATCTGATCCACCGGGCTGCCGGGGGCTGATGATGCAGCCTTATTGGGGTCCCAGTTTGAAGGATCCCCTTGCGAAAGGGGCCTTTATTGGTTTTGGTGATGCTCATACCAGAAGCTCCCTCTACAGGGCAACTGTGGAAGGTCTGGGATACGCTCTTCGTGACGGATTGGAAAACCTGGAAAAGAGAGGGCGTTTCAGATCTGAAAAGGTTGCCGTATCCGGAGGAGCCAGCAAGAGTGATATTATCTGTCAGATCAGTGCTGATATTTTCGGAAAACCCCTGGTCAGGGGAGAAACCTATGAAGCTTCAGGACTCGGCGCTGCGATTCTGACTGCGTCAGGACTGAGATTGCATCCGTCCATTGATAAAGCTGTCTCTGAAATGGTGCGTTATGAGAGAACCTTTCTCCCTCAGCAGAAAAACAGCGATCTCTATAATCAGCTTTTTATGACTTATCAAAAAATCTATCCCCGTCTTTCCCGTATCTATCATGATATTCAGAAGATTACCGGATATCCCGAGCTTTAGGAACTGCTGTCCGGATCCGGCAGATCCGCAAAGGGAAAGACCTTCCTGAATCCTTCCAGATCCCTGTTCAGTTTTTCTTTGAACTTAATCCCCTGGGTAGAATCGGGAAAACGCAGACGGTGATCCATCATATTCTTCAGCTTTTCAGCCAGAGGCAGATATTTCTGCAATTCTTCTGTTCCGGCTGCCCCGCAGAAACGGTGCATAATATAATGACTCGCCCGCGGGGAGGGATGGGAGAGGTCCTCAGCATACCAGCGGTAGTCACGCAGTTCATCCATCATGATTTCATAGGAAGGGAAATATTCCGTATTTTCCTGTTGTTTGCAAAGATCATTCAGTCCGCAGCGCAGCAGTGCTTTACTTAAGGAGTTCTCTGTTGCGGAATCACGGAGATGTCTTACGGGGCTGAGGGTCATGATAAAGGTTATATCAGGTAGGGAATTACTTACTATCCGGCAGAAAGAGGAGAGACTTTCCCCTATCTTATCTGAGGTCATACAGACCCTTTCAAAATCAGAACCGGGTCTTTTATGACAGTTATTGACAACCATTCCTGTCTTTTTATCCCTGTAGACCCAGGCTGTGCCCACTGTGATAACCATAAAACGGCAGCCCTTCAGGTATTCTCTGTGAGTTCCCAGCGCTCTGTTCAGATTCCTGAGCAGAATCTTTTTGTGAGGAGAGCTTTTAAGGGTATCGAAAAGGCTGTGCCGCCATAGATCCTGATGAAAGAAGAGTTCCGACTCATCAAGTTTCCGGCCCGAAAGCAGGAGCTCAAAGGCGGCTCTTAAGCTTTCAGGATTGTAGATATTTCCAAAGGGTGCTGTCCTGCCCGGCAGAAAATGATCCTGCCAGAAACTGTGAAGCTGCGAGGCAAAGCATGAGCCTGCAAAGTACAAGCTGTTATCGGGTTTTATCTGTGATCTGAATTCGGGAATTCCGACTTCACTCATGCTCTTATTCAGAAAATCCTGTTTCCACTGATTCATTGGTTTCATAGATGTAGAATATGTTTGGATACTTCAAAGAAGATGGTCAAGCCGCACACATCGATTACCGTAGACATCAGAGGGCCTGCTGCAACGGTCGGGTCAAATCCAAGTTTGTGTATCAGCATAGGAACAAGAGATCCCAGGACCGTTGCAAACATAACCACACAGCACAGGGATATGGCAATGGCCACGGCTGGCAGAATATCAATTCCAGGAGGAGTGAAATAGGCCCTTATTAAAATGACAAATCCTGTTGTCACTCCTATAAGCAGCCCCACCAGTAGTTCTTTACCCATAACTTTCCAGATATCACGGAAGTGGAGTTCTCCTGTTGCTAGACCGCGTATCATCAGCGTGGAGGATTGGGTCCCCGAATTACCACCTGTCTGGGTTATAACAGGGATGAAAAGTGTCAGAAACGCTGCTGTCATAAGCAGTGACTGGTAACTGTGGAGAACATTGCTTGTGATGGTTCCCGCCACCAGCAGAACAATCAGCCAGGGAATACGTTTTTTTACCAGCCCCCAGATAGATGTTTCCATATAACTTTGGGTGTCTCCCACCATAGCACCCATTTTATAAATATCTTCGGTTTGTTCTTCACGGATAACTTCGAGCACATCATCAAAGGTGATAATACCCAAGAGACGGTTGAACCTGTCTACTACAGGAAGAGCCAGAAGGTCATGGTTTTCCAGAACCCTGGCAGACTCTTCTTGGTCCGTATCATCGTGAACAAAAATGACCTCTTTTCTCATGATATCACCAATCCGGTCAGAATCTTTTGCTCTGAGTATATCCTTCAGAGAGACCACACCGGTGAGCCGTTTCAGCTGATCTACCACATAGATATAATAAATTGTTTCCAGTTTATCCATGGAGTTCCGGATGAAAGACAGGGCCTGGGCTACCGTTTTATCAGCCAGAATGGCAGCATAACGAGGTGTCATCAGTCCTGCCGCATCATCCTCATCAAAACGAAGGAGAAAGGTAGTTTCTTTTCTGGCCTCTTCGTTCATATTTTCCCAGACTGCTGAGCGCAGTTCCGGGCTGAGGTCCTGAATAAGGTCTACCAGGTCATCCGGTTCCATATCTTCCAGGAGGGAGCGGGCCGCCTGTTCCGACAGCTCGCTAATCAGATGCTCCTGTTCGTAAAGGGGTAGTTCATGAAGCAGGTCTCCGCGGTTTTCCCGGGGAATAAGTAGAAACAGCCGTAGCTTCTCTTCGTCTGTGAATCTGTCCCATATTTCTACTAATTCCGCCGCACTGAGTGTTCCTATCAGACTTTTCAGAGCATCATCATGAAGGGAGTCCATGTACTCTTTCAGGTTTTCAATCAGATTTTCCATCTTCCAGCTCCCAATCGCCAATTTTCAAAACTTCCGCTTCCAGCATGAACCCGGTTTTCTCTTTTACTTTATCCTGAACCAAACGGATCAGGTCCGAAATCTCTCGGGATGTGGCATTGCCTTTATTTATCAGAATATTTCCGTGCCAATCTGAAACAGCCGCAGCTCCCAGGCATTTACCCCTTAAGCCGGCGTTTTCAATCAGCACGCCCGAAGGGGAGCCGAAATCTCTATTGTTCTTAAATGTGGAGCCAGCACAAGGGGCCCTGTAATGGCCTTTCTCTTCCCTGTCTTTCTTTATCTTATCCATAAAAATCAGTAATTGAGGGGAAGGGGCTTTTTCCATTCGGAAAGCCCCGGAAAGTATAACACAATCCCTATTTTGAAAGGGAGATTTTTTATAGTCCCAGTCATCCTGTTTAAACACAATTCTTTCTACTTTCAGGTCTTCATTGATAATATCCGCCCAGCTGAAAATGTGGGATATTTCTCCGGAGTAACAACGGGCGTTCATCCATAGGGCTCCCCCCAGAGAACCGGGCATGCCGTAGATAAACTGAAGCCCCTTGAACCCCCATCGCGCTGCTTTGAGAGAGGCTTCCGAGATAGAACATCCGGCTTCCACCCTGAGAATGTTTTTCTCTAGACTGATTCTGTTCAAACGCTTCATGTCGATAACGACGCCCCGGACGCCTTTATCTGAAACCAGAATATTGGCTCCGCCACCCAGTATAAAACGGGGTACCCCTTCTCTTTTCAGCAGCTTCAGAATTTCCAGGAGTTCTTGTCTGCTCGAGGGTTCTACAAACACATCTGCACAGCCTCCGGTCTGAAAGCAGTTATGAGCACTCAGGGGTTCATTCTCTCTGATTACGGTATCAATATTGATTTTTTTGATTAAATTCACTATTTTGTTCACAATACACATGATAATTGTCCCGTATCCCAGTGGCAATATGCTTAAGGAGAAATTGTGAAGGTTAAATTTTTAAATTCAGATGGAAGAGAGCTGCAGGAATTCAAACCCATAGAAAATGGCAAGGTTGGTCTGTACTGCTGTGGTCCAACCGTATACAACTATGCTCACATCGGAAATATGCGACCCTATACCTTTGAAGATGTTCTCAGAAGAACCCTGGAATATGCCGGATACGAAGTAAATCATGTTATGAATGTTACCGATGTGGGGCATCTTACCGACGATGGTGATGAGGGCGAAGACAAGATGATCAAAAGTGCCCGTGAACAGGGCATGTCTGTCTGGGATATCGCCGAGTTTTTTACCAAAGCATTTTTCCACGACACCGAACGTTTGAATATCAATATTCCCCATCATGTTTGTAAGGCGACCGAACATATCGATGAGATGATAAGTATGGTGAAAACTCTGGAAGATAAGGGCTTTACCTATACCTCTGGTGGGAATGTGTATTTTGATACGGCCAAGTTTCCCGAATACGGTAAAATGGCGGGACTGGATAAACAGGAGCTGCAGCACGGAGCTCGTACTGTTGTTGATACTAATAAGAAAAATCCCCAGGACTTTGTTCTGTGGTTTACAAAGAGCAAATTTGAGAATCAGGCCATGACCTGGAATTCTCCTTGGGGTGTGGGTTATCCCGGCTGGCACATCGAATGCAGTGCCATGAGCAGCAAATATCTGGGACCTCACTTCGACATCCATTGTGGCGGTATCGATCATATTCCCGTTCATCATACTAATGAAATTGCCCAGTCCGAAGCAGCTAACGGCTGTAAATGGGTAAACTACTGGCTTCATAATGAGTTTGTCATTATGAAAAACGGCAAAATGTCAAAATCCAAGGGTGGTTTCCTGACAGTGCAGGATCTTGTAGACAAGGGCTATGATGCCATGGATTATCGCTACTTTCTGCTGGCCGGACATTACCGTTCCCAGCTGATCTTTACATGGGAATCTCTGGATGCAGCTCGTACCGCAAGGGAAGGTCTGTTGAAAAAGACCGCACAGCTGAAAGCCGAAGGCGTTCCTGTTGATCCAAGGGATTTTTCTGAAGCCGCAGAAAAAGTGTTGAAAGACTTTCAGGATCATATCTCTCAGGATCTTAATACACCCCGTTGTCTGGCTGATATCTGGAGCTGTCTGAAGAGTAATGATATCTCTTCCGGCGAGAAACTGGGACTCCTTTTGGACATGGACCGGATCTTGGGGTTAAATCTGGCGGAAGCTGAACTGAAAGAAGATCTTTCCGGTGAAGCACTGGACAGTGAAATTGAAGCAATGATTCAGCAGAGACAGGAAGCCCGGAAAAACAAGGACTTTGCCTTGTCAGATAGGATTCGTGATGACCTTCTGGCAAGGGGAATCCAGATCGTAGATTCTCCCGAAGGACCCAAGTGGAAAAAAAATTGAACTTTCCTGTAACAAACATAAGCTACCTCTGTTTTAATGTTAAAGGGCTGGATACGTGTCGATAGATTTTGAGCAGACTTACAATGAGCTATACCCCCTTTTGATGCGTGTAGCCTATAGAATTACCGGTTCGACTACTGCCAGTGAAGATCTCTGTCAGGAAGCATTTATCCGGTATTATGAGAGGATTGATAAGATTCCCCCGGGAGACCAGGCAAAATACTGGCTGATACGTGTTGTTAAAAACCTTGCGTTTAATCATGAAAAACGAAAAGGCCGTGAGAGGAAAGCTTACCATAAATATTATCATGAACCTAAGCCCGAGATTACAAATCAGGGTGAGACGGGTCTTATGGAGGACGAATCAAAACGGATGGTCCAGGACGCACTGATGCAACTGCCGTATAAAATGAGAGTTGTTCTCACGCTGAAGGAATATGGTGGGCTGAATTATAAACAGATAGGAGAAATTCTGAAAATATCAGAAGGTAATGTTAAAATACGGGTATTTCGAGCCAGACAAAAAATGAGTGAAATTCTCAAAAAAGGGGAAATATATGTGCCCTGATAGCAAATTGTTGTCCGCCTTTTATGACGGAGAGGTAGGCAGTCCCTGGAAAGAAAGGATTGAAGAGCATCTTTTAAGTTGTGAAAACTGCCGTTCACTAATTAAAACTTATAAGGAGCAGAGCCATATTCTGCAAAGTGCTCCCGAACCATCCTACAGTTCCACGTTTTCCGATTTGGAGCACATGGTCCGCCAACGGAACACAGTTGAGAGATCCACGTACCACCGTTTTGGTAATGGATTGATCCCTGTAGCTGCCGCCGCTGCTGCTATCCTGGCCTTTTTTATGGGCTTTGTTATGGCCGGGAACAGTGGTCCTTCCGGATCTTATATGAGTCCGGCCATTGCCGTGTCCCAAGGTTGGTCTATTCCCCAGGGAGACCTGACAGTTTCCGGTGAGGATATCGATGCCCTCCTCTCTCTTCTGGAACCCTCAGACAGTCAGATGTTTAACCAGGAATCGAGTATTGAACTACCTGTTGATCTGGACCTTGGATTCTATGGTGATTCCCAGCTGACAAGATCTGTCAGTTTTAACGGAGGCTCATCGCATTGACCCGTAAGACCCTGATTTTTGGATTACTTCTTAGCTTCATTGCAGGATTATCATTAACTGGTCAGGAGAGTGATGAATCCTCTCTGGAACAAATTATCAAAGATGCTCTCTCTATCAATATTCATGCCAGCCTCTCACAGAATGAACGGAATGTTCTGTGGGAATCGGAACTGGATAAATTAACTGTTTCCGGAAGACCCGTAACGGTTCACCTTTCAAATAAGCGTGCAAAACTATCAGTTCACTTCACTCCTTTTCGTAAAATTGACGGGGGGCTTGTTCTGGTAGCTCAGAGTGAAATCTGGTTATTGCAGGAAAAAACAGAAACAACGCCTGAAGGAATCCGATATTATACCAGTATGAAGAGTATTCCCCTTGAATTCAGTGAAACAGTACTGTTCTTTCCCCTCGGAAAAATGGATAATCTGAATAATCCGGAAAAACTGCATGTTGAAATGGCAGTTATGATAAGTCCTTACTATGTTAATGGTGAGGCTGCATCAGCGGATGTTGCTCCTGAGAGCAGCGAAAATTCCACAGCCGAGTCAGTTAATTAAATAGATTCGTCTGCCGGGTAGTAATCAATGAAACGACGTGTTTTCCTCTATCATATTCTGCCGGTAGGCATTTATGTCTGCCTGCTGCTGCTTTTTCTGTTAAGTCTGTCAGTTTCAAAGCGACAGCCCCAGATACTATTTATCTCTCCAGAAGAGATCCGTTCAGGAGACTTGATGGTTATTTCCGGACAGAATTTTGGTATGACCCGGAGTAAGTCCAAAGTCTGGCTGAATAAATCACCTCTTTCCTCATCTGCCGTGGAATTCTGGTCCGATAGCACAATAAAAATAAGGATTCCTCCTCTGTCCGGTTCCGGCCTGATCTATGTTGAGACTTCAGGCGGTAGAAGTAGGGGGACCCTCTATATTCTGTCAGAACGTCTTCCTGATCGTTCTACAGGAGCTTTCATTCCGGGTAAACCTTATCTTTCACGCATTAATAACAGCCGTTTTAAACCGGGCGAACTGGTTATCCTTAGCGGTGATAAACTGGGACAGCGGCAGAAGAACAGTACGATTCTTGTTAATCTTTCCGGAAAAGCACCTGAAAGTGTTCTGGACAGTCCTGATGAGAGTCAGTATTTTACTGTCCCGGCTGAAAACTTTTCAAACTGGACAGATTCAAGCATATCTTTTTATCTCCCTGAAGAAGCCAGGAGTGGCCCCGTATATGTTAGAACTCAGGCTGGATACAGCAACTCTGTCGAAATAGAAGTAGAGCCTTCCGGGTATATTGAAAAAAGAAGTAGAAGGGTTCTGAACATTTCTCAGTCCGTAAAAATCGACAGGGTAGGGGCCCTTCCTGGTAACAGTCTTGTTTTATGGGTTCCTTCGCCCTCTCCCAGACCTGGTCAGAATGTCCTTAAGACCGAATCCAGTCTGGATCCCCTTAGGCTGGATCATAATTTGCAGGTTTATCAGCTGACAGAGCTGGCCAGTGGTCATGAATACTCCCTTGATCTTAACTACAAACTATCCCTGAGTCAGCTTGAATATATAATAGATAAGGAAGATGTTCCGGATCATTATGATAATCTGGAAATGATGGAGCCTTTTTTAAGGGATGAAAAGGATATTTTTGCAACATATTTTAAAAGAACATCAATGGCAGTTTATAAAAGAGAAAAAAATCCCTATGCAAAAGCCAGCCTCCTTTATGACTATGTGTTATGGAAGATGCACCCGGACAGCGGAAATCCGGAAATAGATCATACAAAATGGCTTACAAGTAGAAAAACAGACTCCTTTGGCTATGCCTCGTTCTTTACAAGTTTATGCCGTGGGGCGGGTATTCCCGCACGGATAGTCTCAGGTGTCTGGATATCAGCCGATATAGCGGATGTTGTGACCCACTACTGGTCCGAGATCTATCTGCCCGGTAGTGGATGGTTTCCTGTGGACACGGCCGCTGCTGACGGGGCATTGAGCGCCTATCTAGCTGAAGAAGCCGATCCCCCCGGTTCCTGGGGTTCTCTGGACAACGGTTATCTTGCTTTTTCCAGAGGATTACAAAGAGGATTCGTGTTTACAGAAGAATCAAAGAGGATTGACTTTCGTTCCTACAGTCAGCAGAATATATTCGAAGAGTGGATTGGTAATCTTGAAAGCTGCTCCATTCAGTGGGGGAATATCGCAGTAATAGAGGAATAAATCAATTTTTGAGCTGGAAATTACTGGAATATCTAAATGTTTCACATAAATATGCAAGGGAGAGAATTTATGACAGAGTTGAAAAGTTTTGATCCGGAATTATTCGAGGCAATGCAGAGAGAATTGAAACGGCAACAGGGCAATCTGGAACTGATTGCATCTGAAAATATTGTTTCAAAAGCTGTTTTGGAAGCCGCAGGATCTGTTCTGACTAATAAATATGCTGAAGGATATCCCGGTAAACGTTATTATGGTGGTTGTGAATTTGTAGATGAAGCAGAAACGCTGGCCATTGAGAGAGCAAAAGAGCTTTTTAACTGTGACTATGCTAATGTTCAGCCCCATTCCGGAAGTCAGGCTAATATGGGAGTGTATTTAAGCTGTTGTAATCCCGGAGATACTGTTCTTGGAATGAACCTTGCCCACGGTGGTCATCTCACCCACGGATCTCCCGTAAACTTTTCCGGTAAGCTTTACAATATTGTAAGCTATGGCGTTAATGCCAAGACCGAAAGAATTGACTACGCTGAACTTCTTAAAATTGCAAAAGAATGCAAACCAAAAATGATTATAGCCGGTGCTTCCGCCTATCCCCGTATTCTGGATTTTGAGAAATTCAGGGCCATAGCCGATGAGGTCGGGGCTTTTTTGATGACAGATATGGCACATATCGCCGGTCTCGTTGCTGCCGGTCAGCATCCCTCTCCTCTTGAATATTCACACTTTACAACAACGACAACTCATAAAACCTTGAGAGGACCCCGTGGTGGTATGATTCTTATGGGAAAAGACAGCGAGAATACCATTGGTGCTATTGCTCCCAAGAGCGGCCGGGTGAAAAAATGGTCTGAGCTTTTAAACGGTTCAATTTTCCCGGGCTGCCAGGGCGGACCTCTCATGCATATCATTGCGTCCAAAGCCGTTGCTTTCAAAGAAGCTCTGCAGCCCGAGTTCCAGGGTTATCAGGAACAGGTTGTTAAAAATGCTGCAGCATTGGCAGCAGCCCTAGAAGAGGGAGGAGTCAGAATCGTTTCAGGGGGTACAGACAACCATCTGATGCTTGTTGATCTGAGCAGTCTTGATACTACTGGTAAGGATGCTGAGGCATGGCTGGATAAAGCCAGTATTACTGTTAATAAAAATGGTATCCCTTTTGATAAAAAAAGTCCCTTTATCACATCCGGTGTTCGAATCGGGACTCCTGCGGTAACATCACGGGGTATGAAAGAAAAAGAGATGAAACTGATTGGGCAGTTTGTTACAGAAGTACTTAAAAGCGGTGGAGAAAAAAATAAAATTGACGAAATCCAGAAAAAGGTTCAATCTTTATGTGAGGATTTCCCGATATATAATTAATCTGGAATAATTATTTCCGGTAAAGCTTGGAAAATCTTTACCGGAATTACTTATAGTTTAAATGGGAGATGGGATGAACAATCCACTGCAACTTGGACTGGTTAGGTTTAATAAAGGCTCATACATCACAGTTGAAGGAAAAGACTCAGATCAGTTTTACATCATCCGAAGCGGTCATGTTCATTGCGGAAAAGAGTTTGAAATAGAAGAGGAAACGGGGGGGGAGGTTTTCAAACCCGGCGATTTTTTTGGTGTCGTTTCGACAATGGCCTCTCATAATCACCTTGAAACTGCACGGGCTTTGACTGATGTGACCCTGATTTCCGTTAATCGAGAGCAGTATCCTCTTCTTATAGAAAGGAATACTCCTGTCGCCATGAAAATCATCAATGTGTTTTCACGCAAAGTCAGAATGCTTGATCAGGCTCTTACCCGTATGACCTTTAAAAATGCGGCAGAGATCGAGCCGCCCCATCTGTTTCAGGTGGCTGAATATTATATCAAACAGAATCAGTATAATCAGGCATTCTATTCCTATTACCAGTATATCAAGCACTGTCCCCAGGGGGAGAATGTTCAGATGGCCAAGGCAAAAATGATGAAAATCAAGCCCTATGCCACTGTTGCGTATCTAGATGTGGAAAAGTCTTCTGAGTTTATCAGACAGTATCCCAGGGATACCATGGTATTCAGTGAGGCTGAATTCGGCCCTGAATTGTATATTATCCAGAAGGGCAGTATCCGTATTACCAAGATTGTTGATAATAACGAGGTTATGCTGGCCCTGCTGAAGCCCGGTGATATTTTCGGTGAGATGGCTCTTCTTGAGAATAAACCTCGCAGTGCTTCGGCTATCGCCCATGAAGATTCTGTTCTTATGGCTGTTAATCGCAGTAACTTCAAGAGTATGGTTGTAGAGCAGCCCAAAATAATATCCAGGCTGACGATTCTGCTGGCTGAACGGATCTGGTCTATCTATAAGCAGCTTGAAAATACTATGCTCAGTGATCCTGCCGGACGTATGTGGGATACCCTGCTCCTTGAGCTGGAAAAGAATAGAATTGACGGGAATATGAAAAGATCCTTTTCTTTTCCCTATGGGCCTAAGGAACTGATCAATATTGTTGGATTGTCCAAGGAAGTAGGAGCTGTGGCTCTGCGAAAGCTTATGGAAAATCAGAAGTTTAAAGTGGTGGATAACAAGTTTTTTATCAATGATATCCGTGATATAAAAAAGAATGCGGATTACTTTAAAACCATGGAAAAACTGAACCGTTCCCGTCAGGCAGGGCGGCAACAGCCATAGATCAATTAACTATCAGATCCAAAAAAAGGACCGTTTTGAAACGGTCCTTTTTGTTTCTGTCAGTGATTTATCAGGAAACTATATTTCCTTCTGTGTCAACTTCTTTACCAACAACCTTAACAATAACAATCACAGCAAGTGCTCCGAGAATCAGGCTAACCCAGGGGGGGAGACCCAGTCCGGCGGGGAGAGTTCCCACAACAATGGCAATTCCTGCTGCCAGAAGCGCATAAGGTGCCTGTGTCCGCACATGATCGATGTGATCGGATCCTGACGCGGAGGATGACAAAATAGTTGTATCGGAGATGGGAGAGCAGTGGTCGCCGAATACGGCACCCGTCAGAACACTACCGATACAAGCCAGTATAAAAGGTGTTACCGTTCCAGTAGTGGCAGAAACATTGGCTGCCACAGGGATAACGATAGGCATGAGGATGGAGTTTGTACCCCAGGATGTTCCTGTTGAAAAAGCAACAAACATGGCTGTCAGAAATACCAGTGTGGGGAGCAGGATAACTCCCAGTCCGCCCTCTTTAAAAGGGATTATGGCTACAAGCCATTCGGCAAGCTGCATCTCGGAAATAACTGCCTTAAGAGCAAATGCCAGAGCCAGAATGATAACGGCTGTCAGCATGGATTTTGCCCCGCCAATCCATGCGTCAACAGCAGTACTGATGTTGAATTTTTTGGAGATCATTCCCTGTACACCGGCTGCCATAGAGCTGATAAACGCAGCCCATGTCAGTACGACTGAAGCATCGGCATTACCCATGGCATCCTGAAAGTTCATCCCTGCCTCGTATCCGTTGTACCAGAGACCGAAGAATGTTATGAGAATGAATATTCCGATAGGAATGATTACTTCCAGGATAGAACCTTTTGTTCCGTCTTTGGGCATAAGGGCTTTGTCTTCAGTAATCATGGGATTGGAACCGGCTTTGCAAACTTCACCAGTCTTCCGTGCTCTGATTTCAGCTTTCAGCATGGGGCCAAAGTCCTTTTTCATCCAGATCAGGGAGAACAGGAGAACCAGGGAGAAGATGGAGTAAAAACGGTAGGGGATGGTCTGAAAAAAGATCAGCATGGAGTTCCCTTCAATATCGAGAGCCTGAAGTCCTGCTGCAATCAGTCCCAACTCCATAGCGATCCATGTTGAAATGGGAGCCATGGAAGAAACAGGCGCTGCTGCGGAGTCTACAATATAGGAAAGTTTCTCACGGGAGATCTTCTGTTTGTCCGTAATAGGGCGCATGGTGTTACCCACAATGATAGAGTTGGCATAATCATCAAAGAAGATAGCAACTCCCATAAGAGCCGTGGCCATCTGAGTGGACCGGCAATCTTTTGCTTTTGCTGCAATACTGTCGGCAATGGCTTTGGTTCCGCCCATCTTGCTGATCATTCCTATCATTCCGCCTACGGCCAGAAGGAAAACAATAATACCAATATTCCAGGAATCAGCCAGAGACTGTCCTACAATATAATTAGAAAAGGTTTCAAGAAGTCCCTTCAGAGGATTCCAGTCATTGATAATGGTGGCGCCGCCCCATATACCTGCCAACAGAGAGATGATTACCTGTTTTTTCCACATGGCAAAAATAATAGCTACCAGAGGTGGCAACAGTGCCAGAGCCCCGAATGTAAGATCTTCCATATATGATTTACTCCTGTATAAAATATGAATAATTATATCGATTTTACTCATGAAAAAGGAGCTGTGCAATAGATTAAAGGAATAAATGGAATAAAAATAAGGTAAAAGGGTAAAAGAGATATGAGGGACGGAGGATATGGATATGTAGGATGGGATATGAGGATATGAGGGACGGAGGATGATTGTGGATAAGTGATAAGAGTGATAAGGGGGACGGAGGGATAGGATATACGGAGGACGGTGAGGGATGAATGGTCCTTATTATGAAACAACGCTATAAAACCCGCTGCAATGTTGAATATACCATTTATCACCTTAGCAGTAATCGATTCAGTCGTGTAGGCCAGTATTTCCACCGGATAGAAATATATTCTGAGGAAAGCTATGTTCATTTACTGTTATAGATGTTGGTTTGCCAGTTCAGCACGGGCAATTTCAACAAAATCAAGTTCTCATAAAAATTCATACGGAAAAAATCGAACAGACTTAGCTTCATCTATCAAAGAATCTAAGAATATCCTTTTTGAAAGAAGCCCTGTTAAATAATCAGATTCAACCACAAAAAGTAAATTTCCGGATTCAGTAATCTGTAGCGCTTTCGTTTAAATTCATAAAGACCACTATAAGCATAATTTCTACTCTCTTTACAGATTCCAGCTTTTACCGGGTTATCGGAAATATACTGTAATGTGTTTATTAACTGCTGAAAACTGCGAATGATCTTACTTTTAAAGCGGTCATACCATACATGACCGATCAAACCGAACATTTTATTGAAGTGGATGGCAAAGACGCTCAAAATCCATTGCATCAGCTTTGAAAGACTTGTACCAGGTGCAGGTTCTATCAATAAATGGATGTGGTTACTCATTATGCAGTAATGCTTTAATTTGAAATTGAACTTTTTCTTCGCCCTTTCCAGAATACATAAAAACATCTCTTTCATTTCGTCGGAATTCAGAATAAATTCCCCTCTGTTCGATTTTGCTACAACATGATAAGTTGCGCCTTGTTGAAGGATTCTTGTTTTTCTCATGCTTATATAACAGAAGGTAAACCTCCGTCCCTATTCCCTCCATTCCCCCTATTCCCTCCCGACCTTGCTATAGGTCTATTTAATCTCTGGTTAAATTACGGTATTTAATCCTGTGGGGCTGATCCGCATCGATTCCCAGTCTCTTTCGCTTATTCTCTTCATACTCGGAAAAGTTTCCTTCAAACCAGTAGGCCGCACTATCTCCTTCAAAAGCCAGAATATGAGTGGCAATCCTGTCAAGAAACCATCTGTCATGGCTGATAACGACCGCACATCCTGCAAAGTTCAGAAGCCCCTCTTCCAGAGCCCTGATAGTATTAACATCAAGGTCATTGGTGGGCTCATCCAAAAGAAGTACATTGGCCTCTTCCTTAAGCATCATGGCCAGGTTAATTCTGTTACGTTCTCCACCGGAAAGGATCCCGACCTTTTTCTGCTGATCCGCTCCC
Source organism: Spirochaetaceae bacterium 4572_59 (assembly GCA_002084805.1). Classification (GTDB taxonomy): domain Bacteria; phylum Spirochaetota; class Spirochaetia; order DSM-2461; family DSM-2461; genus Oceanispirochaeta. Next base: position 3,740 of record NBMC01000015.1, on the reverse strand, counting down.
ATAAAGTTGAATTGTGAAACAAAGGCTCTGGAATTCATCTCCCGTTTTCCCAGTTTGACAATATCTAGCCCATCGGATATCTGTTCCCAGACTGTTTTTTCAGGATCCAGGTTGGCGCGGGTCTGTTCTACATAGGCAAGTTTGGCGGTTTCTCCCAGACGTAGAGTACCAGTATCAGGTGTATCTTCACCGGTGATCATCTTAAACAGGGTGGTTTTACCCGCACCGTTTGCACCGATGATACCGATAATTCCACCGGGAGGAAGTTTAAATGAGAGGTTTTCATAAAGCAGCCTACCGTCAAATCCCTTACTGATATCCTCTGCTTCAATAACTATATTTCCCAGACGGGGACCGGAGGGTATATAGATCTGCAGCTCATTGGCATGTTCTCTGGTATCCTGATTCAGAAGGTTTTCATAAGAATTGATACGGGACTTGGACTTGGCATGACGGCCCTTGGGGGACATCTTGATCCATTCCATCTCCTGCTTGAGAGTCCTCTGACGTTCTGATTCCTTCTTCTCTTCCTGGGCCAGGCGTTTCTGTTTCTGCTCCAGCCAGGATGAATAGTTTCCTTTCCAGGGGATTCCCTCTGCCCTGTCAAGTTCCAGAATCCAGCCGGCCACATTGTCCAGAAAATAACGGTCATGGGTCACGGCAATAATGGTTCCCTCGTAACGCTGTAAGTGGTGTTCCAGCCAGGCCACAGATTCCGCATCCAAGTGGTTTGTGGGTTCGTCTAAAAGGAGGATATCAGGTTTTTTCAGGAGCAGCCTGCAGAGGGCGACTCTACGTTTCTCGCCTCCCGAGAGAATAGCTATTTTTGTATCCTCAGGAGGGCAGCGGAGGGCATCCATGGCTAGTTCCAGGCGGGAATCAAGATCCCAACCGTCCAGGGCTTCAAGCCTGTCCTGGACTTTTCCCTGTTTCGTGAGGAGTTTCTCCATCTCCTCATCAGTCATCTCTTCGCCGAATTTGGCATTTATTTCATCGTATTCATTCAGAAGGTCCACCGTTTCCTGGGCTCCTTCCTCAACGATTTGGCGAACAGTTTTCTCATCATCCAGCTTAGGTTCTTGTTCCAGGTAACCGATGGTGAATCCATCAGACAGAACAGTCTCTCCTGTTATATCTGTGTCCTCTCCCGCTAGAATCTTCAAAAGGGTACTTTTTCCCGATCCATTCATTCCGAGAACCCCGATCTTTGCACCATAGAAATAAGAGAGATATATGTTGTTTAGAATAACCTTCTGGTTATGCTTTTTACTGACTCCGACCATGGAGTAGATGACTTTTTTATCGTCTGCCATTGGATTAATCCTTTTAATTAAATAATTGATGAGTCAGTATAATGGAATTGGGAAGAATCTTCCAGAGATCATCTCCTGTTCTCATTTTGTAAATATCTATGAAGACTGGGTTTCTCAGTGTTATACTTTTGGGATTACGATTAATTGTGTTGTAGAATCTGTTATTCTGCCGTATAAGGGACTATATTTTGAAAGAGAGTTCTTTTCTTTTCAGAATAAAAAATAAGGAGGGGTTTGTTATGAAAACAATTACCATGATATACCTCATTTGTCTGATAACTTTTTCGGCATTTGCGGATGGTGTTAGTCTGGACTATCTGGAAGGTTACCTTGAATTACAAAATGGTGCTGCTTGGGATGAACTCTACATAGGAGATGAAATCCTATCCGATGCGGTTCTCCGTCTTTCCGATAACGGCTATGCCGAACTTCTTATTGATGACGCTGTAGTTACCCTTATCAATGATGGAAATTACAGTATGTCAGAATTGATTAGTGATGTATCAACTGTTAATACAAGCAGTTTCGATCTGAAAAAGAAACTGACCTTGAACTCTGATTATGAGAAGTGGCAGCAGGAAGCAATCATGGGTGTCCGTGGTGCAAAACAGACGATGGACTTGAACAACGGAATGGAAGATGCCTACACTTATCTGAATGCCGGATTGGAGTTGCTTGCGAAAGAAGAGTTTGGAGAAGCTCTTGTAAACTTTGAAGAGGGATGGGAATTCTTTGAAGATGATAACTGTCTTTTCTTTTCGGCAGTCTGTTATGAGGCTCTGGGACAGAAGCGTAATTATGTCAAAAATCTTATGGATGTCAGCGGTGAATATCTGGATGTAGAGTTTATTGCCGCTTATACCATACGGAAGGGTGATCTGCTGATAAAGTCTCTCTCCTATGAGGATGCTGTTTCCCTACTGGAAGATTTTGTAGGGAATTCCTACGAATCAACAGAGGCTGAATCTCAGAAAATCAGATTCCTTCTGGGAAAGGGATATTTTGGGATGGATAACTCCGTTGGTGCCAAAAAAGAACTTCAGGCAGCAAGAGATATGAATCCTTCTACAGATGTGGGAAAGCTGGCCGCTGAAACTCTTGAAAATCTTTGATATAATAATTGTGATTTGATAAAGCGCAGTCTCCTACTATTTATTTTTCTTTTTTCTCTTGAGAATCTCTTCTCCCTGACCGGGGGGAATTTATACAGGATTATGATGTCCCGGGACAGAGAGCCCATGCGTCTTGTCTTTGTTCACTCCCTGAGAGAGGTGAATCCTGAGGTTTTTTTAATGAACAGCCTCAAATACAGAGGGACAGGAATTATCCGGCAGCAGGATAAAACCATCTTTTTTGAAAAACGGGACAGTGGAAAGGTTCCCGTACTCTGTTTCCACCGAATCGGGGATGATCCCAAATACGAACTGTCTGTAAATAGAACCCATCATCTCATGGCATACCTTGCTCAAAACAGATACTACCCTCTCTCTGATGAGGATTTTGCCAAAGGGAACTTTTCACTTGTTCCATCAGGATTGAAACCCTTTGTTATAGGGGCCGATGATGGTACAAGAGGACAGATTATCTGGTCCGATAAGACTTTGGACGAAATTGCTCAGGGGTATGAGCATATAAACCCCGAATTGGATCCTAACTGCCTGGGGGCAATATTCTCCCGTTATTTCCCGGCAGTAAACGGTCACTATAATCTTACCTTCTATGTTTCCTTTGATGCTGTTCCCTTCAGGCAGACCGGCGGGATCGCTCATTCGGGTTTTCCCTACAGAGATCTGCCCGTTGTGGGAGAAAAGTTCCGTTATGTGGAGCAGAATTTCTACCTGGGACACCATACGGTTACCCATACCTATCTGGGAGATCAGACTCCGGAGATTCTGGTAGAAGAAATCCAAGAAGCGGAAGTGATTTTTTCAAATTATCTGCATCATTCTCTGAATCTCAGGACCATGGCCTATCCCTACGGCCTGGCAGAACTGAAACCCGGAGCGGAACAGGTTTTTCAAAGTGCTTCCGAAAAGGGTATTTTCCCCGATTTTGCCTATGACCTGGATGGGGAATTATCCGTTCTTCCCTGGAACCGGCGGTTTCAACCTTTCCGTATTTCCAGGGTGTCAGTGCAGAACCGGAGCTTTGATGATCTTCTGAAGCTGCTGAAACGGCGGGAGGTCTATACGAGCCGGCGGACCATTCTTCTCTATTCCAGAACCAAAAATATGAATATTGATTCCTATAATTTAACCATTGGCGGGGATGACATTGTCTATGTGTATATACCATAAGAAAAATTGAAGGTCAATTAAATATCTGGCTCCTGTAAGTTTTAAGTGGGTAGATAGAATATGGTGTAGTCATGATCTCCGGTAAGCGAGTATAATAAATCCTTAAATTATATATACGGGATGTTCCTTC
>NBMC01000044.1 GCA_002084805.1 Spirochaetaceae bacterium 4572_59 | reverse complement strand
ACAATTATAAAGGTAGTTATAAAAAAGAAATCCTTCCACAAGAGCAAGAATCAAAAGAGAGTACTCAGCCTGTGGATAACTCAGATTCAAGGGAGACATCTTCTCCACCCTTGGTGACCTCTCCGCCTGCGGCGGGCATCACTTCGTTAACAACTATGAAGACCTTTCTCATCAGCATGGTGAAAGAAAGGGATCCCAGTTCATTTTTTTATTTCACTCCCAAAGAGTCAGAACAGATCGGTATTGCCTATACCAGATTCGGATCTGAAAGGCTTATGGAGATTTTTCAGGAGTATTTGACAGGAAAGACTCCTTCTCAGGTTAATAAGTTTCATGGAGAAGATATTCCTCAATTCCTCAAGAGAGCCATGAAAAAGGATAAGAGCGTTAAGTCGGTAAAGACTTCAAAAGAGCCTACGCCTCACCACTGCCCCGTTTGCGGGAAGATGTGGTCAGCATCCTCTACGCTCTCTATGTGTCCTCAGTGCGGTATGGAGCTATCTGATTTTGAGAATCATCAGGAGATCAAGGAACACCGTGAGTGGTGGGAAAGCACGCCTCACAATCGGAACCAAGCAGCAGGATAAGCAACATGGACATACTGACAAAAGAAGTTGAAGCACATATTGAAGAACTGAAAGACCGGGTAAGAGAGACACCTTTTGGTGATGTCGGGCTTGTTTTCACGATATCGAACGGGAAAGTAAGCCTTATTAAACCAATCAATCTACCAGTAATCAAAGCGGGTAAAGAGTATGGAAAATCTTGACAAAAATCTAATTTCACCGGATCGGCAAAAAACGTACAGAAATGCTCGATATAAGCAGATCTGTAAAGGATTTATTTCATTTTGTGCTGATCAGGTGATTCCGGAAAATATGGGGAATGAAATTCAATGGCTTGAATCGTTGAAAGATCAGGGACTTTCAGCATCGACAATCAGGACATATGGTCATGCCGTGAAATCCTATCTTCTGGACAATCGGGATACCACCGGTCTGACCGCAAATGAGAACATCATTGCTGAATATCAGATTGAAGCAGAGTTCAAATCTTTCAAATTGCCAAGGGTTATGAACCGGAAGCATCGGGAGCATCTGGTAAGCGGTGAAGAACTTCATGAGATTTTAAAGCATTCTAATCTTCAGACCAGAATCATTATCGAGTTCCTTGCAAGTACCGGATGTCGTGTTTCAGAGATGACCGGGATCAGGTTGTCTCATGTCCGGAAGGTTCGTGAATCAGAGTTCCGGATAAGAGTAACGGGGAAAGGTAGCAAGGAAAGAGTCATACGGATCAATGGAGGGCTCAGGAAGAGGCTCTATAAGGCTTTCCCTAATGCCATGACATTCTTGTTTGAATCATCCTCTGGTAAGAGATATACCCGGCAAGGAGTTCATGACCTGGTTAAGAGAGCTGGTGAAAGAGTTTCAATCTATGGTCTTCATCCTCACTCCTTCCGGCATTTCTATGCAACATTTCTGATTGATAAAACAGGCAATATGGATGCTGTATCCCGATATCTTGGTCATTCAGATGTGGCCACAACATTGGGGATGTACTATCACGGGAAGGATCTGACACTGGAAGAATTGAATCTTGATCTATATGGAAATAGAGGAAAGAAAAGGAGTACTGCAAATGCCTAGAAAAGCAAAGAGACCATGTTCTCATGTGGGATGTCCAAGGTATGCCACCGAAGGATCATCCCGCTGTGAGATTCACCAGACAGAAGTTCAATACAAGAGACGGAAACCCCGGCCTTCCTACCTTTGGAACTCAGATTCAGAGTGGAAGAGGATCAGAATTGAAACTCTGAAGGCTCATAATATACCTGAATCACAGTGGAAAGATTATGTGATAGATCACCGGCCTCCTTACGATCCAAGAGTTGAACCAGATCATAGAAACTATACACTGGTACCGATGACCAGAGGTGAGCATTCAAAGAAAACTAATCGCTATGATGGTGGCTGGGGGAACAGGAAGAAGTCCACAGGGGGAGGGGGGATTAAATCTCTATGAGTATGTTGAAAGCCCTCCACGTCCACAGCAAAATTATCGCAATGTCATTTGAGAGTTATCAGAAGAGGGGGAGATAGGGAATGAACTACAGGAAAGCACCGGGCTTAAAAATACTATCAGGCACCTTCCGTGATGATCGGGATCATGGATCAGTTAAAGCAGAAACGGATCTTCCTGAGAAAATTGAGACTCCTTCCCACATGGGATCAGCCGGGAAGAAACAGTGGCGGAAACTGGTCAGGTTGCTTAAGGATGAGGAGCTGTTAAAGAAGATTGACCTGGGATGCCTGGAAGCCTGCTGTATGGCTTACGATGATATGGTTCAATCCAGCTATGATATGAAGAGTCACCTCAAAGATCAGAAGGACGCAGAACAGAATATCAAGTCGGCCGAGAATTCGGATGAGCTGAAGGCTCAGCTTGCCCTGATAAAGCATCATGCCTCAATGGTGAATAACTGCCGGAGTGCCAAAAATAAGGCAATGGCTCTGTATCATAAGTTTATGAATGAGTTCGGCCTGTCTCCAGGGAGCCGGAAGAGGTTGGATATAACAGATGATAAACAGGATGAATCCGAGTTTGAAAAAATGTTTGGTCTTGTAAAAAGTTCATGAATCTCTTGACAAATTAATTTTATTGGGTTTATTGTAAAGCATAATTTGATTATTCCGTACCAGGGGCGATAGCGGAAAGACCGGATCCCTGTTACGTACAATTACAGTTTATCATCGTGAAGATGATGTGTTAAATGGAACGACCAAAGACGCATCAAGCCTTAGGCTTGATGCGTCTTTTTTTTGGCTCAGGGAGTTGTACAGATTTGGAAAAGACATACCAGCAGTACATTGATGATGTGATTACCGGGAAAGAGATCGCCTGTAAATGGGTGCGGCTCTCTGTTCAACGCCATGTTGAAGACCTGGTAAAAGCCGAATCAGCAAACTATCCCTATTACTTCGATGAAGAGGTTGCCGGTCGGATCATTGACTTTGTAGGTTTCTGCAAGCATGTCAAAGGACAGTTGAAAGGCCGGAATATTCATCTTGAGCCAGCTCAGCAGTTTGTCCTGGCAGTTGTCTTCGGCTGGAAACACAAGGATTCCGGAAACAGAAGATTCCGCTATGTGTACGAAGAGAAAGCCCGGAAGAATGCCAAGTCAACAATCCTGGCGGCCATCGGTTTGTATATGCTTTTTCTGGACGGAGAAGGCGGAGCAGAAGTTTACTCTGCTGCTGTGGATAAGGATCAGGCCCGGATTGTGTGGGGTGTGGCAAATGAAATGATTGCTCAGTCTCCAGACTTCCGGAAGATGCTGAAAACATTTACCGGTTCCATTGTTCACACAAACACAAATAGTTTTTTCAAACCCCTTTCCAGGGATAACAAAAATAAAGATGGTCTGAACGTTCATTGTGCGCTGGTCGATGAGTACCACGCCCATCCTAATGATCAGATCCTTGAACTTCTCAAGGGTGGAATGGGTAGCCGTCTGCAGCCTCTCCTCTGGGTCATTACGACTGCCGGATTTAACCGGAATTGCGCCTGTAAGAGAGAGCGGGACCGGGTTGAACGGATTTTGCAGGGAATCGAAGAGGATGAGGAGTACTTTGGAATCATTTACACCCTTGATGAGGGGGATGATTGGAAGGACCCGGCTGTCTGGAAGAAGTCTAACCCGCTTCTGGATGTGGCTGTTGGTCAGGATTTCCTTGAATCCCTTCTTCGTGATGCCGTTGTCCGGCCTGAAAAAGAGAATAACTTCAAAGTAAAGCATCTGAACATCTGGGTGGATGCCCATACCAGGTGGATCAATCATGAAACATGGGTAAAATGCCGGCAGGATTTCAATGAAGAACAGCTTATCGGCAGAGATTGCGTGGCGGCCTTTGACCTGGCTACGACAACAGACCTTGCCGGGTACTGCCTGTGCTTCCCCCCTGTCATGCAGGATGAACCTTACCGGTTCCTCTGGCGTTTTTTTATGCCCGAGGAATCCATTGATACCAGAAGCGAAGATGTTCCCTACCGGGAGTGGATTCGTAAAGGATTGGTCCGTGCCACCTATGGGAATGTTCTCGACTATAACGAGATTGAGGCCTGGGCCTGCCGGGATGCGGAGAAGTTTAACATTTCGGAGTTTATCTTCGATCCCTGGGGCGCCCAGGGGATTATTAACAATCTGGAAGCCCAAAGTATGAATTGTGTCAGGTTCAGTCAGGGAATGAAGGAGATATCCCCCGCAGTTAAGCATACTGAACGGGGAATCCTATCACAGGAAGTCGCCTATAACGGCAATCCTGTTATGGATTTTATGATCTCCTGCGCTGAAATTTACCGGGACTCAAATGACAACGTGAAAATTGTGAAGCCCAAGAGAGAGGAAACCTCCTCTAGGATCGATGGTGTAATCATGATGGTAATGGCCTACTACAGAGCCTATCTCCTTCAGGGAGAACAGCAGGAATCAGTATATGAAAACCGGGGGATGAGATGGATATAACAATTGATTTGAATAAGATCCGTCAGTTTCCCATGAATATGGTGAACCGGATAGGAAGTATGATCCCTCAGAAACGGAATATTTCTGAGGGTAATTTCCCTTATCTGAATATGGTTTCAAAAGATGGAAGGCCTCTGATGAATGAAACTTCTGCATTGAATCTATCTGCTGTCTGGAATGCAGTGGATCTGCTTTCAAGCCATATTGCTATGCTGCCGCTTATCCTATACAAACGGACCGGAAGCGGCGGGAAGATCCGGGCGGTTGATCATCCTCTGTATTCAGTTCTGTCTATCGAACCCAATGAACTGATGACCAGCTTTCAGATGAGACAGGCCTCTGCCATTCATCAGGAACTCTGGGGAGATACTTATATATGGGTGTGTCGCCCTGGTAACGGTTCTATTGAGCTATGGCCATTGAATCCTGGTGTCACTCACCGGGACAAATTAAATGGAAAAATAATCTACCGGACTACCGTTGACGGACAGGCTTATGAAATACCAAAGGATCAGATGATCCATATTCCCGTCATGACTCTGAACGGTATTGATGGTATCAACCCCATAGCAAAACGGCGCCGGTCTTTCACCCTTATGCAGTCCGCAGAGGAACAGGCAGAAAGTTTCTATCAGAACAGCTCAAAGCCAGCCGGTATTATCCAGTTGAAAAAAGCTCTTTCTGATGAGGCTTTTAACAGGCTGAGGGGATCATGGGAGGCCTTTAACGGCGGCGGTGTCCATAACCACCATAGAACTGCCATCCTGGAGGAAGAGGGCGAGTTCAAGCCGATCCAGTTTAACGCGGAAGAGATTCAGATGTTGGGAAGCCGTGAATTTTCAGTCACAGAAGTTGCCCGATGGTTCAATATTCCGCCTCATAAAATCAAAGATCTGAGCCGGTCCACTTTTTCAAATATCGAGCATCAGAACATAGACTATGTTCAGGACTCTCTGTTGCCACGGCTTATCCGCATCGAGCAGGCCATGACTAAAACCTTGTTAACCCGGGAAGAACAGAAGGAGTACTTCATTGAGTTTCTGGTGGATGGCCTACTCCGGGGAGATTCCAAAACCCGTTATGAGGTTTACCAGCTTGCCCGTCAAAACGGGGCAATGAGCGCCAATGAATGGCGGCAGAAAGAGAATATGAATCCGATCGATGATCCTTCGGGAGATGCTTATTTCGTGCCTCTCAATATGATCGATATGAAGCAGGCACTGCTTCCGGAAGAAGCAAATCAGGAGAACTCTGCCAGAGGAGTACTGCCCAGTCAGCAAAGAGGACTTGATAAACGGCGGACCATTACAAACAGGTTTACCAAGAAATATAAAACCCTTGCCAGAAACATCCTGGAGGAAGAGATCCCGGCTGTTAGGAACATTATTTCCGCTTCCGGAGAGAACCTGCAGGAGTTGAATGAAGCTCTAGAAAGATTCTATGAGCGGTTTGCAGGGAGTGTTTCCCGTATGGCTGCCGGTATCGTGCAGATCAATGCCGATGAGATCCGGTCCATTGCTCAAGATGAAGTCGGTGTGGCAATGGCTGATTCTGAATATGAGGCCTTTATCAATCGATTTGTGGAGTCCTTCGGTCTCCGTTATTCCATCAGAAGCAAGCAGGAAATCAAGAAGCGGGAAACTGTGGAAGAGATGAATGCTCAAACTGATCGTTGGAAGGAAGTCCGGCCGGAACAGGTCTCTCAGGCACGAATCCTTGTGGAAAGTGCTGTTGCCAGAACTGTCTGGAGATCTGTGGGAGTTACCAAGATTCAATCGGTCTCCAAAGGAGGGTGCTGCGCCTATTGTGACGCTCTGGATGGAAAGGTCATTGGGATAGAAGAGAACTTTCTGGAACCGGGACAGTTTCAGCCTGATGGAGCTGATGCTCCTCTAAAAGTTTCAAGTATTAAGAGTCATCCGCCGTATCATGACGGATGTGTTTGCGGCATACAGCCGGTAGTGGAGTGAATTATGAAAATGCAGAAAAGAAGTAAGCCCTGTGAATTCCGCACGGAACAGAGAGAAGAGGGGCAGCAGAGGGCTGACGGGAAGGCCATTCTCTATGAAGAGACTACGATTCTCTATGAGGATGAATCGATCCGTTATGAGGAGATTATTTCCCGCGGTGCCGCAACTGAAAGCCTGGCGAGTGATGATATCAGGGCCGTCTGGAATCATAACTATGACATTGTCCTGGGACGAAGTTCCGCCGGAACACTCTCCCTGGAGGAAAAAGTAGACGGTGTCCATGTGGGAATCGATTTCCCGGACTCTCAAGAGGGGCGTGACAAGTTTGAATCGGTTAACCGGGGAGATGTTAATCAGATGTCCTTCGGCTTTGACATTCTGAAAGAGAACGTTGCGGATGACAGAAGCGGTGATAAGAGAATTATCCGGAGCCGGGTAGAGAAAATCAAGCTGTGGGAAGTGTCTCCTGTGACCTTTCCTGCTTACGAAAATACATCAATAAATGCCAGAGACAGGGTTTCCACTCTTGATGATAAGGCAGCGGCCTTGTCCCCAGCGGGGGAGCATGAAAGCGGAGTCCGGTCCAGGGAAATAGAAATCATGAAAATGAGGAGTGAACAGTCATGGATGAACTGATCAGGGAAATGGAAGAATGTCTGGCTACTATGGAGCGAATTAACGGTGCGGTAGCCAAGGAAAAGCGTGGATATAAGGATGATGAAGAGGCCGAATATGCCCGTTGTAAACAACGGTATAGTGAGATTCAGGGTACTCTGAAGGAGAGGAACTACCTGGATGAACAGAATAATCTGAGAACCGCCCTGACTACCCAGGTAGATGGTGGTTCCGAGGGTGGTGGAGAGGAACGTTCCTTTGATTCCATTGGAGAGGTCGCCTCAGCTGCCTATTCTGTGATCTCTCAGCGTGGGTATAAGCATGAGAAAAGAGATCTTCTGGTTGACGGTGGTCCCTCTGGCGGATATCTGGTTCCCGCAAAACAGACCGACGGCATCCTGAATGTTAAAGCGGATGTTTCCGTTGTCCGTCCCCTGGCTCTGGCGATACCCGGAGATCCCTCTCATCCTGATCAGGAAATCATCATGCCTGCTCTTAAAACCGGATCTCTTGGCGAGTTCGGCGGATGGGCTTTTGAAAACCTTGCGGATGGTGTCGCTCCCGCTTCTGATAATGACCTGAAATTTGAACAGGTCAAACTGAAACCCTTTGAACAGGTAGGAACAATCAGAGTGTCCGAGAAACTGATGAGGAATACTGTTGGTCTGGATGCTTTCCTTCGGAAAACTATCCTTGCTGCCAAATCAGCCGTTGAAGACTTCCAGTTTTTTAATGGTGACGGGACGAAAGGCCCCACGGGTATTCTCAATTCAACTGGTTTGCTGAAACTGACTCGTGCGACTACGGGAACGATCACCTTTGCTGATATCAAAGCCATGATTGCCCGTCAGCTGGATCTGAATAAAGCCTCCTTTACCATTACCCGCTCAGCGATGCCTCAGATCATGAGCCTGTCCGATGACAACGGGAACGCCATTTTTATCGCCGGTGATGCCACCAAGGGTATTTCTGACAGACTGATGGGATTTCCCATTAAATGGAATACCCATACACCTGCTGTCGGTACTCCCGGAGATATCCTTTTCAATAATTTTGGTTATTACCTGATTGGTGACGGAACCAATTTCCGCATCGATGTGGGCTACTCCGGAAATGACTTCAAAGAAAGAATGGTTACTCTCCGCGCTCTGTGGGATGTGGATGGGAAGTCCTGGGTACTGGCTCCTGTTAAGAGAATGGACGGTATAACCTACGCTCCGTTCGTCGGGCTGGCAGCAGGAGGGACTGAATGAAAATTATTATCGATTCAGAAAACATGAAATTGAATTATGAGCCTCTGGAGAAGGGGCAGGAATATGATGTTGATGCTCAGATTGGGAAGATCTGGGTAGAATCCGGCCGGGCTCATCGAACCGGCTCCGATTCAGGCAAGAAAAGCCTTTCTGATGAGGACGACTTGAAGGAAGAGGAAATGCCTTTCTGATGAGGACGACTTGAAGGAAGAGGAAATGGAAAACAAGGATAAGAAAACATCCGGAAAGACCTCTCCTCAGAATACAGCCGATAAACAGTCAAAGGAGAAAAGATAATTTATGGCTGTAGGGGATTTGATCAGCTGGGACGAGGTTAATACCTTGCTCTCAATCGAGGATGAATACCAGGCTGTGACTGAACTCATTATCAGCTCTGCCTCTCTACAGGCCCGGAGGATAATGGGGCGGAATATCAGCCTGAAGACAGTTGATGAAATACTGTATGGAACCGGACAGTCGTCTATTTTCCTGAAAGAGTATCCGGTCAAATCCCTTACGGCCCTTTTTGTTGATCTTTCATTTCAGTTTGGTCCCGAATCTCAATTGGATATAACTGAATACTGGCTGGTTCGCGAATTGGGACAGATTGATCTGTTCTGGGGAGCATTCCCTGTTAAGGCTTGCGGCCGCACGGTCCGGATCAAGTATGAAGCCGGTTTTGAAGAGACTCCGGCTGATATTAAACAGGCTCTTCTGGAAACAGTGAAATGGAACTTCAACCGCATTCTTTATGATGGGGTAGGAGTCAAAAATGAGAAGGTTGACGGTGTGAGTACTTCCTTTGAAACTCGGATCCCGACTAATGCCAGGGAGATTTTTCAAGGATACCGGAGGCCCCATGTATGAGTGAATCTGGTGTAGAGATCATTGATCATGGTTGGTTGAGATATAGAAAACAGCTTAAAGAGCTGAATGGTTCCTATATTAAGTTCGGATTCTTTGCAGGCGAGAAGGCAGGGTTTGCCGAAATAGTCCATGCCCTTGAAATGGGAAGTGTGAGAAGAATAAGTCAGAAACAATTTTTCTTTCTTCGGTCAAAAGGTATGGAGGTCGGAACGGAAATCATTATTCCGGAGAGATCTTTTATCCGTTCTTCCTTTGATGAGAATCTGGATCAGATCTATAAATGGATTGAGACGGCTTTTCTGAGGATCGGGGAAGGTAAGTCTAAAAAAGAAGCTCTTAATACTGTTGCGAAAAACTGCAAAGAGCTGATTTTAACCAAGCTGAAAAGTGGTGACTTTAAGGAAAATGATCCCTATACCAGGGAACGTAAAGGATACGATAAAAAGCCCCTGGAGGATAAAGGTGCTCTTCAGGAAGGGATTGATTCCGTGGTGTCAGTGAAATGATGATACTGAAAGACAGGATTCTTGTGACAAGAAAAAGCGGTCATTGGGAGGGGAATCGTTGGGTTAATGATTCCTCAAAGGAACCGGTTCCCATGAGGGCTTCGGTTCAACCGTCACCTGGTGATGGTATGGATTCCAGCGAAGAAGGAAGGAGAAGAAAATCTGAAATCAGCATCACAACAAAGAAGCCTCTATACGCATCTGATAAGAATCGTAATGCGGATATTGTTGAATGGAATAATGAAAAATATGAGATCAAGACAGTAAAGCCCTGGGGAACCGGGACGCGGCTTGCCCATTACAAAGCGCTTGCGGAATCTCTGGAGGATCATGCTGACGAAACTCTCTGATATCAAGTTGCTTATAGAGGCGTGGGTCTGCGGTCAGTTTGCGGGAAAAGTTATCTGGACTAACAGTGATGCCCCTGTTCCCGAACGTCCTTTTATCACCCTGGCCTTGAAAACACCAAAGCCTCTAAACCGGCCGTATCAGGCTGGGGCTAATAAACAGGGGGTTATCTCTCGTTATACGACACAGCAGTTTAGTATAACGATCCACTGTTATGGAGAGGGAGCAAATCAAAGCCTTTTCGACCTGAGAGAAAGTCTTGATCTGCTTTCGGTTCAAAAACTTCTCCATGCTTCTGGTGCATCCTATTTGAAAGATCTTATGGAGGTTCAGGATGCAACAAGCCGGACCGGCACCAGGTATGAAGAACGAGCTGTATATGAACCGGCATTTATATATAAATCTGTCCAGTCTGAAGAGGTTGGATTTATTGAAGAAGTAAAATTTGAGGGGGATATCCATGGGTGAAGCGGATCGGATAGTTGACCTGGCTATTAGCCGTGCAACGGCTGTTGTGAGTCAGGCTGGATTTGGAGTTATTGCCGTATTGGGAGAGTTTGCATCAGATAAAACCACTACCGCATTCAATGAAAGGGTACGGACATATAGTGGTACTGATGAAATGATAGCTGACGGATGGTCTGATGATGACCTGGTTAAAAAAGTGGCCAATGTCATTTTTATGCAGGAACCATCACCGGCGGAAATAGTTGTCTGCAGGAAAGATGAAGGAGAGAGCTGGACGGAAGCAGCTGCAGCGGCCAAGCTTGAAAATGACTGCTGGTACGGTCTGATTTTTACAAGCCGGGTTCAGGCTGATCAGGAAGCAATGGCCGCCTGGGCGGAGGCTAACGGTAAGATTCTGGGATTGTCTTCCAATGATGCCAAGATTAAAGATTCCAATGATCTGACAGATATAGCCAGTCATATAAAGAGTCATAACTATGACCGTACATTTGTACTCTATCATCCTGATAGCGGTACTGGTGATGATCAATTTCCTGATGCCGCCTGGCTGGCAAACAGGTTTCCCTATACACCGGGAAAAACGACCTGGAAGTTCGTTACCCTGAAAGGTGTGGATGTCTATGCTCTGAGTACAAATGAATTGAATGCCGTTTTGGGGAAGAATGCCAATATTTATACAGCTGTTAAAGGCCTCTCTATGACAGAGGAAGGGACTGTTGGAAGTGGTGAATATATTGATGTGATCCGTGGTATCGACTGGCTTCATGCCCGTATGCAGGAGAACATTCTGCAGCTGAAGAAAAATGCTTCTGATAGAGGGGAAAAAATCTCCTTTGAGGATTCCGGAATCAGTCAGGTGGATAGCATCATGAAAGAAACTTTGGAACTGGGAGTGGAGAATAAGCTCCTGACTTCGGAGCCTGCTCCGGTGACATTTGTTCCTCTGGCAGAAGATGTTTCCATTACAGATAAAGGGACTCGGTCACTATCGGGGGCCTCATTCGAAGCCCATCTGGCGGGAGCCATTCATAAAACAAAAATCAGAGGTGTAGTAACTCTATAAGGAGGTTATCTATGGATTACGATCCTAAAAAGGTAGTGGCAACATTCTGCGGAGTCCCTGTTACAGGGTATGCGAAAGGTTCGTTTATAAAGATTGAAGAAGCTGAAGACGGCTTTAAAAAACATGTTGGAGCCGATGGAGAGGTCTCCCGCTCCAAGGTAAATGATGATACCTGCAATGTCACTATCAATTTGTCCCAGACCAGTAAGAGCAATGTTGTTCTTTCAGCTCAATATGATCTGGATAAAAAGACCGGTAAAGGGAAAGGCCCTCTCCTGATCAAGGATCTCCTGGGGGCAACATTGTTCTTTGCAAAGGTTGCCTGGATCAAGAAAAGGGCTTCCGTTGATTTCGGTGAAGAAATCGGAACCAAGGAATGGGGATTTGATACGGGAAAGGCCGCCTTCGTAAATGGCGGGAATAATGTGGTGTAGATCATGAGTACAACAAAGAAACGAATAGATGGGGATATCTACAGGGTTACCCCATTCAAGGGCCGTAAGGCTCTCAGAATTAACTACAGGCTAATGAAACTGCTTACTCCTTCTATCGGCGCTCTCTCGGGAATGCTGGGATCTCTGAAGAGCAAGGAGATTAAATCCCTGGGTGATATTGATATTGATGGCGAGGCTATCACTAAGGCCTTAGACGGTCTGTTTGACAGGTATTCGGAAGATGAGATTCTGGACCTTCTCCTGATGATCCTGGAGAACACGGAACGGGGTGAGGACGGAAAGGAAGTCTTTATAAATGAAGAGTCCTTTGATGAGTTTTTCTCCTGCAGTCTGATTGCTGCTTTTAAAGTGGCTGTATTTGTTATCCAGGTGAACTTTCCGGATTTTTTCTCACAGGCGGCTCTTATTGGAACAGAAACAAAGGAAATGGATGGTTAAGAGCCGCTGAATCAATGCGCCCCTCCCTGGGGCATGTGGGGGATTTATCTCCTGATCTGGATGAAGAGTGGCCGGTCTGGCGAATTGTTCTGGACGGCCGGTCACTGGAAGAAGTGGACAAGATGAGTTTTACGGATATTCAGAAGCTTAACGGGCTATTGGATATGAGAGAGGATTATGAGGCTGCGGCAAGAGCCTGGGAGAACAGGGATCAAACATGATACTGAGAGAACTGATTAACAAAATCGGCTTTAAGGTAGATGAGAAGGCTTTTAATAATGCCGAGAAGAAGTTTGTCTCCCTGGCTAAAAAGGCAAAATATGTTTCTGCAGCTGCAGGAGGTCTGGCCTTCGGGATGATCAAAGGAGCTGCATCAATCCAGGCTATGACTTCACAGTGGGAAACCCTCCTTGGAAGTGCTGACAAAGCGGATGCCATGTTTCAGCGGATTAAGGAATTCTCCTCTTCTACTCCTTTTCAGCTTGATGATCTGAATACTGGTTCCCAGAGGTTAAAAGCCTTCGGGATTGAAGAAGGAAAGATCATCGAAACCATGCGGATGCTTGGTGATACGGCCGGAGGAAATGCTCAGAAACTGGATACCATGACTCGTGCCTTCGGTAAAACCTCTGCCAAGGGCAAGGCGTCCATGGAAGAGCTGAACATGATGATTGATGCGGGTGTCCCTATTCTGGGGACTCTGGCTTCCATGTATGGGAAGTCTGAAGCTCAGATCATTAAGATGGCATCAACCGGATCCATATCATCCGATATGATCACGTCTGCTTTTCAGAAAATGACATCAGAGGGCGGCCAGTTCTATAAAGGAATGGAACGGCAGAGTCAGACACTGAATGGAAAAATATCCACTTTGAAGGATAATTTCTTCCTGCTGGGTGCCGGTTTCGGAGAAGTTATTCTGAATCCTGTCGGTAAGCTTTCGGACCTTGTCACAACTCTTGTTAAGGGCTTTCAGAATATGAATGAGACAGGAAAGAAGATAGTTGTATTTTTGACATTGTTAACTGCAGGCCTGGCTCCGGCTCTCCTTATTATCGGGAAGGTCATAGGTCTGATCGGGACAGCTGTAAAGGTTGCCAAGATGCTCAAAGGGGCCGTCCTGGCAGTCAATGCTGCCATGATGGCCAATCCCATAGCCTTGATCATTATAGGTGTGGCCGCTCTGATAGCCATCATAGTTCTATTTGTTAAAAACCTGGATAAAGTGAAGGAGAAAGGAAAGGATGTCATCCTGGGTATTGCCACCTTTTTTGATCAGGCAAGACAACTGTCTGATCTGGCGATTACGGCTTTAATCAAGCAGCTCATGCTCTGGTTCCTTATGTTCTGGAATTGGTTCTCTGATCGTTTTCCCGGTCTTGCTCAGGTCGTGGCGGATACATTCTCCTTTATTGAGGAGCTGGCCGGTAGCGCCTTCGGATTCTTTAAAAATCTGTTCCAGGGACTGTTTGCTCTTTTTACGGGGGATATTGATGGATTTAAAGACCATTTTATTTCTGCCTTTGGATTCCTGAAGGAGTATTTCGCATCCATTATTGATTTCATGGGTATCGATATCAATAAGTTATGGGGATGGATTGAACCTCTCTATAACTTCCTTTCGGGAAAGTTCTCCGGGGCTTTGGATAAGATCAAAGGAGGGATTGATAGGGTCGGTGATTTCCTTGGATTTGGAGATGAATCCAATCCTCAGCTTGCTCCTGCATATTCTTCTGTGGTGAGACCAGGCACAATGAATAATAATAGCCGCTCCATAAATGTTCAGTCTTCAATCTCTCTGGCGGTTCCTGAAGGAACACCTCAGTATCAGCAGCAGTCTCTCCGGGAGAATGCGGAGAGGGCAGTTCAGGCGGCCTGGGATAGACAGATGAAATCGGCAATGGCAAACACGGCCGGTGGAGAGGTCCGTTGATGGATATTCAGGAAGCGAACCTCTATTTTAATTCAGACCGGGAGTACTTCATCGGAGATCTCAATCTTGATTTGATCCTGTCAGAAGAAGAACAGCTGAACGGCAGGGCTACATCAAATCCGGTTGAAGAGGGCTATGACGTTTCTGATTCAATCGAGGTTGATCCTCTCACTCTGAAGATATCGGGGTTCATTACAAACTCTCCGGTGAAAGATGTGGATGGGAATCTGGCAACAAGGTATCAGGACTCCATTCAGACATTGAAAGAGATCCGTCTGCAGGCCCTGCCGATTACAATTGTGGCCACTCAGAATGTCTATGAGAATATGGCTATTGAACAGCTGACAATTCCCCGGAATGCGCAGCTGGGAGAGTCCGTTGAGTTCAGTTTGACATTGAAACAGATTGAAATCATCCGTTCCCAGACGGCTGTAATTCCCGTTTCAGTTCTGGAAGACAAACAGGCTGAGGGTGATGCGGATATGGGACAGACCAGCGATTCAACCAATGAAGCTCTGGGGGATGAAGAAGAGCAGAAAACCCTCTTTGAGAGAATGAAAGAGAATCTGGAAGAGAAGAATAAAGACCTTGATGAGAGGATAGCTGAGTATGGTTAATATCCCTGTCTTTCCTGAAATAGCCTCCGGATTTATTCAGAAGATTGAACTGGGTGGAATCTTCTATAGTCTCCGGATCAGGTGGAATACCAGATCAGAGAGCTGGTTCCTTCATGTATTTGATGCTGATGGAAATCCCCTGATAACGGGGAAACGGCTTGTACCCAATTATCCCTTAACAGAGATTCATTCAGACAGGTTTAAGGGAGAACTGATTGTCCTGGATAAACAGAATGATTTAACTGATGCGGTCATGACTTATGAGAACCTGGGGAAGCGTTTCTTCCTTGTGTACCTAAGCGAGGAGGAAGCTAATGGCCTTTAAACGGAAGGTAATTTGTCAGATTGGTACTCCTGGAGAACCTGGCATTGAAATAACTGACTTGAAGATCCTATTCGAAGTGAAGAAGACAGAGAAAGAAAGTCTGAATGAAGCGCTTGTGAAAATCTACAATCTTTCAGATCACACCATCAGTAAGATTTCAGGAAAGAATAAAGCCTTGGTTCTTCGTGCGGGATATGAGGATGAGGGGGTGAAAGGTCTTTTCTTCGGTTCTATCAAAGATATAAAAACCGGAAGCTCTTCTCCTGATAGAGAAACTATTATCACTGCCTTTGATGGATTCAAAAATGGAAAAGAGAAGGTAATCTCAGTTTCCTATAAGCCTGGGGTAAGCCGGAAAGCTGTCTTTCAGGATCTTATACAGGCTCTTGGATTGCCCGTTCAGGGAACTGATCTGATATCAGGATCATTCTCCGGAGGGTTTTCATTTATTGGAAAGGTTACGGCTGCACTTGAAAAGGTGGTTAAGGCTGTCGGGGGGATCTGCTGGACCATTCAGAATGAAACATATCTCGTTTATGAGAAGGAGAAACCGGCCAGTGTGACGGGATTGTTCCTATCTTCCAGTACTGGTTTGATCGGTTCTCCGGAAGATATCTCGGAAGAGCCGGAAGGAGAGGGAGAAGCAGTAAAACGATACAGGGTTACTTCATTCCTCTTCCCGGAGATCATTCCACGGGGCCGGATAAAAGTCCTCTCGAAAAAGCTGAATGGATTCTTCAAGGTAGAGTCGGTTGTATTCTCAGGGAGCAATCGAAGGGATAATTTTCAGGCCATAGCGGAGATAAGTCCAGTATGAATGAGAACCTATTTGATGTCCTGAAAGATATGATGACGGCTTTCCAGGATGACTTTCATACTGGTTTACCTGGTTATATAGAGAACTATGATCCGACAAGCAGAACGGCTTCCGTTGTTCCGGCCATGAAGAAGAAATATAAAAGCGGGAAGGAACTGGCTATGCCGGTGATTCATAATGTTCCGGTTCAGTTTCCCGCTTCAAAAGCAGCCTCTGTCAGTTTTCCCCTGGAGAAAGGTGATGAAGGGATGATCCTCTTCTCAGAAAGGTCTATTGATCAGTGGATGGAAAGCGGCCGCGCCGGACTTCCGGAGGATCCCCGGCGTTACTCACTGGATGATGCTTTTTTCATACCAGGGACTTTCTCCAGGAAGAATACCCGTCCTGGTTCGAAGAAAGGGCTGGTGGCCGAATTCAAGAAGACAAAACTGGAAGTCCTTGATTCTGAAATTCTTATGAGCTTTGGACTCCTAACAAGTATCAAGTTCTCTGAAGCTGGAATGGATATCATATCAGCTGCGGGGAAATATTCAGCCCTGGGGCATAAACACACAGATGCGGAAGGTCGGCCTACAACGCCGCCATTACCGGTATAAGGAAAATAGGATGAAAGATCTGTTATTGGGTGAAACCGGTGATGTTGTTATTAAGGACTTTGACCTGGCATTCACTAAAACTGAAAGTGAATATGTCTCTCAGAAACTGGGTTTCAAACTGACTCTCGTAAAAGGAGAGTGGTTTCTGGACCTTTCAAAGGGGATCTCCTATTTCAAGGATATCTATAAGAAGAATCCTGATTTGAAGATTGTGGGAGACCTGTTTAAGAAAGAAATTATCTCCATATCAGAGATCCGAAAGATCCCTACATTTCAGCTCTCATTGACAGTTAAGAGAGAGCTTCTACTTAATTTCTCCGTATCTCTGCAGAATGGTGAAACTCTAAAATATGAGGAGTTTATATGATTTATGGCTTAACGCCTCAGGGATTCATTCCTAAGCCCCTACAGCTGATCATAAGCGAGATGGAAGGGGATTATAAAAAGCTCTACGGTGATGATCTGGATGTCTCTGCAGAATCGGTAATGGGTCAGTGGATCGGAACATCAGCCAAGCGGGAAGCCCTGCTCTGGGAACAGATGGCTGAGGTCTATGCATCCAGGGATCCATCTTCTGCAGAGGATATTCCTCTGGATAATATTTGTGATTATACCGGTGTAAAGCGGCTTAAGGCTCTAAAAACATATGCTCCCATACT
Organism: Spirochaetaceae bacterium 4572_59; assembly: GCA_002084805.1. Classification (GTDB taxonomy): domain Bacteria; phylum Spirochaetota; class Spirochaetia; order DSM-2461; family DSM-2461; genus Oceanispirochaeta. The sequence goes on along the minus strand of NBMC01000044.1, from coordinate 6,652 downwards.
TCTCAAAGGAAGGGAGGGGAAGATCATTGAAGCCGGGAAAAGGGTAGAACAATCATTTGCTTCATACCAGGTAGACTATATCCTCCGGGATAAAGTAACCATCACAAGTGCCAATGTTCAGGAAGCTCTTTTCTCTGTGCCGGAGGTAAAAGGTTCAACCCTTTATTCAATCACCCTGAATGGAGTGTTATTTGAATATACATCGTCTGTGGATGCTTCCTTGAATGAGATCCTGCAGGCTCTTTATCTGCAGATAACAGAAACCTGGAGCGGGAACTGTAGTATCAAAGATGATCTTTATCTCATGACCTATGATTATGAGACTGCTTTTTCTGCTGGGTGTAATGAGGAACTTTCTATGGATGAGTTCTGGACTCCCGGTATTACTGATGCGGAAAAAACAGGTAAGTATCCGGCCCCGGCCGGGACAATAGATACCATCGTTTCAACTCAAACCGATTGGGATACTGTAAAGAATCCTGTCCAGGGCATTAGCGGGCGGGATACGGAAAGCAACGAAGAGCTGCGGATCCGGAGAAGACTGTCTCTCAGTGCAAAAGGAAACGGTACTGATGAGGCCATCAGAAGCGGTCTTCTTCAGGATGTGGATGGTGTCGCTGATGCTGTTGTTATTTCTAACAGGAAAGATAATCCCGATGATAAAGGCCGCCCTGGTCACTGCTTCGAAGCTGTGGTGGAAGGCGGAAATGAAGATGAAATTGCTGCAAAAATCTGGGAGAAGATGGGAAGCGGTATCGAGCCCTACGGTCATATAAATAAAACTGTTAAGGATATTATGGGGGGTGATCAGACTGTCTGTTTTTCAAGACCTTCCGTAAAATATCTCTGGGTCAGAATTGAGTACTCCCTCTATTCAGAAGAGGATTTCCCTTCTGATGGTGAAGAACAGATCCGGCAATCAATTCTTGATTTTGCCCTTGAGGAATATAAGAAGGGTCAGGATGTTATTTGTAAAAGATTGATTGGACCTGTATATAAAACTTCCGGTATCGATGAGGCCAATGTCTATATCGCTATAACCGCGGCTCCGGAAGATGATCCGGTATATCATCAGAATAATTTTCCCGTCGATGAAACAGATTATGCAGAAGTCTCGGCCGGTAGGGTTGTCCTGGAGGTCCTTTGATGGGGCAGATTACCAGTTATGATGATGTGATCCTTCCCCTTGTTATTTCCAAGTTACGCGATAAAGAGATGTTCCGGGGAATGGTGAGTATAGGAAACAAGCGGGCCGACTCTCTTGAAAAAACTATGTTCGATCTGATCAATGACACCCTGTCAAATTGTATCGGTCATCAACTTGATATTGCCGGTGAAGTCATTGGAATGACAAGAGGTGATCGGGATGATGAATCCTACCGTACCCTTATCTTTCTGAAAATCCTTATCAATATATCAAGCGGTGAGCCGGATATTCTTATCCAGGCAATCCAGCAGCTCTATGGGGCTTCTATTGTGGATTATCACCCGGTATACCCGGCAAAGGTTCGGATCTGGGAGAATGGAGAGTTCGGAATATTTATAGTCTCTGATTTTGTGAGTATGGATGGTAATTATATCGGTCTGATGGATGGGGACTCCCTTGTGGGCCGTGGGGTTGATGAGTCATCAGAATCAATACTGGGGGGACTTCTTCCCTCGGGTGTGGATTTGTTATTGGCTCACTCGGTTATAAATCAGGAAGGAGAAGAAATGGCATTGCTTGATGGAAACGATTTAATAGGAGTGATTTATGGGTAAGAAATCAGTACTGGAATGCCCGGAGGAAATGACCCCGGCGGATTCTCATATTCTTTATTTAATTAATGGGCTGACAGACCGTAAGGTCACATTAAAAAAACTCCGGGATTATATGATCAAGAGTCTACCTGTGGGAACTGTCTGGATGTATGACGGATCTGATTGGCAGGATGATGTTGATCTGCCGGGATTCTATGCCTGTACGGCAGAGAATGCCTCAAGGGGCTGTCCGGATATGACAGGGCGTTTTGTAATGGGTAAAGCGGCCGATGCTGAGGGTGAACTTGGGGGAGCAAACAGCCTTATATTAACAGAGGCAAATCTGCCATCTCATACTCATGCCATTGATCATGATCATGGAGCATTTAATTCAGCTTCTGGCGGTGTGGCGCATACGCATAGTATCAATCATGATCACGGTTCTGTAACTTCGAGTAGTGATAGTCATTACCATATTCATGGAGTTAATTTCGCATCATCTGGTACACCAAACATGCTTCACGGATATACAACTTCCACTAGTAAATCTACAACGTCAGAGTTTCAGGGAACTGCTGGTGGTTATTATCCAAAATCTTCAACAGATTCCCATTCGCATTCGGTTAACCTGCCAAACTATGGTGGAACTTCAGGAGGAGCCTCTGCATACAGTCATTCTCATCCAATCGATATTCCTGCCTTTACGGGTGATTCAGGAGCAACAGGAGACGGCAGCCCGATAGATAATCGTCCTGCCTTCTATTCAATGATCTTTATTAAAAAATGCGCCTAAGGAGCGAATAATGAAAGCAATAAAACTGAACAATGGCATGATCCTCAAAGAGGTGAATCGGTACACGGATAGGAATAACAATCAGATGGAAGTCCTTCTCTCATCTGATGTCATTTATGGGGAAGCCTATGATCCCGCTCTTGTCTCATTCATAAAGACTGTCAGGCTCAATATTATGAAGAAAAGGGAACCCATTCTCTGGGGATCTCTTAAGGATGCTTCAAGGGATGAAGTCCTGGAAAAGGTCTTTAATGATATCACTGCCTATAAGGCAGCCATACAGAAACAGATTGATGATAAAGAAGCTAATGAAGTTGCTGTGGCTGAAGCTCAGGCTGTCTATGAAAAAGCCTTTGCTGAATGGAATGCTGAAAAATCCAAAATCCTGAAAAAGATTGAAATGGATCCGACCTATGTCCTTACGGAAGCAGAATCCTCTTACGTGGAAACACCTCCTGTAATCACTCAGGTTGATGAGTTTAAAGAGATCCTTCCTCTGGAATTAGCAGGAGAGAATGGTTTTGATTACTTGCAGGATCTGATCGTAAATGGTCAGTCTATGCCTGAACTGGTCGACTTTTCTGAAATCATCATAGTGGGAGAGTAATCAGTGGAAATAAGAGCTAATAAGAAGCATCTGAAAAAGATCAGAAAAGCCCTGGATCAATCTAAAATAAAGGGGATTACAATTCGTGAAACAGATCAGAAAGAACCTGAGTTGGTGATTCAGTCCGGAGGAGAGTTTGTCCAGAAAGCACAGGGGTATAAACCAGTAATTTCCTTTGTAAGGTTCGGATTTGTAGATATAAGGAGAAAATGTCCACATCGAAGATTCGGGAAATGCATTGGTAAGGAATGCAGCCGGTATTTCATTCATCGGAGCATGGGAGACTGTGGGTATTTCTGGGATCTATTTTTGAAGGTTGAATCATTTGAAAAAACAGGTACCTGATTTTATTAACAGCAGAAGTTTGGTGGAACCGGGAGGGATATATTGAGTGATGAGGAAGTGAAAGAAATCCGGCCTTTCTGCCGGGAACGATTTCAGGAATTTGAAAGGGATATGTTAGGTGTCCCCGGTGATGAATACGGTATGCGAAGGAAGGTCGGAGTGTTATGGACAGCTCATTTAAAACGAAAAGAGACTGAAATAATAAAAAAAGTGGCTTGGGACAAGGTGCTACACATCGGTCTGGCGGCCCTACAATCCGGATTATTGGTATATGTGATATCAGGGAGGAAAGTCTCATGAGGATTCCATCAGGATTGAATGAGATAAAAAGTGTCTACGGGGATCCGGACAGGAACCATGACTTTGCGCCGGATCCGGATTTTACCAGGCGGAACCTTGTGAAAGTCCCGCTGCCGTATCCCCTCAGGTTATCCTGGAACCTTGACCTGGTCAGCCGGAACCTCTATGGCCACCGGCTGGCAGCCCCCCGGATATACACATTTTTCGACCAGGTCGCGGGCTATTACGGGGGATATCAAAAAATGAAGGAACTGGATCTGGATATCTGGGGAGGCTGCTACCAGTTCCGGTCCAAGCGGGGCGGCCGGAGTCTCTCGGTCCATGCCTGGGGAATGGCCTTTGACTATCTGCCACATCTGGGACCCTTTGGAAAAAGAAGCCGGATCCCGGCTGAGATCGTAGCGATCGGTGAGAGTCTGGGATTTGAGAACGGCGGTACCTGGTCCGTTCCGGACGGGATGCATTTTCAGCTTTGTAGAGATTACTGAGGAGTTATTATGGGAATATTGGGATCACTCTTTAAGCCCGGTGGAGATACCATCAAGGGCGCCTTGGAAGGTGCCGGCACACTGGCCAAGGATATCCGGTCGGCCATTACCAATGATGTGCCGGCAGAGAAGAGAGCAGAGCTGGAATCGAAGGCTCTGCAGATCGAATCGGAAGTGAAGAAGGCTCAGGCTGAGGTGATCATTGCCGAGGCGAAAGGGGACAGCTGGCTGCAGAGGAACTGGCGGCCGATTGTTATGCTGGGTTTGTTTGCTTTGATCATTGCGGATTGTTTCGGGTATCTGAAATTCAGACTATCGGAGCAGAGCTGGGAGCTGTTGAAAATTGCCCTGGGGGGGTATGTGATCGGGCAGTCTGCAGAGGTTGTGGCGGATAAGTGGAATAAAGTGTAAAAATTGAATTAACATCAATATACGTATATATTCATATTATGGATTTTTATAAGTACTATTCTCTAAATAGTGATTTTACTTGGGAAGCTCTTCGTGAGGATTATTTTTATTTTTCATCTCCAAGTCAATTAAATGATCCTTTTGATTGTAGGGTTAATCTCATATGGAAAGGTGATGAATCTGATACTAAAAAATGGCTTCAGAAAAAAGACTTTAAAAATAAAGATATTGATATGCTTGCAAAGCATATTCATAATTATGATATTCAATTGGATGATTTTACTCCGGAGGAATATAAAGCTGCACGTGATGGAATAAAGATTTTCTCTGTTACAACAAATCCAGAAAATATCTTAATGTGGAGCCATTATGCAAATAACCATACTGGAATTTGTGTTAAAATAAAAACCATCAAATGGTATGGTGATATTGGAGTTAAATTTAGAGCATGCAATTTTACTCGGGAATTGGTTCATGATTATCCTCAAGGATATATCCCCTTTTCAGAGGTAAAATACAAATATGAAATGCCAAGTGCAGTAAACATGCTGTATATAAAAGATAATGATCATGCATTAGAGCGATTTATTCTTACAAAGCATTTTGATTGGTCGTATGAAGAGGAATATCGTACAACTGCTTTCATTCATGATATTTATGATCAAAAAATGAAATATCATACAGATACAATTCAAGAAGTTATCTTTGGAATGGATTGTTCCAATGATCATAAAGAATATATTATTGACATTTTCAAAAATAAAGAGAAATCAAAAGTGGTTTTTAAACAAGCAGAACCTATTAAAACTGAGTATGGTCTAAATATTGTTGATTATTATTAATAGTAGATCAAAAGGTGACACTTTCAGAGCTAAACATGGACTCTATCAAACCCTATTTAATCATCTTTATTCATAAGATGATCACAGTGTGGACAATATCCTCCACTTTCTATAGTGAACGCCATTTCACACCATGCGACTGAGTCTTTACATAACTTGCATTCAGTGATGATGTATTGATCCACAACTTCTCTTTGGAATACGTATTTTTGTTTTGGGGATAATGCATCCTCTCCTTTATCTATAACTAATTTTGTAATCCCTTGAGCTTTAGAATCAAGTCTTTCAAGTAAGGATCCTAAGTATTCTTCTTTGTCGCGATCTTCAGAATCATAACGATCATTATGTCCCATTTACTTACCTCAATCAAAAACATTAGCAACTGTTTACTTATTGTTTCATTCTTTCAACATTTATTCAACATCTATTCAACATTTATTTTTTTAATAGCATCCAGAGCTATCCAGTGAAAAGGCTTGAAACCCTGATAGAATGGGGTTATAAAGGTATATAAAGACAAGGGCAGGGGCTTAGGTTGCTCGACATGCATGGTGTCGCCGGTTCGAATCCGGCGCTCCCCAATAATAAAGCTTTATATCATAAAGAAAAAAAGACCTTGTCCATGGGGCAGGTTTTTTTTATGCTTGGAGCTCTCCCCGGTATTCAAAGGGCCGCCTGCAGAAGTCTACTGCAGAGTGGAGGGCCGGGATCTTAAAGACTCATATTCACCCTTAGTTTAAAAGCTTTCTTTCAGCTGACATATGGTAGCTAAGATAGATTCATTTCTTATGACACTGAAATGCTCCGATGGTACAAAGGATCATATCATGACGACTCTCCAGATAATTTTCCATGAGACCATGAGGGAGCATTATATTGGTAAAAATCCTATGGATTATATAGAACGGATCAAGATTGTCCGGAAGCCAAATTAGCCACCATCTATGGATGAGCTGCAGAAATTGTTCTCTGTAGACAAATCGGCATTTAAAAAGATATGGCCTCTTCGTCATTATGGTGTTATGGTGTTCCCCGCCAGCTGACCTTTCCGATGTATTCCCAAACTTAACAGATAAGGTTACCATTTAAAGACAAATAGAGTTCCTGTCGTTGACAGAAAAAGAGA
>NBMC01000014.1 GCA_002084805.1 Spirochaetaceae bacterium 4572_59 | reverse complement strand
GTATAGGGGGATTTTGAACAGGAGCCGTATACGAGGTCCGTACGTACGGTTCTGTAAGAGGGATGAAGCGGGAAATTATTTCCGCTTCACCCTACTTAATTGTTTAAATCCTTTCGGTGATAGGGCTTAGGCTGTTTGGAGTAAAACGGGCGTTTGATATTGAAAGTGGACTGACGCCAGTATTGACGCCAATTGGACATTCTTGTTGGTGTCCGAATGGGATGATCGGTGTTTGATTTTCTGTATTATGCAGGAAACATTGTCTATTCTTTGTAATCCATTGTAAAATTAGAGAGACAGTGAATGAAAGGCTTGTTGCTGGGGGAATATCATGAGAAAAAGTGAGTTGAAGACTAAGGCCGAGGATATAATAGCTCATCTTCCGGATAATGTTACTTGGGATGACTTAATGCAGCAAATATATGTTCGGCAGAAGATCGAAAAAGGAATTCATGATGCAGATTCCGGGAATATTTATACATCAGCTGAAGTAAGAAAAAGATTCAAAGCTTCCAGATGAAGGTTCTTTGGACTGAACATTCCATTCAAGATCTTGAAGGGATACATGATTACATATCTAAGGATTCAGTTTTCTTTGCTGATAGGCAGATTGATAAAATCCTTAGTTGTGAATCTGAAATCTCTGAGTTCCCAAAATCAGGGAGAACTGTCCCGGAATACCGGGATGTAATGATACGAGAAATCATCATTGAAAATTATCGAGTTATTTATCGGATTGAGCATGAACAGATTAGTGTTTTAACTATCCTTCACGGTGCTAGATTGCTTAAAGGGTTATCTGACACTCAGAGTATGTAATTTTTCCTGTGTAACTGCCTATTCTACTCATTTGAAAATCGATCCCCATATTCTAGTTGAAATCGATTCATTGCTGGCTTCCACTGCCTCAGCGGCATAGTCCATTTTTTGGAAGCTCGATTACTTTGTCCCGGAAACAATAACAGCTGGCAATGATGCAGTACCCTGTCAACGATCGCACTTGTCATCTGCTCGTCATAAAACACATTCACCCATCTTGAAAACTCGATATTTGTATTGATGATCAATGATTTGCGTTCATAGCAATCCGAGATAATTTCAAACAATAATTGAGCTTTCAGGGATCTCCCTTCCATCAATCAAGAATATTGAGCGAAAGAAGATGAACAGACGAGAGCAGGTTCTTTCTCAGGTATCCAGATGGCTAAATGACTTCAATTCTCTTGAATCTTTGTTGTCAGATAAGGAAGAGTATAAGTTCGGTAAACTTGTAGAGGCAAATAAGAAACTATCCCCAATACAATTCATAAGTCAAATCCCAGACATATCAACCAGAAGGTACTGGATAACTTTCAGGTTAAGCTTAAGAAGATATAGAAACGATTTTCATTACTGAAGCAGATTTAAAGCACAATTTAAAGCAAAAGTAAGTACGCAACTGGGAATCAACGGGAATTAACAGGAAGGGTAGTACATGCTTATTGCTTTACTTATAAGGATATAGTGAATATGTGGGAAAATCCTGGAATGGATACCCTTCTTAATGAAAACAACTCAGTTTAGGTATCACTTAGTGCCAGATTATTAAACTGGGACGAAAACTTCCTCCTAATACCATACCTTTTATTTTGGAGGAAAAAAATGATGAATATCATTAGAAAAGGAGAAAGTCACATGTCTACTCGACAAAATATAATCTTTTTAGGATTTATTCTGATTACAGTTATCTTTTTAACGAGCTGTACTACATACAATGCAAATGATCCGGGTGTATTGGTTCGAAAAACAGTCGACGAGAATTCCAATTTACCATTTGTGGAATTAAATGATTCAAAATTTCATGTAAGAACTTTTGGGAATCCGGAAAACCCTGTTATCTTTTTTCAACATGGTGGACCCGGGTCAGACAGCAGACATCTTGAAGAATTACGAAAACCACTTAAAGATGGGTACAAACTGGAAGATGATTATTTTCTTGTTTTCTTGTTTTCTGGGATCAGCGCGGCTGTGGCCTGTCACGTCGACATAATAAAGATGTTCTTACAGTTAAACAATTTCTTGCAGATTTCAAGGCCATGATAGAACACTTTTCACCAGAGAAAAAAGCTATTCTCTTTGGCCACTCCTGGGGAGGTATGTACAATGCTCTTCTAATAAACAACTATCCGGAACTTGTCAGCGCTGTGATATTCAGTGAACCAGGGCCCCTGTCGCGAGAACTGGGGAATCTGGTTGTCCACTCTTCTAATGCATACGGTTTTACCTCGGAAATGGTCAGTGATGCTTTCTACTCTCAGGAGTTCCTGTCTCCATCAGATCATAATTCTCTGGACTATTTCATGCAGGTAATAACACTGGAACCCCAACCCCATCGAAGTGTTGACGGAACAAGATACAACAAATACTGGCGTCTTGGAGGCTGGGTAATGAACTGGCTTGATGTTAAAAACCTCTCCTGGAAAGAATTTGACTTTACTACAAACCTGAAAGATTATAACAAAAAAGTTTTATTTCTTGGCACAGACGGCAGTGAACGAATCGTGCGAAGCCATGGGAAGGGCAGTCTGTCAGCCGTAATGCGTAAGCGTGAAGGTGTTGAGCCTCGAAAATATCCATATTGCACAGGGTCAAAGATTTCATATTCTGGAAACCAATATCAGATTATTCGCTATGGTAAGAATAGATCTGACGTGCCGGGGTCTTAGTCCACAGCGGGCAGACGAATTGTTTATGTTGGAACTTGGGAGGACCAGAACATTCCAATGAAAAGTTAATCTGGAGTCGAAGAGGCGACAGGTAAAACTAAAGTTCTGGTAGTCGGACTGATTCATAGTAGAGGTGTAAGCAGGGTAATGCCTGTTGAGTTTTCAGACTTTGAAGACACTCGAAGGGACCAGCAGTTTAACGTAGAGAGGTAAATGAGTGTAATGCAATACACTGAGATTGAAGAAACATGGCATAAATTATCTCTTATATCCGGTCATGCCCGAAGAGATCATGACTTTCAGTTTACGAGCCTGGCTCATCTGCTGAATAAAGAATATCTTCGGGATTGCTATAAAAGTCTGAAAAGGAATAAGGCGGTAGGAATTGATAATGTAAGTTGGGAGGATTACGGCAGAAAGCTGGATGAAAATCTGGAGTTGTTGGAATTAAGGTTAAAACGGAAGAAGTTTAAACCGCTTCCAGCGAGGCGTGTATATATACCGAAAAATGATACTGAAAAACGTCCGCTGGGAATATCAGCACTTGAAAATAAGATTGTTGAGAGAGGAATTACGTGGATACTGCAAAGTATTTATGAAGAGGATTTTCTTGACTGCTCTTATGGTTTCCGTCCAAAACGGAATGCCCATCAGGCGTTAAAGAAACTTAATGATCTGATAACATTCCAGCCAGTGAATCACATCGTAGAAACAGATATAAAGGGATTTTTTGATAATGTCTCACATGAAAAACTCATGGAGTTTCTCCAGATAAGGGTTAAAGATGCGAGTCTAAAGCCACGTAAGAGGTTTTTGTGAATTAGTGAGATACGCTGACGACTTTTGTTGCGTAGTCCGCTATGAAGGGGATGCCAGACGTATTGAAAAGGGGTTGCAAAACCGGTTTCATAAATATGGACTGGAACTGCATCCGACAAAGAGCCGAAGTTTCAGCTTTGGTAGATTTGAGCGAGTGAATGCTAAGAAGCAGGCACGAAAAGCAAATACGTTTGACTTTCTTGGGTTCACCCAAGTTTATCGCCAAATGTAAGGATATGAACCTTTGGTTAAAATCAATCAGAAACTATGTGAAAACAAAAGAATGGTGGAAAATATTGATGGCCAAATTAAGGGGGCATTTCCAAAATTAATACCTGTGATTGTGATAGCTCTTATATCCTGTGCCAGTTATAAACCTGTATCTCTGGATCTCTCCATGCTTTTAATGGAGGGAGAAGGGTCTTCTGAGTTATCTGGGAGATGGTCTTCGTGCAAAAAAGGTTCCAGGAATGGATCTTACGATCTCAAGTTTTAAAGGGGATAAGTGGGCTATTGAATTAAGCAGCACTGAAGGAAGCTGGGCTGTGAAAATGGGAAAGTCCGTAATAATTCTGATTGATGGGGTCGAATTCTCAGCTCATCTACTTAATACTCAGAGGGGGGATCCCCAGTTTGGCCAGCCACCCTTTAAGGCAGACCTTATCCTGATAAGACAATAATACTACTGTCGAAGATTCTGCTCCTCCCCAATGGCATTTATTTGTCGGGGAAGGGTCATGTGCCTGCGAAGCAGAATTGGACTGAATATGACAGCTAAAATGACAATATCAAATCATTGTTATACGGTCTCTTTAATCATGTATTCATCAATGGTTTGCATTCCTAATAATAAATACTCTATCTCGTATCCTGGATATTTCTTAATAAGATTAATAGATTTATCTTTGAGAGCATTCATTTTAGCTTTCTCAATATTCATTTTTACTTCTGAGATAACAATTCGCTGATCTAAATCATTAATAGCAACTATATCTAATTCGTTTTTATTTCCCCTCTCCCAATAATTTCCAATCTGGTTGAACGATGATTTTTCAATAAAAATATCATGATATAGTTTTTCCAAAACTTGTCCGCTGTAATTCTGAATATTCATTTCTATAGATTTTCTTATAAAAACAAAGTTATTACTCTCTATTGCTGATTTATTCTTAAAAATGAATCTAAACCAGAATGATAAGAAATTATCTTTAATATAATACTTTTGGACTCTTCCTGTTGTTTTAGCACTGATGGGTTTTCTCTTTCTAATTAAATCATAATCAGTTTCGAGTTTTTCTAAATATCCACCTATATTCCTTTCCAGGATTGATTCTATTTCAGATCTTGATGTTCTTCCTTCTGAAAGCATTTGGAGTATCGCAAAATATGTTCCATATTCTTTCCCGAATTCTTCAATCAGTATCATTTTACCTTCGTCGAGAAACGGAGAACTCTCCTGTAAGTACAAGTCTAAAATATCAGTCATAGAGAATGTCTTATATTGATTAAGAGTATTTAGATATTTAGGGACTCCACCAGTAATCATATATATATAAAATAAATTTTCCTTGGTATATGAGCGATTGTCATCGAGTATTTCTTTTATCACTGACGGAGGAAATGGTTTCAAATAGATAATTCTGTCAGCTCTTCCAAACAAAGGTTCTTTACTATTTTGGAAAATCTTATGCATTAAGGAATAGACTGAACCTATAAATATCAATTGAGCTTTAGTATGATCCTTATATTCATCCCATAGATTTTGGATATCAGAATATACCGATTTGTTGATATTATGAAATTCTTGAAACTCATCAATAATGAGAACTATTTGTTCTGTTTTTGATATTTCCATTAGAAGCCGGAAAACTTGTTTGAATTCTGTAATATCACCAATAACTGGATAATCGGCTACTGCTTGGATTGTTTCTACAAATTCTTTACAAAGTAGAACTTCTGGTTTTTTGGATACAAACAAGTATATACTCTTTTTCCCTTCAGCATGTTTCCTTGCTAAATAGGTCTTGCCTATTCTTCTTCTGCCCGTAATTACTGTCATAACTGAAGAGTTAATTGTATGTGAGAATTGCTTTCCAAGTAATACTAATTCATTATCTCTAGCATAAAATTTCATTTTTTTTACCTTCTATAGTAACTCGGGTTATTGTAACACACATTACCATAAGAAACAATTATACATCCGTATAACGTGTTCCCTTTCAGTTTAAAAATATCATAGATTTTCATGTGATCAACTTCAGCTTTTGTACAGGTGTTTTTTGCAAGGGAAATCCAAGATGTTACCAGTTGTTGAGCGTTTGAGTTCCTTTGAATCATCGGGTTCTTTTCAGGCTCATGAAGATGATAGCTTTGAAGAATTTTGATTGAATCCGCTTCCCCTCTTTTTTTTTAGAGGGGGTGCAGGGGTTATTATAATCTTTCGGGCATCGACAGAGAAATAGTTATTATTCTCAGTCCAGCATAGCCTTTTTAAGCTTTTTATCAGCCGGATCATCTCCCAGCCATATCGCAAAAAGGACTTCCCTGAATCGGTCATCTGTGATCTCAGTAAGAGCTTTATCTCCCTTGTAGGCCTTCACTCCTGTACCGGGCATACTGATAAATGTAAACTGATCGCCCTTCTCAATTTCTTCATCAAAGACGGCTATAAAATCATCGATTTCACTCCGGAGGGGCGCCGTGTTTCCGCTCATGGCTTTGTCAAAACCCTCTTCTATAGTCTCTGCCATCAGTTCGCTGGTGATCAGACCGGATATGATGTCAAGCCGGATAACTGCAGCAAGCGGTCCCTTGAGTATCTCTGATTCGTTATTGATTTTTTCCTCTGTATACAGGGAGCCTACATAGAGTTTCAGTATCAGTTTCTTTCTGATACCGGCACCGTTCAGCCTGTAATTAACAGCGTCAAAACTGAGTTTCTCCTCCACATTCACACCGGCAATTTCCGTATTCCCGAACAGGGGGAGGGTGAATAAAACTGTCATTGCAATCAGGATGTATCTTTTCATAATTACCTCACTATTTTGAGAGTATAAGTCATAAAACGACATACAGGCAAATTCAATATTATCCTTGGTAAAGTTGGTAACTATCCAATAATGGCGAACCTTACATATATCACAACTCAGAAACAATACTATGAAGATTATGGTGATTATCACCTAAGAGGAAATAAACAACTATTCTCATATTGTAAAGACAATGATTGAGTTACTGTCAGTACGTGTAATTGTAAGTTTTAGCTCTCGCCAACTGTCCAGTCGGTTATTCTTAATCCTTCAATCCGTATAAATTCTTTTGTGTTATTAGTGACTATAATCAAGCCGCGGCTTCGGGCATGTCCCGCTATATGGAGATCATTTACACCAATGGGTGTTCCTTTTCTTTCAAGATTCGCTCGAATATCACCATAATGCATTGCGGCTTCATTGTCGTAGGATAGCACTTCAAGGCGGGATATGAAGTCTTCTATTCTTTGCATATTTTTCTCAGGGATTGAGCTTTTTTCAGCACCATGTATCAGCTCTGCAAGGGTAATACTGCTTATACACATCTGATCAGCATGTTTATTAAAAACATCAATCAATTCGACAGGTCGTCGTTTGATTACATAAATAACAATATTTGTATCGAGCATAAATTTCAACATTTTAAAAAGGTTCTCTCTCTGATTGGAATTGAAAAGCTCTTTCTGTGATGAAATCATCAGTTACAGTATTATCAGAAGATAAAAAAAAATCATCCCATGTTTTTTTTACAGGTGAGATTACTCGGGTATCTCCAATTATCCGAACGGTTACTTTCTTAACATCCTTTGGAAAACGTGTTTCTGCAGGTAGCCTGACTGCCTGAGTTCGATTATTTTCAAAAACTGAACCTATCTTCATTTTGTCTCCCCTTAATGCTCTATACATATAGTATAGAGCATTAAAGAAAATTTGCCCAGTGATACCATTTTAATATTTAATAATTCAATCGTTTGTAGTGATAGTTATGATATTACCAGGATTGTTGTAATATCTACTTTGCTGTGATAAAATAGCATAATAGACAATAGTAGCTATTGATAGTTGATCTATCAATATAAGGAGACCTATATGAAATCTGCCGCACAAATCCGGAGAGAACGAGACACTGACCAGCTTAAACAGAAAAACCACCAGCGGATTATACGTTCTGCCTATGCTCTTTTCTGCCGGAAGGGAATAGAACAGACCTCATTTCAGGAAGTTGCTGATAGTGCAGCAATCGGTGTGGCAACAGTTTATCGTTATTTCACAAATAAGGGAGAACTGGCTGTTCATGCAGCAATACTGAACAGGCAGAAGGGTTTGCAGTCTGAAATTGACAGAGCTTTCGGCTCTGATGCAGGGGGCTGGCAGATCTGCTCTGTACTGCTCTACCATGTTACTATTTTCCTGAAGACACCTGAGTACTTTCGTTTTCAGGAAGACTTTGACTCCTTTATATCACGCCTGCCTGAAAAACCTGATGCCATGGCCGTTTATAATGAAACCATGGGGAAGCAGAACAGACAGCTTGTTGAAATGATCCATAACGGGATAAAAGACTCTACGTTCAGAACAGACCGGGATCTTGGTCAATACTACTCCATGGCAGCTGTTGCCATCAGCTCTTATGCACAGAAGCTCATTAATAGAAAATACATGATTTCGAGAGAAGAAGTCTGGAAGCCTGAGGATCAGCTTAAGATGCTGATAGATACGCTATTATCTGATATGATGACAGAGAAGGGGCGAAGGGAGTATCAATCTCATGTGGATTAAGTTTTGAAAGAAGAAGATCTCTATAAACCCCTGCAAATCTATCTGGAGAAGCAGGGATACACTGTCAGGGCGGAAGTAAAGGACTGTGATCTTATTGCCGTAAAGGGTGATGAGATGTCTATTGTGGAGCTTAAAACCCGGGTTACAACAACCCTGCTGATACAGGCAGCCAAACGGAAAGATATTTGTGATTCTGTCTATATCGCTGTTCCTCTCCTCCCCGGGAAGAAATCCCTTCCCAATCATAGGGGGCTTCTACAATTATTGAGAAGGCTTGAAGTCGGTTTGATTCTTGTTCGATTCATGAAAACAAAAACCAGAGTGGAAGTTCTACTGCATCCTGTTCCTTTTGAAAAGAGAATGAGAAGGCGGAAACAGGCAGCCATTCTCAGAGAGATAAACGGTCGATACGGAGAATTCAATAAAGGAGGTGTTCCCTCAACCACAGAAAAGATTAGCGCCTACAAGCAGGAGTCTATAAAAATCGGATTTATGCTGAAAGACAGTGGGCCCCAGTCTCCCAAAAATCTGAGAGAAAGGGGTGCCAGAGCTGATAAGACGCAAGGCATTCTTTCAAAAAATTTTTACGGCTGGTTTGATAAACAGTCCCGGGGAATCTATCAACTGAATCAGGCCGGGGAAGAAGCCCTGGACCGCTATGAGAGGGAGCATCCGGGAATCAGAAAAGCAGCCCTGGGGCTTGATAATTCTGATTCCTGAGCTTTGGATTGTGTTAGACTTTTCTTATTATCATCGATCCGTCTTCCAATCGTTTAATGGAATGGATCACCAGGAATATGCTGAATACTCCCGTTAGAATGGTTCCTGTATTCATTCCCCACCATACACCTTCAATACCCATCCCGAATCCTTTTACATAGAGATAGGCCAGGGGAAGAGAGAGTAGAATTGTTCTCAGAAGTGTCAGAAGCAGTGCCGGAACAGGAGAACCGATCCCCTGAAAGAAATTCCTGTTTGTAATCCCCGTTAAGGCAAAAATATATAAGAGCTCCATTGTGTAGGTTTGCCTGACTGCATAGTCCACCACAGTATCCAGCTCTGAAAAGTTGGGATAGATACGGGATGCTGCGGCCATCATTAACAGGGCCAGAATAATAGTGGTACTGATTCCAATTAGCCATGTGTTGTACATAATATCCCGTATACGGTCGAAACGGCCACGTCCGGCATTCTGTCCCACCATGGTAATCACAGCCGCACCCAGGGCAAAGCCCGGCATAAGAACCAATTGTTCTAATCGACCGAACAGGCTGAATGCCGTCATGGCAAGAGGATCAATCTGTACAACCAGTCGATTGTAAAAAAGGGTTGCAATGGCCATCATGATCATACCCATTGCCTGGGGAAGACCAATAGCTACTATCTTTCCGAGAACATTGCGGCTGATATTACTGATTTTCCATTCAATCCGGATGGAGGAGCGATTTTTAAGAAAGACAGTGAATACGTAGATAAAACTGGCTCCCTGTCCGATAGCCGTTGCCAGAGCGGCTCCTCTGACATCCATATTCAGAAGAAAAATCAGAATGGGGTCCAGGATTATATTTATTACCGTTCCCAGGATCATGGCATTCATAACATGTTTCATTAACCCTTCACCCTGCAGTATTCCGATAAGGGAACTACTTGTGAAGATAAACAGAGCCGAGGGAAGCAGGTATATGAGATAGTTGTAACCATGGGTATAGTAATCTCCCGTTGCCCCCAGCATGCTGACAAGGTCCTTTCCCCAGATCAGAACAAGGACTATGGTCAAAATTGAGAGTATGATCCCGATTAAAAATCCGGACTCGGCAGTCTTATCAAGAACTTCATGATTTTTCTCTCCGATAGCACGGGCTACCAGAGAGCTGACTCCTATAGACAGCCCGTTTCCCAGGGCTATAAAAAGAAACACAAGGGGGAAAATCAGACCAACTCCTCCAACATAGGAGGGATCAGCCAGATCAATCCGGCTGACAAAAATTGTATCCACAATATTATAGAGTAGCTGAAAAAACATCCCTGCCAGAATAGGTAGACTGAGACGGATCAGTACCGGCCTGACCGGACCTTCAAACATGTCAAATATTTCTTTTTTATCACTCATCAATAACTCTCATTTATCTTAGATTATGGTTCTACTATAATGATAAATTTTTAATATGCAATTACTGAAAGAGTTATCACTGAAAAAGGCTGCTAGGTATAAGAATAAATATTATACTTTATCTCTGAATTCTATAAAATAGCTGCTAAATAATCTTTTAGTAATGTGTTTTAGTGATGTGTATGATGACCTGTAGGGAGGATCAGTAAAAAATGCTGAAAATTGATTTATCAGAGCTAGTAAGGGGCGATATGCCCGGTGATCAGATTCAAATAGAAAAAACTCATATCCTGCGGGCTGAGGTCATCTTTCCCGTTATTCTTCAAAAACTGAAAGAAGCCGGAAAAGATAAAACAGTCATCTCCGTTTACGGTGGTTCCGGTGTGGGAAAATCGGAAATTGCTTCTCTTTTGGCCCACTATTTAAAACAGTCAGCATATCAGACCTATGTCCTATCGGGAGATAACTATCCCCGGCGCATCCCCGAACACAATGATGGGGAACGTTTGAACCGCTTCCGCTCGGCTGGTCTTTCCGCTATGGCTCAGGAAAATGAGTTCACCAGTTCCTGGGACCGAGACATTCATGATGCCTGGGAAGATCTGAAAGATGCAGATCCTGAGAAAGCACGGGCTCACAGGGGATTCCAAATTTATCAGGAAGCGGGGAAGCTGGCTCTCAGGCAATACCTGGGATCCGAAATGGAGATTGATTTTAATCTCATCAATCATATCATTACTCAATTCAAAGGCGGATCGACCTCTATCCCCTTAAAGCGGATGGGCCGTATGGCCGAGGATGTTCACTTTGAGTCGGTGGATTTCAGTAAAAAATCAGTGCTGATTATCGAATGGACTCATGGTAATAACCCTGCTCTAAAGGGGATAGATTACCCTGTTTATCTCTACAGTACACCAGATGAAACCCTGGCTCACCGTTTATCCCGCGGGCGAGATAAACGGGTAGACAGCCCCTTTAGCAATATGGTCCTGGAAATTGAGCAGGAACGCCTGAACAGTCAATGCGGCAGGGCTTCTCTTATTATAGGCAAGAGCGGAGAGATTCTCTCTATTGAATCTCTTCAGAAAAGGATGACCCAATGAAACAGGCGCTTAAGTATAATCTGCCCGAGGGAGTCATGCTTAATGCCTACCCTGACAGCTGCGGGGGGAACTTGAAGGAAATGATCAGAATGCTGCAGAGAGAGGAATTCCGGGATGTCTTCTCCTGCCTCTATATTCTTCCTTCCATGTTTGAATCCGATCTGGACAGGGGGTTTTCTGTTATCAGCTATGATCTTAATAGCGAGCTTGTCGGGGAGGAGAACCTTCATGATCTGTGCAGGATGGGACTCTCACTGAAACTGGATTTTGTATTAAACCATCTCTCCGTACAGTCCCCCCAGTTTCAGGATCTTCTGGAAAAGGGTGATCAGTCAGAGTATGTGGATACTTTTATCGACTGGAATAAATTCTGGAAGGGAAAGGGGCAATTAACTGCGGAAGGATATATCATGCCCCAAGATGAGTATCTTTCCAAACTGTTTATGAGAAAAGCGGGGCTTCCCATCTTGAAAGTTCCTTTTCCTGATGGTTCCTACCGTTTCTACTGGAACAGCTTTTATCAGGAAAAGACAATCCATGGCTATCTGGGACAGATGGATCTTAATGCCCAATCGCAGAAGGTATGGGATTTTTATGAGGATACTTTTAAGAAGTTCAGCCGCTATGGTGCCAGCATTGTCCGGCTGGATGCCTTTGCCTACCTGCACAAAGAAGCAGGCTCAAGCAACTTCTTTAACGAACCCGGTACTTGGGAGTATCTTTCAAGGATCAAGGCTTCTGCGGACAAATACGGGATGACCCTGTTGCCGGAGATCCACTCAAAATATGAGGATGGAATTCATGAGAGCCTCGCAGGCCGGGGATTCCCAATTTATGACTTCTTCTTTCCGGGGCTTGTTTTTAATACCATAGAATCATCGGACAGTAGTATTTTGCTGCAGTGGATCCGTGAGATCCGGATGAAAAAATATAAAACCGTCAACATGCTGGGATGTCACGATGGCATTCCCCTATTGGATGTTAAAGGCCTTCTGGATGAAAAAACAATTGGAGATATGATAGAGCTTATCAAGAGCCGGGGAGGACGGGTTAAGGATCTCTATGCTGCCGATGGTCAAAAGATCTCCTACTATCAGCTTAATGCAGCCTTTTTCAGTGCTTTGAATGAAGACCCTGAAAAAATGATTCTGGCCAGAGCCATTCAGATGTTTATGCCCGGGATGCCCGAGGTTTGGTATCTGGATCTTTTTGGAGGTACAAATGACTATCATGCCGCCGACACAATAGGTCATAAGGATATCAATAGAACAAATCTCAGTGGAAAAGATATTGATTCCGCTCTTAAAACCTCTCTAGTTCAGGAGCAGCTGAAGCTGATGAAATTCCGGAATAGCCATGGGGCGTTCGGATGGGGAAGCCATTTAAAAATAGAATCGGACAGTCCGGATCAGTTCTTTCTGTCATGGCATAAGGAAGGCTATTCTGCAAGTCTCAGGGTTTTTCTGAAGACTCTTGATTTTACCATTCATTACAGCTCTCCTGATAAAGAAATCCAGCCCCTGTTATAAACTATAGTTTTTACTGTATCGATTTTTCGGGTTTCAAAATAAAATCAACCACATCTTCTGCCGAAAATTCAGTTTTTTCTTTTATCAGTTTTTTAATAGATTCAACATTGGAACCGATTGTGACCAGGGGTTTCTCAATGGTTCCATCCTTATAGCCCGTAGGCAAACCTACTGTTGCAAACAGAGCATTACAAAGACATTTTTTGCCGGCAGTTAATTCATCGGAGGTTCCGCCTTTTTTTTCAAAGACAGCCTTACTCTCGGCAGGGCAGCGATATCCTACAGAACCATCGTCTTTTTTATAGAGAGTTCTCAGATATCCCAGGTTGCAGACTTTTCTGCGGGTTTGAAAAACGCTGCTTTCTGAAATGGTATCGGCCAGTTTTATTACCTTAAAAGGAAAACCCGTCGGGGATGCTTTTGTATCCGTGGAAATTTCTTCCTCATCCCTGCTCATTTTTTGGATGATCTGTTTCTTCAAATCACTGACAATTGCGGATTCCTCGCAGAGTGCAAAGGCCGTACCAACCTGAATCCCTGCTGCTCCGGTAGCCAAAGCTGCTTGTAATTTATCAGGTCCTCCATAGGATCCTGCCAGCCAGAAGGGAAGTCCCAGCTCCTTGATTTTTTCTATATCAACCATATCTCTGTCACCATAAATAGGTTCTCCCCATTCGTCAAAGTTCATTTTTCCCCGGGGAGGAGCATTATGCCCACCAGCCTGAAAATTCTCGATAATAAAACCGTCTATGGGACCAGATGCTTTTTTGGCCATCAGAGTTGCCAGGAAATTGGATGATATGATAGGTAGAAAGCGGGGCATCTTCAAGGATGGCAGTTCTTTGCCGAAGAGAGCAGCAGGATCGAATTGTGTAAAAAAATTATCCTCTTTAGCGGCATTATCAACATTGATTTTCATAGTTGCTTTGCAGTTATCTGCCAGTGTTTTCAGAATACCTGGAATTTCCAGAGGAATTCCCGCACCCATAATTATATAGTCGATTCCGGCTAATAGAGCACCATATATGGAAGGAAGGTGGGGTAGTTGAACTTTTTCAAGGTAGTTGACTCCTACCAGACCATTGTGTCCTTCCTTAGCTAAATAGGTTTCTGTAAAGTTTGCAGCAACTGTCAGCTCATTCAGATCATCATTATTTTCTACTTTGAACATGGGAACCTGAGTATAATTATGTTCTTTCTTGATACCGCCGGTTACAAAATATTTATCTATAATTCTTTTGGCACTATCTTTAAAGGGAAAAGCATCCAGGGCACGACGCATATGTCCGCCGGGATCTCCATCCTGTAATCTACGAGCTAAAACGCCATCAAGACTTGTTCCTGAAATAACCCCCAGTTGGCCTATTTTTGAAACTGCTCTAGCCAGACGCCAGTTGGATACAGCTATACCCATTCCGCCCTGTATTATGATTGGATTAGTCATGGGAACTCCTTACTTATTATAAATCCATTCCATCTTAAGTAAATAAAAGAGATATGTAAATCTTATTTTGACGAATTAGTGAATAATGTCAATAATAGTTTGTTTATACTAGGAGAATTTCACATAGTGTGCAAAACACTAGTAGGAATTTCGCCCTTGATGATTCCGCCCCGAATTTTTCAATTCTACTTTTTCTAGTATACTTATTCCTGTTATACTTTATAATATAGGACTACAGAAGGAGCACAGCATGAAATCCATTCAGTCAGTAGCAATTATTGGTGCAGGAGCATTGGGAATCCTTTTTGGAGAAGCTTTAAAAACTTATTTGAAAGAAAACCTATTCTATCTGGCGGATGGTTCACGATATGAAAAATTGCTTGGTGGGCATTTTCTGATTAATGATGTACCAGAGAACTTTGTTGTAAAAAACTCTCAGGATCTAACAGAATTTCCGGATCTTGTTATTGTGGCGGTAAAAAATCATCATCTGGAACAGATTCTGGGATTACTTAAAAGATGTATACGCAAGGATACGATTGTTCTCTCCGTATTAAACGGTATAGAGAGTGAACAGTTTCTTGAGGCTAATTTCCCGCATGCCCATATTCTCTATTCTATTGCCATTGGTATGGATGCTGTCAGAGTTTCCAATCAGTTGACTTATTCCAGCCGGGGAAAGCTCATGCTTGGTTCAAAGGATAATGATAAGAAGAATGAACAGTTGAATGCTGTGGAATCTCTCTTGGACTCCTGTCACATCCACTATGAAATTCCCGAAGATATACACAGATCCATCTGGTGGAAATGGATGATCAATATCGGGGTTAATCAGGTTTCTGCCGTAAGCGGTGCAAACTACAAGGGTTTTCAGACTAACCGTAATGTTCAGTTATTGATGGAAGCGGCTATGGAAGAAACAATTACAGTTGCCCATGCCTGTGGGGTGGATCTGCGGAGAGAGGATATTCAGAACTGGTATCCCATTCTGAACGGGCTGGGGCCGGAAGGAAAATCATCCATGCTACAGGATATGGAAGCCTGCCGTAAGACAGAGGCTCCCTGGTTCAGTGGTAAACTGATTTCTCTCGCAGAGAAGCATGGGATAAACGTTCCGGTAAACGAAACCCTCTATAGAATTATTCTTTCTAAGGAATCGTTCTTTTAATTCTAGGAGCTGAGCTCTTCAACAGTGCCGGGTTCGATGCTTATTTCAGTATTGTATATCTTTATTTTAATACTGTTCTTGCCTTTGTTTGAGACACAAACCTTATCGCGCAATACCTCGATACCCAGCACAGAATCTTTGTGGATAATATGGAAAGCATAGGATTGCCATGCGGAAGGAAGTGTCGGATTCAGCTGGATCTCCGTGTGTTGATATTTCAATCCTCCAAATCCCATCACTATGGCCATCCATGTTCCGGCCATGCTGGTAATATGGCAGCCATCATCCGTATCGTTGTTGTAATCATCAAGATCCAGACGAGCTGTCCGCAGATACATCTCATAGGCCTTTTTCTCATAGCCGATACGGGATGCCAGAATAGAATGAACGCAGGAGGAGAGAGATGATTCATGTACAGTTTTCGGCTCATAATAATCGAAGTTTTTTTTGAGAGTTTCTCTGTCATATCTGTCTTCGAAGAAAAATAGTCCCTGTAGAACATCGGCCTGTTTGATAAAACAGGATCTGAGAATTCTATCCCAGGACCAGTTCTGATTCAAGGGTCTGTCTTTATCGGATAAATCATCTGTTGTCAGGTCTTCTTTATCCAAATAACCATCCTGCTGTAAAAAGACTCCGGAGGCTTCATCCTCAGGGAAATGCATATTCCTGCTTCTCTCCTCGAAATCTTTCAGTTCATCCAGAGAAAAGGCTGTCTTTTTAACAATCCTTTCGTAATCAGTGGGAAAATCGCTTTGTACCAGGTTTACAGCTTCAATAGCATAATTCATGCACCATGCTGCCATGGTATTGGTGTACCAGTTGTTGTTTACATTATTCTCGTATTCGTTGGGGCCTGTTACACCAAGGATAACGTATTTCTTTTTATGTTTGGAAAAGGTGGATCTCTGAGCCCAGAAACGGCCAATAGCTATAAGAACCTCCAGACCGTACTCCCTCAGATAGTTGTCGTCTCCCGTACTGTTGATATAATTCCATATAGCATAGGCAATAGCACCATTTCTATGAATCTCTTCGAAGGTTATTTCCCATTCATTGTGACACTCTTCACCATTCATGGTAACCATGGGGTAGAGGGCTGCTCCACCTGTAAATCCCAATTTCTCCGCATTCTCTATGGCTTTTTCCAGATGCTTATAACGGTAGATTAGAAGATTGCGGGCAATGGAGGGGTCCGAGCATCCAAGATAAAAGGGAATACAATAGGCTTCGGTATCCCAATAGGTACTGCCGCCATATTTTTCACCAGTAAAACCCTTCGGGCCTATATTTAGTCTTTCATCCCTGCCCGTATAGGTCTGAAGCATTTGAAAGATATTGAAGCGTATACCCTGTTGGGCGGAAACATCTCCCTTGATAGTCAGATCACTCAGTTCCCATTTATCATGCCAGGCAGAACTGTGTTCTGCAAAAAGGCCGTCATAACCAACCCGAAGGGCCGCCTGAAGTTTTTTGGAAGCCTCTTCCGCCAGATTCTCTTTTTCATAATCCCGGGAGCTGACAGCGCTGATATATTTTTCCAGTTTGAAGCTGGAAGCGCATTCAAGATCAATAGAGTAGCTTTGACGGCAGAATCCAGCGGCTGTCTCTGTTTCGGGGCTAATCTTCACTTTTTTGTCATTAATAGATAGTTTATGAGAAGCTTTTACCATATTGGTAAAAGCCGTTTTACGGGTTGTCATGGAAACCGTCATTGTATCAGAACTGATTTCTTCCATGTGATGATCCCAGAACATCTCCTGGTAGTTGGCGTCCTGGTTTGTAACATTACCATCCAGAGTTGAGCTGATTTGTAATTCAATATTCCTGTCGGAACACATAAGCTTATAGGCCATCACGGCGTTTTCCGGACGGCTGAGGCTCATAAAACGACTTGCCTCCACATGGATGTCAGCACCTGAGGGCATCTTTATATGAAAGGAGCGGCATAAAAGACCATTCCGCATATCAAGATCACGTTTGAAATCCACTATATTTACTTTGGCCAGATCAAGGACTTCTCCATTGATCCGAATCTCAAGACCGATCCACTTGGTAGAATTCAGAACTTTTGCGAAGTATTCGGGGTATCCGTTTTTCCACCAGCCCACTATGGTCTTGTCGGGATAGTAGACTCCGGCCATATAACTTCCCTGAAGAGAATCACCTGTATAGCTTTCTTCAAAGTTAGCCCTTTGTCCCATATACCCATTTCCAATACTGAAAACACTTTCTGAAATACGGTTATATTCGGGATGAAATCCTTCTTCAATTATATGCCAGGGATCTTTCTTCAGGTATTCTTTCATTTAGCTGTGTTCTCCAATACATCATCGAGATCAAATATAATACCCTTCATCTTCTATTCCTTAATGAAATTTAAGAGTCGTATCAGAAATTATCCAGTCGACTCAATGTTTTATAGGAGTCTGTACCTTCAAACAATCCAATCTTTTCAAACTGTTTCTGATACCGGGGTGTGAGAGTCTTATGCACATCTACCGTAATGGAAATATAACCTGCTTCTGCAGCTCTTTTTTCAAGATGGGCTGCCAGGTTAATGACTTCAGAAACAATCGTGCCGGAATCATTATGATAAACAAGTTTTCCTGTGTGAATTCCTATGCGCAGTTCAATGTTATCTTCAATAGGATTATGGGGATCCATATTAAACAGAAAAATGGTTCTCTGAACTTCGAAGGCAAATATTACAGCTCTCTCAATATGATTTTTAAAGGCAAAGGCCAGAATTCCACCGTCACCGGCCCAACTCCAGATCCTTCCATTATATTTAGAAAGCTGATCCTTAAGGTACTTCCATAAATTTATATAAACTTTTTTCATGGTTTTCGCACCATATTTTTTTACAAGTTCCGAGTTTGATACAATATCAAGACTCATGATTGTAATAGGATACTTTTTTCCATCTTTTAAAGCTCCCCAATTGGGTAGTTCATGAGGATCTTCCTTAAGGGGAACAACCTTTCTTTTACGAAAATCATAGACATAATCATTCAATGTCAGTTGCTGCAGAAAATAATCAAGTCCATCAATACTGAGGGTCCGACCCAGAATCATATTATTATCCAGTTCTGCAATCAACTTAATCAGATCGCCAGTCCTGTCCTTAGATTCCATATATTCAACTAAAACAGTCCCGGAAAGACGGGCTGCTATTGTTACATTAGGGGGCATTCCTGATAGCTTATTCAGGTCGAATCCCTTTGACAACATTTTGCCAATTTCATCAATTTCTTTGGTTTTGATACTCTGTGAGATTGTTTCAATCAACAAGTTCTTCAAAGATGGATCCAGCATGGAAACTCCAAAATACTAAAATTACCAAAACAGTATATGATAAACTGTTTGATTTAACAAGCAATTCAGATCTTATCTAAAACGGCGTTCTATTTTCCGCTAGCTATAGTCAAAGCTTCTTTGTAGACCTTCAGGTATTCTTCTGCAGAGGGTCCCCAGGAAAAATCCTGTTCCATGGCCAGTATTTTCATCTGTTCAATGATCGCAGGTTTTTCATACCAGTAGCTGCAGGCCTTCTCCAGTGCCGCAAGGAATGCTTCGGGAGAAATCTCATCAAAAAGAAAACCTGTACCATTACAGTCTTCTTTATCAGGAGCCTGAACCGTATCTGCAAGACCACCGGTCCGCCGGACAATCGGGAGGGTTCCATATTTCAGAGAATAAAGCTGATTCAGGCCACAGGGTTCATAACGACTAGGCATCATAAAAAAGTCTGCTCCCGCTTCGATCAGATGGGAGAGATAGTCATTATAGCTGATTGTTACAGATAGATTATCCAGCTCTTCACCAAGCCGTTTCAGTTCTGTTTCACACCATTTTTCTCCGGTTCCGAGAATGACAAGCTGAACATCATTGTTTTTGCAGAATCCTTCCAATACCCCATTGCCGGGGCCGCATAGTTCCTCTATTCCTTTCTGTTCCACAAGGCGGGAGATCATGGCAAAGAGTGGTTTGGACGTACTTATTTCAAGACCCATCTCTTTTTGCAGCTGTTTCTTCAGGGCTTTTTTTCCATCAGGATCAGCAAGGGAATAATTATGGGGGACAATATGTTTATCTATTTCAGGATTCCAATCATTGTAATCAACACCGTTTACTATCCCCTTAAGATATTTACTCCGTCTGGAAAGGATGGGATCCAGGCCGTGTCCAAAATCCTTAGTCTGAATTTCTGAAGCATATGTCGGTGAGACTGTGGTTATCATGTCACTGTTTTCGATTCCGGCTTTCAGATAGTTCATTCTGTTTTGATCCTCAAAATGATACTGATGGACAATCTCTGGTGTAATACCGGCCCAGGGTGTATTCCTCATGGAAAAGCGTCCCTGATATCCCAGGTTATGAATAGTGAAAACAGAGGCACATTTAGAGGAAGAGGTCTCTTTGTCTGAAAGTTTCAGATAGACCGGATTCAGACCTGTAGGCCAGTCGTGGCTATGAAAGATCTGAGGATTCCAGTCAATCCGCTTTCCCAGCTGAAGAGCTGCCCGGCTGAGGAGACTGTAACGAAGACCATTATCAGGATAGGCGCTGGATGCTGTTGGACCGTAAATACCATTCCTTTCATAAAACTTTGCTGAATCAAGAAAATAAACTGGTATTTTTGAAAGAGGAAGCTTCCCTTCATACAATGCACAATTTTCTTTGTAGTTTTTGTAGGAAACCTCAAAATTCGGGTCAATAAGTTTTAATTCTTCCTTTGATATAAAACCATATAATGGCATTAATATCCGCACATCCGAGCCAGATTGATATAGTTCAATAGAAAGGGCACTAACCATATCTGCCAGGCCTCCCGACTTGGCAAAAGGCACAGCTTCACTCGTGATCATCAGGATCCGGTATGACATAGGAGACTCCAGGAAATTGGTTTATATCAAAGATAGCATTACTAATATTATTCTTCCAGAGGAATCGGCATGTCTATGGGAATCGGTAACTTTCCTGTAGGAGTAAAATCTCCTCTGATGGCAGCGAATCCGGCTGTAAATGACTCTTCTCCCGTTCCATAAACGGCAACAGCATCTCTTATCCATGGCAAATCATTGAGGTAGATGGGAGTCAGTGAGGAAAGGATTACCACTTGATCTGCAAGAGAACTCAACTCCTTCAGTACCCGGAGATCCTGATAACGGGACAGACTGAAAATAATGGAGTCATAGCTATCCGCTTGCTCCAGAATCGAATCAACTATTTCCCATTTTTCTTTGCTGTCAAAAGAATAGGGGATCCGGAGAATTTTTGAATCAGGGAAGAAATCCCGCCCTTTGTAACGAAATTCCGAAAACATGCCGGCAATAAGAACAGAGCTGTTTTCTGAAAGGGGGATTGTGTTTTTTCTGATAAGAGTGGTGCTGCGGGCGGCTTGATTGAAGAAAAAGTCTTTACTTCCCGTCGCAGGAATTGTGCTCCTGTCAGTTTTATATTCCGGTATATAGGGAACGGCATCTTCTCGTTTTAAATATTGTACCTTGGTTCTTAGCACATGTTCCGCTGCCTGATAAACGATCTGGTAAAACTCCTCATCCTCATATATCAGTTTTGAAAGAGTGTCCCATATCTTCTCGTGCTCGCGGGGGGTCCGGCTTACCAGAAGCAAATCACTGCCGGCCCGCAGAGATTCTTCACAGGCCTGAGCGAGAGTCCTGTTTCTCTGGGCACCCTGCATAACCATATCATCGGTTATGATCAGTCCTTCAAAACCCATTTCCTCTCTTAGAATCTCTCTTAGAAAAACAGGATTGAGCGTGGCTGGGATGTCATTTCCAGTTATATGGGGAAAAGCCAAATGTCCTGCCATAATGGCTGGAAGGCCCTCCTGAATCATCATTTTATAGGGAATCAGGTCATTTGACTCTAAAAATTCTTTGTCTGAGTTGATGATGGGAAGAGTTCCATGGGAATCTTTATCTGCATTTCCGTGGCCCGGAAAATGTTTTGCTGTGCTGATAACTCCCGCATCATCCATTCCCTTGAAAAAAGCTGTTCCAAGGGTTCCTGTTTGAACGGGATTATTCGAAAAGGCCCGGGGACCGACAACATCCGCCAGGGGATTCAGATACACATCCACTGTGGGAGCAAAATTCATATTGATTCCGAGACTTCTGAGCTCCCGGCCAATATAAAGGCCGGTTTGATAAGCATCGTAGGGGAGGCCTGAAGCTCCAATCGCCATGTTGCCGGGAGTAATGGATGTTGCTCCCTTTACATGCCGGACCCAACCGCCTTCCTGGTCGGTAGCTACTATCAGGGGAATTCCCAATGGTGTAGCCAGGGCGGCTTTCTGCATGATTCCGATAGTATCTGCCAGAACAGATAGATTATTAGCATTCCAACCGAATACTTTAATGCCGCCGATTTTATGCTCGGATATCCATTCCAGAATAACAGGAGAGGCTTCTTCACCCATATAACCCAGCATCAGAACCTGTCCGAGTAGTTCCTCATGATTCATTTCATTCAGCAGTGATGAAAGCAGTTCATCCTCGACCTGATCACTTTGGAAACTTATATTCTTTAAATCAGTATTTTCTGAAAATAAAAACACTCCTGCCGAGAACAGCAGGAGTGAAAGTATTACTATCTTTTTAATCACATAATATCCTCAATTCTTATTGAGGTTTAAATATAGGCTTCTCCCTTAAGGTCGTCAATATAAGCAGCCGCATTGTGTGCCGCAATTGCACCATCGGAAGCAGCTACAATTATCTGTCTAAAAGGAGTATCTCTGACATCACCCGCCGCATACATTCCTTCTTCGGAAGTTTCCATATGGCTTGTTGTCTTGATATATCCCGCTTCATCCTTATCAAGATAAGGAACAAGCTGAGTCTGTGGAATGGATCCTACAAAAACAAAAACGGCATCAAATTTTTCATCAATAGTCTCATTCGTATCAGTACGGGTGAGAGAAACTGTATTCATTTTTGTCTCATCTCCCTTAATCTCCGCTACAACCGTATTGAAACGAACCTCAATATTGGGATTTCTCAGTACTTTATCGGCAACTGCCTTTTGAGCACGGAATCTGTCTCTTCTGTGAATCATTACAACTTTATCGGTAAGGTTTGCCAGATAGTTTGCTTCATCACAGGCTGCATCTCCTCCACCGACAACAAGCATCTTTTTTCCTTTGAAAAAAGGGCCGTCACAGGTTGCACAGTAGGATACGCCTTTTCCGGAAAATTCTCCTTCACCGGGAACATCCAGGTGGCGGTGTTTCGCACCTGTGGCAATAAGAACTGTTTTGGCCGTGATAGTTTCTTTTGATGTCTCAACTGTAAATAAACCGTTTTCTTTTTTGATACTTTTTACAGAAGCAGTTAAGAACTCAGCTCCGAACTTTTGAGCCTGTTTATGCATATCCATGGAAAATTCAAAACCATTAACTGGCTCCGGAAATCCGGGATAGTTTTCAAGGTCTGCGATAAGCAATGCCTGTCCGCCAGGTGCCATTTCCTCAATTACAAGGGTTTCCATATTTGATCTGGCACCATACTGAGCTGCTGATAATCCGGCAATACCGCCACCTATAATAACAAAATCTTTTTCCATATCTTAAATATCTCCTTGATACTATATATACTTTTTAATGAATCAAATATAATAAGACTGTTTTAAAAGATCAAGTTTTAATATAATAAAAGTATGAAATCAGGGATGATGCGTCTAAGCATAATTTTTACTTTATTTTTCTTTGGCACGACCGTTCTCAGTGCTCTGGAGATTCCCTACCAATCGGATATTGTCTTTTCTGAATTTT
This sequence comes from Spirochaetaceae bacterium 4572_59, assembly GCA_002084805.1. GTDB lineage: Bacteria > Spirochaetota > Spirochaetia > DSM-2461 > DSM-2461 > Oceanispirochaeta. The sequence goes on along the minus strand of NBMC01000014.1, from coordinate 24,663 downwards.
CAGCGATACCCGAGCCCTTCGGCACAGATCAGCTTATTAAAATGTTTCTAATCAGCTCGGGAACAGATTCTGAGAGTATTCCTGTCTATATTCAAATATTAGAAAAACATATTCAGAATTTAAACGAATCAGTTAAGGACAAAAAGACCGAATCGGAAGAAGAGGGTGAGATCGTTTTGAAATATATGCATGAGAATATTTTAAGCAGCTATAATTACCAGCAAACCCGCTTGAATATACTCTTGGATGACGGTAGCTATAACTGTGTTTCCTCCGCAGTTCTATATATTCTGCTTACAAGGTCTTTTGGGCTGCAGGTGTATGGCATTCATTCCAGCGATCATGCTTTCTGTAGTTTACAGCCTTCTGATGGAAGTGAAGCCATAGATGTGGAAACTACAAATCTATGGGGATTCAATCCCGGTTTAAAAAAGGACTTTCACTCTGATTTTACAAATAAAACCGGATATATATATGTCCCTCCGGGAGATTATTCAGATAGATCTCAACTGGGTGATAAGGATATGGCAGGATTAATTCTGCAAAACAGGATTGTTGAAAATCAGAAGAGAAACAGATATGACAAAGCCCTTGAACTGGCCGCCAACCGTCTGGCTTTGACTCAGTCAGAACAGGCCGAAAAGGATTATTTTGATTCTGTTCAGAATCTGGCGGCCTGGCATAATCGTTTACATGAGTATGAGGCGGGCATTGATGTTATTCAGACTGTAACAACGGGAGATTATGACTTACCAGATTTTCTGATTCAGACACGCTATCAGATGGTCTATAATTTCTGTGGTACAATTTTGAACAGCGGTAATACAGAGAAAGCTGAAACTGTTATGATCAGATATAAGCATTTTCTGCCGGATACCCTGATTGAGGAACTGACCTTTCTGATTGAAGAAAAAAAACTGGACCATATAATTAAGCAGGGTTATTCAGAAGATTCCGTTCTTCAGGTTCATAACGCTTTGAGCACTGGAATCATTACGGAAAAGCGAGCAAGCGAGATGCTTGTCTATCTTTATGCCAATGAGGCTGAAAAGATCGCCCTGAGAAGTAATTATCTTGAAGGACTGCTTTTTTTAAAGGGGTCGGAATCATGGCTTCATGAAACGAAAGACTTTATCAGGCTTCTTTCCGTCTATGAGCAAAACTATGCTGTAACGATACATAACACTGCTTTTCCCATGATTAATAACGGGCGCTATGAGGATGCAGCTCTTCTTTTACAGAAAGGACTTGATATCATACCGGGCAACCAACTGCTACTAAATGATTTGAGAAAAATCGAATCAGCTCAATAATCTTTAAAAAATAAAATAATTACTAAGATCCTCTCAGGAAATTCCGAAAATATTATGAAGGAGTTTCTTAAATGCCTGCAGAAAAATTGATCAACAAACTTATACTCATACTGCAAAATGAGTTGAATATGATTCGTCAGTATAATTCGGAATGTGAATTCCTTCATAAATTTGTTGTTGCAAAAAATTGGATGGATCTTGAAAAGGTATTGCAGAAATTAAGAATCCTGGCAGACGATCTCTCTAGAATTGATGAAGAACGGGAGATGTTTGTTGATATTCTGAAAAATGAGATGGAAATCGCCACAGAGTCATCATTCGGACTGCTACTCAGCAGATTTCCTCAGAATGAACAGCGTCAGATTAATGATTTGAAACGGGATATCCGTCATTCCGTCATGATATTGCAGAATCGGATAAACGGAATAGGTCGCTATACAGAGAGTCAGACGTCTGCCTTAAAAGAAGTAATGGATATTCTGGTGCCGGATCAGAAAGGCAAGATATACAATCGCAGTGGAGCCGCTTCTTCAGCCGGGGCAAAACCTATGCTGTTCAGCCGGCATTTTTAAGGGCATAGGGAAAGGATAGATTATGGGATCTACATTCAGCGGAATTGAATTAGGTAAAAGAGCTCTTCAGGCACATTCTCAGGGACTGCAGACCATTGGTCATAATATGAGCAATGCTGCAACAGAAGGATACAGTAGACAACGAGTCAGACTGTCCGCCACCGATCCGATATATATGCCTCAGCTTAACAGGGCGGAAACACCCGGTCAGATTGGACAGGGCGTACAAGTCACCATGGTCGAGCGTATCCGTGATAACCTTCTGGAAAACAGAATCCTCTCTCAAGGGGATGAATCGGGTTACTGGAAAACCAGAGATCAGTACCTGTTGATGGTAGAACAGGTTTACAACGAACCCAATGATACTTCTGTCAGAACACTGATGGATAAGTTCTGGGACGGATGGGAAGAGCTTTCAGTTCATCCGGAGGATATGTCATCCCGGCAAGTCGTTCTGAAGCGCAGTGAATCTCTTATCGATGGTATAAATAGTCGTTATACCCGTTTAAAAGAAACACGGACAATGTTGAATGATGATATTAAAGTTTCCGTTGGTGAAGTAAACGGTCTTTTGAAAGACATTTCAAAACTGAATCAGCAAATTGTCAAATCCAAAGCCCTGGGTGATAATCCCAATGATCTTCTTGATAAAAGAGACCTGATGGTTGAACAGCTTTCCGGCTATATTAATGTGACCGTTGATAATAGAGATCCTGATGAGTTTCTGATTCATACTCAGGGTATGCATCTTATACAGGGAAAACAGGTGAATCTGCTAAAAACAGAACCTAATCCCCGGAATGAGGGCCATGTCGATATCAACTGGGAAGAAAGCGGACAAGCTGTTAATATCCGTAATGGAAAACTGGCGGCTCTCCTTGAACTGCGTGACGGTGATGTTAGAGAAGAAATTCAGAAGCTGGATATGATGACTGTCAATTTCACCGATATGGTGAATGAAGTACACAGAGATGCCTACTCTGCAAACGGTCAGACCGGAATAGATTTCTTTTCCGAGTATCCCTTTGTTAATAACCTGGCAGGAAACTATGACTTGAACGGTGATGGTGAATACGATCACTCCTATGTATTCCGTATGACCGGATTCAATACCATGGATCCTGAACAGCAGACAGGACTGCAGGGAAGCATTAGTCTGGCAGGTAGTGCTGGCAATGTGAACATTGATTATTATCCTACTGACCGCGTTAGCGATATTGTAGACAGAATTAATAATTCCGGAGCTGAAGTTAATGCTTTCATTGATAGAGATGGACATTTCACTATGAAAGCCAGTCATGCGGACAATATGAATGATCCCGATTTTGTCATCCGCCATATTGAAGACTCCGGTCAGTTTCTGAGCGCTTATACCGGAATGCTCAGCGGATCAGGTCCGGAAAATGCCTATGACTGGAATCAGACTGATGCCGTACTGGGATTAAGAGAGGGAGGCGTTCAATACAGTGTTGCCCCTCTGTCTCATCCCGCCGGATGGATAAGAGTTAATCCGGCACTGCAGGCAGATCCTACGGCCATAGCCTCAGGGTTTGGAGATAATAGCAGACAGGCTCTTCCGGGAGACGGCAGTGCCGCACTGGAACTGGCATCACTGAGACATAAACCTGTTATGGTCGGTCAGGTGAGTTCTTTTGATGACTATTTTGCAAATTCCGTAGCAGAAATTGGACTGAAAGGGGAAGTTGCCCAGCAGGCAAATGAATCCCAGCAGCTGGTTATGAAAGACCTTATGGATTTTCAGTCCTCCATTTCCGGAGTTAATATGGATGAAGAAATGGCGGATATGCTTAAATTCCAGCACGGATATAACGCCGCTGCCAGGTTTGTAAATGAGATAAATACCATGCTTGATACCATAATTAACAGGATGGGAGTGTAAAAAATGAGACGAATCAGTTCGGCAATGCCTAATACGGATATGCAGTATCAGATGCGTCTGCGTGATTTTCGTATGAATGAAATGCAGAGCAGTATCGGCAGTAGCAGACGTTTGAATAATTTACGGGATGATCCTATCGCGGCCGCCCACTCAACACGTTTTCAGTCCCATGTGACACATCTGGACCGTTATGAAAAAAACATTGATTATGCCAAAGGAGAATACTCTCTGGCAGAAACTTCCATGAATCAGTCTGTGCAGGTTCTGCAGCGTTTACGGGAACTGGCTGTTCAGGGCAGTAACGGCACCTACAGCAAGGAAGATATGGGATATATGGCTGCAGAAACGGATCAGCTCTTGCATGAGCTGGTTTCTATGGGGAATGCCCGCAGTGCAGACGGAAGAGCTCTTTTCGGCGGCAATGATACCATAGAAGATCCCTTCGTTGTCATGAAAGGAAGAGTCCCGGGAATCGAAGGTGCTGCCATTACCTCTGTTAACTACAGTGGTAATATTGTTACTAATAAGACAGATATCTCTGAAAATTCCAGAATCGATCTGAACTTTGCGGGAAACTCTGTTTTCTGGGCGGAACAGCAACAGGTATACGGTCAGCGTGATGTATTGGAATATGTAGTAACGGAAGATTCAGATATAAGTATTGACGGTAAAACAATTGGACTCAAGACTGGTGATAACGTACATTCCATCATACAGCGCATAAACGATAGTGATCTGGCCGTAAAGGCATATCTTGATCCCGTTACAAACAGCCTTACTCTGGAAACGACTGTTCCTCATCAGATATGGCTCGATGAAGCTCCGGCAGACAATATTCTAAAAGAACTTGGAATACTGTCTGAATCAGGAAGTAAACCCCCTGAGAATCTGCATAAGGATGTTGTTGTTGGTGGTGGATCTCTTTTTGATATGGTTATATCCCTGCGAGACAGTCTGATTGCTGGAGACGGAGAGAGCGTGGGCGGTAGAATCCTGGGTGGACTGGATAGCTCATTGAATAATCTTATGTACAATATGGCGGATCTTGGTTCAAGAACTGAGCGTCTTGAACATAGCTATGCCAGACTGGACAGTGAAAGACTGAATGTGATTTCAATGAATTCTAAGATGACTGATCTGGACATGACTGAGGCAATAACAAATCTTAAAATGCTGGAATATACGCAGAAAGCTGCCTATCAGTCGGCAGCAAAAATACTGGATACAAAACTCATGGATTTTTTGAGGTAAATAATGCAGGTAAATACTAAAGCTTACGGCAAAGTAGAAGTGGATGAACGACAGATTATTCAATTCCCTATGGGATTGTTCGGTTTTGAAACATTACATGATTATGTTCTTATGGACGCACGGCAACAACCATTCTACTGGCTTCAGTCTCTTGAAGTAGAGTCGGTAGCCTTTGTTTTGATCAAACCGAATGTTTTCAGATCGGAATACAAACCGGCAGTCATGAAATCAGAACTAATCGCTCTGAAACTGGAATCAGAATCGGATGAGAACTGTCTGGTTTTCAGTATAGTCACTTTTCATGACGATGATCAGACAATGACGGCCAATTTACAGGGGCCGGTTATTATAAATCGTAATCTGAGAAGTGGGAAACAGTGCATATCCCTGGATTCCAGATGGAAAACCCGCCATAATATTGCTGAAGAACTTGCAGTTAAAAAGGATAATGTATGTTAATATTATCCCGTAAAAAAGACGAAACCATTGTAATCGGAGATAATATCACTATCTCTGTGGTAGATATCAAAGGGGATCAGGTAAAAATCGGAATAAATGCCCCCAACGATGTTAAAGTATTTCGACAGGAAGTTTATGAGGCTATACAGGAAGAAAATAGAGCTGCTGCCAATGTTTCGTCAATTCCGGAGAACTTTTCTCTCCCTGATTTGATGAAGAAGAAAGATTAATCATTCATATCATCGAAGATAGCGGCAAACTCATTCTCAATCAGTAAAAACTCATCCACCAGATTAGGATCAAATTGTTTTCCTCTCCCCTCTGCAATTATATTTCTTGCTATATCATGGGAGAAAGACTTTTTATAACTTCTGACTGATCTGAGTGCATCATAAACATCCGCTATGGCTACAATTCTGGCGGATAAGGGGATCATCTCTTCAAATTTACCATAGGGATAGCCATTTCCATCCCATTGTTCATGATGGTTGAGAGCTATATCGGTGGCCATGGGATTAGGATATGTACTGAGAATATAAGCACCATTCTTGGTATGTTCATTCATAATCTCCCTTTCCCAATCGTCCAGTGGCCCCCCCTTATTCAGAATATCATCGGGTGTTCCAATTTTGCCAACATCATGCATGGCCGCCAGGAAACCAATATCCTCGATAAAAGAATCATTTACCTCGGGAAAGGCAATTTTCCCCTTAAGTTTCTCACTGAGGAGTTTGGAATACCTGTTTACCCGTTTAATATGTGTCCCTGTATCATTATCTTTCAGTTTGGAAGCTTCGAGGAGGCTGGAAAATGTATTTTGAAGCACTTTTTTGAATTCACTGGTAATTATATCCCAGCAACAGGCATATGCTGTGGGAATATCATTCTGATCATAAACCGCAGGTTTGATAAATACTTTCAAAAAAGTGTTTGTTTCTCTGTTCCGGGCAGGAAAAACTCTTCCCCTCCAGGAGTATGATGTCGATTCATTCTCAAGAAATGATCTTAATTCCTGAAGAAGATCTATTCCAATTTCTGATTCATAAAGATCAACCAGATTATGATTAACCGGGCTGTCCTTGTATATAAGAGATTTAAGAAATTCCAGGTTGGTCCAACAGATATTCAAATACCGGTCGATCAGGCAGCTTGGGATAATACTGTTTTTATTCCGGTTTATCCAAATACGGACAGCATCATTCTTAAGAATATCAATGCTTTCCCCAGAATTCTTGTGGGCAAAAAGAGGTAAAATGGAAGGATGTTTTATATCTTTAAAATCTTCATCTGAAATAAGCTCTAATTCTTCAAGAAGCTCAAACTCATTATCCTGCATATTACTCCCCGAACATTGCTATTTCCGCTTCACTCTTTCTTAAATATACAGGGCCGGTGCCGATTGGTTTCGCTCCGGATTGCTTATATTCTTCAAGTCCCAACATCAATAATTGTCGGGATTTACCGGAAAAATAATTTAAATCTTTATAGATTCCACTTCTGAAATCTTCCTTAATTTTCATACAATCAGGACCTGTAAACAATACTTTTTTATATGATTTCAAGAAAGTAAACAGATTATCCTCTGTTATATCCATATCTTTTGATAGTTTTTTTCCTTTTTCGTAAACAGCACAGTAAAAGCACTTCTTCTTAGCGTCTATGACAGGGACTACGGCGCCCTCAAAATAATCATATCCCCAGGAAAGGTAATCCAGAGTAGGGATATATGTATAGGGAATGTTCAGTCCTGTAGCCATACCTTTGATTGTTGACATGGCAATACGGAGACCTGTAAAAGATCCCGGACCTTCAGAACAAATTAATAATTCCAGTTCTTTTTTTTCAATTCCTGCAGTATTGATTAACATCTCAACCGTTTTTAACAGATTTTCTGAATGTTTAAGACCGCAGTCCAGAGTGGCTTCATAATAATTATCTTCAGATTTAAGACAAATACTCAGCAGCTGAGTAGCGCAGTCAATGGCTAGTACATTTTTCATAGAGTGATTCCTTTCAGTTCAATCTGCCTGCTTCCATCGGGGAGTATGGTGATTTTTATAATTTTCTTATCTTCGGGCAGATAGTCTTCAATCCGTTCACTCCATTCTATCAAGGATATTCCTTTTCCAAAAAGAAGCTCTTCAGCACCTAGCATCTCAAACTCTTCAATACTGTCTATTCTGTATAAATCCATATGGTAAAGGGGACAGATTCCCTGATATTCAGATATGAGTGTGTAGGTAGGACTGGTTACTTCATCACTTATTTCCAATGAGATCGCAACCCCTTTGGATAAAGCTGTTTTCCCTGCACCAAGATCACCCTCAAGACATACAATATCTCCGGGTCTTAAAACCTTACCTATCTGTTTTCCAATATGAATTGTATCTTCAAAACTATTACTTAGAAATTTTAACAACGAAACTATCCTTTTTGATCAATTTCTCTCATCGCGCTCTTAATCGATTGTAGAATGGGAATTAGAGGATAGTCTATTGATTCCAGAAGTTCAACGCTAACATCTCTTTCCCCGGTGGGTTTTATTTCGACTGAGGATCTGAACTTTACATAAACCTGTTTCTCCCCCAGCAGTGAAAACAGAGCAGTTCCTTCATATTGATTACGATAATAAATAAGAGTGTCTTTTTTTAATAATTTTTCTATGGTCAGTAGTTTCATCGCTTCCCTGTATATTCGTTAACGTAATTTATTCAAAATCATAAACGTATTCATTAATTCGATTCAAGTTCTTGCTTGATGCTCTTGTAAACATAATATGTACGGATGTATAAATACGGCTTTGAACTCTTGAGTCTACAATCTTACCATAAGTAACAACGGGATTCCCCTTTGTAGGCTCAAAAGTCAGTTTAATTAACTCCCCCTTATTAAAGGGTTTGCTTGTCTGTATGGCACAACCACCTGCTGATAGATCAATAATGGTCCCCATACGGCCCTTGGTTTTTAAAACAATAGCCTCTTTTTTTTCTCTTTTACCCCTACCGGTAATTCTGATCTGTATAGGGAAGAAATAACAGGGACGCTTGATAGATTTTCTTCTGAACCGTCTTTGATAGGATCGAGAGATTTTATTGGAGTGCTGTAGAAAAATACTGGTAATCCCTTTTACAGAGTTATATCCCAGCACTTTTGTGGTAAAAGTATACTCCTCACCATCTGACCCCCATAGCAGAACTTCTACACGGGATCCTTTTTTCCAGCGAATTTCCGTACCATTTTTATTCAGAGGTATTCTGGCACAGTAGAATTCTTTTAAAACGGCAGTTATGACAGAGGAATACCTGTTACCGTTGGGCATTTTGAATGTAACCTGCTGACTCAATTTAAGTCTTTTTGTATCAGACAATTGATTGGATTCTGCAAAAACACGTTCAATCCGTTGTTTTATTCTGTAAATATCCAATTTTCGTTCTTCCACAACAGAGGGAGGTGCTTCCATATGACTAATGTCTCTTAAAGCCTGACCTAATGTGTTATTAAGGGTTCTGGTATTGCTTAAAAGGGCAAATGGTTTCGCAACGTGGTAAGTCTTAATCAGGCTTTCAAGCAGCAAGGTCTGTCTCTTGTTTAAACCGATACGAGACGCTTCTTTTCTGAATGCTCTCTTGCTGTACCTTTTGGATTTTTCGTTTCCCTGACCGCTCAGTTTATTTCCGACTATTAAAAGAACCATCATCCCAAACATGATTCCCAGAAATATAAGATTCTGTTTGGGATCAGAAGGGGTAAAGAGTTGGCCTTGAAATCTGGATTGCAATAACATCATCAAGGGCATTTTAATCACCTTTATTGACAAAAGTTTCAAAGAATCGTGGAAATTTCTCCATTCTGGGCATGATCTCATATTCCATAAGATCTCCCATCAGTACAGAATCTTCAGTAGAAAAAGCTTCAGCCAGTTCATTTAAGATTCCAGACATTTCAGAGATAAACTTCTTAATTTCATCTCTGTGTTCAGAAATTTTTTCTTCTGGAATATTCGTGTAAATACGCAGTAGCTTCTGAAAGAGTTCGGAGAAGCGAATAATAATTTCCATGGCATCTTTATCTTTTCCGGTCTGAAGCATCAGTGAAACCTCTTCCATCTGAGGTAACATTGTCTGAATGGAATCGTAGGTATCTTTCCCAGCCTTAAAAGGGGTGGTAATTTCATCAAGACGTCCCTGAATAACAGCCTCCAGCATTATGAATCCTTCCAGAACAGAGATAACATTCTGCTCGCTTCTTTCTCCCTCTGGTATAAAACTGTTTGTTTCCAGAAGCATATCCATATGATTTTTTATGGCATTGCCGGAATCATCCAATAGAAGTTTATAACTATCTTTTATGTAAGAATATTCTTCAAGCAGTTCATTCAGAACGGTCAGATTTCCTTCTTTGAGTGCTTTCTGAACCATCCCCGTATAACTAAGAAGAGTTTTAATATTATCAGCCTTTAATTCCAGGAAGCTGAGAGCCATAATCCGAATCTCTTCAGATCCGGTAAAAGGTTTATCATACCAGTCCTCTTTTTTATTCAGAAATACCTCTTTGTTATTAATAATGACTTCAGAAATTGAAAATCCCTGAGGAGCCATCCACTGTTCTATGGATTTATAAATATCACCAAGTGTTTTCTCATTCTCAAAGGAAAAATCAAGTTCATCCTGGTTTATGTAAATTTTCAAGAAATTACTCCTTTACTGGTTCTTCTGGGAATTGCCGAAACTATCTATGGAACTGGAACTTTGCTCTAGTTGATTCAGCATGCTTTCCATGGTTCCATATTTTCTTTTCAGGGTCTGTTCATAATCCTCCAGATACTCCTTGTAATCATCTATATCTTCGTTCGTATCATCTATTCTATTGTCAATTAATGTAACCTTATTTGGTAAAATTCCACCAGTCCGAACATAGGGATTTAAAAAGCGGTCCAATTCATAGCCAACACCACTATCAATAACAAGGTCTCCGTCAGTATCCATACCAAACAGTTCCTTAATGGCCGGACTCATTTTTGTCAGGGATTTATCCAGAAGATCCTCGTTAATTTCCAGATAACCTCTCAGCTTGCTGCTGTTAACGCCGCCTCCACTACCACCACTGGCATTCGTAGAAATACCTATCTGTGTCAGCATAGACAGATCCCTTTCCAGTGATGTGGGGTAGGGGGAAGAACTGACCCTCTGCAGGCGGTTTTTCATCTGCATCATTGTGATATCTCCCCTAAAGGCTCCAAGCTGTTCAAAAGCCTTTTCTCTTTCATCATCTGAAAAATATTCAATCTCGTTAATAATATCGGAATTATCAGATGACAATATAAGCATTTGTGTCATGGTCTGGTTATAATTGTAAACGAATTTAATTATTTCTTCCTTTGCTTTTTCAATGTCAGGTTTTATGGAAAGTTCTACTTCCTCATCGGGGTCAGCTCTTTTTAGCTCGAGAGTTATGCCTGGTATTAGATCATCTATATCATTAGTCTCTCTTTCAATCCGTATCCCGCTGAACTCGAGTACCGCATTCTGAGCCAATGAAAGAGCATTCACGGGTATATAAGCATCATCAGTTCGGGGATCAGTAATTTTGATATTACTGATCTGAATTTCCTTATAAGTATTTCTATTATTAAAAGATAGTTCCTTTAGGGTTTGGGATGAACCGCTTAAGGGAAAACGAACATTTTCAGTATAGCTGCCCTCCTGAATTTGAGGTAAATTGCTGATACCATCTTCGCTGCTAAACGTCCCTATAAGATTATCTTCTATCAGCGGAGGAGGGGGGGGAGCATTCCATGGGGGAGGGCTGGCCGAACTGTCAAAACTTTCAACCTTAACCCCTCTGAAAATAGCATCGGGTGTATCCGGCAGTACAGGCAGGGGTGGCGGGGTGGGGGTCATGCTTTCCGGATCAAGCTCATTCACCGTAATATCATATTCGAGGAACATCCCTGTTTCATAGGAGATCTCTCCATTCAGAGGGATATCGATAGATGCTCCTGCCGACAGAATAAGAGTATTTTCACCACTGAGTGAAACAGTTTTGTCAGTAAGCAGATCTTCCTTTATGATTTTATCGAACTGTATGGAGTTGCTTTCTGTTTCGGATTCCTTCAACAGATTATTTTCAAGGGCCCATGTGAGAGCGTCATCCTTAAAAACAAGTTTGTTTTCGATCCCGGTCTTTTGCGATTCAAAGAGAATAACCTGTGTTGAGGAGGTATCTTTTACAACTGTAATATTCAGTAAACCATTTGACTTCTTTTCCACTCTCTCAGCAAAGTCAGAAAGTCGACCGCCTCTGTAACGAAGAGAAAATTCTTCTTCAGCTACAGAAAATGAATATGTACCCTGAGGAACACGAAGATCATCATCAAGAGCTGGTGATATAAAACGGTCTGCACCGGCAGTTTTTATAACTGTAAACTTCAGGTCCTGTTGTGTGGCTTCCCGTGTGGCGCTTGCTGTTAGTATACGTTCATTTGAGGATTCTACTGTCTTATCATTAAAGGGGTTCTCGAAACCGTATAGTTTCTTTGTGGATGTCCGCAAAGTGCTGATTTTTCTGTTAAATTCCTGCCAGATCTTTTTATCATCTTCAAGATCCTTAATGGAATTCTCCATTTGAGTCATCTTAACCTTTTCTACATCCACCAAGCCTTTAATGAGAGTTTCTGTATTGTATTTGCTGTTTAAACCAGGGATGCTGATGTCAGCCATAGCATCCCGCCATTATATTATGCCATTTTATCAATGAATATACCGATTGCTTCTCTAAGGTTTTCATGCACATTTTGTAACTCCCTTGAGGGAATTTCCTTAACAACCTTATCGGTATCTTTATCGATAATTTTAACAACAAAGCTATCGATTTTTTCATTAACTGAGTAACTGAACCTAGTACCCGTCGTAAATTCATCAAGTATTCTTTTAGTTTCATGTAAATCAGGATGGGCAACTTTTACTTTTTTCTGCTGCAATTTTACCTGTTGTTTCACTTTTGTTGCTTGTTGTCTGCTGCTGTTAGTATTGACCGGTCCTGAAGTGGATATGTTTTCAATATTCAACTAGACCTCCCTGTAAATAGAGGAGGGGAAGGGCGCGCACTCCCCCCTCGACTATAAGAAAAAAAAGATAACGTCCAGAAATCTCTTTTCCAATTTTACTATTACCCTAGTTATTAGCCAAGAAGCTGCAGAACTGACTGAGTTCTTACATTAGCCTGAGCTAACATTGAAGAACCGGCCTGATTCAATATCTGATTCTTGGTATAATCTACGACTTCAGTAGCCATATCTACATCACGAATCCTTGATTCAGCTGCCTGCATATTTTCAGATGCAATAGCAATCCCTTTGGCTGCCATTTCAAATCTGTTCTGGTAAGCACCGAGATCCGCTCTCTGTTTGTTAACATTTTTAAGAGCTTCATCAATAATACCAATAGTCCTGTTGGCTTCTTCAACAGAAGAAAGGGTAACAATTCCACCACCACCCTGTTCGTTCTGGAGACCAAGAGCTTCAGCAGTCATTGTACCAATAAAGATCGTTTCTTTCTGATCCATATTAGCACCTACCTGAAGCGCCATTGTATCACCAGTTACAGAGTTTTCAGCAAAACGGCCGGTAAGAAGATTCATACCGTTGAACTGTGCGTGAGATGCAATCCTGTTCATTTCATCAACAAGTTGTGAAACTTCAACCTGAATCTGCATCCTGTCTTCTGAAGTATAAATACCATTCGAAGATTGTACGGACAATTCTCTAACACGATGTAGAATATCCTGTGTTTCCTGCAGATAACCCTCGGTCGTCTGTATGAAGGACACTCCATTCTGAATATTTTTCTCTGCCTGATTAAGACCTCTAATCTGAGATCTCATCTTTTCAGATACTGCCAATCCAGAAGCATCATCTGCTGCTTTATTAATTCTCAAACCAGAAGACAATTTTTCCATATTATTTGTAGTCTGAGCCTGTGAAACGCCGAGTTGCCTATTCGAATTAATGGCACTCATGTTGTGATTTATTATCATATCACCCTCCATGCGAAGTTTTTTGGCATCCATGCCTAAAACCTGTATGCACCTGACCATTGGTAAGCATTATCGCGCCGCTTAACCTGTGAACAGCTGAACAGGGAGATTCCCCGATTTCGAAAAATCGAATCATCTCCCTGCCCTGTGCAAACATAGGAAGGTTATGTCAAAGAACATATTCTCCACTGATGTTCTTTAATAGATTTCCATTAAAGAACATCACTTAACATTATATTATGCTATTGGAGAAGTTGCAAGACAGATTGTGTTCTCTGGTTTGCCTGTGCAAGCATTGCATTACTAGCCTGACTCAGGATCTGGTTTTTGGTGAAATCAACAGATTCTTTTGCCATATCCAGGTCCCTGATTCTTGATTCAGACGCCTGCAGGTTCTCAGCACCAACGTCAATGCCTTTGATCGCCATTTCAAGTCTATTCTGATAAGCACCAAGATCCGCTCTCTGTTTGTTAACAGTTTTCAAAGCTTCATCAAGAACACCAATGTTTCTATTAGACTGTTCAGGTGTGGAGATTGACATAATTTCTCCGGAACCGATCTGTCTCAGTCCAAGAGCTTCTGCTGTCATTGTTCCAATATTAACCTGTTCTCTCTGATCCATGTTGGCACCAATGTGGAACCACATGGAAGCTGTTACAGTATTGAAACCGGTGTCGGCTGCAAAGCGTCCTGTCAGCATGTTCATCCCATTGAATTGAGCGTGAGACGCAACTCTGTCCAGTTCATCTACAAGCTGAGAAACCTCAACCTGGATCTGCATTCTGTCTTCTGAGGTATAGATACCGTTGGAAGACTGAACGGCCAGTTCACGGACTCTCTGAATGATATCAGTAGATTCCTGAAGATAACCTTCAGTTGTCTGAATAAAGGAGACACCATCAGCCGCATTTCTGGAAGCCTGGTTTAAACCTCTAATCTGAGATCTCATTTTTTCTGATACAGCCAGACCGGATGCATCATCACCGGCTCTGTTGATCCGCATACCGGAAGACAGCTTAGCCATGTTCTGAGCAGAACCTGCATTGTTGATACCCAAATTTCTCTGGGATGTCATTGCACTAAGGTTGTGATTAATTATCATATATTCCTCCATGAATATTGAATTCGGGCATCCTTGCCCACAGGGTTTTATTCCCCTATAAGAATTCTATCGTCATGGAGTTCTAATAAACTTGAAAAAAAATATAAAGTTTTTTTTAAAAAGTCCGAGTAATCGGAATGGATATAATCAACTTAAGGCCTAATCAGCTTTTTTTAAATAATTTATATACTCTGTGGCAATGGGGTCTTTCGGTTCCAGTTCTAAAACCGTGTGGAAAAAACCAAGAGCTTCATCACTGCGATTCTGCTTAAGTGCCAGTATCCCCATATTGGAAATGACCTTGATATTTTCGGGATCCAGTTCAAAGGCTTTCATCAGCCTGTTCTGGGCTTCTTCGTAGTTCTTAAGCTCCAGATAGCAGATAGATATCTCATTTAAAACTTCTACCTCTGTCGGGTTTATCATGATTGCTTGTTCAAAGGCTTGTAGTGCATCCTTGTATCGCTCCAGTTTTCGCAGAGCCCAGCCTTTGAGAAACCAGGCATTCCAGACAGAATTATTTTCTTTAAGAAAATCGTCTATAATAATAAGGCCAGCTTCGTTTTGATCCTTAGAGATCAGCATAAAAGCTTCCGAATACTGATTGTCCTGATTTTTCAGGCTGTCAGCTTCTTCAATAAGCTTTTTGGCTTCAATTATCTTAACTTCGTCCGTTCCATAGTGTAGGTAGGATGTCATCAGCTCTGAGGTTTTGAGAAGATCATGCTTGCTGTAGAAGAACCAGGCGGCGTTAAAGTATATATCAGCTAAATCATCACCCTGTTCTATAAGCTGTGCGTATAATTCCTCAGCTAGATCATTCATATGGCAAGCTTCAGTTACTTTTTTACGGGCACTAAGACTGGTCGCCTGATTTTCAAAAAGGATGGCCAGATTAAGCTTGTGTCTTAATTCCCTGGGCTGTAGTCCTATCAATGCCTTGAAAATTTCTTCAGAAAGTTCAAAATCTTGAGATTGAGATTTAAAAATAGCTGATTGTGTCAACTCCTGAATGATTTGAGGTTTCACTCTCAGAATGAAATCTCTGTAGTACTGAGAATGCTCATGACTGACATTGTAGGTTAGAATTTTCAACATACCAGAAATTATCATTTCCCAGTTTAAATTCTCCATCTGCCAATCGGCAGGGGGGATGTCTGCAGGAATTTCAACAGGCAGAAGAATACCAGTATCAAGTTTTATTTCTTCCGAGATAGAAGCTAAGTTTTCAGGTATGGAAATAAATATTATTGAATCCAAAGGATTTTTATTAGAGTTCATATTTCTCCGATTTTAAAATTATTTTTATCTGTTAAAAAGATAGTTATTAATCATCATCTTATAGGAAAGCGATAGATCTTCCAATGCAAAATACAGTGCGATCACGGCTAAATCTCTCCGTCCCTGAACTTCTTCAAAACGGAGAATCTTTCCTTTTATCTGAAAACTTTCACCTTTGTCACTAATCATTTTAACAAAAACAGTTTTGTTGATAAGGAATTTAGCGTTCCCTTGTATGATGATTTTGCATCCTGAAAAAGATAAATCCCGCAAAATTCCTTTTCGGGGGATGCTGTCTATGCACAGAATGCAGTTTTTTGATCCCAGCCGGAGAGTTTTCATACTATCCACTGTAATTAGAATACGCTCTTCTTTTCTTTTTGTAGCATTTACATTTGCTTCAAGAAGAAAACCGAGGGTTTCAATCAGATCGTCCGGTGGACGGGTAGAGTAGCTCAGGGTAAGTATATAGAGATTTGGCTGATCCTCGGATAATATGCTATGGGAAATCAGTCTTGATTGTATAAAAAAATTATGTTCTATGGGTTTAGGCGTTTCATCCCTCAGAAAGCTAAAACGAAGGGACAGATTTGTCTCGTTATCCTGAAGCCTCTGTACTAGCGTGTCCGTTAATGCCACTATGATACGAGCTGATTCAAAACTGCAACTATAGAGAACGCAGGGACGCTGCCTATCTTTGAATTTTAAATAAACCTTTTTTGGCTGCAGACCAGTAGTTTTCACCACGTCTTTATTAAATGAAACGTCAATGCTCTTATATTTTTCGTATAGCTGGGATATAAGCTGCTTTGTTACTATTGCCATAATATTAGGGAATTTTACTTGTTATTTGGAAGGGCGTCAATCAGTTCGTAAGAAAAATTATAAAACCCGCAATGCCGCTTCGGGAGTTCATCCTCTTGAACTCAAACTGTTCAAGTGGGATTCCGTTCCAGAACATCCTGTTTTTCCTCTAGGGATAGCAATTCAGTTCAAAGCATTTAGGAATCCCATGGATTCGACTTGTCGCAAGAGAAAATTCCCTAAAACGCGAACACCGCAGGCTATTATTTATACATTAACCATGTCATCCAATACCTGTATGACCCGTTGAAAAGCCCGATCAATTTCTTCCTGTATATCTAATGTTTCAATATCTTCTGTTTCGTTACCCCGGTTCCGGAATTGATTGTTTTTCAGATTGATAAGTTCATCCACAATGTAAATACTGGATAAAATTGATAGTTTCAACTGGTCTACAGATTTGTGTTTTTCTCTGGTTTCTTCAATTTTTTTATTTAAAAACCAGATAACCTGCTTCAATTGAGTGGGATCATCAGCTGTTTTCAGCGTCAGATTGATTCCCAGTATATTAACTTTCAGCAGGTCATCCTTGTCCATTAGAAAATTTCCAGGTTATGTGGATATCCTGATTCTTTTTCTTCCTGAACCGGTTTTTCTGAAAAAGTGCTTAATGATTCATCATCGTTCTCAGAAACTTGAATTTTAACTTCAATAGTTTCTTCTTTATCAGATTCCTGAGAATCTTCCGTACTCATTTCCAGCTGTTCCGATTGATTGCCTGATACTTCACTTTCGTCCGCTTCTGCAGATTCTTCCACTTTTTCCGCAGCCGATTCTACGACAACGGGGGAGTCTTCTACTTTTACTATCTCTTCTTCAGATTTAGTCTCGGCAGGCGGTGCAATTTCAGTTTCTTCACTGGCGGAAATCACTTCAGAAGTTTCTGAACTTTCTTCCTCTTTTTCAGTATCCTCGTCAAGTTCGTCGAACTGACTCAGAGCATCAATAATTCCCTTTTCGATCACAGCCTGTTCACTGGCAAAACTGGTTTTATCGTTCTCAAGCTCAGAAACCCTCTCATTAAGAAGGGTTGTCTCAACTTGAAGATCTTTATTTTCAGATTTCAGCTTTTTTATTAATTGAACTGCGTCGCTGACTTTTTTTTCCAGTAATTGAACTTGATCAAAAGTAATCATTAAATATTACGCTCCTAAGGATGATTTTGCTTTTTCAACAAGAGCGGAAAACCCTTTGGGATCTTCAATTGCCATGTTGGACAAAGATTTTCTGTTAATTTCTATACCTGCAATATTCAGACCATTGATAAATCTGGAATAGGACAAGCCCTGTTCTCTACAGGCTGCTGAGATTCTTGCGATCCACAACTGTCTGAAATCTCTTTTCCGGACTTTTCTGTCTCGGTAAGCATACTGACCTGCTTTTGTAATAGCGTCTTTGGCTACACGGTGAAGTTTACTACGACTTCCCCAATAACCTTTTGCTTGTTTCAGGATTTTCTTCCTGTGTTCTTTTCTTTTCTTTCCGTCAACCGCTCTGGGCATAACTTAATCCTTCCTTAACCGTAGGGTAATAAAACTTTCAATCTTGGAATCTCAGTTTTACTGACAACATCAGGATGTCTGAGTTTCCGTTTTCTCTTGGCAGACTTTTTTGTTAAGATGTGACGGGTTGCCTGTTTTTTATACTTGGCTTTACCTGTTCCAGTCATCTTAAACCGTTTTGCTGCACTTTTACGTGTCTTCATTTTCGGCATATGAATCCCTCTACTATTTTTTTGCTTTCGGGCTCAAAAGCATCGACATAAACCGCCCTTCCATACGGGGGTTGTTATCAATGCTGAATGATCCCACTTCCAGCAGTTCAATTAATTTATCAAGAACAACTCGTCCCAACTCGGTATGTGCCATTTCACGTCCCCGGAATCGAATTGTAACTTTAACTTTATTTCCAGCATCCAGAAACTCCTGAACATGCTTTGTTTTGAAGGCAAGATCGTGTTTTTCAATCTTGGGTTGCATTCTGACTTCTTTCAGTTTAACAAGTTTTTGTTTCTTTTTCTGTTCTCTGTTTTTCTTGTCCAATTCAAACTTGTATTTACCATAGTTAAGTATTTTGCAGACAGGTGGTTTGGACTGGGGTGCTACTTCTACGAGGTCTACACCGGCTTCTTTCGCCATATCCAAAGCGTCTCGGGTTTGGACAATGCCTTTCTGATTCCCTTCTTCATCAATAAGTCTAACTTCACGTACCCGGATCTGTTCATTTATCCGCAAATCTTTAACAGCCAACTCTACTCCTTAGGATCTACTCAGTTTTGAATAGTATCCTTACTAACAAATTTTTAAAAAATATAACATGTCAGGCCTTAAGAGTCAAAGGGCAAGCTGTTTCACTTTTTAAACAATCGCATGGGAATATAGCTGATATCCCGAATCGTGTCCATAGAGGGTATGATTGTTGATCAAACTGATAAATCATGATAATAATGTTTCTTATATGAATATTTTTTTTATTAGCATTATGCCTCTGTTTTATTGGGCCGTTCAAAATTTGTTTGACAATCAGGATGTCGGGAGAAGGGACATAATAATTCCTTTTATACTGGGTTTTGTTATTGCTGTTCCCATACAGCTTCTTTACTGGGCCATGGATATATATTTTGCTTTAACCTGGAAGCCTATAGAACTGTTTTTCTATACATTCTTAAATAAAGAGGGCTTCCTCTATTATCCTATAATTCTGTTGATCCTATTTCTTTACCGGAGAAAAAATGACGGGTCCCTGTATATTAGAGAAATTGCTGCCATATTCTGCGGATATTTTTTCCTGCTGGCCGTGGTTGATTTTTTAACTACCAGTACTTATTCCTCATACGATCTTTTAATGTTGCCATTATTAAGGATTGTTACACTTCTTACGGCCTCTTTACTAATCAATAGGTTTTTATCTGCCTTTGGGAAGATGAGATATTTCCTTCTGACGGGGATTGCTCTTTTACCTCTGGTATTGAACATTTTTCCTCTGCTTTTTCTTCTGAATAAGCTTACTATCGGGATTGTTCTTTTTATTCCTGTTCTATTGCTATCATTATTATTTTCTTATTCTGAAATACAAGGGGCAGAGTTTTAATTGGACAACAGTTTGCTGAGCATGAAGCCTCTTTTTCTGATTTTATCATTTTTTTTGTTTGTTTCATGCGGTTCTGAATCTGTTCTGATTGTTACAGATTCTTTTTGGAATGACTTTTCTGCCGGATCTTCAACTTTTTACAATGTAAAAAATTATCTTAACGTGATAAGAGGTGGAATCCGGCCGGATTTTGTAACATATCAGGATCCTTTACAGGATTTCCCTTTATGGATTCAGGATCAAACGGCAAAGAAAGAATATAAATCGCTAATCCTGACAACTCCTTTTGCAAGCTATCTTCAAAAAGCGGATGCCAGCATTCAAACGGTGATAATGGGCGGTTTCGTTAAATTATCCAATTCGGATTATAATCAGATCATTTCTGCAAATAAAAAAGCTTTTTTTGATGCTGGAGCGATGTTGAAAAGCCAATGGCTTGATGAAGAGCGGCTGCCTGTTGTTCTCCTGTGGAAGGGGGACGGTGATTTTGAAGAGAACTATCAGGCCCTTCTTGAAGGATGGGGTGATGAAGATGGAATCCTGACAAACAATATACTGATTCTTGAACAGGATATCTCTGATAGCGAAGGGAAGATAAACAGTTTTTATAAGCGTTTTGATTTTAGAAACGGGAAGTGGTGCCTATTCGCTGCAGCGGAACCAGCGCTTGGTGAAGTTCTGAAAACATGGCCTGTAGAAGAGAATATTGTTGGAATTTTAATGTCAGCTGACCATGATTTTCTTCCGAAAAATATACAATATTTAATAGTACGGGATTTTATGGGTATTCTATCGGCTGCTGCTGATTTGTGTGCTACAGAATCTGTAACACAAACAGTAACAGTGAATACCTTATTTATTAAGAGATGATTTTTCAATATTAATCCGTTACTCTCTTGTTTAAACTTTATAAAACTTAAAAAAGGTTTGACATGAAATACGTGGAGAAATATAATTCATTTTGAATAAAAATATTTTTGTTTTCTTTGTTTAAATAATAAGGAGTTTATAATGAGACATGGCTGCCTGTTTCTATCAGGCTTGTTATTACTAGTTCTTCTCAGTACCGGATTTTTATTCGCTGATGAGAAAACTCTTAAGCTTGAATCGTATGTTGTTGATACATTTGATGGTGCAGGGTCTGCTGTTCATGAGGATGGTGAACCAATTGTATGGCAAATTATGGGTAGTAAGTTCTCTACAGAAGGTTACCCTCGTATGCAGTATGTTCCCGGAGAATGGCCGGATGACCTTTTTGGACCTAATCCTGAGAATGCAGAAGATCTTCAGGTTTTAGGTATGAATTCACGTTTTGACAGAATGGGATATAATCAAATTGAGATTATTGCCGGAGCTGGAGAAGGGGACAGTTGGGAAGCTAAGCCGATCATACTGCCCGGACGTGTTAAGACTGTTGATCTTTGGGTTTGGGGATCACGTTACAAATACAGTATCGAAATGCATTTCCTGGATTATCAGGGATTGGCATACAGACTTGATCTGATTCAGTCAGATAACAAGAGAGCTGTGGGTAGTATCAATTTTTCCGGTTGGAAAAATATGTATCTTGATATTCCCAACTATATCAAACAGTCTGTTGTATATCAGCCGGAGTTCAAGGGTTTGAGATTGACAAAAATTGTTATCTATACAAACCCTGAAGAAAATGTTAACAATTTTTATGTTTACTTGGATCACCTGAAGGTTCTTTGTGATAAACATGAAACATATTATGACGGATTTAACCTGACATCTCCTGAAAGAATTGAGGAGATTTGGGGCCAGGGAGAATAAATCGATGAAAAAAATATTAATAAGCTTATTATTTGTTTCTGTTTTCACCGGTGCATTACTTGTGGCTCAGGAAGCAGGAACGCCTAACGCTGGACAGATAGGGCTGGATTCAGCTCAGCAGAAGTTGCAGGAGATATCTGTATCTAAGTTTGAAGATGCAGGTCTCTGGTATGGTATTATGGCTTCCGATGAAGGTGTTATACAGCTCCGTCGTTTTGAAGGATCTCCTCTCGATAAAGAAGCTCTTGAAGGTGAAGTAGCCGCAGGAATACAGGAACCCGATGATAATGTTTTGGGTGCCAAGGTTTCTTTCTATAGAAGATCCATGAGCAGTTTCTCGATGAGGCCTGTTCGTCCTCTTCCTATTGAAGGGATTACCAAGACTATCTCTGTATGGGTAGCTGGTCGTAATACAAACCATATCCTTCAGCTGGAAATTGCCGACCACTTTGGAAATACAGCCTATATTAATATGGGTAAAATGAACTTTGTTGGTTGGAAGAAAATAACAGTTTCCGTGCCTCCGACAATCGTTCAGAGAAACTATCATTATAACAACAAGATGGGTATTACAATTCAGGGGTTTAATATTCTGTGTGACTTGGATGAAACTTACGGAACTTTCTACATCTATCTGGATGATCTTAGAGCCGTATCGGACTTGTTTGCAGAAGACAGCAGAGATGTTGATGATATTCTGGATTCTTGGTGATAAGCAATTTTAGTCAGCTCATTCTATGATAAAGAGGCCTGTTCTAAACAGGCCTCTCTTATTATATCTTAAAGGTCTTTTTAAAATTGGATTGAACAGTTTGTATCAGGTCTTCCAGTTCCAATCCTGTTTGTTCCGAAATCATTTCATAAATGTACCCTATATGACCGGGATGGTTCGTTTTCCCTCTGAGTGGATGAGGGGAAAGATAGGGTGAGTCTGTTTCTATCAAAAGATTTGCTGCAGGGATCCAGTGAAGGGCCTCTCTGATCTCAGGGGCATTTTTGAATGTTGAATTGCCCGCAAAGGAAATCATAAAGCCTTTATCTAAGGCGGTTTCACCCAAATCCCTGTTTCCTGAAAAACAATGTAGTATGGCACCATCCGGGAAATCATGGCTTTTTATCCAGTCTGTCAGATCTTTCTCAGCTGCACGGCAGTGGAAGATAAGAGGTTTAGCTGTTTTTTGTGATACGGCGTAGTGAAGGTCTAAGAGGGTAAACTGATCCTTCTTATTTGAACCTTCCCTGAAGTAATCCAACCCGGTTTCTCCAATACCTTTCACATAAAGATTTTTTCCCTGTTTCAGCAGTATCGAATCATATGCTTCAGGCCATTCCCCGGAAGGAACATTGGGATGAATGCCCGCGGCCAGATAAAGACCGGGATGAAACTCCCGATAGGCAAGTCTGGATTCAAAACCATTCAGATGTACTCCTGCATCAAGAAGATAGCTGACACCTCCCTCTAAAAGATTTCCAAGAACCTCTGGGACATCAACATCTTTTCGAGCCATTTCCATTGTATGAAAATGACTGTCTATCATCCCTTTTTTTATTTTGTATTTCATATTTATTAGAGCTAAAGCCATCTCCTCCGGTGTTGATTCCCAAAAAAATCCCTGCATTTTTGCAGGGATTTTTTTTCTTATTTTTAAAAAAAGATATTAAGCTTTACCGGCAGAACCGAGAACATTTTCGTTTTTCTTCATGTAAATTGCTTTCAGGGATTCTCTTGCTGGACCAAGATATTTTCTTGGATCGAATTCTTCGGGTTTCTCAACCATTACTTTTCTGATAGCAGCAGTCATCGCAATACGACCATCAGAATCGATGTTAATTTTACATACGGCTGATTTAGCAGCAGTTCTCAGCTGTTCTTCGGGGATACCTACAGAATCTTTCATTTTACCACCATTTGCATTGATGATAGCAACCTGATCCTGGGGAACAGAAGAAGATCCGTGAAGAACGATGGGAAAACCGGGGATTCTTTTTTCAATTTCTTCCAGGATGTCGAAACGAAGGGGAGGGGGAATAAGGATACCTTCAGCGTTTCTAGTACACTGAGCGGGGGTAAACTTGTTAGCTCCGTGAGAAGTCCCGATAGAAATAGCCAGTGAATCAACACCGGTTTTTCCTACGAAATCTTCAACTTCTTCGGGTCTGGTATAGGTAGAAGTTTCTGAAACAACATCATCTTCAACACCAGCTAAAACTCCCAGTTCGCCTTCAACAGTTACGTCGAATTTGTGAGCATACTCTACAACTCTTTTTGTAAGAGCAACATTATCTTCGTAGGAATGGCTAGAACCATCAATCATTACTGAAGAAAAACCGTTGTCAATACAATCTTTACACAGTTCAAAAGTATCACCGTGATCAAGGTGAAGTGAGATAGGAATTTCGTATCCAAGCTCTTTTGCATATTCTACAGCACCTTTTGCCATATTTCTCAGAAGAGTTCCATTAGCGTAGTTTCTTGCACCAGAGGAAACCTGCAGAATTACTGGAGACTTTGTTTCAACACAAGCCTGAATAATTGCCTGCATCTGTTCCATGTTGTTGAAGTTGTAAGCCGGGATTGCATAACCGCCCGCAACAGCCTTTTTAAACATTTCTGTTGTATTTGATAAACCAAGTTCTTTATAGCTTGTCATTATTTACTCCTTCGAAAGTAAATCGATTAAAATTTTTATGTTATTTTAATATAGGCATCTGCTTAAGGGCTGTCAAGGGAAGTAAAATACTTTGTATGACAATATAATTGTTCATCAGAAAGTGATAGAAATATTTCTTATATTATGTAGGAAATAAGGCTTTTTAAACAAAATGGATTGACCAATAAAGTAAAGAAATATAGTATACCAGCGTGTGTCGCCGGTGTGGTGGAATTGGTAGACACCCGAGACTTAAAATCTCGTGGGCTTAGGCCCGTACCGGTTCAAGTCCGGTCACCGGCACAATTTTAAAAGGCTAATTATTTGCAATGCAAGTAGTTAGCCTTTTTT
>NBMC01000043.1 GCA_002084805.1 Spirochaetaceae bacterium 4572_59 | reverse complement strand
ACAGGCCGCAAAGTCAAAACTATCTACCCACTTGAAACTTACAGGAGCCGAAAAAATCAGGTAAGATCATTATTTTTACAATTATCGTTGTATCATTTCTGCTTATTGGATGCAGTAAAAAAGCTGCAGAGTCCAATAATTCAACATCAAAGGATGACGCAATCAAAGAGCAGACAATCAAACTTGCTCATGTAGTTAATGAAAAAGACGGTTTCCATATAGCAGCTATGAAGTTTGAAGAACTTGTGGAACAGAGAAGCGATGGAAAAATCAATATAGAGCTTTATCCTAATGCAACTCTTGGAGATGAAAGAACACTTCTCGAAGGAATGCAGATGGGTACAATTGATATGGCTATTGTAACTAACGGTCCTATCGTAAATTTTGTGGAAGATATCGGAGTATTTGAACTTCCTTTTCTTTTCGCAACTCCTCAAGAAGCATATAAAGTTCTTGACGGGGAAATCGGTCAGAAAATCCTTGATAAAATGGAAACAGTAAATATAAAGGGTCTTGCATACGCCGAAAGAGGTTTCAGAAATCTCACAAACTCAAAAAAATCTGTAATGACACCGGCTGATGTTCAGGGACTGAAAATCCGTGTAATGGAAAATCCAGTTTATATTGATACATTTAAAGCCCTGGGAGCTAACGCTGTACCAATGGCATGGACAGAAGCTCTTACTGCGCTTCAGCAGGGAACTATTGACGGACAGGAAAATCCTGTAAATGTAATTTACTCTTTCAAACTTAATGAAACTCAGAGTTACCTTTCCATGACACGTCATGCTTATGCCCCGGCAGCATTTCTTATGAGTCTTAATAAATTCAACAAACTGGCCCCTGCTGTTCAGAAAATCTTCAAGGAAGCTGCTCAGGAAGCTGCAGAGTTTGAAAGAAAAGCAAATGCTGAAAGTGAAGAAGAGCAGATGGCAAAACTCCGTGAAAGCGGGATGGAAATTGTTCAGCCTGATATTAAAAAGTTTCAGGAAGCTGTAGCGCCTGTTTATGAAAAATACGGCAATAAATACGGAGATTATATCAGCCAGATCCGTGAACAGCTTAAATAACACAGGATATTGACTGATACTTTCAAGTATCAATATTAGCCTGATTTATCTCAGCCCCGGTAAAAATGACTCAGCATGCACCGGGGTTGGGTTTCAAATAGATAATACCGGTAATGACTCTGATATGAGACAGCATTCAGCTGCGGTAAAAACCCCGCTTAAAAATAAACAGGAGTTGCTATGAGCACAATTCGAATTATTCAGAAATTAAGTCTGAAGATTGATAATGGAATAAACTACATTACTTTTCTGGCAATTATCTGCATGATAATTTCTATTACTATGCAGATTGTTTTCAGAATGTTTTTTAATGCACTCAGCTGGTCAGAAGAGGCTGCAAGGTACCTTCTGGTGTGGTCAACTTTTCTTGGATCAACAATGGCTTATAAAAGAGGAATGCATATAGCAGTGACTTTTATTATTGAGAGTTTTCCTCCTGCTGTAGAAAAAACATTACAAATAATCAGCCATCTTCTAGCGGCTGTTTTCTTTGTAATAATTATTGTATACGGCATCAGGTATATGCAGATGCAGTCAACCCAAGTTTCAGCTTCGCTTCGGATACCTATGAAATATGTATATTTTATAATACCTTTTTCCGCTGCTGTTATGGGAATCCACGCAGTCACCAAAATACTTGAGGTACTATTTCCTCTTAAATCTGATCAGGAGAATCAAGTATGACATTAATTTTATTTGTATCTTTTCTAGTACTGCTTCTGCTGGGGCTTCCGGTGGCAATAGCAATAGCACTTTCTTCTATTGTGGTTCTGGTTAAAGAGGGAATACCTCTTCTTATCGTTACGCAGAGAATGTTTTCAGGAGCAGACAGCTTCGCACTAATTGCGGTTCCCTTTTTTATTCTTGCAGGGGATTTAATGGCAAAAGGGAAAATCTCTGAAAAGCTTGTAGAATTTGCAGATGCTGTTTTCGGTTTTATGAAAGGGGGACTTTCAATTGTAGCAGTACTTGCCGGAATGTTTTTTGCAGCAATCTCAGGATCAGGAGCTGCAACAACCGCAGCGGTCGGAACTACTCTTGTACCTGAACTCAAAAGAAAAGGATATGATGAGGCATCATCCGCATCACTGATAGCCGCAAGTGGGACTATCGGCGTAGTGATTCCCCCATCGGTGCCGATGATTCTTTATGCCGTTATAGCTGACCAGTCTGTAGCAAGACTGTTCTTAAACGGATTTATCCCCGGTACGCTTATGGGAGTTACACTGATTTTTATTGCGATAAAGCAGGCGCACAGTAGAAATTACCCTAAAGGATCTAAATTTTCAGTTAAAAATATACTTAAAACATTCAGGGATGCCCTCTGGGGTCTTCTTACTCCTGTAATAATTCTTGGAGGAATCTTCAGCGGATATTTCACTCCGTCTGAAGCTGCTGTTATTGCAGTGAACTGGGCACTATTTGTTTCATTATTTATATATAGAGATATGAAACTTAAGGATGTTGTAAAAATAATCTCACGGTCTGCCATGACAATGTCAGTTATTATGTTTATTATAGCAACATCTTCAATAATGAGTTGGGTTCTTGCCAACTGGAATATTCCCTCAATTATTGCCAGTGGAGTTCTTTCCCTGTCTTCAAATCCGTTTATTATTCTTTTTCTGATAACATGTATAATTCTTATAACAGGTATATTTATGGAAACTGCCTCAGCTCTGATCATACTTACCCCTGTTTTTCTTCCCCTTATCAATCAGATAGGAGTTGATCCTGTTCATTTCGGACTTATAATAGTTGTAGGATTATCAATAGGGATGATTACACCTCCTGTTGCCATAAACCTCTATGTAGCTTCAACGATAACAGGACTCTCAATTGAAAAAATGACAAAAGCAATACTTCCGTTTATGACCGGGCTTCTGTTTGTTTTAATGCTGATTGTTTATCTGCCCATGTGGATACCGCTCATTTTTTAAGCAGAGAAGAGCTGTCAGACGTTTTGTCCGGCAGCTCTTTTATATTACAGGATGCAGGATGATGTATCACAGGATCATAAGTTGATACCTGAAAGAGGATGGATATTATTAAGTTTTTATTCCATAATACAGGCTTATGAAAAAACGAGTTAAAACTGTTATTAAAGCAAATGAAATGGGTTTCTGTCTGGGAGTCAGGCGTGCTGTCGGCACTCTTCAGGATGCTGTTGAATCAGAAGGAAATCCAGTCTATACACTGGGACCAATTATACATAACCCTCAGGTGAATAAACAATTTGCCGATCAGGGGGTCAGTGTAGCAGACAGTCCCGAGGATATTCCAGAGGGAAGTACTGTTATTATCAGGGCCCATGGAATTCCACCCATTCTTCATGAGCGGATGGCAAAACGTCATTTAAAGGTAATGGATGGTACCTGTCCCAAGGTGATAGCCTCACAGAAAACGGTTAAAAAATATGATGAAATGGGTTATCACACTGTAATTGTGGGAGATGCGGATCATGGTGAGATTATCGGTCTGGCCGGTTATGGCAGTCAGCCCATAGTTATCAGTTCCCCCGAAGAAGCGGAAGTTCTGGAACTCTCAGGGGATGTTATGGTGATCTCCCAGACTACCATTAAACAGGATGAATTTGATCAGGTCTGCGACATTCTGAAGAAAAAAACCGACAGCCTGAAAATTGTAAACAGTATCTGCTCAGCTACAAATGACCGGCAACAGGCATTAAAAAATCTCTGCCGGCAGGTGGATGCCTGTCTGATTATCGGTGGCAAAAACAGTGCCAATACACAAAGACTTTTTATGACCGCCGAAGCTACGGGAATTCCCGTCTGGCATATTGAAGATGTTTCTGATCTGCCTGAAGATATCTACGCTTATGAAACGGTAGGTATCAGTGCCGGAGCATCTACCCCCGGGTTTGTAATCACTGAGGTGGAAGAGGCTCTTCTTTCACAGTAAATCCATTTTCTGTTTCTACAAACTGCAGATGCCGCTTGATCCCCTCTATCCAGTCCTCTCTGTGGTGGGTCACATAGAGCTGGGACGGTTCTGCCAGAATGGCCCAGTTTTCTCTCCGCTTCCAGTACCAGTTCAACAAGGGACTGGATTTTCATCTCTTTGGGATTTATAGTATGGGGAAATGAAAAAATATATGCTCTTACTTTTTCTGTTCCTGATCCCCACTCTGACTCTTGCGGCGCTACAGGCCGACCCGGGCCCTGTTCTGGGCGGAGAGGATACCTTCGGGATTACCTTTGCTCCTGTGTATACAGTTTTGAACGGGAGGAGTTCGGAGCTTGTCCTTCAGAATGAAGGGAATGAAGGGGATTATCTGAGCAAGCTGACCTGGGATCTGAACAGTGTTCAGATGATAGGTGGACAGATATCTCTGAATCTCCAGAATCTTCTGTTTTTTAATTTCGCCATGGTTACGGCCCTGGATGCGGGCAATGCTGAAATGAATGATTATGACTGGCTGTATACAAAGTATCCTGATGCTGACAGAACTGTTTGGACCAACTGGTCGGAGAGCGATATTTTCCTTCGCTCATCCTATCAGTTGGACTACAATACAACCGTTCGTCTTTTTAGAACATACACTAGATCCTATGATATTCTGGCCGGGTTTAAAATGATTCACTGGTCCTGGACCGATAGTATTACCGATATAAACTATCCCTACGAAAGTGCAGACTACACTCATCTGATCGGAAAGAACGGGATTGATTATGAGGTCTACTACAGAATTCCCTATCTGGGTGCTTCCTACCGCTGGATCAGGGGCCCGGTACAAGCCGGAGCAACCCTGCTTTACAGCTGGATGGTCAATGTGGATGATCATGATTATCATATACAGCGAAATCTGCATTTCTATGACTATTATAAGAATGGACAGTATTTCTCTTTCTCCGTTCTTGCAAAATTCAGCTGTACAGATACCCTTTCTCTTACCCTTTCCTATGATTGGGAGGAAGTATTTGAGATAGGGGGTGATTCTATCATTGTTACTGAGTATAGCAACGGGAGTTCTATAAGTTATGATCCGGGCAGTGTCGCCGTCAGCTATTATGCTTCCTCTCTCAGCCTTGCTCTGGAAGTTTGTTTCTAAACTGAAGCCGGGATCTCCAGATCCGGATAATCAGAGAAGATTCCATCAATCCCGGTCTGGGCGACAATCTCAGCCATCTCGGGAGAATTCACTACATAACTTAAAACTTTCCACCCCTTCCGGTGGGCATCCGCTACATATTCATTTGTTAAATAGGAAGCTTCCGGGTTGAGACTATAGGGTTTCAGTCCGCTGGATTCAACATAGTCCACAACATTCAGCATGTGGCTGGATGTCAGTATTCCTATCCGGACATTATTGTCCAGTTCCTGTACTTCTTTCAGACTCTGATGATTAAAGGAAGAAATCATATAATCCCTCTCCGCATCGGCTGCCATTATATCGCAGACTTTCCGGGCAATGGGTTCTTTAAAGAGGCTGAGGGCCTTAATCTCAATATTCAGGCAGACATCCCGGGGAACAATTTCCAGAACTTCTTCAAGAGTGGGAATCCTTGTGCCTTTATACTCATTCGAAAACCAGGATCCCGCATCCAGAGCAGAGATTTCTTTCCAGCTCAGCTTGCGGACCAGACCGGAACTATTTGTTTTTTTATCAAGAAAAAAATCATGAAATACTACGGGAACTCCGTCCGATGTGAGCTGTACATCCAATTCTATTCCTCGTGCTCCCAATTCAAGGGCTTTGCGGAAAGCAGGGAGGGTATTTTCAGGGGCATATGCAGAAGCCCCCCGATGTGCAAACAGTTCCATTCTTAATTTCTCCTATTTTTAAATAATTTATTCAGCGGCACAAAACTCGTCTATCTGACGGCGGATCATTCCGAGGCTATTCTGCCAGAAGGCTTTTTTTGTTATATCTATTCCGGCTGCAGCGGCACATTCTTCAGCGCTGGCTTTTCCGGTCATTCCCAGAACTTTTCGGTAGAGGGGTTCAAAATCCTCTCCCATCTCTTCATAGAGGCTGTACAGTCCCCAGCCGAAAAGTTGACCGAAGGCGTAGGGAAAGTTATAGAATCCCAGTTCCTGTATGTAGTAATGTCCTTTAACAGCCCACATCCAGGGATGACGTTCTTCCGGATTGAGGGCATCACCATATGTGGCGTTCTGGGCTCGCAACATCATCTCTTTCAGATCTTCCGCCGGGAGTTCTCCTTCCGCTCGTCTCTCCATAAGTTCCTTTTCAAAGAGAAAGCGGGAAAGAATATCCGTAATAACCTGGTTGGAGTCGCTTAAGGAGCTTTCCAGCAGAGTTGTTTTTTCTTCCGGGGCAGCTTTGGCATAGTAGGACTGAAAAACCAGAATCTCTGAAAAAATTGAGGCGGTTTCCGCCAGTGTCATGGGATAGTCCCTGTGCAGGGAGGGGGCTTTTTTTAGAACCTCATGGTGCCAGCCATGTCCCAGTTCATGGGCAATGGTGGATATATCCGTAAAAGAGCCGTCAAAGTTTGTCATGATTCGGCTCTCTTCCTGTAGGGGGAAGCTGATGCAGTAGGCGCCGCCTACCTTTCCTTCCCGCGGAGGGGCATCTATCCAGGACTCTTCAAAGGCTTTTTTCGCAAAATCAGAATAAGAGGGACTGAGGGAGGCAAAGTTTTCAATAATGAAACTCCGGGCTTCCTCCCAGGACCAGTTCCGGGAATCGGAGCCCAGGG
Organism: Spirochaetaceae bacterium 4572_59; assembly: GCA_002084805.1. Taxonomy (GTDB): domain Bacteria; phylum Spirochaetota; class Spirochaetia; order DSM-2461; family DSM-2461; genus Oceanispirochaeta. The sequence goes on along the minus strand of NBMC01000043.1, from coordinate 8,882 downwards.
GGGCAATTATATCATACCAGGAGAGCTGGTTCAGGTTCATTCTGCTGGCTTTTGCCTTCATATAGCGACGGAAATCCGGCAGGCTCTCCTTCATGCTTTCAATCATGGCATCCAGTGTTTCCGGTGCAATCCTGGCCTGTATTGTAGACTTTTGAAGGGTCGATTCGTAGCCTCTTCGGCTGTTTATGGTGGTAGAGAATCCTTTGACTCCATTTAAAGAGGCAGCCATGGCAGTTTCACAGGACTCCCAGCACTTAAGTTCCTTCTTCCAGGCTTTCTGTCTGATAGCTCTGTCGGGATCACTACCCATCAGACGGAGCTGTGTTACGGTTTTTGTTTCCTTTTCATCCCATTCACAATTTAGTGAAGAGGAGAGGGTTTCCTGCAGTCTGCTCCAGGCGGATCCTCCCGATCGGGACAGATCTGCTGCCAGATCTTCTTCTGCCGGAGACATTTGATATTTCTGGTCTTTCAGGCTTTGTTCCAGAAAAAAGTGGAACTCTTTAAGTACTGATGAGTCCTTCCAATCCTCAGGCCCGGTAGCAGATTCTGCCAAGCGGTTATTGAACAGCACCATTGCCTGTTTAAGGGGAAGTGACTCTTCTTCCAGTTTATTCAATTCACTCATAGCCGCAGGATCATCTGTCTTTGTGGAGTAGCGGCAGTAGGTATAGGATTCAAGGTTTTCATAGAGGTCAAAGCTGCGGTTTATGAGAGGGAGTATCTCTTCCAGAATTTTGAGGGGTTCCTCTCTCCAAAGGGAATCATCTTTTATACTCTTCATCAGCTCTTCGATTCTGTCTTTCAATTCCTGAAGATCTCTGCGGTATTCATTGCTGTCAAAATCGTTATACATGGAAAGTTTCCATACTGGTAGCATCGAACTCATATTACACCTCTTTTTATCTCATACATGTTATCCTGTCAAAAAGTGGCCCTAACATCAACAGATTATTGCTTTTCTTTTATAGAAGAAATACATTTTTTTAATAATTAGCATTTGACTAATGATATTATAATTGTTATGTTCATATATATAAAAATAAGAATATTAATTCCACCGGAACAGACCGGTAAGGATAGAACAAGGAGGCCAATATGGCTGAACATCTGACAAAACAGGATTTTCTTGATAAGGTTTTTGATTTCGAGAACGAAAAAGATTGGAATTTTAAAGGGGATCTTCCCTGTATCGTTGACTTTTATGCTGACTGGTGTGGACCCTGTAAAATGGTCGCTCCAGTTCTGGAAGAGCTTTCCGAAGAGTATAATGGTAAAATGAATGTTTACAAAATCAACACAGAATCTGAACCCGAACTGGCTGGTGCCTTTGGCATTCAGAGTATTCCTTCTATTCTCTTTATTCCTAAAGAAGGAAAACCCCAGATGTCTCAGGGCGCACTGCCCAAAGAAAGCTTTTTGTCTGCCATGAAGGATATTCTTGCTGTAGAATAAGTGTAATTTCTTTAAAATAGTTTTCTTTTGACGGCCTTTCATGAATAATTGGATTCATGAAAGGCTTTTTTTTCCTACGGTTTTGATCAGCATCTACGGCGGAGTTTCTGAACCAGAATCAGAGAGTCCAGACCATCCTGATAGGATGAAACGGGCCGGTATTCCGGATTTCGGAACACCCTTACGGCATCTTCCATCATTCCAGAAAAGTAGGCCGTTTTAGCTATGGGCTTAGTTTTTACAGGATAGAGGGATCTCATCTTTTCATAAAATGTTGATTCACGGCTCTCCCACTCTTCATAAACAGCGTTTCCCACTCTGATCCTTCCCTCTGAAAAAGAGAGTTCCAGTTCAAATACAAGATGGTCTCTGGAATTACCGAATTCACAGCTTACAGAAACAGTTCCGGAACGGGCCGACGTATAGAGGGTTTTATTATCTTTTTCAGTACTTCTTATTTTTAAATCAGTCAGAGGACTCCCCGTCAGGTAGGGAATGATATCCAGCATATGGGTGCCATCATGGAGAAGAATGGCTTTTACCGGATTTGTTCTGCCCATATAGAGGCGTCCGGAAACTGAGAGCAGTTCTCCATATGTTTTTTGACTGATATGTTCTTTAACCTGTCTATAATCACGGGAGTAGCGCCTTTCATGGTTCACCACAACCACAGTTTTTTTAAGTTTCCGGCTCATCCTCCGAGCAAGACCCAGATGATCACTTAGTGGTTTCTCTACGACCACAACAGGAATCCCTTCCCGTACAGCTAGTTTCAGGTAGCTCAGGTGGGCATCCTCATGGGTGGTAATATGGAGAATATCCGGTTTTTTTTGCTGCAGCATCTGCTCTGCACTCTCAAATACAGCTTCCTCTGACAGTCCCCAGCGCCGGGCAAAATTCTCTCGGGCTTGCGGGTTTTTATCACAGGCTGCTATAAGAATCGTCTCGGGATTTGCAGAAATAGCTCCTGCATGGCTGGCAGGTTTCTCTCTCAGTTTATCGTCTTCCAGGCTTGAGGCTATCCGGCCCAGGCCAATAATGGCACATCTTATGGTTTCTCTCATATCTCCTATTTTCGGGATATTTCCCCTATGACTTCATTTTTACTTAATATAAGGATATTGTATCTGACATGAATGAGACGCCCCAAGCTGATTTCCAGGACCTTACCCCCGATAAAATCATACAGGCCGTGGAATCCCACACGGATCTGACCCTGACAGGACTGACAAATCCACTTCCCAGTTATATCAACAGGGTTTATGAGCTTCAGGCGGAAGATGGGGCACGCTATGTCGCAAAGTTTTACCGTCCCGGCCGCTGGTCAGCCCAAGCCCTGATGGAGGAACATGATTTTATGGAGGACTGCTACGACATGGACATCCCCGTAGCAGTCCCGGAAATTCTTAAAAGTGATGATACCTTGGGGCAGACCGAGGGGGGTATCTATTTTGCCCTTTTTCCCCGTATGGGCGGCAGGCTCTGGGAGTTTCAGGGCGATGATGAGCAATGGTACCGTTTGGGGCAGCTTCTAGGTAGGATGCATACAGCCGGAGCCCGGGAAAAAGCAATTCACCGCCCCGTACTCTCTCCTGATGGAACCTTCCTGCGGGATAGTCGCGAAATTCTCGAAAAGGACTGGATTTCAGGTTCTTACCGGAGGGAATTTGAAGACATAACTATGAAACTCTATGATGTTATTAAGCCTCTTCTGGCTGATGAACCCTTTTTGAGGATTCATGGAGACTTTCACTGCGGGAATATTCTGGACCGGATGGAAGAGGGACTGATGATTATTGACTTTGATGATATGGCCACCGGTCCGGCCGCCCAGGATATATGGCTCCTCCTTCCCGGATCGGCAGCAGAGTGCCGGAAAGAGTTTTTTATGCTTCTGGAAGGTTATCAGGAGTTTCGTTTTCTGTCTCCCCGTGTGATAGGGCAGATCGAACCCCTGCGGGCTATGAGGATGGTCTACTATCTGGCCTGGTGCGGGCGGCAGAAGGATGATTTCCGCTTCCGTCACAACTTTCCCGACTGGGGGAGTGATGCTTTCTGGGAACGGGAGATCCGGGATCTTAAGAATCAGATGCAGGAAATTCTTGACTTTGACAAAGCTTGACATTTCTTTTCTGTTTAATCATATTGAACTTAAAGTGTTAACGGAGACGAGTAATTGTCTACCCGGTTCAAGAGAGAAGCAGTCCGCGGCTGGAAGACTGCCGTTCCGGATTCAGTGAAAACCCCTCCCGAGCTGTTCCCCTAACGGGATATTTTCTTACGGAAAAATCCTTAGTAGACGGAGCCGAGATCCCGCGTTAAAGGAGAGCTAAGCGCACTGGCCGTGTGAAAAAACTAACGGCGGTGAAGTAAGGTGGTACCGCGGAGAACCCTTTTGTTCTTCGTCCTTATGCTGAAATTTATTTTTTAGTAGCAGGACGGCAAATAAAAGGATTTTTTATTTCCCGTCCTCGTACCGGAGGTACATTATGACCAGTAAAGAAAAGAAGAAGCTGGAAAAGCTGGGGAAGTTGCGTCACTCCATGGCCCACGTTATGGCCGGAGCTGTTCTGAAAATGATGCCCGAAGCCAAGTTCGCTATCGGTCCATCCATCGAAAACGGTTTTTATTACGATTTTGATCTGCCCCGCAAGTTGACCAATGAGGACCTTGATAAGATCGAAGAGGGCATGAAAGAGATTATTAAAGAATCCGTTCCCTTTGAACGGGAAGTTCTCAGCCGGGCTGAAGCTCTGGAAATGTTCAGGGATCAGCCTTATAAAGTAGAACTGATTAACGATCTGCCCGAAGGCGAAGAAATCTCTATCTTTAAGATGGGAGATATCTTTTGCGATCTTTGCCGTGGTCCCCATGTGGAAGATACCAGCCGACTTAACGCCCAGGGATTTAAACTCCTCTCCATTGCCGGTGCCTACTGGCGTGGTGATGAAAAGCGGCCCATGTTGCAGAGAATCTACGCCACCGCTTTCGGTGATGGTAAAGCCTTGAAGGCTCATCTTGAATTTCTGGAAGAGATGGAAAAAAGGGATCACCGAAGGGTTGGAAAAGAGCAGGACCTCTTCTCTCTCCATGAAGAAGCCGGGCCCGGTCTGGTGTACTGGCATCCCAAGGGAGCCAGAATTCGTGTTACCATCGAAGATTTCTGGCGGAAACAGCACTATAAAAACGGATATGAAATGGTATTTACCCCTCATGTGGGAAAATCCTGGCTCTGGGAAACTTCCGGTCATCTGGATTTTTACAAAGAGGGTATGTATCCCAAAATGGTAATGGACAATGTAGACTATTATGCCAAACCCATGAACTGCCCCTTTCATATTATGATCTATAATAATGGTAAGCACTCCTACAGGGAACTGCCCTTCCGCTGGGCCGAACTGGGCACCGTATACCGCTACGAACGGTCTGGAACCCTCCATGGTCTTCTTCGGGTACGAGGATTTACACAGGATGATGCCCACCTTATCTGTACTCCCGATCAAATGCAGAGTGAGATCTCGGAAGTTCTGAGGTTCAGTCTCTTTATGCTGCGATCCTTCGGTTTTAAAGATATATCAGCCTACCTGTCCACCATGCCAGAAAAGAGTGTTGGTGAGAAAAACCGGTGGGATGCGGCAACCGATTCCCTGCGAAAAGCTATTGAAGATGAGGGACTGGAATATAAGGTAGATGAGGGTGGTGGTGCTTTCTATGGTCCCAAGATTGACCTGAAAGTAAAAGACACCATGGGCCGTGAGTGGCAGCTTTCCACCATACAGTTTGACTTCAACCTACCTGACCGTTTTGATATGACCTTTGTCGATAGTGATGGTGTTGAGAAGCGTCCCTATGTGATTCACCGGGCTCTCCTTGGTTCTATTGAACGTTTCTTTGGTGTACTGATTGAAAATTACGGTGGAGCTTTTCCTGTATGGCTCTCTCCGGTACAGGTTAAAGTTATACCTGTAGGCAACAAATTTGACTCCTATGCAAAAGAAGTGGAAAAGGCTCTCCGTCAGGCGGAAATTCTGGTGGAAGGAGACTACTCTGACGATCGGATGAATGCTAAAATCAGGAATGCCCAGAACAAAAAGATCCCTTACATGCTTGTTGTCGGTGAAAAAGAGATGAATGATAAAGCCGTCAGTATACGTGTTAGAACAGGTGAACAGACCAACGCTGTTCCTTTGGATGAGGCAATTACACTGATTCAGGATAAAATTGCCAGGAAAGAAATGCCCTGACAGGGATTTTTTCCGCTAGAAAAGGGGGCTTCGGCCCCTTTTTTTGTGTCATGATCTAATAAAGGGGAACGCCTCCCCGGGAAAACTTCTTCTGAATCCCCCCTAACTGTTCGATAATAAAAAAGTATGTTTATATAGAGCCGGGTGCTTAGGCTCGATCATTTTTATGCAGAAGAAGGAATAGTTTATGTCAGACAATAGAGATCTCATCAGGACTAAGGATGAGGATATTTTCCGCTTGGAGGAAATACTGGCTCTTTTAAGCTGGGATCAGGAAACCGGTATGCCCGAAAAGGCTATAGAGGGGCGATCCGATCAAATGGCCTGGATCCAGCGGCAGATTTCCGACCGCATTACGGATCCCCAATGGGAGTCTCTTCTTCTCAGCCTGAATAGCAAAGCAAAATCTCTTGAGGATAAAGTCTGGAGCGAGAATCTTTCCCGGCGCTATCGCCTTAACAAATGTCTTCCTGTCGAGTTTATGTCTGAATTTGTCAGGACAACATCCATTGCCCGGGATGCATGGCAGCAGGCCCGGAAGGAAGAGGATTTTTCTCTCTTTCAGCCCTACCTTGAAAAAGTGGTTGATATGGTCCGGAAAAGGGCCGAATTGACCGGATATGATGGGGAACCCTATAATGCTCTGCTCGACATTTATGAACCCGGGATGACCGCAGATAAGCTGGAATCCATATTCAATCCTCTTCAGGAAGCTCTTATCCCTTTGATTGATAAAGCTATTTTCCTGCAGGAACCAAAAGCTCCCGGTGTTTTCTCTTATGATGTAGAGAAGCAGAAGAAACTTCACCTGCAGCTATTGGATAAGATGGGTTATGATCTGAGGCGTGGGCGTATGGATTTTTCTGTTCATCCCTTTACAACTACCCCTGGCAGCAAAGATATTCGTATTACCACTCATTTGATGGAAGATGATTTTCTGAATGGCCTTTATAGTACTATGCATGAAGGGGGGCACGGCCTTTATGAGCAAAATCTTCCGGCTTTATGGGCCAGGACTATGAATGGTCAGGCCTGTTCTCTGGGATTCCATGAGTCCCAATCCCGTTTGTGGGAAAATATCATCGGACGATCCAGGGCCTTCTGGGACTATTTTGCTCCTTTGATGAAAAATTATTTTCCTCAGCAGATGAGGGGACAGAATGAGACCTCCCTCTTTTTATTTTCCAATCGTGTCGAAAGAAGTCTTATCCGCGTAGATGCGGATGAGTTTACCTATAATCTGCATATAATTCTCCGTTTTCGTTTGGAAAGGATGATAGTTAATGGGGAGGCAAAAGTTTCTGAACTGCCCGAATTATGGAAAGAGGAGTCTCGGAAACTGCTGGAAGTTGTTCCGGAAACACTTTGTGAAGGCGTTCTTCAGGATATTCACTGGTCTCTGGGCGATTGGGGATATTTCCCAACTTATACTCTGGGGAATCTCTACTCTGCTCAGCTCTGGGCTTCATTGAAACGGGATATTCCCCATGTAGATAGCCGGATAGGGCAGGGAGATTTTTCCACTATCCTTTCCTGGCTAACTGAACATGTACATCAATCCGCTTCTATGCTGAGTCCGGATAAAATGATTAAGGAGATCTCAGGGGAAACTCTGAACTCTCGTTACTTCATAGATTATCTGAAAGGGAAACTGAACGATTTATATGCTGACTGATCCAAGACTCTGGCTCTATCTTATTATCTTCTTCTCCTGCGCAGCACTTATGCGACTTTTCCTGAATCATTTCAGAAGAATGAAGAGATTCTCTGCCGTTTTGTTATACCTGGCTATTGCCACCGCTTTTTCGGCTGTCTTCTGGATTTTTACTCCGGGTTTCTCTTTTTCATCTTATCAAGGAGGGGTATTTTTTTGTCTGTCTGCCATCCTGCCGGGACTGCTGCTGGGATTTCATTTTTCATTTCTGATTCTACCGCCTTTGACAGTGATATTTTTGTCCTGGTTTTTTCAGACGCCCCTTAGTCCTCCTTTGTATCGGGAGACCAAATCATTGGGGACTCTTACATTTTATCCCGCACAGAAAGGGCAGTTGTTTTATGAGTGGCAGGAGACTGTAGGTAAACATAAACTGGGGACCCTGGCCGGTAGCAAGATTGCACCACTTGTGAGGAAAGAGCTTCTTCCTGACTATCTGTTCTTTCTGGAGTCTTCCTGGGTTGTGGCAGGCCTGTTATCTGAGAATCTAGCTATATCTCAGATACCCTCAGAAAGCACGGAAATCTTCCGACGCTTCTCTGTGTTGGATGAAAAGGCTTTCCCTTTTGTCCAGTATGAGTTCCCTGCTCTTCGTTTTATGGATCCCGGGTATTTCAACTCTTATACATTTGTTCTAAGAGAAAACAAGGAATTGATGATAATAGAGAGCAAACATCCGGACTGAATCCCACTACCGTTGACAGTTTGTGCTCTGATACTTAATATTTCCCTATGAATTTACCAAATAAATTAACTGTCGGAAGAATATTTCTGACACCAGTGTTCTTCCTTGTTTTTGCTCTGACAGTATTGAAAGGCAATCTTTCCCTGCCATGGATAATTTCTCTATGGGTTCTTCAGATTGTTATTGAGGTATCAGATGTCCTTGATGGACATATCGCACGCTCTAGAAATATGGTTTCTGATATAGGAAAGATTCTTGATCCCTTTTCAGATGTTCTCAGCAGAGTAACCTACTTTATCTGTTTTACTGCTGTCGGACTTATGCCTCTTTGGGCTATGACTATTATCATATGGAGAGAGTTTTGTATTATGTTTATCCGGATGGTAGTTGCCAAAGAAGGAACAGCTCTGGCTGCCAGGAACGGTGGAAAGGCAAAGGCTGTTTTCTATTTTATCTCCGGTATTTTTGCTCTACTGATTCTTACTTTTCAGTCTCTGGGATTAACAAATTATATGAACGAAATGATACTTGCAGGGAAGGTACTGTTTGCTCTTGCAGCTCTTAGCTCTGTTATATCTTTTGCTGAGTACTTTATCCTTTTTATGAAAACAGAAACTATGAAGCAATTTGTTAAGGAGTAGAAAATTAAGCTGAACTGAAAAATACTTATGACATTTTTTACACAAATCTGTTGACAATAAACAAGGAAACAGTTTATATTCACGGAGCGTTCGGGCAGGCAAGCTGCTGACGCACTGAACTAAGCGTTCTTTTACAAAGGGAT
>NBMC01000081.1 GCA_002084805.1 Spirochaetaceae bacterium 4572_59 | reverse complement strand
TTCCTGTTATTATGGATGCGATAAAAAAGAACATCAGCCTCAAATCTCAAAGAAGGGAGTCTTAGGGGATAATTCCGGCATCGCCTGGTATCAGGTATTTTTCAGATTGTTTCTATAGGCTGAGGGTGTGCAGCCGAAGGCCTCCCGGAAGAAGCGGTTAAAACGGGAAATGTCGGAAAATCCGCAATCATGGCTGATGGTTAAAATCTTATCATTACTTGTTCTCAGTTTTTGTACCGCAGCAGCCAAACGTCTCTGTTTTAGAAAATTTCCGGTACTTATACCCGTATGTTCCTTGAATCTGCGGCAGAGGTTGGCCGGATTTAAACCGCTTATTTTGCACATATCATCCAGGCGGACCGAGCAGGCATAGTTCTGTTCCAGATAAGTACAAACTCTTTCTATCCTTGGCCGGTATCCTTCAATAGGAAAGCTCTCTCTGACAGGAGCCGCACGGCACAGTTCAATCAGAAAGAGTCGGAAAAGGGATTGGATGGCTGCTTCCCGGCCTGTGTAGTTCTCATTCTGTTCTTCATATAGCATTATCAGAAGACTCTGTATTTTCTTTGTATCACGGACATTCAGATGCCGGATGCTATTGAGGCGGTTTCCCAATTCCGGATGAAGAGGAATTATGTCATAGAGCCGGTTGCCCAGGGATTCCGGGAGTACCGGAAGAGGGTAGAGTGCGGGCTTCAGGTAAATATTCATAAGCTCTACCGGGCCATCGGGGGTTCTGAGAGAGTGATACTGCCCATCATTTACAATGGTAAGACCCCCCGCCGATTCATCGAAACTGCTGTCTGCTGTAACATGCCGGAAATTCCCGCGAAGGACAAAGAGAATTTCGATGCAGCTATGCCCATGATAATCATGATGATCCTGTTCGAAAGCCTTGAAGTATTCAAGGGCCAATCCTGTTTTTTTCAGACGCTCTTCAATAGTTCGAAGGTTTGGTCCTTTTATTCCTTGTAAAGAATCGCTTTGCATTTTGTAAATATATACCAAGATTTAGAATAAATAAAGGTTTATCTTATTAAAACATAGGAGAAATAGAATGAATGCTAGGGAACGTGTATTAGCAGTTTTAAACCGGGAGACTCCAGATCGAGTCCCTGTAGATATTTGGCTGGTCCCTGAACTTGTCGAACAATTCAAGAAGGACCTGAATGTCGAGAACGAACTGGATATTTACCGCAAACTGGATATAGATAAGATTGTCTGGCTGGGGATTCCCTATAAGGGTGTTATTCTGAAAGACCCCAATGAGCATCAGGAAATCAACCACTGGGGTGTAAAGTTCGAGGCCGTTCAGGCAAACCAGGGAGTGGAATATGGAGAAGTCAGTTTTAATCCTCTCAAAGGACTCGAAACTATTGAAGAGTTGGATGCCTACCCCTGGCCCGACCCGGATGATTTTGATTATGAAACAGCTGCAGCAGAAGCAAAGGAGTTGGCAAAAGAATTTGTGACTCTTGGCCCATGGATTTCTCTTTTTGAAGTTTACTGTCAGATGCGTGGATTGGAAGAGGCTTTGATGGATACCGTAATAAATCCCGAGTTTCTTCACAAAGCACTGGATTATATAGCAGAATCTCAGGGGGAGATGGCGCGCCGGTTTCTGGATGCCGCAGATGGGGCTATAGACCTTGTTTTTCTCAGTGATGACATGGGTTCACAAACAAGTCTTTTAATGTCTCCTGACTCCTTTTATGAGTTTCTTTTTCCTCGAATAAAGAAATGGTGTGATATGATTCATTCCTACGGAGCCAAAGTTCTGTTTCACACAGATGGCGCATCCGAACCGATTATCCCGGGATTGATCGAAGCGGGTGTGGATGTTCTTAACCCGATTCAGCATGTTTGTGATGGAATGGATTGTGAGTCTCTTAAGGCGAAATACGGAGATAAGCTTATTTTTCATGGTGGGGTGGAGAATCAGAAGATTCTCCCCTTTGGAACGGCGGCTGATGTGGTTACAGAGACGGAAATGTGCCTTGATCAACTTGGTCCCCAGGGATTTCTTCCCTGCTCCTGTCATTTTGCACAGGCAGGAACTCCTGTTGAGAATATTATGGCCCTGATTGAGACGGTTCAGGACTACCATCGTTCCTGATTGTTTGAAACAGTAATATGCCGGGAATCTTTTTTCCGGTATTCAGGATCTTTTTCTGAATTCTCTTGGGGTCAGACCTTTTATTTTTTTAAACTGTCTGGAAAAGTAATTGCTGTCGGTAAAACCCAAATCATAGGCAATCATTGTTATTGTTTTGTTACTGTTTGTTAAAAATGAACAAGCTCTATCTATTCGTTTGTTCAGATGATAGTCCAGGGGAGACTTTCCTGTTATTTTTTTAAACGCCCTTAAAAGACTGCTTTCTGACATATGGGATATTTTCAGCAATTCATTGATATAAACAGTTCTGTCCAGATTGTTTTCCATAAAACTGATTGTTTCTCCCAGTGTGTACAGATTGGATTTCCCTGTTTGAGAGTTATTTGAGTAAATCCGTGATATAGTGGTAATCAGTTCCATAAACAGAGCCGCTGTCATATAACAGAATCCTTCTTTTTGGAGAGTTTGTTCTTTTTCCAGCTTCAGTATGATAGTTCTGATTTCTCTGATTTGAGTTTCATTGAGCTTGAGACGGCCCGGAAATTTTGAGTCTTCTCTCATAAGAGGTTCGATGGTAAAGAGTGTATGAAACCCCGGAGACGTATGAATATCGTAGTCCGGCAGATGCAGTTTCTTCATATCAAAGAGAATATTAATCAAAACAAGATTTTTCAGATCCTTATAGCCGTGTGCCCTGTCTCCGTTAATCACAAAAAGATCTCCTCTCCCTACTTGGAAAGTATGTTTCCGGGTGAAGTGAGTTCCATGACCATTTAATACTAAAACAAGTTCAGAGAAATCATGCGTATGGATAGCATATTCCGCTTGTGGATCTCTATGAAGGATTTTTATCTTGATTTCATTGAGTGTAAAGAAATCTTTTCCCATAAGGTGATGTTTTTCATACATGACGGTATTGTGCTATTAATTGAAGGAAAACTCAAGGTTGGAATTGCCTGAGAGAATTAAGCTATAATAAAATATAGGAGATGAACCATGAGTAATATGTATGAATATGCAAAAGAACAATATGCAGAGATCGGTGTAGATGTAGAGAGTGCTTTAGAAAAACTGAAAAAAATATCTTTATCTGTACATTGCTGGCAGGGTGATGATGTGGGCGGATTTGAAACTCCGGATTCAACACTCTCAGGGGGAGGAATTCAAGTTACAGGAAATTATCCCGGTAAAGCCTCCAACCCCGACGAGCTGAAAAAAGACCTAAAAAAGATGTATAGCCTTTTACCCGGTAAACACAGATTAAATCTTCATGCTATCTATGGTGACTTCCAGGGTAAAAAAGTGGATAGAAACGAGATTGAAGTTAAACATTTTCAGTCCTGGGCGGACTGGGGCCGTGAAAATAAAATAAAACTGGACTTCAACGGTACTTTTTTTTCCCATCCTATGGCAGACAGTGGTTTCACCTTAAGCAGCAAGGATAAAAGTATAAGAGAATTCTGGATTGAACATGCTGACAGGGCCCGGGAGATAACAGCTTTTTTCGGTAAGGAACAGGGGTCTCCTTCAGTTCATAATTTGTGGATTCCTGATGGAGCCAAAGACAATGTTGTCTGCCGCATGGATCACAGAACTATTCTTAAAGAATCTCTGGATAAGATTTATTCCCATGAATTCAATGATAAAGAGATAAGAGATGCTGTAGAGTGCAAGCTTTTCGGAATTGGTAGTGAATCTTATGTTGTGGGATCTCATGAATTCTATATGGGATACGCCCTAAGCAGAAATAAACTCCTCTGTTTGGATATGGGTCACTTTCATCCAACAGAATCAGTGGCTGACAAGATTTCTTCTGTATATCAGTACCTTGATGAGATCCTGTTGCATGTTTCCAGACCAGTACGATGGGATTCTGATCATGTGGTAACCCTGGGTGATGAAATTCATGCTCTTATGCAGGAACTCGTCCGTTCCGGTAAAATTGATAATACCTATATCGGTTTAGACTTTTTTGATGGAACCCTGAACAGAATTGGAGCCTGGGCTGTAGGAGCAAGAGCATCCCTTAAAGGTATACTTTACGCTCTCCTTGAACCATATTCACGGCTTAAATCCTTTGAAGAGGAAGGTAATAATTTTGGCCGTCTGGCCCTTTTGGAAGAATCCAAAACAAAACCGTTCGGTATTATCTGGGATCATTATTGCCGTGAAGCAGGAACAATTACAGACCGGGAACTTATTGATAATGTTATGGCTTATGAAAAAGTCGAACTTTCCGGGAGAAAATCATGAGTCTTGAAACACTTATCAGCATTTCCAAAACTTATGGATCCAATCCGGAATTTGTTATAGCCGGAGGGGGAAACACTTCCTGGAAGAACGATGAATATATGTTCGTTAAGGGTTCAGGTACAGAGTTGGCGACCATTGAAGAAGAGGGCTTTGTAAAAGTTAATCTTCAAAAGCTGGATACTATCTGGTCCAGAACATACTCAGAAGATAGTGACCTTCGGAAAGCGAGAAGAGACCCAGTGTTGAAACTCTGCTGCATGCCCTTCTGCCTTTCCGCTTTGTTGTGCATACTCATCCGTCTCTGGTTAACGGGATTAGCTGCAGTAGAAATGGAGCCGAAACTATATCTAAGTTATTTAAAGATACAGCAATATGGGTCCCTATTACCAATCCAGGTTATACTCTTGCCAAAGTGGTTAAAGAGGAAATCGAAAGGCATATGGCCGATGGAAATGACTTTCCTCAATTGATTTTTCTACAAAATCATGGGGTTTTTGTTTCCGCGAACAGTACAGAAGAGATCGATCATATCTACAATAATATGTTTAAACTTATAAAAAGTGAAGTTCTCAATTTTCCCGATACCCTGAACATTCCCGTAGCAGAAGAAAATGTGACCCTGGCGGAAAAGGCAATCGGGGCTGCGTTGGGAGAAGAGTTTCCTGTCTCAGCCTTTGCGAATAAAGATATATTGACTATGTCTGCTTCGAATGAGGCTTTTGCTCCTCTTGAACTGGCTATGACGCCAGATCATATTGTTTACTACGGGTTTAAACCTGTCTATGCGGATAGCCTGGAATCTCTTGAAAATGATATATCCGTCTATATCCGTGAATATGAAGTTACTCCCCGTCTAGCTGTTGTCAAAGGAATTGGAGCCTTTGCTTTTGACCGCAGCCTCGCTCTTGCGGAAAGAGCAAAAAAGTTGTTTCTGGATGATGTGAAAGTTGCCGTATATACAGAGAGTTTTGGCAGATTTCAATTTATGCCACAGGATCAAATCGACTTTATACGAAATTGGGAAGTGGAAAAATACCGCTTTTCCCTGTCTAAATAAGAGAGCCCCTATGGAATATGCAATTGCCGTGCTGGATATTGGAAAGACCAATAAAAAAATAGTGATATTTGATGAAAATCTGAATCAGGTGGATTCAGTTTATAAATCAATACCGACCATTACTTATGAAGATCTGGATGTGGAAAACAGCAGAGATATTGAGAACTGGTTCTATGATAATCTAAAAGAGTTGGGTGCTAAGTATAATATACGCTGCCTTTCCATATCCGCTCATGGAGCAACTTGTGCCTGTATTGACAAGGAGGGTGAACTTTCTGTCCCTGTAGTTGCCTATACAAACGAAGTTCCCGAAGAATTTCACAGGGAGTTCTATGATTTGGCAGGCAGTTGTGATTCTCTTCAGCTTGAAACAGGGACCGCTCAGGTAAAGCCCCTTATTAACCTTGCTAAACTGATTTATTTTATAAAAAAACGTTTTCCTTCCGAGTACGGGAAAACAGATAAAATCCTTATGTATCCCCAGTATTTCGGGTACCGTCTGACTGGTCGTGTCTCGGCTGATTATACCTATACCGGATGTCATACCTACCTGTGGGACTTTAAAGAATGGAAGTGGTCTTCGGTGGCTGATAAACTCGATCTTGTCTCTAAACTGCCGAAAAAGGTTCAGAGTCCGGGAGATATCCTGGGGACGATCAGTAGTAGCATTGCCACACGTACGGGGCTCAGTCCTGATACTATCGTGACCGTAGGGCTTCATGATTCAAACTCTTCCCTTATTCCCTATCTTATAAAAGGAAATAAAGATTTTATTCTTAATTCTACAGGGACCTGGTGTGTTGTGATGCATCCGACAAAAGAGTACACCTTTAGTGAAGAAGAGATTGGCAAGACTGTCTTCTATAATATTTCCGCCAGAAAAGAGCTTGTAAAAACGGCAATCTTTATGGGGGGGCTTGAGTTCGAAACTTATATGCGATTCTTGCAAAAGTTCAATAAGCGGGAAGACTACCCTCAATTTGACTTAAAGATTGTTCAGTCAGTTATTGACAGAAGATCTGACTTTATTATTCCGGGCATTGTAAGGGGAGCGGGGCAGTTCCCTGACTCCACACCAAGAATCATTGAAGGGGATAAGGTTTATTCTCTCAGTGAACTGGAGCATCAGCATTATCCTGATTTCTTCTCAGAATATAAATATGCTCATGCTGTCTTGAATCTCTCCCTTGCCATACAGACCAGTGTCTCCTTGGAGAGGGTTTCTGTCCCGGCGGGAGTTCCTATCTATATCGAGGGAGGATTCCGCAGGAATGATGTCTATAAAAGGCTGATTGCTTCCCTGTATCCGGACTCTCCGGTTTATACAACCAATATCAAAGAGGCCTCTTCTTATGGGGCTGCAATTTCGGCTAAAGCTGCTTATGAAAAGCTTGCCTTGGACGAACTCGCAGATTTTGTTCAAATTGAGATGGAATTGGTAGAACCTGTAGATCTGAAAAATTTTCATCACTATAGGGATGATTTTTTAAGCAAAATTAATTAAAAGATATCAAGTATTCTTTTATTTCCGCTCTACTGAATATCATGTAGTATGAATGCATACTACATGATTTCTTATACAGCTTAACAAAAAAAGCCGTATTATTTAGTATTTCTTTAAATCAGCTCTCATAGTAAATTGATAAAATTCCCGAAAAACTGTAGTCTAAATAGTTATGATGGATTATTTTTTTTGTATGAGTACTTCGACTATACAATAGACGGAGAGAAACGTATAAAAATATTCCCTTTTTAATCTAATAATAGGTGTAATAATGGATACTAAGATTCTCATCGTTGAAGACAGTCTATTTTTCGGGAAACTATTAAAGCATAATATTGAATCCAGGCTGGGTTATACTGTTTATTGGTATAAAACCCTTGCGGAAACCGAAGAGGCTCTTGAAAAGATAAGTGATATTTCTATAGCTCTTCTGGATTTTCATCTTCCCGATGCAAAGGATGGAGAAATTATTGATCTTTGCACTTCCAGGGATCTTCCCTCTATTGTTATGACAGGGCGTTTCTCTTCTAGTGTTCAGGAAGCTACCTGGTCAAGGAAAGTGATTGATTATGTTCTGAAGGAAGATGGTAACTGCATTAATTATCTGATAGATATGATACAGCGTTTTTTCAAAAACAAGGATTTGGGGATTCTTGTAGTTGATGACTCCGTCGTAGCCAGAAAGCATCTCAAGCAGTTGCTTGATATTCATCATTTCAAGGTATATCAGGCTAAGGACGGAATAGAAGCCTTAGAGGTCCTGGAAAGTCATCTGGATATAAAGCTGGTTTTAACCGATTATAATATGCCCCGTTGTGATGGTTTTGAGCTTACAAGGAAGATTCGTCAGAACTACCCTACAGACCGTTTGGCCATCATCGGTATATCGGCAGGGGGCAACCATGCTATGATGATTAAGTTTATCAAATACGGTGCTAATGATTTTTTCACAAAGCCCTTTATCAGTGATCTGCTTTTTTGTCGGATCTACCAGAATTTGAGACTGGTAGATAGCTTTGAACATATAAAAGAGGAAGCCCTGATTGACCATTTGACCGGGCTGCACAACAGAAGATACCTTTTTGAAACCGGAGACCTTCTTTTTAAATCCGCCAATAGAACAGGTCAGTTTCTGATTGTTGCCATGATTGATCTTGACAACTTCAAAAAGGTAAATGATTCTCTGGGGCATGACACCGGCGATATGGTGTTGAAAAAAGTCTCTGAAATTATGAAGAACAGAATGAGAAGGAGCGATCTACTCTGCCGTTACGGCGGGGAGGAATTCTGTATTGTCGGGAATAATATGAATCCCAGGGATGCCATCATTCTTTTTGAGGCGTTGAGGAACGAGATCAGTCAGCTGGTGTATTCAAAGGGAAAGAAACAGTTCAATGTCACTGCCAGTATCGGCCTATGTCTGGAGAAGAAGTCATCCCTCTCCGAGATGATTACTCTGTCAGACAAAAAAATGTATGAAGCTAAACAGCAGGGCAAGAACAGAGTTAATATGTAATAAACTGGAGTAAATAGATTAATGGAATATACGGAAATTCAAAAGCTGACGGAAGACTCAATCAGGAAAGAATTCCGGAAAAACAATCTTTTAATCTGCACTGTTCCCTATGTGAACAGTGACAGCGATATGATTATTTCCCGGTTTTTAAGGGTTGTTCTGGTGGAACTCAATCAGGAGAAGCTTTTCTCCTACCTGGAGTATGCCCAGAATGAGCTTTGTATGAACGCCAGCAAAGCCAATTCCAAACGGATCTATTTTCAGGCTAAGGGTATGGATATTCATAATAGCGCGGATTACGAGAAAGGGATGATCCGCTTTAAAAAAGATGTATTTGGTAATTTTGATAGCTATAAGGCCGCTCACAAGGACAATAACTCCTATGTGCGGATTCGGTATGAGAACACAGGAGATTTTCTTGAAATCGAGATCCTCAATAACAGTCCTATGGTTGAGGAGGAAAAACTCAGGATTGCCGAGAGGATAAAAATTGCCAGAAAGTTTGAAAGCTTTGCGGATGTTCTTGCCCATGGATTTGATGAAACAGAAGGTGCCGGGTACGGTCTGATAATCATTCTGCAGATGCTTCGTAAGGTGAATCTTGATGAAAAAAACCTCAGCTTCCGTAATGTGGGAGATTCCAGTAGTACCCTTCTGCGCATATCCCTCTCCGCACTCTCAAGGGAGCAGGGATATATCCTGGCTGAAGAAATCGTCAGCGAGATAGAGCGTATGCCCCAGTTTCCTGAAAACATCCAGCGTCTCCAGAAAGAACTGAGCAATCCTGCTTGTACCTTTGAATCTGTTTCCGATACGGTTACATCTGACCCCTCCCTTGTAACGGAGATCCTCCGTATCGCCAATTCTCCCGTATATCGACTTAACAATAAGATTTCAGATGTGGCCGCTGCTGTAAGAATGATCGGTATGCTCGGTGTGAAATCGATACTATACAATTTTGGTATACGAAAGGTTTTTGAGAAGAGATACAATATCCGCCTGGTTAAAGAAATTCATGAACACTCTTTTCATGTTGCCCTGATGGCCAGTTTTCTGGCGAGGTACAAGGGCATCCAGTCCCTGGCGGAAGATATCTATACGGCGGCACTGATTCATGATTTAGGTAAAGTCATTATCAGTAGCCTTCAGACGGATCTGGAGGATAAACTGGAAAAGCTTTGCACGGAGAAGCATATTCCCATAACCCTTCTTGAGGAGTTGGCGGAGGGATACAATCATGCTCTGATCGGAGCGGAACTGGCGGAGAAGTGGGATTTTCCCGAAAAATTTATCCAAGCCATACGGCATCATCACAATCCTCTGGGGGCGGATGCGGACTATAAAGTTATAGTTTACGCGGTCTACCTGGGAAACGAGATTTTCTATTTTAATAAGAAAGAACGGGATTTTCAGGATCTGAATCATGTGGTTCTACAGTTTTTCGGGATTGAAGAGAAAAATAAGTTTATGAACTTTCTCGAAGAACTGAAGGCGGAAGGTTTGAGTTTATCACTCTAATCCCGATAGAGGTATGGAATCTTTCTTTAAGTTATTGTCTTCAAGATATGGGATAGATGATCAAATTGTGCTTTTGAAACAAAGATACTGCCATATCCGCTTGTCAGGATTTCTGATTATTCTATTGATCATTCGTTCCGAAGCACCCACATAAAAAGCAAGTGCTTCTCGGGTAATTTTAATAATTGCCCTGTTTCCAGTATTTAACTGTTCTCTTGCCATCTCCGTCAGATATTTGGCTATCCTGTACTCTGATAGCGGAGCACTCTCATTTTGTTATAATGGAGCAAATAAAATGATCGATATTGTTCAGTAGTTCTATATCTCCAATAAAAGAGATTTCTTCACTTTGAATGTATATGACTTCACCAGCTT
>NBMC01000042.1 GCA_002084805.1 Spirochaetaceae bacterium 4572_59 | reverse complement strand
TCCGCAGAACTTACTGCTGAGGAAGAGGTGAAATAATGTTGTCCACCTGGTACATCATCTCGGCAAAAAGATGAGAAATAGACGCAGTCTCACCGTCCGCAACGGTCATATTACCGGCCTGATCGTAAATTGGACCTGTAAAAGGATCAAAAACATCACGTCCCTGAGATTTCAGGACTTCAACATATTTTGGATTGATCATATCATCCCATGTTCCACCCAGTTCCACAGCTTTTTCTTTCATCAGCCAGAGCAGATCGTAATTTGTACAATCAGCTGTTTTACCGGCTTTATAGTCATAAAGCATCTGCTCATAAAGAACACCCCAGTCGGTAAGCTGGCCTGTCAAGCTTGCATCTTCTGCATAGGCCTGCATGGGACTGTAGTGGCTCAGACCGTAAACAGTATCGCCCTTGTCCTGATGTTCTTGGGCAACTTCCAGAACAGTGGGGGTATCTTCGGTAAATCCCAGAACATCGCATCCCTCTGAAACAAGAGCCTCTGCCGCTTCACGGGCTTTATCCGGCCCGTACCAGGCATAAATCCATTTAACACTGACAGTAGCTTCAGGGTTAGCTTCTTTGGCTCCCAGAGCATAGGCGTTCATATGACGGAAGAGTTCGGGGATGGGGAAGGCTCCCACATAACCAAGTTTGTTGGATTCTGTCATCGCTCCGGCAATCAAACCATTCAGATAGTAGATCTGGTACATATCACCCATATAGGTACCCATATTGGTACTCCGTTTAAAACCGGAACAGTGAAAAAAGGTCACATCAGGATATTTCTCAGCTGCTTTGACAGTATCATCCATATAGCCGAAACTGGTGGTAAAGATAATATCACATTTCTGCTGCTGTACCATTCTGTCGATAAAACGAACCGCATCGCCTTCGGGAACACTTTCTACGGTAATAGTTTCAAGCCAGGGAAACTGTTCTTCCACATAGAGCCGCCCCTGCTCATGGGCATAGGTCCATCCGAAATCACCGGCAGGGCCGATGTATACAAATCCGGCTTTGACTTTTTCAACTGCCATTTCTCCGGAATCGACAGTAGCAGATTCTTCCTGAGCACCGGCTGCAAAAAGAACTCCGGCGAAGAGAAGCATAAGGGCTGCAAGAAGAAACATCTTGATTTTTTTCATTTTTCTATCTCCTTAATTTGAGTTTGTTAAACTCATGTATGCTAATTCTCCCGCTACAAAGACATTTTGTCAACACATGTCTGACCTCTGACCTATCAGACAACAGTGCTATTGACCTGCTAAGATGGTATAACTATAATCGGTTAAATGACTTGGGAAAGAACATTTATATTAGTAAAACCCGACGGGGTGAAACGGGGACTCATTGGTGAAGTCCTCAAACGCTATGAACGGGCAGGACTGCAGGTTATGGCCGCCAAACTGGTCAGCTGTCATGCAGAACAGGCTGAAAAACATTACGAAGAACATAAAGGGAAGGATTTTTTCCCTTCTCTGGTGGATCTATTGACCTCCGGGCCTTCTCTGGCAGTTGCTCTTGAGGGGGCCAATGCCATCGAAGTCGTCCGGAAAATCAACGGTGATACTGAACCACGTACAGCCGCTCCTGGAACAATCCGGGGAGATTTCACCCATATGGGATATGGAAGAAGCAAAGAATTGAGCGGAACCATCTATAATGTAGTCCATGCCTCCGACTCAAAGGAGAGTGCGGTAAGAGAACTGGATATCTGGTTTGATAAAAAAGATTTTGTTGATTCATACGATACGATATTAAAAGGATTCGTCTAATAAGACATTTCACTGATTTTTTACAATAAAAAGCCGGATAGCTATATAAGCTACCGGCTTTTTTTATCACTCCGAATTCACCAGAGTCTCCACACTATCCAGAATCCTTATGAACCCTGCTGGGATTTACTCTGTGATACAAAGATCCACAAACTTGAACTGCATGACATCAAAAAGCCCCTCATCAGTCAGTTTCAATTCAGGAATAACCGGCAATGCCATAAAAGCCAGTGTCATAAAAGGATCCAGATCAGGGTTGATTTTCAGTTTGGACAGTGCGGTCTCCAGCATTCCATGAAGAATGACACGCAACGGCGCCCCCTTTCAACCTGTAGTTTTCAACCAGCCCCATACCTATATGACTGTTTCCGCTATGCCGTTCCACAACGGCCATCTTCAGAATATCAAGATTGGGGTTTCTTGTGAAATTGCCATCACCATCCCTCTCTACTTTTCTAACGACATTTTCCGTCACAAGAGAATGGGGTTGAATGCGGATAACCCTTACCACATCACTTTCAAGAGACAGCACAAAATCCTCGGGCTTAATTGTCCTGATTTTAACAGTATCCCTGACGGCAAGACCGGGATTCTGCTCTCTTTTCGTTAGATCTTTACCATCCCGGGCAACCAAGATTCCAGATTTATACACTTCCAGAACTTTAAAATTCTTCAAATCTTCAAGGATTACCAGGTCTGCGTCATATCCGGGAGCAATAGCCCCCTTACCTTTCAGTTTGTAACACTCTGCGGCATTGAGAGTTGCCATCTGAATGGCCCAGACAGGGTCCAATCCCAGCTTAACAGACTCCCGTATATTGTGACTGATATGACCGTCTTTCAGGATATCTTCAGGCTGCTTGTCATCCGTACAAAATGCACAATGACGGATATTTGCGGCAGTAATACCGCTTATAAGACCGGCCAGGTTACGGGCGGCAGATCCTTCCCTGATAAGCACATACATACCTCGTCTCAGTCGGGCTCTCATTTCTTCAGGGGTGGAACACTCGTGATCGGTTTTCACACCGGCACCGCAGTAGGCGTTCAGCTCTTTTCTCTCCACCATGGGAGAATGACCATCAATAGGCATATCTCGATCCCTGGCCAGACGTAGTTTTTTCAGAACAGGCTCCGCCGCATTTATAACAGAGGGGTAATCCATCATTTCACCAAGACCAAGAACCCTCTCTTTATCAATAAGTTCTGCCAGATCCTCCGCCTCAAGAATAGCACCTGAATTTTCAAATGATGTGGCAGGGACACAGGAGGGAAGCATAAAATGACAGTCCAGCGGGAGGTTTTCTGTAGCCTCGATCATATAACGAATACCATCCAGCCCACAGACATTGGCAATCTCATGAGGGTCAGCAATAACGGTAGTGGTTCCACGGGGAACAACCAGAGAAGCAAAATTCTCAGGGGTTGTCAAGGAGGATTCCAGATGCACATGGGCATCGATAAATCCCGGCGCAATATAGGCCCCGTTCAAGTCTATCTCCCTCTCTCCTTCATAGGCTCCGTAACCCAGAATCCTGCCATCCTTCAGGGCCAGACTATTTTCCAGAACTTCCCCCGTAAAAACATTTATGATTTTTCCATTGCGGAATACAACATCTGCTTTTTTTCTGCCAGCAGCGGCATCAATAAATTGTTTAAGCTTCATATAACACACACCTCTATTTGAATATATCATACACTAGAGAGGAATCCCTCTTTTTTCTGAATTTGATTGCTTGATCAGTCAAACAGGTTCTATAATAGCAGAAGATCATAAACACACAAGGAGATATTAATGGAGAAGTTTTTCAAACTGAAGGAGAACGGTACTGACGTCAAAACAGAAATCATTGCTGGTATTACAACCTTCCTGACAATGGCCTATATACTGATCGTCAATCCCCTTATTCTAAGTGATTGCGGAATGGATTTCGGCGCAGTATTCACAGCAACAGCACTGGCATCATTTGTTGCCACCCTGGTAATGGCGTTAGTCGCTAAACTGCCCTTTGCCCTTGCTCCCGGTATGGGACTGAATGCTTTTTTTGCATATACAGTTTGTCTTGGAATGGGATATTCCTGGGAATTCGCTCTTACAGCCGTATTCTTGGAAGGTATTATTTTCATAATTCTCACGTTCCTGAATGTTCGTGAAGCTATTATCGACTGTATCCCCAAGAATATAAAGAAAGCTATTTCTGTTGGTATCGGTCTTTTTATCGCCTTTATCGGGCTTCAGAATGCTCAGGTCATCGTTAACAATGATGCCACCCTGTTAGGACTGGGAAGTATTACCAATCCTGCCGCTCTTCTCGCCCTGGTCGGTCTGATTATTACAGGTGTTCTTCTGGCATTCAGAGTAAAAGGTGCCCTGCTGATCGGAATTATAGCTTCAACCCTGATCGGATTTCCTTTGGGACTGACACAGGCACCCTCCGGATCCTGGGCTCCTCCCTCTCTTGCTCCCATCCTTTTTAAATTCGACTTTTCACAGATGTTCAGCCTGGATATGCTTATTGTTCTTTTTACATTCCTTATGGTTGATATGTTTGATACTGTGGGAACCCTGATTGGTGTCTCTACCAAAGCAGGCCTTATAGACAAAGATGGAAAAGTTCCCCGGGTAAAACAGGCTCTTATGGCAGATGCTATCGGTACAACCGTCGGTGCCTGCCTGGGAACCAGTACAGTAACAACTTATGTTGAGAGTGCTGCCGGTGTGGAAGAAGGTGGTAGAACCGGTTTAACCGCTCTGACAACTGCCGTTATGTTTTTCCTGGCTCTGTTTCTCTCTCCCCTCTTTATAATGATCCCCAGTGCTGCAACAGCGCCGGCTCTGATTGTGGTTGGTCTGTTTATGATCAGCCCGGTAAAAGATATTGAGTTCAATAACATTACAGAGGGACTCCCTGCTTTCCTGACCATCATCATGATGCCTCTGGCATACAGTATTTCAGAAGGTATCGTTTTCGGTATTATCTCATATGTACTACTGAAACTCTTTACAGGAAAAGCTAAAGATGTGCCTGTCCTTACCTATATCATTGCAGCAATATTTGTCTTGAAGTTCTTTGTCTGATATAATTCTGTTTTAGGATTACGAGGCCGGTTACATTTCGTAGCCGGCCTTTTTTGTTAGTCCCCCGAGTACACGTCCAAGGAGTAAAGATGAATTTAACTTACCATACCCTGTTATTCGATGCGGACGGAACCCTGCTGAATTTTAAACGTTCTGAAAAAAATGCCCTGGAACATACCAGAGTTTATATGCAGAGCCGTCTTGAATCAGAGGAATTCCGGCAGATCTATCACAAAATAAACAGTTCCCTGTGGATTGAACTGGAAGAGGGGACGATCAGCCCGGCGGGGCTTAAGACAGAACGCTTCAGGCGCTTTGCACTTGAACTGGGAGTTTCCCGAGATCCACAGGAACTGTCAGATTATTATCTTTATAAACTGGGAAAGGAATCCCACTTTCTAGCGGGAGCCCCTTCACTTATCAAAGCTCTTGCCCCCCACTATACAATGGGCCTGATAAGCAATGGACTGACGATTGTACAGGAGGCCCGTTTTGACCGCCCGGAAATTCAGGATTACTTTAAGAGTATTGTAATCTCTGAGAAGGTCGGCAGTGCCAAACCTTCGGCAGAAATATTCAAACACAGTGCGGAAGATCTTCAGATTGAGCTAAATAAGAAGGTACTGATAATTGGAGATAGCCTGACCTCTGATATTGCGGGTGGCATCAATGCCGGTATCAGTACCTGCTGGTACAATCCCGGAGGCTGGATAAACGAGTCCCCCTGGAAGGCGGATCTGGAAGTCAGATCTTTTGGGGAACTTCAGGAGATTCTGTTAGGAAAAGAGTAGGGGCTCAGGCTTTTAGACTGTCCAGGTAGGCACAAGTGGCTTCTATGGCCGGTTCGGGCCGGAAGGTTTCAATCAGAGCAATTTCAAAAGCAAATGCCTGGAGCATATTGAACATCTGGGATGCAGTTTCCTTGGGCTCCATGGAATGGAATTCTCCTGATTGCCCCCCCCTACGCAGAATTCTGAAAAGAAGGAAGGTCAATCCGACAGTTCTTTTTTGAATGTTTCGGGAGTAATCCTTCCCCTGTCTTCTCATCTGAAAGAGGAAATCCGCCAGGCAATAATAAAAATCTTTCTGTCGGTAGGAAATTTTAATTATATCCGAACAGATATATTTCAATTTCTCCAAATCCGAAAGAGACTCATCATCATAGAGGCCTTTATACTGGCGGAACATATTATGGGTCATTTCCTTTACCGCAAAGTAAAAGATCTCTTCCTTATCCTTAAAATAGAGATAAAGTGTCGGGCGGGAGATACCGCAACGATCGGCAATATAGGATAGATTGGTATCCTGATATCCTTTCTGAGCAAAGATGACGAATGCTCTCTTGAGAATTTCCTGTTTTCTTTTTTTATGATCAATGATTTTGGGCATATTTTTTTATTATACTCATGTCCCGCTCAATTACCAACGGGTTCTCAAAAAAAAGGCTGACCCTTTCCGGAGCAGCCTTTTTGTGATTTCTCAAAGGTACCGTTCCCACAACGTAGGCCGGTTACTTGTGTCAATTAACAACTGCGTTCTTCAGGATTACTCCTGATTTAAATTGGCTGTGAGATCCACCTCCTTCTCGTAATCAATTCCATCTATGGCAAATCCATGCAGCTTAAGATAATCCACACGGAAACCTTCAATATCCGATAGTTCGGATATATTCTCTGATGTAACCTGATCCCAGAGATCAGAAACGGCTTCTTGTACATCCGCTCTCATTTCCAGATCATCCACACGGATCCTGCCTTTGTCATCAACAGGAACAGCATCACCCTTATACAGGCGGTCAGAAAACAGACGATACATCTGCTCGATACAGCCTTCATGAATGCCCTTTTCCTTCATGATTCGGAACAAAATGGCAATATACAGAGGAACCACAGGGATAACAGCACTGGAGCGTGTTACCAGGGCTTTATTAACAGAAACAAAAGCCTGCCCATTCAGATCTTTCAGCATATTATTCAGAACAGTCGAACTGTTTTCCAGATGCTCTTTCGCTTTTCCGATAGTCCCTTCTCTGTAGACCGGATAGGTAACTTCGGGACCGATATAGGAGTAGGCGACGGTTCTACAGTTTTCAGCCAGAGCTCCAGCATCCTTTAACTGACTTAGCCAGCGAATCCAGTCTTCGCCACCCATAACTTTTACAGTAGGTTCAATTTCACTTTCATCAGCAGGATCAATTGTCACTTCACTGACAGTTTTTTTCATGTAATCTGCAGTGAGTGCTGTAAAAGGGGCGTTCATAGGTTTAATGACAGACTTATAGAGAACGCCCGTCTCAGGATCAACACGAACCGGAGAGGCCAGGCTGTAAACGACCAGATCCACCTGTCCCCAGTTCTCTTTAATCCACTCAATAGCCTGTTCTTTAATCTCATCAGAAAAAGCATCGCCATCCAGAGTATGGGACTTTATGCCATCCCGGGCTGAGACTTTATCAAAAGTACGATTATTGTACCAGCCGGGAGTTCCGGTTCTTTTTGCGGACTGGGGCTTCTCAAAAGAGACTCCCAAGGTTTCCGCAGCACCCGCAAAGGTAGCTGTGATTCTGGAGGCAAGTCCAAAACCGGTAGAACAACCTACCACCAGAACTCTCTTGGGCATAGAGACCTTTTCACAGGATTTAACCCAGTTTATCTGGTTCTCAACCTCTTTCTCACAACCGTCAGGATGTGTGGTCAAACATATATTGTTTATGATTTTCGGTGTAATAACCATTCTTAATCCTCATTTTTCTTCATAATACATAGCCAGGATGCTTCACAGGCCAGTTCATCACCAACAAAGGCTTTGCCTTTCTGCTTGATCATCATACCGGAAACCCGTTCGTTCACGACTTCCATGCGGACTTCATCCCCCGGAACAACCTGCCGTCTGAATTTTGCTTTCTCGATAGATGCCAGAAAGAAAAGGGCATTGTTTCCACCCTGTCTCTTAACCAAACCGGCACCGCCGGCCTGAGCCATGGATTCAACAAGGATAACACCGGGAACTACGGGATATTCAGGAAAGTGTCCCTTAAAAAAAAAATCCTCATCCGTAAATTTACGGTATCCTGTTACAGCAGATTCTGTTAGATCTTCCAGACGATCAACAAACAAAAATGGTTTTCTATGGGGAAGCAGTGACTCGATCTCTGACATATTTTCTAATCCTCGTATTTCTTAAAAATAATGGTCGCGTTATGACCACCGAATCCCAGTGAATCACTGAGGGCCGCTCTGACTTTTCCTATCTGTCCGGCTCCTGCCAGATAGTCCAGATCACATCCCGCTTCGGGATTACGCAGATTCATCGTACCGGGCATAAACTGATCCTGAATGGCCAGAACACAGACAATGGCTTCGACAGCTCCGGCAGCACCAACCATATGGGCTGTCATGGATTTTGTAGATGAGACCTTCAGTTTATAGGCATGATCCCCAAAAGCTGTTTTGATGGCTTTGGTCTCTACAGGATCATTTGTAGGAGTGGATGTTCCGTGGGCGTTGATGTAGTCAATATCTTCCGCTTTGAGATTGGCGTTTTCCAGTGCAAGCATCATAGAACGAGCTGCACCGGCACCTTCAGGATCGGGAGCAGTCAGATGACCAGCATCACAAGTGGCACCGTATCCAGCAAACTCAGCATAGATATGAGCACCACGTTTTTTAGCATGTTCCAGCTCTTCCAGAACCAGGATTCCAGCACCCTCACCCATGATAAAACCATCACGGTCTTTATCGAAGGGACGGCTGGCAGTTTCAGGAGAGTCATTTCTGGTGGACAGAGCCTGTATCTTACAAAATCCTGCAATTCCAAAGGGAGTGATAGAAGCTTCGGTCCCACCGCTGACCATACAATCTGTCATACCTGAACGAATCATCATGGCAGCCTGCCCCAATGCATCGGTAGAACTGGCACAGGCCGTAGAGACAATAGAACTGGGACCATGCAGTCCCAATTTTATGGACACATTGGCGGCTGCTTCGTTATTGATCATTTTAGGAACTGACATGGGAGGAACTCCCGCAGGTCCCCTTGCTGTCAGACGGGAAAGACCTTCTTCAATAACTTCAAACCCTCCGATTCCATTACCAAGGACAACGCCGGTTCTGTAGGGATCAAAGTTCCCCTCTTCCAGCTTGGCATCCTCAAAAGCTTCTATTGCGGCATATACGGCATATTTAGTAAAATCAGCCATCTTCCGGGCTTCTTTCTTTTCCATGCGGATAGATGGATCAAAATTCTTAATCTCTCCTGCTATCTTTGCAGGGAAATCAGTGGTATCAAACTTGCTAATCGGACCGATGCCGTTTTTACCGGCCTTCAGCCCCTCCCAGAACTCTTTTATATCATTTCCAACAGGGCTTACTGTTCCCAAACCTGTAACAACGACTCTACGTGCCATATCTAAAATCTCTCCTTAAGAGTGTACTTTTCAAAACTAACTAAAAATCTGTAAATGCGAATATCCTTCAGAGCCAAGGCAGCAAGGGAACAGAGAGCAGAGTGTACTTTTGTACATGAGCATCTCTGAACGCTTGCTAACGCAGGATCTAGATGATAGGTGCTCTTACATAACCATGCCACCGTCTACCTGCAACACCTGACCCGTAATATAGGAAGACTTGTCAGAAGCCAGAAAGAGAACAGCTTCAGCCACTTCCCTTGCCTTACCTGTCCGGCCCATGGGAATCTGTTTTTTCATCTCATCCATAATTTTATCACCCAGTTCATTAGTCATATCCGACTCAATAAATCCGGGTGCAATGGCATTAACCCTCACACTGCGGGATGCGACCTCTTTGGCAAGACTCTTGGTAAATCCTATCAATCCAGCCTTGGAAGCGGCATAGTTGGTCTGACCCGCATTACCCATGATACCCACGACACTGGACATATTGATGATACATCCTGTCCTTTTCCGGATCATTTGAGCAGCAGCAATCTTGGAAACAAGGAACGCACTGGTCAGATTCACCTGTAGGACCTGATCCCAGTTCTCTTTAGACATTCTGAAAATCAGACCATCCCTTGTGATTCCGGCATTATTCACAACAACATCCAGTCCCTCTTTAGCCAGAGGTTCCACGATGGCTTTCATCTGTTCTTCATCTGCAACATTACCCTGATGCCAGCTGACAGTCGTACTGTTTTGAGAGGCCAGCTTCTCCAGTTCATCAAGATGAGAACTGGCACTGGTACTTATAAAATGCACTTCAGCACCCTGTTCAAGAAAGGCACATACAATCTCTTTACCGATTCCCCGGGATCCCCCGGTAACAAGGACTCTCTGATTTTCCATATCTATTCTCCTCTCAGTGAATTCAGAAGGCTGTCGATATCTTCCGCTTTTCCGCAGGTCCAGCAATTCTGGTCCATTCCGGATTTTTTCCATAGACCGGTCAGAACAGAACCCGGTCCGGCTTCAATTATTATATCCATACCGGAAGCTCCGATATTATTTTCAATAACAAGCCACTGCACGGGGCTTACCATCTGCTGTATGCAGAGTTCCTGAACTTCCTTCCCTGTGTTAACAATAGAACCTGTAACGTTGGAATAAAAATCTTTTACGGGATTTTTAAAACTGATAGCTCCGGCTTCTTTTAAAGACCCTTGAATGGCCTCTACTCCGGCTTTCGTACCGGAAACAACTACCTGAACAGGACTGTTATTATTAGCGGCGAAAACATCATCCCGGCCCGCTGCGGCCACGAGTTCACTAACCTGTTCAAAATTCAAGCCTATAACGGCGCCCATTCCGGCTTCCCCCATGGTTTCGACAACCCTGTTTCCGGCACGAGCCATAATATCCCCCCGCTTAACCACAAGCTTAAAGACATCTTCCTCAGTCAGGATACCCGTATCCACCATGGCGGAATACTCTCCCAGACTAACACCGGCAGCGGCAGAAGAGATCAACCCCTCCTCCTGAAGGCAGGCACGGACAGACAGGCTTACCAGGGTGATGGCAATTTGTGTGTTTTCGGTTGCCTTCAGATCCTCTTCAGATCCCTCAAACAACAATTTTTCCATATTTTTACCGGAGGAATCAGAAGCTTTCTGAAACAGAGACTTAACACTGTCATAACGGTCCCAAAGATCTTTTCCCATACCGGGATACTGTGCCCCCTGACCGGGAAAAAGTAGTGCAAACTTCTTATTTACCATATGATATAGTTTCCTCCGTAGGTTAATCCGGCACCAAAACCAATTGTTATTATTTTCTGTCCCTTTTTCAATAGTTTCCTATCATCCATATCCTTAAGAGCGATAGGAACGGTTGCCGCAGAGGTATTACCGTATTCCTGAAGATTAATAAAAAACTTCTTCAGGGGTATACCACTCCGTTTGGCCGCAGCCTGAATTATTCTAATATTAGCCTGATGGGGGACAATGTGGTCAAGTTCGTCCTTGGAGATCCCCGCTTGTTCCAGCAGATGATTGATTGTTTCCACAAGGACACGCACGGCAAACTCATAAACCTTTCTACCGTCCATAGAAATAAACATGGAAGAGAGGTCATCGCTAGCTTCCAGCCATTCGGCTGTCAGAGCTGTCGCGGAACCGCCGCGTTCTATCATAAGGGCTTTTTCTCCGGAACCAACCGCTCTGAGATAACTGAATTGCACACCCTCCCGCTTTTCTGAAACAGAGAGGACAGCTGCACCCGCGCCGTCTCCAAAAAGAACACAGGTATTCCGGTCCTGCCAGTTAACAATAGAGGAGAGGATTTCCGCTCCCACCACTAATACATGATCAGTTGTACCGGCGACAATCATGGCCCTTCCCATTTCAAGGGCATAGGTAAAACCGCTGCATGCCGCAGACAGGTCATAGGCTCCGGCCTGTTCCAGACCAAGGCCATCCTGAATCAATGCAGCAGTAGAAGGAAATGCTTTATAATTGGGAGTGGATGTAGCACAAATGACCATACCTATATCAGAAGGATCAACCTTTGCCTGTTCTATTGCTTTTCTGGAAGCGACAATGGCAAGGGAGGAACATGTTTCTCCTTCTCCTGCCAGGTAACGGGATTCTATTCCCGTATGAGAACGGATCCATTCATCCGAAGTATCTACCCAATGGGAAAGATCGTCATTACTGACGCGGCGGGCGGGTAAGGCACGGCCAAGACCACTTATAGATCCATTTCTACTAGAGTTTATCATAATTTTATTATTTACATTTTCAACAATTGTGTCAATATTAAAACAATAATACTTGTTTTTCTGTTGTCTAAAGCAGTTTAAGCTGGATTTTTCTGCTCAGATCAGTCGAGTCATCAACTAATATAGTATGAAAACCCAGTAATTCCGCGGCATTTGTGTTCGCGGCAGTATCATCCAGGAAAAGTGTGTTCTCTGGCTGAATGTGCATTTCATGACAGAGAAGCCGGTATATGGCAGGATCGGGTTTGATAAGACCGCAATGGGCAGAACAGACACCTCCCTGAAAATGACTGAACCAGGAGTATGATTCCTGAAGATATGAAAAAGCCCCGGCATGATAATTTGTCAGATAGTAAGCGGGATAGCCCTGAAGAACCATTTGATCAAGAATCCTTGTTCCTTCAGGAATGGGAGTCAGCATTCCAAAATACCTGGCTACACAATCTTTAATAAGAGTTTCTCTCTCTGGAAAGTCACTGCAAAGAATGGTTTCAACCTCTTCAAGAGATTTACTCCCCCTATCAAGATCAACCCATAATGAAGAAAGACAGAAATTATGATACAGAAAATTACCATCTGCCACGCTGTATTCCTGCTGTAGCCACTCCAGGGGTTTAAAATCAACCAGTACATTTCCAAGATCAAATACAATATTTTCTATCATTCACCCATCATCCTTCTGTATAATATATAAGAGGGAGGTTAACATCTTGCAAACGGGAGAACAAGTCAAAAACATGGAAAAGTACGGAGGATATAATAAGAACAGCATTCGTTGTGAAAACAAAAATCCCTTGCTCAATCATATGGCTTACTGTATGTTAAAATTCAAGAAAACAGATGCAGGAAGATAAATGACATTAGTAATAATGGCTATTGGAATGATTGCCTCAGGTTTTACCGTTGTTTTTGCCCTGGCTCGAAAAAACAGAATAGGTAGCTCTTTCAGGTTTTATATGATATCTCTCTATTTTTATCCAAACACGCTGCTTATTTCATCGGGGTCCCTGATTGTTCTCCTTTTTGACAAAGCTGGGAACACTGCGTGAAGATTCCCAGACTGCAGGCTCAGGACAACAACTGGTATAAACTCGATAATGCCGGAAAAATATATCCGGCAATTCTTACGTCCAGAACCACCAGTTTGTTCAGAATAAGCGCCAGCCTGAAAGATCCTATCGTCCTGAATCTTCTGGAAGAAGCAAATAACAGGGTAATAAAAAGGTTTCCCTACTATCAGGTTTCACTGAAACAGGGTTTCTTCTGGTATTATCTGGAAACGAATCCCCGACTGCCCCGCATAGAAGGAGACTCTCTCTATCCCTGCATGAAAATGCCGATAAAAAAGTCCAGAATGTTCTTATTTCGGGTAAGGGCCTATAAGAACAGAATTGCCGTGGAATTCTCCCACATCCTGACCGATGGGACAGGTGCTTCCATTTATCTGAAAACCCTCTGTGCCGAATATCTCCGACTGAAGGGTATTCCTGTAAAAGCGGACAGATCAAAGGGAGTGTTCTCCTTGGATGAACCCGTCAGAGAGGAGGAAAAAGAAGATGCCTTCCGAAAGTATTTCAATCCCAAGCTCCCCCCTCCCTCAAGAGGGGCGAAAGCCTTTCACCTGAAATGGAAACTGCTCCCCAAACACCAGTATAATCTTACAAGCGGTATCCTTCCCATAGAAGAAGTAAAGAGAAGATCCAAAGATCTGAAGCTGAGTCTGGGAGAATTTCTGATAAGCGTATACCTATACAGTTTTCAACTCTATATTCAGTCTTTACCCGTGAAAAGACGAAGATTGAAACCTATCAGGATGAATGTTCCCGTAAACCTCAGAAAACTCTACAACTCTGAAACCATGCGGAATTTTTTTCTCTCGGTAGAACCATGGATAGATCCCCGATTGGGAGAATATACACTGGAAGAAATTGCTGCAAAGGTTCATCACTATATGCACTATGAGGTGGACCGGAAATTTCTAAATCAGCAGATTACCAGAAACGTAAAGGGTGAATTGAATATTCTGGGCCGACTGATGCCGCTTTCCATGAAAAATGCCCTTCTGCCTGTTCTATATAAATTAATGGGAGAGAATAACTACACAAGCGGTTTTAGTAATCTTGGTCCCATAGAGCTACCCGGTGAAATGGCAGCCCATATTGAACGTTTCGATTTTTTCCCACCTCCCAGTGAAGGGAATAAAATAAAGTGTTCAGCTCACTCCTG
Source organism: Spirochaetaceae bacterium 4572_59 (assembly GCA_002084805.1). Lineage (GTDB taxonomy): Bacteria > Spirochaetota > Spirochaetia > DSM-2461 > DSM-2461 > Oceanispirochaeta. The sequence continues at coordinate 90,423 of NBMC01000042.1, read as the reverse complement.
GAAGGAGAATTTATATATATCCTTCGGAAGCCTGGTAAATGAGACCGAAATAGAACGCCTGTTTTTCACATCTCTGCGAAAAATGGGAATACCCGTAAAGATTGAAAGTAACAGATTTTATTAAAGAGAGGAAAAAGAAGATGCCCTATTGTTCTCGATGTGGTGTGGAAGTAAATACAACTGTGGAAAAATGCCCGCTATGCCACTCTCCCATTCAGAAATTCTATGAAGATCCTGCTCCGGGAAGAGAGTACCCTGTAGATGAGCTCAGCTCTGCGCCCCCCCGCTTAAGTTCCCTGGAAAGAAAGATAACAGCCATATCCATGACAAGCTTCGGGATTATGATCCCCCTGCTTATAACTCTGGCCGTGGATGTTGTCATAAATAAGGGGATCACTTGGTCAATTTATCCCTCAACAGTCATGGTGGGCTGCTGGCTTATGGTACTGCCCCCGCTGATAAAACCCTATAAGAAACACATCATCATATGGAGTGAGTTTCTGATTGCCTGTCTTTTTCTGACTTCCCTACATTTTCTCGGGCATACCACTGTCAGGGTAATAACACTTGGTATGCCCATCACATTTACAGGGGCAGTCATAAGTGATCTGGTTGTCATCCTTTCTTGCAGGTCCGCACGAAAAGGAAGCAATATCGCCAGTTTCATTCTCATGGGCATAGGATTATTCTGCGGATTTACTGACCTTTTCATCTCCTTGGCTTTAAAAGGGGTCTTTCATATGGCTTGGTCCCTGATTGTCATGGCGGCTATCTTCCCTGTCTGCGGAATGCTTTTACACCTTCATTACCGGAAAAAAGGATGGAGACTTATCTCCAAATACTTTCATATTTAGAAGATCTATTCTTCGGGAAGATCCGCCGTAAAGGTCTGTTTCTTTTCTATTTCGGATGAGACTTTAGTGATATCCTTTTTCAGAATTTTTATTTCCTGACGCCGGGCCTGGATTTCCTCTTCAAGAGTGGCAATTTTGCCACTCATATACTCTTTATCCTTTCCAAGTTTCTCAATATCCTTCCGGGCCTCCCACTTTTCGATCTCCAGATTCAGGGCTACCGCAGACTCAGTAAGCGTATCAATTTTACCGATAGCATCGGCGACTTCCTTCCGGGAAGCCATCATATCAGACAGATTACCGCAGACACCTTCTCCCAATTTAATAAGGGAGTCCTTTAGATGCTCCTGCTCCCGGCTCATCTCTTTTAGGAGGGCATCCTTTCTTTTCTTAGGGCCCTTACCTTCACTCAGCGCTTTCAGATGATCACGGTTGAGCAGTTTCTTATTCTCCAGCTCCTCCTCTTCCTGAAGGAGCGCCTTCCTCTCTTCATCTGCCCTGAACCACGGAATCAGCAGGGTAGCCGTGGAGCTGTCATCGCCACTACGGCCAGCACCTAGATTCAGAGCTTCGTTAAAACATTTTTTGTATAGCTTTCCAAGAGCATTCTCCATGGACTTCTTTTTGCTTTTAAGAATGGATACTCTGCTCTTAAACATCACATTGTTAATCAGATTCTTTTTACTGACCTGGTTTTCCGCCTGAAAAAGATCCGATTCATTCTCTCTGATTTTATTTATAAGATCTGTCACAGGCTGATAAGCTGAGGCCCAATCGGGGGAATCCAGAGTATTCAACTGATGAAAAAGTTCTTCACCCACTGTGTCCTGAAGTTGATCCATGCTCAGTTTACAATCAGATAGTCTGTCCTTCAGATCTGCTTCTGCTTCTTTCAACTCTCTAATGTCAATTTCACATTGAGATAATTCTTCCAGAACCCCCTCCAGCTGAGGGATTTTATCAAAGTGAGCCTGTGCGCTTGACCGCTGCTCCTCTAGAAGACCGGACTCCTGTGTTTCAGGTGGCTGACTTAACAGAAATTGCCCCAGAATCAGATAGACGTCATCCCTTTTGGTCATATTCTCACGGACCTTCTCTCTCAGTCCATCAATTTTCTGTTCAATATTGGTCATAGTTCCTCCTGTCACCAAACACTCCTACTTTTAAGATAGGTATATTTTCCTTAATTATCAAGAATTGTAATTTCTACACGGCGGTTTTGTTTCCGGCCCTCTTCACTGTTATTGTCGGCCATGGGCTCAGAGGAGCCTTTTCCTTCAATAACCATCTCAGATGAAGATTTGATTCCTTCATCTAGAAAAAATTTCCCTACGGCCAATGCCCGTTCCTCCGAAAGGACTTGACCGCTGCTGTACTCTCCCACAAAGGCGGTATGGCCTGTAATCAGCAGGTCATGTTCGGGAAACTCGCAGATAATTGCAGCAAGATCCCTCAGTTTTTCCGTCTCTCCGGATAGAAAGTTCGCAGTATCTGGATGGAAGTGAATCTCCTCCAAGATAAGGACAACCCCTTCCTCAGAGAGAGACACTGAAATATCCTCAAGATTTTCATCCTGAATAACATCCTCTATCATATCTTTCACACTCTCTTTTTCCCATTGATCCGCCTCTACAACCTCGCCTTCGGCATTTCCTTTAAAAATATAGCTATTCCCGGAAGACATCCCATAGACTATACGGAACTCCTCACTCACAGCCGCTGGGATTCCGGCCTCACGATCCCAGAGATATCTCTGTTTAAAATCCCCCGCAACAGAGGTCGGAAGATCCTCGTTATCCCCTTTCAAAACATCCGGGGGAAGAGAATAGACATCCAGATCAAAGAAGAAATGATACGCTATATCAATAACATCCACAGGACGATCCTGATACATATCTGTTCCAGAATAAGTATAAAAAACCCTGAAGGGAATATGAAGACGATAATTCAGTTGAAAAAATGGATATAGATCATGAACTTCCTCGGCCATAGCCGACCAGCTGTCCCCGGGAGAAAGGATTTTATCCGGAAAGGATGGGACATTTCTCACAGAGGGCAGGTATTGATCTGAAGGAATATCATCATAAAGACCATTATGGGCCCGATGAAAACGGACAAGCTCTTCCATTCTGAAAATATACAAACTCTTATCCAGAGACTGTTCAGAGATCCCATAATTGACTTCAAGATCCGCCCCGTTCTCATCCGAATCCAGGATTTTGACTGCAATTCTGTTCAAAATAATGGAGGATCCCAAAAGTTCATCATTGAAAAAGACCCCCTGCTTTACCTCTGAAACAATACGATACTCATTTCCTGAATCCTGAGTAAATCGGAATTCCTGCCCGAAAAGGCTATTCCAGAAGAAAAGAAAAGCAAAACAGATGATTATTTTTTTCAAACAGACTCTCCCATCTGCAATTCAGCAGAGTTATCAATTGACAAAAAAACTTTCGCTATTATATTGTAAAGGTATTATCGATGAATTCGGAGAAAAACAACAGGTTTTTTCAATCTGAGTTAATTGTATATTTATTGATAAGTTCTGATTAACGGAATCTGTTATCCAAATCTTATCTAATACAATTACAGCTCGGGATTGATTAAGAAAGCACGCCGGATGTTTTTATTCCAAAGCTTGTAATTTTCCTTTTCCGATAATTTTTCAGCCGGAAGTCTGCAATCATCCCCCGGGATTTATCAAGCTGCAGATACCGGCAATTAATTTTTACAGGAGTCATCATTCATGGGAAAACTGGATAATATAAACAGTGCCGACCTCCTCCCTATAGTTGAAAATATCATCAAACGGGTGAGAGAGGATGAAAATTCTGACAATCTCAATGCCTATAGAAAGGCATTCAAAAAAACAGTCCCTTTTTCAATGAGATCCTGGGTCACCGCCTACATGTTCAAAGAGTTATGCTCAAAAAGAACAGGACGAACGGTGCCCGATGGATTATCTCTTTTTGTTAGTATTGGCCGAAATAGAAAAGTCTATCCGAAAGACCTGGTACATCTGTTTGTTAATACAGGAAAAGTTGATAGAGCTCTTATTGGAGACATTAAGATCCTTGATAACTACTCTTTTATTACAATTGGCAAGACAGCTGCTGAAGAAGCTATCGACAATCTGGACGGTATTGATTTCCGTGGCAGAAAATTGACCGTAAACTTCGCTAAGAAGAAATCAGCAGAATGATTTAGCTAACAAGCCGGTCCGGCGCCGGCTTTTCCTTTCCCTCATTTTTAAAACCAGTTCAATACAATCCAGAGAACATAAGAGTTCACCAGCATTCCTGCCAATAAAACCAGCCCCGCAAGAGCCTCATACAGAAAAGCTTTATACCTGCAGAATCTAACCAGCCTTTCCGGACTATCAGGAAAACTGATAGTGCTATCCGCTAATCCCAGGCTTGCATTGATTCTATGGAGAACAGCATTTCCGCTCCGGTTCCAAGTGCTAGGCTGCCTACTATAATGGGTCTGCCCTGGCTGATCCTTCAGGTTCATATAACCATTCTCCGGATGCACGACCAATTTCATTAGATCCCGCTCCGCACGATAGCGTCTGGCCGTATCCCAGAACGTTTTATACAGATTAAAGAGAAGGACTCCCGGAGGAAGAAAAAGCATAAGCGGCAAGAGCGCCATGGAGATGCTAAGAAATTGCAGCAGATAATTGGCGCTGTTCTGAAGAAGATAAACCGAAAGAATCAGAAGAAGAAGGATTCCCGAGAGAAAGGACCAGGGCGTCAGAAAATTCCAGAACTCATTATTCTGCCGACCACACCAAACTGCCCTTGAAACCAGATGAAGAGGATCTCCGTTATATATCAGAACCATCAGCGGGGTTTCCTTTGTGGACCGGAAAGTATAGCGTCCGTCCTCATAAAAAAGATCTCCACTAATATACATCTTTGTTCCTTCAGTTAAAGAAAAAACATCATCCCATGGTACTTTTTTCAAAGAAAAAGCGGGAAGAGGAACCGGAAGTAGATGGGGATACAATTTTTCCAGAGATTTGAGGGGGGGCATAAAGAAAACAGCGCCCTTACGCATTTCCACAGTGATAGTTTTATTCTGGGGGCCACGAACCCAAATCACATTATCTCCCTCTAGTGCTTCCAGTTTTCCTAACATTTTACGGCTCCCCATGGATCCATTTCTGGAAGATGAAGGTTCAATTTTATCCGAGAAAAAAAGAGAACATTGCAGGGTCTTTCTAAAAACACGCCATTGTGTTCTAACGACAAAAGCACCCAAAACAGGTAGGGCTGCATAAAAAACTAAAACAAGTAACAATATCAGTAAATAAAAATACATTTTGTCAGGCTGTCAGATTGAAGAGAGAGCCACTTGCATAGCCTATGCTGCCCGCATAGGGAACGGCAGGAGCAGAAACGGCTTGATGAAGTTCTCCCGCAAACTGATCGATCATAGCATCGATGGCTTTATTGGAAAGATTGGAAAGACGGGGACGGGTAGCTGCGGTTTCTTTCTTCGTTACCAGACTGTCAATAAGATTATTCAGAACCCGTAGACGGTTCATAGGAACAGCTCTTCCCTTATTGGTTGTAGGGATACCCTGCACATGTTTAAACTGTGCATAGGGACTTTGAGCTCTGCTGACGGGAACACTAATTCTGCCGGAGGAACTCCTAGCACTCATGAGTTGAGCAACATTGATCTGTCCTGACGCAGCCCTCACTTCCATTAAAGCATCCCCCTGATGCTTTAATTATCGGAAAAAGAATCCACAGGATTACTGAAAAATCAATAAATAATAAAAAAACGGGGTTTTTAATGATCCGGATTGTTTAATTAATATATTGATTAAACAATTTAATGATTATTATTTTCTTTTTTCACTGGCACTTTTACATTCAATACAAAGAACCGCATAGGGAATAGCTTCCAGTCTGTCACGTGAAATTTTCTTAGAACAGACAGCACAGACACCGTACTTCCCGTTCTCAAGTCTGATCAAAGCCGATTCAACTTTGTTTAAACGATTTCTATCCTGAGAACTAACCGCTTCCAGAGTCCGGACATCGATATCATTGGATGCAATGTCCGCCAGATCTTTGACCCCGAGGTCCTCAACTGCTGCTTTGAAGTCTGCATTTTCCGAAATAAGATTTTTTAGAACAGATTCCTTTAACTCCATAAGAGTGTTCTTCATTTTCTCTTCAAATTCTTTATCCATAGGGTTAGACCTCTTTTTCATAGGGATATCAATATCCGAAACAATCTGTATTATTTAAAGAAAAAAGTCAAGGAGTTGACAAAGACAATCTGATTTCCTAATATGCTAAGCATTAATAATAACAGGAGTTACTTGTTTGGCTAAAGAAGAAGCAATTGAGGTAGAAGGTATTGTAAAAGAATCTCTACCCAACACAATGTTCCGCGTAGAAGTCGCAAATGGACATGTAATCTTGGCACATTTGTCAGGAAAAATGAGAAAACATTATATCAGAATCGTACCGGGAGATAAAGTGAAAGTAGCCCTTTCGCCTTATGACCTTAGCAGGGGTAGAATCATTTACCGAGAGAGATAATTAACGGAGCAATATCCATGTTGCTCCGCTCCCTCCGGACTGGCTAGACGCCCGCCCGAAGTCTCTCACAAAAGAGGATTTTTCTAGGTATTGTTTGACGAGAGGCCGCAACACTGATTCTCCTCCTGGAGAATGGATTCCTTTTCCATGAATTATAAGTACTTTTTTCAAACCACGTCTTTTACTCTTTTTCAGGAAAAATTCCAGTTCTTTCAGAGCCTCCAGGCCATTCCAGCCGTGCAGATCCAGAGTTTCCTGAGGTTCCATTCTGTTGAGCATTTTTTTCTTTGTATGTGTAATGATTCTATCGGGGATTTCTTTTCTCTCCCCCATTTGTCTGTCCGGAGGATACTGCTCCAGCAGGGAATCCATTGAGAGTTTCATCTCTTTTCCTCGAGAAGATTTCCCGGAGCTGTCTTTCCGGGCAGACTCTTTTCGTGATAGTTGTCGATCTTTTTTTTTCTGCTCCTCCCACTGAGAGAGAATATCATCAAAACTCACGGATGGGATCTCTCTTTCAATAATAGAAGATTGTCTTTCAGAACCCAGCCCTCAAGACCATAGGATGTATTGATAAGAATATACTCCCCCACCTCTTTCTTGTACTCAACAGAGGCCGCTGAGGGCAGGCTCAGCCAGTCACTTCCGATGGCTTCCGGGATTTTCTTAACAACACTGCGTTTCTCCAGAACCGCAAGAGGACGGTTTAAGGTCCATGCCGTTCTGAAAAGCTCTCCTCCGCTCAGAAGAGACAGAGGCAGAAGAATTGAAAACAAAATTACCGGCCAGGAGGACTTTTTGAGAAAACAGTAGGCCAGAGAAATCAGGGTTGCATTTAAGCTTAAGAGAAAAGTTAACAACAGAATATCAGGATGAACAAAGAATCTGGCTCTATGCTGGTTTTCAAGGCCCATAAGATCTTCCATTATTCCAAGAGACTCATGTATCTGGTGATTCATCGGCATGAGAGCCATAGCTCTTCTCAAATATAAAACTCCATGAGACTGCTCCCCCGACAGAAAGGAGAGGACTGCCCTGTTAAATAGATATGTTCCATTATTATTCCACCCGGAAGCATTCTCTCTATAGAGCTCCAGAGCCTCGGGATATGCGCCCTTATCAAACTGTATTTGAGCCTCCCCTATCCATTCAGGAATTTCAGGGATACTGTCTGATGCGGACAAAAAGAGAATTGAAAAGAAAAAAACCGAGAGTAGTGCCGGCCTAATCCGTTTAATTGTCAGGATAAAAGTCAAAAAAATAAGTCCTGGCAACAATAGAAGATAGAAAAAAGGATTCCTATAAAGAGTCCATCCCCGAGCATTTCTGCTGTCATTCAAAGGCATTAAGGAGAAACTGAAGGAAGAAGACTCTCCCTCCACTGCCAGATTCCCTGCAACGCTAAACTTCAAATGACTTTCAGATCGTGTTTCAACCCTACCGTTTTGAGGATTCAGCCAGGAGTAGGCAGGGATAGTAATTTCATAATTATTCAAAACTTCCGGTCGCAGAGTATAAACTTTCTCACGGAATCCTTCAAAACCATCCGGAACAGCTGTTAACTCCTGCGTTTCTCTGACAGAAGGATTTAATCCTTCAGGAAACACAGGCTCAGGCATATTGAGATAATTCAGATTACCCTTTCCTTCAATACGGATATAAAGAGAGAGACTGCTGCCTGGAACAATATTCCTGGCACTAAGATCCAGAGATATATTAAAGTCTCCAAGCGCACCGGAATCACGGATTGCTTCAGGCAGAGGGAGAATCTTAATTGACTGACGGGAAGTGGAACGTCTGACTCCGGCAATACTGACATTGGCTGCCTGAAGGGTCAGAGTTCCCTCGCGGGAGGGTGTCAGCATCCAAGTATCCATGGGAACATTAAACAGGGTCAGATGATCAAGGCCTCTGAAACCTATCTCTCCCAGGCCCTCAGTATTCTCCAGAATAGCCCCACCGGGAGAGGGAAAAGAGACTGTCTCGGGCAGATCAATCTCTTCCATATTATTCATTAACAGAACCAGCGCCGTCGACTGTCCCACATACAAAGATGCGGGAACATCTTCCCATCCAAGGATTAGAGGGTAGTTCAGATGTTTCTCATCACTCTGCAGAATGGGAATAAAGAGTTCCCTGCTGGAAAGAGGATCGGCCAGTGGTCCGGGAATTTCACGGGAGAGCCGGGGAATCACTGTTACGGGCGGGATGGTATATATACCGGCCCCACCCGACCGTAGAGTGTAGATGACCTGCAGAACTGTTCCAAAACTTCCATCATCCTTCTGCTTTGTAAGTTGTGCCGTATAGGGACCGCTCACCTTCTGAATTCCCTCTGGCCACTGAGGATCCTTGATGGTAACAGACTGTTTTCCCGGATAGGGAGTAATTATTTTCAGAGAAAATCTCATTGTTCTGTTCGGATTTCCATGGGTTTCCCTCCTTTCTTCTGATATATTGTAAGATCCGTCTGGCATCATCCGTGGTTTCCAGAGTAGGACTCTCCGACCTGGTTTCTCCACTCCTGGCTTCCGCCTCCAGACGGTCAATTGTCATTTCCAGATTTCTTTTTGCATCAAGACTTCCGGATCTCAATTCAAGAGCAGTTCTGAATGATCTGTAAGCTTCCGGATAATTACCCATCTGATAGTAGATAACACCCTGGTTAAATATGGTATTATAGGTCACTTCCAAATCAGTATTTCCGTCAATGATAGTCCAGAGTTCCAAGGCAGCTGGCCCCTCTCCCAAAGCATAGTAAACATTTCCCATATTGTATTGGATTCTCCCCTCGAACTTGCCTGAGTCTTCACCGTGTAGATAAAACAGCAGAGCATCCTGATAACGTCCCTGCTGATAGAGATAATTCCCCCTGAGAACTGAGAGTCCAGGCTCAAGAATATTACAGGATGATAAAAGCATCAGAGGAAGAAGCAGAAGGGGGAATATCCATTTTCGTATTAAAACCATCGGGACCACCTTATACCGCCTAGAGATAGATTCAGAACCAGGAAAAACAGAGCCAATACAACAAAGATTCTGTACTGCTTCTGATCCTTGGATACGATCCTCTCTTTGTCCTGTGCGGCGGTCAACTCTCGTATGGATATGACCAGCTCTCCCAGAGAACGGGGATCGGAGAGATTATAATAAATCCCTCCGGAAAGTTCCGCCAGATCCCTGAGAACTTCCTCTTCCAAACTGGTAATAACGGCCTGACCATTTTTGTCTTTAATAACATTCCCTGATTCATCCCGCAGGACCATTCCTTCCGAGGTTCCTGCCCCCAGTATAAAAAGAGGGACTTCCTGAAGATAGGCTTCTCTGGCAGCCTCAGAAGGAGTACCGGTCAGAGATTCACCGTCAGACACAAACAAAATTGCCTTTTTACCGGGAGATCCGGGAGGAAAAGCATCCAATGCCGAACGGATTCCCAGTTCTATATCAGAACCGGGAACCGTATAGAGATCAGGAGAAAGACTCCTTAAAGCCGATTCCATCAGGATACGATCTTCTGTCAGGGGCACAAGGATATTCCCTTCTCCCTTAAAAATTACAAGGGCAGATCTGGTTGATCCAAAGGAATTCAGAATATATGAGATTCCCTCTGCTGCCCGGGTCAGCCGGGACGGAGCAATATCGTCAGCAAGCATACTTCTGGAAATATCCACAGCAATCACAAGATCAAGACCGGAACTCTCATCCTTTACTGCCGTTTTTCCCCATCTCATTCCGGCCAGAGCCATAATAGAGAAGATAAAAAACAGAAAAATGGTAATCCAGTAGATAAGGCTTTTAATAAAATAAACCTGGCTGCTCTCTTCATTCCGCCATTGACCTGCCAGTAATTCCAGAGTTTTTCGTCCTTTCCGGTAATTGAATACGGCGGGGATTACAAGGAGGATAAGTACCAGCAGCAGCCAGAAAACCTCAGGATAGAGAATTTTCATAAAACCTCCCTGAAGAAAATCTTCCGGATGATAAAATCAAGAAAAATACAGGCTATCCCCAGAAGAATAAACCAGCGATGTACGGGTATATTCCGAACATGAATACGGACCCGCTCTTCCATAGTTTCCAGAGAATCAATAGAGCGAAAGACAGCTTCCAGAGATCCGGGAGTAAACGCTCTATAAAAGCTGCCGTTGCCGGTTTCGGCCAGTTCGGCAAGAAATGGTTCATTAAAAATACTCCGCTGAATACCCGTTATCAACTTTCCTGTTCCAGGATGGATAAACTCAAAGGGGACTTCTCCTTCAGATCCGATTCCAATAACATAAATGCGGATACCCATCTGTGAAGCCATGGATGCAGCGGCTAGAGGCTGAATCTCTCCGGCATTGTTATCTCCATCAGTCAAAAGGACAATAATCTTTTCTGATGCACTACTGTCGGAAAGGTGAAGGGCGGCAACTGAAATGCCCATCCCTATAGCTGTCCCCTCTCCCAACTCCAGAATACTCATAGTCTCTAGACGTTCCAGAAAAGTTGAATAATCGGTGGTTGGTGGAACTTTCAGAACGGCCTCATCACCGAAGCCGACAAGGCCCACTCCATCATTGATCCGTCCCAAAACAAATTTCCGAATCATATTTCTGGCAGCATCCAATCTATTCTCAGGAGGGAAATCCCTTGCGGCCATGCTGGGAGACTGGTCCAGCACAATCATAATATCAGCCCCCCGATTCAGGTAAACCTTCTCATGAAGGCTGACAGTGGGTCCGGCAAGAGAAGCCAGAAACAGACAGATCCCTCCCCAGAAAAACAGGGCCGATATAGAAAGAAAGAAACGGATCCCCTTTTGCGGGGCCGTAAACAGTCCTTTCTTCCACAATCCTATGGATATCCGCAGAGAACGGCCTGAGTTTAGATAGAAATGCCTGAGATAGATAAAAAGAGGCACAAATATAAATAATAGAAAAAATCCGGGGGCTTCAAAAGTCAGCATGGGACTTCCTCCAGGTCTCAAGTTCTCCCGAGATCTGTTCCGCTTCAAGAAGCATTCCTTCACGTTCAAGGGAGGTCAATTCTTCACCTGCAAATTTAACCCTGTCCATTCTGTGAAAAAGATTCAGCAGGGTCAGATAGAGAGGTTCCGCAACGGAGGACGAACGAAAGACCATCTCCATTTCTGAAGTTGTCAGGGCAGAAAAATCAAGGTGAAAGCGGGTGGACAGATAGTTTTTCAATCCCCCGGAATAGATAGAAAAAAAATCCTTATCAGACATATTCCCAAGTGTCTGCCGGATTCTTTTCAGAAGTCTGATAAATTTCCGATAGGGCAGATTCAAGCGATACGTACGGATCAGAACACCCGTATGCCTGCGAATAATTTTAAACAGAAAAAGAAACAGGAGAGGCAGGCTCAGAAGTGCTGAAAAGATCAGAGCTCCTATCACTCTGGTCCCGGGAATCAGCAGGTTATGCCGGATACCAGAAAGCTCCCTTTCTCCATCGCTCCTCAATACGGATGAGGTATAGATTTTAATATCCCTCAGAGTCAGATCACCAAGCGCCAGAGGAGGCAGTGTTCTGGTCCCGGAATAGTAGGGAATAAAACGAATTGTAATAATCTGATCGCTCCCTGAATATTCTATTTTAAAAGAAAGCAGCTTCACCCAGCCCGGATCAGGCAGAGTCTCCGGAGGCAGCAGGTTCAGATTTCCACTGCTCCTCAGAGTGAACTGCAGTTCCACAGTATCACCCACATAATAGTCTGGAGGCAGAAAGCGAATATTGAGCTGTTGATACTCCTGGGCAGAGATAAAAGCAGATCCCCACAGAACCAGAAGAAGGAGTGTATATTTTTTCGTCAATGCTTCTTCCTTCTCTCAAAAAAATGAAGAAGTTTCACGGCAGGATCATCTTCTGTTGAGATTTCAAGAGTATCCACCCCGGCGGTCTGACAGGTTTTTCGCCAGAGGTATCGTTCATGATCCCAGAATTCCCTGTAGGATGCACGCATTTTTTTAGTTCCCACACCCTGCCACTGAAGACCTGATTCAGGATCTTCCAGGGAGATAAGACCGGAAGAGGGGAACTCATTATCCAGAGGATCGGTCAGCCTGACGGCTATAACATCATGTTTTCTGGCCAGCAGAGAGAGCTCTTTTTTATAACGGGAAGTTCTGAAATCAGATAGAACCATACAGATCCCCCGTCTTTTCATGGTCTGAGAAGCCGTAGACAGGGCAAGAGCAAGGTTGGAACCGCGGCCACCCTCCTCTACAGACAGAATCTGGGTGATCTGCTTCAGCACATGTTTTTTACCTTTACGGGGAGGTATCTGCTCTTCAATCTTATCAGAAAAGAGAAGACAACCGACCTGCAGAACGACCTCCCGTTCTTCCCTGAAAGTCTTCGTATAGGGTGCACTCATCCGGGAGGTAACATTCCAGTCTATAAACCGGGGATCATCTCCCCAGGAGTACTCACGGACCTCATCAAATTCCAGCCCGGGTCCCTTGAAAACAGAGTGATAGTTCCCCGCAAAAATCGTATCAACCAGCTTGCGGGAGATAAAATGGAGCTGCTTTACTTTATTAGAAATATTCCGACTATCCATAATCAGGGAACCGTTACGGCCGCCAGGATATCTTTAATAACATCATCGCTGGAGAGCTCTTCCGCTTCTGCTTCGTAGGAGAGAACAATTCTGTGACGGAGAACATTATAGGCAACGGCCTTAACATCTTCAGGAATAACATATTCCCGACCTTCGAACAGAGCCTGAACCCGGGAACAGTTATAGAGCGCAATGGAAGCTCTGGGAGACGCACCAAACTCTATGTAGCGTGTAAAGGGGAGCTGATTGCGTCCTTTCACACGGGACGCATTCACGATAGAAACAATATATTTACGCAGGCTCTCATCCACTCTGATGCAAGCAGCGGTCTCTTTAATATCCTGAATGGCGAAACGATTGAAAACCTTACGGATCACCAGCTCAGAAGTATCCTCCAGCTGATCCAGAATTGCCAGTTCCTCCTGAGGAGAGGGATAATCCACCTTAAGCTTCATTAAAAACCTGTCCAGCTGCGCTTCGGGGAGCTGGTAGGTACCTTCCTGTTCAATTGGATTCTGAGTTGCCATCACAAAAAAAGGGTCTGAAAGACGGTAGGTGTTATCACCGATGGTTACCTGGTTTTCAGCCATAGCTTCCAGCAGAGCGGCCTGCACCTTTGCGGGAGCACGATTTATCTCATCTGCCAAAACGATATTGGTAAAGACAGGTCCCTTTCGGGGAACAAATTCACCGGTCTGGGGCCGGTAGATCATGGTACCGGTCAGATCGGCCGGCAGCAGATCCGGAGTGAACTGAATGCGCTTGAAATCCGCATTTATTACAGAGGCCACAGTTTTAACCATAAGGGTTTTTGCCAGGCCGGGAACACCTTCAACAAGGATATGTCCTCCCGTAATAATCCCCATAAGAAGACCATCTACCATATCCTGTTGTCCGATTATTCTTTTTCCAATCTCATCCCTTGCGGTCTGGAGCAGTCTGGAGGCGTCGTTAATTTTATCTTTTAAGACTTTTTCTTTTTTCAATACTTTTTCATCACTCATGAAGCTATCCTTTATTCTATTATCTATGATCTGTAGTCGGCATTTTCCCGGACATATTCATAGGAGAGATCCGATCCCAGGACAAGGGCACTTTTTTGACCCAGCCCGAGAAAAACTGTGACATCCACAACTCTCTCATGTTCCGGATACCCCGGACAGGGGGTGGGAAGAGAGCGCTCCTTCAGGTAATCACTCAGACGGAGCTCTTTTTCTGAATCCAGCAGAAACTCACCGTTCTTGAAGACAATCTCTTCTCCCAGACGAATCTCGACAGACTCTTCATCCAGGACGATGCCATTGTTTCCGGCATAATCACCCACAGCCTGAACAAAACGGCCGACATTGGGATCATTGCCGAACACTGCAGTTTTGCTCAGGGGAGAGTTGATCAGTGCTTTTCCAAAAGCGGCAGCCTGGCTTTCTGACTCCGCACCCTGGATATTTACTTTTATAACATGCCCGGTCCCCTCTCCGTTACGAACAATATCCTCGGCGAGATCTCGGCAGAGGGTATAAAGGGCCTTTTCAAATTCCTCCTCGGAGATGGAGGGCTTCCGGCAGGAGGAGAAGAGGAAAACCGAATCACTGGTACTCTGATCACTATCTATGGATATACGGTTAAAAGTTCTGTTTGTGACCCTTGAAAGAATATTTCGCAGAGTATCCCGCTCTATGATAAGATCTGTCATCAGAAAAACCAGCATGGTTGCCATATTGGGCTCGATCATACCGGCCCCCTTGGCAATCCCGCAGATAGATCCCTGCCCGGCCTTCACAGTCCGCACTTTAGGAAAGGAGTCTGTTGTCATAATCCCCTTTGCTGCAGGCAGAACCGAGTCCCTTTGAAGGGAAGAAAGCAGATCAGGAAGATTCTCCTTTATGGCATCTTCCGGCAGAGACCAGCCGATGACTCCTGTGGAAGAGGGAAAAACTGGGGCAGACAGACCCGTTCCCATTAAATCCTGAAATGCTGTACAGACAGAAAGAGCAGCGGCCTTTCCACCGGGAGCACAGACATTCGCAATCTTATTATTAATCAGAACACCCTGAGAACTCTTCTGACTCAGCATCTCTCTCCCTATTCGAACGGGATAGCCTGGAAAGGCATTCTTCGTAAATACGGCTCCAAAAGCTACTGTGGGTTCTTCAAGTAGAATTGAGGTCAGATTCATCTTTACACTGGATCCGGACTGCCTTTCCACGGGAGTAAATTCCAGTGAGGATGTCCCTATGAGAAATCCTTCGGGAGGACAGCTACGACGTTCCAGACTGACGAGATAGGATGCTAAAGAATTGAAACTTTTCATAATATCCTATCATAACGATTTGTGGCAAGAAGGTCTATTATTTGACACTTAGAGCTTTTATAGTGTTCAATGATTCCGGGGAGATAAAGAATGGCACACACATTGATGATTCAGGGAACCTGCTCCGATGCAGGTAAAAGTATACTGGTGGCAGCTTTCTGCCGGATATACAGCCGCAGGGGATACCGGGTGGCCCCCTTCAAATCCCAGAATATGGCCCTCAACTCCTTTGTTACTCCCCGGGGAAATGAAATTGGCAGGGCCCAGGTGGTACAGGCCCGGGCGGCAGGCCACTACTACATGGCGAAAAAAGACCTGTGGCCCAAAGTGACCGGCGCCATGGACCGGCTCTGTGCAGAAAATGATATTGTCATAGCCGAGGGTGCGGGCAGTCCTGCTGAAATCAATCTGAAAGCACATGAAATCGTCAATATGGCAGTGGCCCGCTACCTGAAAGCCCCTGTTCTCCTGGCAGGAGATATAGACAGAGGGGGCGTGTTTGCCTCCCTTTATGGAACTCTGGAACTGGTGGATGAGGACAGGGAGATGATCCGCGGCTTCCTGATCAATAAATTCCGGGGAGATCCGGCTCTGCTCATGCCCGGGATAGATATGCTCACAGAGCGCTGCGGAGGGGTCCCCACCCTAGGAATTATCCCCTATATACCGGACATCTACCTAGCCCAAGAGGATTCGGTATTTATCGAGAGAAAGAGGCAATGGGGAGATGAGGACGGCCTGGATATTGCCGTTATCAAATTCCCCCGCCTGTCCAATTATGATGACATGGATCCCTTTCTCAGGGAAAAGGGTGTAAAGATACGCTTTGTCAGCAGTACTGCCGAACTGGGCCATCCTGCGGCCATTATCCTGCCTGGTTCAAAAACAACTCTGAGCGATCTTGGATGGCTCCGTGAAACCGGTCTTTTTGACAGGATCCAAGCCCTTGCGAAACAGGGTATAGCCGTTGCGGGCATCTGCGGCGGCTATCAGATAATGGGAGAGACAATCCGGGATCCCCATGGATTAGAAGGGACAGGGGGAGACGTCAGCGGTCTGGGACTACTCCCTGTGGAAACAAATTTTTCAGATAAAAAGATAACCATTCAAAGCAGAGGAACCCTTGATGCGGAGAGAGGCTTTATCAGGAAGCTGAATGGCAGCACCATAAAAGGTTACGAGATTCATATGGGAGAATCCCTTCTGAGGGGCAATGCGGCTCCTCTGTACCACCGTGAAGACGGATCTAAGGATGGGGCCCTCTCTGCAAATGGAAAGTGCTGGGGAAGCTATATGCACGGAATCTTTGATAATTTATCCTTCCGGAGAGCATTCCTGAAGTCCCTGGGATGGAAGGTGGAAGAAGAGGGAGAATGCGAAGAGCTTCTCAGAGAGCGGGAGTTTGAACGGATCGCCGATGCAGTGGAAAATGCCGTTGATATGAATGCTCTGGACCGCCTGATCGGTTTGAAGCAGGAGTAGGAACATGACCACAAATTCGCTTCTGATCTTTGGCTGCTTCATGAGCCTTTTATGCCTTATCCTGATATTTCTGCTGCTTAAGAAAAGAACGTCCTCAGAAGATTTCCAGAATCAGAAGGACCCCTCTGAACTACTGTATCAAATGAACGGCCGGCTGGAACAACTGGATCGGATGGCAGGGCAGCTGGAGGAAATAAACCGGATATTCAGCAATCCCCGTATGAGAGGCGGCCTGGGAGAAACCATGATGGAGGAGCTGATACGGAACTGGCTCCCCCCTGAAAGCTATAGTTTTCAATACGGATTTTCCAACGGGCAGAGAGCAGATGCGGTTATTCTAATGGGAAGCTACAAGGTTGCCGTAGATGCCAAGTTCTCCTTGGAACAGATACAGAGCCTTATGGATTCGCCCTCGGATACACTGTCAGCTCCGGTTCGAAAGGTCTTTCTACAACACGGCAAATCCATTGCAGAAAAGTACATTCTGCCCCGGGAAGGAACCCTTCCCTTTGCTCTGATGTATATCCCGTCAGAAGGGATATACTACCGGGCGTTTATACGTGATGGGGGGAAACTGATAAACGAACTGTTGAAAATCGGCATACTGCCTGTAAGCCCATCCAACCTTTTTGTCTACCTGCAGACAGTAGTATACGGGTTCAGAGGATACTCCTTTTCAAACAGGAGCCGTGAATTGATGAACCTGGTTGCTCAGGTCCGGCAGGATTACGATACTCTGGTCCGCCAGTTCAGCCTAACGGGAACACATCTGAAAAACCTGCAGAAATCCTGGGAGGATGCCTCCTCCCGTATGGAGAAGATGGACCGGACTATCCGGGCCATGGATAGTCCGGACAGATAGGGTCAATTAGAGGACAAAAGAGCCCTGACGGATAATGAGGAATTCCTTTCCGCCGGCATCTTTCCCTGTGACATCCAGATCGGGAGACCCGATCATAAAGTCCGTATGAACCAGAGAGGTATTGCAGCCGTTCTTCTTCAGATCCTCCTCGGAGGAGACTCCGGAAGGCAGATCCAGACAGGTGGGATACCCGGCACCAAGGGCAATGTGACAGGAGGCATTTTCGTCATAGAGAATGGAACCGAAAAGAAGGCCGCTTGCGGCGATGGGAGAGTTCTCATCTACAAGAGCAACTTCACCCAGAGAGCGGGATCCCTCATCCATATTCAGGAATTTCTCCAGCACATTCTGTCCCTGATCCGCGCCGAAATCTACAACCTTCCCCTTTTCAAAACGAAACCAGGCATTATCTACCATGGTCTCCAGAACCTTCAGAGATTTTGTTACGTTAACAGTACCGTCACAACGGCTGTAATCGGGGGTTGTAAAAACTTCCTCTGTAGGAAGATTGGGAAAAAAGAGGCTTCCATCGGGAAGAGGAGCTGGTCCGCCTGCCCAGAGAGAGATCCTGTTCAGACCGATAGTCAGGTCAGTGACTCCCGATTTGAAATGGATGCTGTCTATTTTCATCTCATTCAGTTTACGGCTTCTATCCTGAAGCTTCGTCGCATGTTCCTCCCAACGGGCAGTAGGATCATCCGAGTCCAGTCTTAAAATAGGTTTTAGTGTGTCCCAGAGCTCTTCGGTACTGGCATTTTCTCCCAGAACTTTCTTGGCCCACTGAGGACCGGGGGCGGCGATAACACACCAGCTGTGTTCATCATTCATCATAGACTTTGAAACAAATTTCATGGTTTTACGCTGAGCCTTGGAAGCCGTTCCCAGCTTTTCAGCATCGGCGTCTTTCAGCACATCCAGCTCTTCGGTGCTGTCGATCCGGATCCGGGCCCAGTCCTCAGAAAGCATCTGATGCCCCATGACAACTTCATAGTTGGGAAAATACTCCAGCTGTTCACCCTCCTGGGCGGCCAGTCTGGCTTTTGTTATATAGTTATCATGCACGTTGATTTTCACATATCCCGCAGCCAGAGAGTAGGCTCTTTCCGCCAGAACTCTAGCCAGATCATAATTTCCGGCATTACAGTTTATTAAAAGATTTTGCCCTTTTTTCAGGTTTACACCCTTTTTAAGGACAACGTCGGCATAGCTTGTATAATCTATCATGAATATCTCCTGTTTATATTATTCTGCTATTATCAGAACATTAGAGCTGTTCGCCTAGAGAAGACAGGAGAAATAGGGTAAATTACTGCGAATTATCCTATTCCACTTTCTGTAACGTCAGAATTAAAGGGAAGTGATCAGAGTATCCACTACCGTTCCAGCTCTCCCAACGAGAAGGATGACCTTCAGGGTCGCAAAGCCAGGAATCACAGAGACAACGGGCCGATTCATACTCCCAGCCGGATCCGTCCAACAGGGTTGAAGACAGGTGAAGATGATCCAGCCTCATCCAGCGATTCTGATAGAAATAGCTACCAGCCCCAGAGCTTTCCGCCATATCTTTCCAGGGAGAGAACAGAACAGTCCTGTCGGAAACTGTCGACATATCCCCGGGATTTTCGGCAATATACAGGCTGTCCTGCCAACTGGTATCCAGAACATACTCTATGGGTATCTGAGCGGTCTGGGATCCTCCGGACCTATAATCGGAAGAACTGCCGTTCAGATCTCCCACGACAATCACGGCCGGATCTCCTTCCTCCTGCAGCTGTTTCAGCCTGTATGAAACAACAGCAGCGGACTTGATTCTTCCCGATTCTGTTGCCATAAAGCCTCCGGAGCGGGATTTCCAGTGATTATTCATAATGACAAGCTCTTCTCCCCCAACTCTGAAATGTATCTCTGCCACGGCTCTCAGAGGATAGGATCCATAGTTCCCAGGGAAATGCAGATGGACGTTTTCCGGAGCCAGCCGGGACAGGTAGCCACAGCGGATAGCACTGTCGTCATACTCCCAGGCGTCCAGATAAGGGTAGGCTTCATTCAGATAATCCCTGTTCAGCCGTTCCAGCACCGACCGGTTTTCCACTTCCTGCAGCATAATAATATCAGGACCATCTTTCTGCACAGAAAAAATGACCTCTTTGATATTTTCCAGACGCATACGAAGAAGATCTTCTCCCCAGTCGGATTTTTCCGGATCAAATTCCGGATACTCTCTGCCGGAGGAGATATCATCAAAAAGATTCTGCACATTCCAGGTCATAATTGTCAGGCTTTCATCGGCCGGAGCCTCAGGGATTTGACAGGAACAGGCTGACAGGAAAAGAAGTATTGGAAACAGAACACTCTGATACAGTTTCATAGGATCTCCTGCCTTCAATAACAGAGTGTCATGCCACGACTGCTTCAAAATTTAGTAGCTTGTTGCGGAGATTTTCACGATTGGTATGAAATCGCTTATATCAGCAAAGAGGTAGAAGACGATGAAGCTGGATGGGGGTCGAGGGGTATTCCGAAGAAACCGAAAAAAAGGGCTATTACAATTTTACTTTTACAACAGCCCCATTTATTGCTTTCTTGACTAGAGCTTTGATCATAGCAAAGCTGAACATGATTGTATTATATCCAGGATCGCTAATGCGTTAAATTTACTATATTGCAACTGTATTCAAGTCACGGATGTAAAAAACTAACCCACAGGCATCAATACGGGTATCACTTTTTCATCCTCATGAAGCAATCGCTTTTTGAATACTTTGAAGTTCAGATTTAAGCTTTTCTCTCACTTTTCTCAAATCATATTCGTCCTGAATTCCAAGCCAAAAATCTGCTGAGTTTCCAAAATACTGAGAAAGTCTCAGTGCTGTATCTGCGGTGATTTTTCGTCTTCCTTTTATTATTTCAGAGATTCTTGTGGCGGGCATATGTGTATCTTTTGCCAACCTGTATGCACTAATATTCATTGGTGACAAAAACTCTTCATATAATATTTCACCAGGCCTTACAGTAATTTACACCAAAAAAGCTACACCACGAGCCCATTTCAGACATTCTTTTTGAGTGTCTTTTTTGTTTGCCCGGCGAAATCGGCAAACAAAAAACCACCCCGATAAATTTCAGGATGGTTCTCTTATTAAATTATTTATTGATCTGCAATTATTTGTCGCAGATCATTTCCAGTTCGGCACGGCTTGTAACAGTAGAAGTCACCAGTTTATAGTCCAGTGCCTCTTCGGCATTCATCCAGCAGTCCCTGTCTGTATCCAGACTGACCTTCTCCACATCCACACCGGTTTCTTTGGCAATCAGTATATTGATTTTAATTCGGAGTTTTTCCAATTCGTTCGCATGAATCTCAATTTCTGTGGCCACACCGCGCATACCGCTTAAGGGTTGATGAATCAGGTAGTGGGAATTGGGCAGAGCGATTCTTCTGTTAAGAGGAGCTGCCAGCAGGATAATGGCTCCCGCACTGGCAACCAGTCCCATACCGATGGTGTACACATCGGGTTTTACAAAGCGGATCATATCGTAGATGGCGAAACCCGCGTCCGCATCTCCTCCGGGGGAGTCGATAAAAACTTTAATGGGATCATCTCCGTCGGCTTCCAGCAGGAGCAGCTGTCTGATAACCCTTTCGGCCAATTCTTTATTGATCTCTCCTGAAAGGATAATTGTTCTGGTTTTAAGCAGTTTTTGTGAGAGGGCATCCTGTTCAAGATTGGTTTTTGGCTCTTTAGCCTCTTCCTCCAGGCGTCTGATCATAGTATAATCTCCTTACTGAATACGGTTCGCGTATCGTCTTTTAATAATATATAGAATTATGCTCAAAAAGGCAATTTAATATAAATTAGAAAAAGAGCAAAGTCCAAAAGGAAATGAAAATATGAAATCGGCGTTTGTTGCCATTATCGGCCGTCCATCGGCCGGAAAGTCCACCCTTCTCAATAGTCTGTGCGGGGAAAAGGTATCTATTACGGCGGATGTTCCCCAGACAACACGGAATAAAATACGAGGGATAATAACAACAGAAGAAGGACAGCTTGTCTTTATAGATACACCAGGCTTCCATCACTCTGATAAGAAATTCAATCAGTACCTCAAGGAAGTCGTTTACTCCTCACTGGATGAGGCGGATATGATTCTCTACGTGGTAGATGCTACCCGTCCTCCCGGAAAAGAAGAACAGGAAATCATCGAGCTTCTCAATAAACAGAAAGAGAAACCCGTTCTTCTGGCTGTTAATAAAATCGATCAGAAAGGAACTCACCTGACAGAAATTAAAGGTCTTCTTTCTGTAAATGTTCACCCCGACGCACTGATGGAAACATCAGCCCTGAACGGAACAGGTGTAGATGAGCTGAAAGCCCGTCTTTATGAACTGGCACCGGAAGGGGAGTTGATGTACCCCAAAGAGTTCTATACCGACCAGGAGCCCGAGTTCCGGATTGCCGAAATTATCAGGGAAAAGGCTATCTCCCAGCTAAGCGATGAGATCCCCCATGCTCTTTACGTGGAAATTGCCGACATGGAAATGAAGAACGAGGGAAAAGAACTGTGGGTTCGGGCTTTTTTGACCGTAGAGAGCGAATCCCAGGTTGGGATTGTCGTGGGAAAACAAGCTAAACGAATTAAATGGATCCGAATTGCTTCACTGAAAGAGTTTAAAAAGATTTTTCCCTATAAGGTCCGACTGGATCTGCGGGTTAAAGTTAATTCCAAGTGGAGACGAAAAGATTATCTGCTGAAAGGGATGTTTCATTAAAGACAGCTGAATAAACCTGTACCGGGATACCTGAAGTTCAGAATGATCCCGGTATTCAGATTATTTCAGAACAGCTTCCCGGGACGCATCCATAAAGGCTTGCAAATTCTCATCCGGTGTCTCTATGGGCAAATCACAACCGGAACTCAGCACAAAATTCTTGTAGGGTTTCATTTTATTTATCAATTCATCAGTATTCGTTTTAACAGATTCAGGAGAACCCTGCAGAAAAACCTGTACAGGATCCAGATTACCTATAAGAAGAACATCTTCTGGAATCTTTTTAATGGAATCCTCCATATCAATCTGCCAGTCCAGACTAAGGGCGGCAGCACCACTGGCTCCCATCTTTTCTATCAGGTGCGATGTATTACCACAGATATGCAAAATCAGAGGTTTATTATCCACATTTGAAAGGATATCCCTGAAGGGTGCCAATGAGAACTCTTCAAACTGATCGGGAGATATCATCATAGCAGTAGGTTCCAGAACACAAACCATATCTGCCCCGGCTTCAAAAAGTTTCCTGGCATAATCGGAAATAACCTCAACGGCAAAAGGAAGAAAAGCCTTAAGCAGATCCGGATCCAGAATGGTATTCATGGTCAGTTCATTAACTCCCATCATCTCTCCTGCCAGGGTGAAAGGACCACTTACATAGGGGATAGTCAAACCAACATTGTCTGCAGCCATATTTTTAACAACATCAACAAAAAGATCCATCCTACCGCCATTCCCGGTCCAGGCATTTTTCACAAGCGCAAGGTCTTCCAGCGTGTTGATATTATGCCCTGTAACAACAGGACTTTCATTTTCCTCGATTTTAACCGGCAGCCCCAGAGCTTCAGCTTCTACTGTCAGGTCCATAAGCATACACATGCCATCAGGCTGAAACTTGTTCCTCAGAGCCCGCAACGTTTTCAACTGAGTATCCACATCCGTCAGATTCTGCTTCAGAGATGTATTTGTCAGTTTTATACCGTTAACACCCATCAGAGGGAGAACCGGGACATGCCCCAGTTCCATAATCGTATTCACTATTGACGACATAATAATTCCACCTTAATTTTCTACTTGTTGTAATGATTATAAAGGGTGGAAAGTAATTAAGATGGCCGCATTTTTTGAATTATTGGGGGGGCGGAAATTATAGAACTAAGACTTAATACAGATTCAAGAGAGAGAGAACCTTATCTTTCCCGATGGTATAGAGGAAACTGATCAGACGGGGACCCTTTTCCTTGGAAACAAGAACCTGATAAACAGCAATAAAGAATTCTGCAGATTCCAGTTCCAGTTCCTTCATCATATCGTAGACCTTGGTCCCAAACTCTTTCTCATCCATGGATTCCATATCTTCCTTGACAATAATTGCCAGACGCCTCACAGCTTCCGTATTCTTATCATCAAGCTCAACCTTTCCATCCGCTTCAGATCTCAGGGCAAACTTAAAATCTTCGGGAGCAAAATCTTTGATCCAATTCCAGGCACAGAGAGCTCTCTGTCTCAGACGACCTTCCTGTTCAGGTTTCACATCACCCAGATATTCCACAACGCCATCAATATCTCCTGAGTAGTTTTGCAACAGATTACAGAGGTGACGAATCTGAATCTGATAGGGCATGGTTTCCGGAACGGCTCCAACCTGGGAGAGTTCATAAATTCTGGCCTGTTTTTCCCACTTTTTCAGAGCCTTTTCGGTCTCAGGTTTATTGAAGAAGGTCCGCTCACACTTATCGTAGTCTTCATATATTTTCAGAACATCCAGATCAAAGGAAATGGCAAATTCCGCGTTGGGACGGGTACCGGCAAAAAGATAACGGACTATCTCAGGCTGATAGATCTCCAGAACATCCGTCAAAGAGATAACTTCTCCTGAGGATGAAGAGATTTTTCCGCCTCTTCCTTTAACACGGATAAAGTCATACTGAAAGGTGACTGGAGGCTCATGATTGTAAACCTCTTTACTGGTTTTCCTAGCTGTATCAAAACTGCCACCTTCGGAATGGTGATCCTTTCCAGCGGGTTCGAAATCCACGTCTTCCTGCTTCCACCTCATGGGCCAGTCAATCCGCCAGGGGAGTTTAACAGCATGGGTGGTCCTGAGATCTACTGTCTCTTCATGACCGCATTCACAACTATAAGAAACACCATAGTCACCATCCCAGCCGGTGACGGTGGTGGTATCTCTATCACAGGCTGTACAGAAAACGGATACGGGCATCCAGGCTGCGGCCAAAGGAGTTGTCCTGCTTTCATCCAGCTGCCGCCTGATGTCATCCTTATGTATCAGGGCAGTTTTAATACCTTCGGCATATTCGGAATTTCTATAGCGTTTAGCCTGATAGATGTATTCAGGGTCTACGCCAACAATGGGAAGAAGCTTCTCCAGATCCTTTTCATTGGCAGCGGCATAGCTCTCCTGGTCTCCCAGAACATCGGGAACAACGACGATTGGTTTTCTTAAGTATGTTTCCAGCAGCTCCTGCTGAGGCATATTCTTGGGAACTTTCCGGAAGACGTCATAGTCATCCCAGGAGTAGATGAAACGCACCTTCTCCCCTTTTTCCCGCAGGGCTCTGACGACCAGCTCTACCGAAATAATCTCCCGGAAGTTTCCTATATGAACGGTACCGGAAGGAGTAATTCCTGATGCACAGGTAAAATGCTCCTTCGCACCTCTTTCTCTGATAATTTTATCGGCGGTGATATCCGCCCAGTGTGTTGATCTTGGTTTCTTATTGTCACTCATGGCAAGGAATTATATAGACCCTTCCATCCTATGGCAACAGAAAGGGCGGTTCCTTATGCAGAAACCGCCCTACTTTTAAGACTTTTTAGGATCTGCGCCCTTTGGATCCTCTTCCGCCTCTTGGTCCGTATCCCATCTCCAGAGTCAGAACTTCACCGTCGATTTCCGCACTGACCACATGAAGAAACAGGGAGGAGCTTTCACTGTTGCCCCATGGAGATCTGGCATCCTCAGGCAGTTCAAAACCTGTTAGCTTGACAAACTCGCCCCCATCCAGTTCAATCTCATTCAGGGCAAAGCGGGGAACCATAAGGAATACTTTTTCACCATTCTGTTCCAGATAGGGCATAGTTCCCTCTTCCAGAACCAGAGTTCCTTCGACATCGACTGTTTCGGGTGTCACAGGATTTCCCTCTTCATCAATCCAGCAGCTTTCGGGTCCTCGGAATCCTCTTTCATCTCTGTCAAATCGCCCCTGTCTGTCATATCCGCCCCGGCTTCCTCTACCGTAAGCATCAAGGTCCTGAGCATCATCTTCCTTATTACCACTTGCAAATATACTTCCCGCAGCCGCAACAACCATTACACCAACAATTAAAATCTTTTTCATATTCATACCTCCGTTGCCATCAGGCAATTCATGCTTTGTTATGGTTTAAACAATAAATCCGGGGTGTGAACGAAATGTGAACCGGCCATAGAAAGAGTCTAAACACTAAGCCCCGGACGGCCGATAGAATGGCTATGAAAGAAAATAGAAAAAAATCTCTTATTCTCTTGCTCCTGATGATTTTCACTCTTACACTGAATGCTTATGAAGAAAAGGGTGTTGCATCCTGGTACGGAGGAAAGTTCCATGGAAGACTGACCGCAAACGGAGAGATCTTCAACACTCATGAGTTGACAGCTGCCCACAAGCAGCTCCCCTTCAACTCCCTGGTTACGGTGACAAACCTTAGCAATGGAAGAACCGTCTGTGTCCGTATCAACGACAGAGGACCCTTTGTCGACGGTAGAATTATCGATCTGTCCTATGCGGCTGCGGTAGAACTGGACATGGTAAAAACAGGAACGACCCCCGTCCTGGTCTCTGTTGAAAATATGGAAATACTACAGGTAACATTTAATATTCAGGTGGGAGCCTATGGTAACCTTGAAAATGCCAGTGCCATGAAGAACCATCTGGAAAGTAACGGTTTTTCACCGAAAACTCAACTGAACAACAGGGGCATAACCCGGATTCTCCTCACAGGAATCCCCGAAGAAGAAACAGCCTCTTATGCCAGAAAACTGGAGAAGATCGGGATTAACAATTTCCTGATTAAACAGAATTGATTTCCTGAGGAGCTTCCAGAAGAAGCGGGCCCAGTTTTCTGATCCCAATCAATCCCAATGGTGCGGTAAAAATAATGGATAAGACTGCCATGGCCAGAATCACTTCTCCTTCTGGCAAACCTGCTGCAAGAGGAGCAGATCCCATGGCAGCTTGAACGGTTGCCTTGGGAATGTAGGCAATCACACAGAAGAGCCGCTCTTTTCTGTTAAGAGCACTCCCTGATGTAGCCAGCCAGACTCCCAGAGAGCGAAATATCAGCCCTCCGGAGATAATGAGAAGACCAAGCAGCCCCGCCTGCAGGGCAACCCGAACATCCACAGAAATTCCTATCAGTACAAACAGAACTATTTCTGCAAAAACCCAGGCTTTATTCAGTTTAGCAGCTAATTCGTGGGCCACTATCTCTGTTCGTTCCAGAAGTATAAATCCAATTGTCATAACCCCCAGCAGGGCGGCCGTGTGAATCCAGTCTCCGATATTGACAAGTAGAACAGCTGTTCCAAGCAAAAGCAGGACTTTCTCGGTGGCACGGATCTTTTCGTGATGCTTCCGGAAAAACCAGGTCAGAAAAAAACCAACAAGGATACCGGGGATGATTCCTCCAATAATAGACAGGGGAATCTGAAGCAAAGCCAGACCAGGATTGACGTTCAGGCCTCCCGCCAGTCCCATAAAAATGGAAAAGAGGGTGATTGCAAAAACATCATCCAGAGAGGCTCCCGCCAAAATGATGGTGGGTACATCCTTTTCCTGTCCCAGACCGCGTTCCTTTAGATCCAGCATGGACGGGACAACCACCGCCGGAGAGACGGCAGCCAGAAGAAATGCTGTAACACCAGCAGAAAACCAGGGGAAGCCCATGATAAAACGAAAGAGGAGAATTAAAGCCACCCCTTCAAACAGACAGGGCAGAAAAGACATACGCAGGGCCACACGCCCGACCTTTTTCAGGGTACTCCTGTGGATCCCCAATCCCGCCCGAAGAAGGATGATTATCAACGCCAGAGACTTGAGAAAGGGACTGAGTTCATTCATAGAGTCCGGAATCATCCCCTCCCCCATCAGTCCAATCAGAATTCCACAGAAAATCATCCCCAGAACAGAGGGGAGGCCTATTTTTGTAAAAAGGCGTCCAGACAGCCAGCCACCTACAAGAATCAGCACAATAAGAACATTCAGACTCATAAAACCACCTTCTCCGCTTCTTCTGCTAGAATACGAATACCCTCTTCCACAAGGGCATCGTCCTGGGCATAGTTCAGGCGGATACATTGAGTACTGTGCGCCCACGCCTCTTCCAGTCCAAAAAAGAAATACTCTCCAGGGACGACAATAACCCGCCTTTTCTTAAGCCGTTCATACAGCTCTCGGGAGGAAATGGAAAGATTTTTAAACCAGATCCACAGGAAGATAGCACCTTCACTGCGATGGATTCTGAAATCCACATGGGAGGACATGGTTTCCTTTAACAGAGAGACCGCACGCTCAGACTTCTTCTGATAGAAGGGCCGGATAATATTCCTGCTGATATTCAGAATCTCATCGCTGCGAAACAGGGGCTCTGTTATGATCTGACCGATATTTCCGTTGGCCAGACTGACGATGGCATTGCAGGCAGAAACGGCCTTGATAATCTCTTTATCCGCCACAACAATACCAGTCCGCACCGAGGGTAGGCCCAGCTTGGAAAGACTCATGCTGAGAATAATATTATTATTCCAGAGGGGAGTGACATCCTGAAAAATGATGCCAGGAAAGGGAGACCCATAGGCGTTATCAATTATAAAAGGAACACCGGCTTTTTCCGCCATATCCGCCAGAGTCCGTATTTCCTCATCGGTCAGAACATTCCCTGTGGGATTGGTAGGGCGGGAAACACAGACGGCCCCGATATCATCTCCGATACTGATACGGGAAAAATCCGCATGGTACTTAAAGAACAGCTCATCTTCCTCGTGTATGGTGGCAGGCACCGTTTTAAAAACACCTTCTTCAATGGCCTGGTCGGCATAGCCTATATACTCCGGGCAGAGAGGAAAAAGTATCTTCTTTTTCACTCCCAGGGAGTCTGTTCCGGAAAACAGATTGAATAATATAAAAAAAGCGTTCTGACTGCCATTTGTGATGGCAATATTTTCAGATGTAATATTCCAATTATAATTCCGCTTAAACATTTCAACCAGAGCATCAATAAAGGAAGAATTCCCCTGGGGAGAATCATAAGAAGAGAGAGACACTTCCATCTTAGTGCTGTCTTTTGTTAAAGAATCGAGACAACCTTTCCAGATATCCCTGACTTCATCAATCTGAGCTGGATTCCCTCCGCCCAGCATACACACATGTTCCGATCCGGAAACAGCTTTTCCCAGATCATCCATCAGTTCAAGAATTCCCGACTTCGAAGTAAATTTTTCACCAAATGCTGACAGTTTCATACGCATGATTATACCCGTATAGAACAACTTGCCAATATCCAATGGTAAATACTGATCTTTTAATTCTCTAAAAACACAAAAATTCTCTCCATCCCTCGCTTTATTAAAATCTTTTATTGTTTTTTTTTCTGTTTCTTATGATAATGATTTATGCCTGATAATTTCTTAGAAGAATCCCTGCTAAATTTTACAATGCCAAGCGTTGAAAAAAAAGATTCTCCAAAAAAGATGGATGTAGAGAAGATGGGAACACCTGCCGACATTATCCTGAATAATGCCGTTGATACAGTTCTCCAAATTCTGGATGATGGCACAATTCTCCGTGCGAATCCCATTGCAACAGTAAATCTTGATTATACGGAAAAACAACTCCAGAAAACAAACCTTTATTCCTTGATTCTCCCCGAATATCATAACTTTCTGAAATCCAGGATAGCAGATCATATAAACCAGGATAAGAAGAGAAACCTCAATAAAGAAGAGGACCTGTTTCTGCTGCGCTGTTGGGATGGTCGTAAAAAAATAAAAACCTTTGAAGGAGTAATCCTTCCCTACTCCGAAAAAGAAAAAACAACTTTTTTCCTGAATCTGTGGGAACCGGAATCCACATCCAATAAGCTGGTGGATCAACTGAAAGAAGCCCGGAATAATTACGAGTCCCTGTCAGAAACAATTTCCGAAGCAGTTATCATAATTGATGATAATTTCAAGATAATATATGCCAATTCAGCAACAATAAGAGTCTTCGGTTACGAAAAACAAGATATCATTGGAAAGCCATTCGAAATGCTCTTCCCCGAAGAAATATTCTACCGGTACTCTCCGGAAATACGGAAATACTTCTATATAGATTTTAATGATAGAGAAAATGCCAACATTACAGGTCAACTTGAACTGCTTGGACGGAATAAGAACAGAGGTGTTTCTCCCATAGAAATATCCTTTGGGAATTCCAGGGAATTCCAGGAGCGAACCCTCACCTGTATCATCCGGGATGTCAGCCACAGGAAAAATGTCGAAAGGAAGCTCCGCTACCTGGCCTACCATGATAAACTGACGGAACTGGGAAACAGAGATCTTTTTGCAACAGATATTGCCAATCTGTTTGAACTCTTTAAAAAGAATCACGAATCTATGGGAGCCCTGTTCTTCCTGGATTTAGACGGTTTCAAACAGGTAAATGATACCTTTGGTCATCAGGTGGGAGATCTTATCCTTATCGAAACGACTCAACGTCTCCGAAATACTCTGAGAGAATCAGACCTGATATATCGTTTCGGTGGTGATGAATTTGTTGTTCTGCTGCCAAAAATAACACAGCAGAAAGACGCAGAACTGGTAGCAACAAAGATTCTGTCTGAAATCAGTAAGACCTATAGCTTTGAAAAAAACGGAACGATATCCGAAGCTTCCATCGGAGTCAGTATAGGAATAGCCCTGATTCCCTTTCATGGGAATAACAATGAGATTGTTACCAGAAATGCGGATCTTGCCATGTATAGTGCTAAGGATAACGGAAAAAACCGTTTTGTTGTATTTTCAGAGGATCTAACCCACTTAGCCAGAAGTAAATGGACCATTGAACAAGGTTTAAAGACTGCTCTTGTACGACAGGAAATGTTTCTTCAGTACCAGCCACTTCTTTCCAGAGAGCGGGAGATCGTCGGAGTAGAAGCTCTTATCAGATGGAGACATCCTGATCTTGGAATCATCCCTCCCGATGATTTTATTCCTGCTGCAGAAGAGAACGGAAACATAATCCCCATTGGTCACTGGGTTCTGAAACGGGCTTGTATGGAAATACATAAGCTGAACAAGGAACTCCATAAAGACTTTTTTGTCGCCGTTAATCTTTCAACAAAACAACTGAACCTTACAGACTTTCCAGAATTGATTGAAGGAGTCATCAATAGGACCAGCATAAAACCAGGAAACCTCAAACTGGAAATTACAGAATCATTTCTGATGGAAAATCCTGAAATGGTAGTTCAAAACCTTTACAAGGTGAAATCCCATAATCCTGAACTGAGTTTTGTCATTGATGATTTCGGTAAAGGATACTCAAGTCTCAGCTATTTGACCCGCCTTCCCGTAGACTGTATTAAGATTGATCGTTCCTTTATCAAGGAAATTCCGGAAGAAAACAATATGAAGCTTATCAAGTCAATTGTAAATCTGGCAAAAAGTCTGAATCTTAGCATCGTGGCGGAGGGAATCGAAACGGAAGAACAACAGCAGAATGAAACGATACAGAACTGCCAGTATTTCCAGGGTTATCTTCACAGCAAAGCTATTGATCTGGTCGATCTGAAAAATCTTCTTCTATCCCCTTAATCCATAGGGTTATACTTATTGAATAGTCAGGAAAATTCTCTGTCAAATTCCTTTTGAAGTGATGAATATATATAAGAATGGACACGATCCTTTGTTTTCTGCTGATCTGTGCCGTTAAACAGTATGACATAAAGTTTTTTCCCGTTGTCATCCCGTAGACCAAGAACAACTCCGTCCGTATTAACAAGAACACCTTTTAATCTCAGCTGAATATTTTTTATCATCTGATTTTTTACGAGTTCCTTATCCTCTTCCAGAAAAAAGGACATTCCCACAGAACTGATATCCTGAACGAATCCATTGATTAAGATATCATCCAGCTTAAAATTCATAATTGCCGTTTCCTGGGTACACTGATAACGAATATACTTTCTCCGGCCCTTAACTTCATTTGCCTGAAGGACCTTGATCATCATATTCGCCGCGGTATTGACCCCCTGTTTCAACTGGATAAATCCGCAATTGACTCCAAGATCCATAATGTAATGCTGAATTCGAGCAGCTTCAGTAATTTTAAAAGAGAAAATCCCCAGCTGCAGACCCGGGTTTTCTACCTGAAGCTTGGTAATAAAATCTTCCCACTCAAACTCTTTCATGGCCGCATCGATATTCAGGAAAAAAAGAGTACCCGGATAGGATGAGTGAACCTTCCCAACCTTTGTGTGATCCAACAGAGTATAAACCTCATACTCCCTATCAATCAGATAAACCAGTAAATGCTTACTGACAAGATCGGGAGGATGAACAAAGACAATTTTTTTCCCTGTTATTTCTTTCTGTAATTCCATACGGGAACTCTTCTTTTCCTTTATTATGATACTAAATGGTTAACAACTGCAAATACAAGAGGAGATAAAATCAATCCACAAAAACTACAGATTAGACTTTACTATTTTATTAAAAAAGGTTTTCTGTGTAACTCCCGGATCCTTTCAGAGAAGGGAGAGCACTTTTATTCTATTAGAATATTCAGAAATCCCAGAAAAGATTCCGCTTCGGGCAGATTAAAACGGGCATTCCGGATCGAATTACTCTCCGGATTTATACTGTAGCTGGAGGCCTCCCTGAAATCTGCCTTATCCAGTTTACAGTGATGAAACATGACCTTTTTGAACTCTGTTTTTGTAAAGTTGCTTTCCCTGAGATCACAGTCGGTAAAATCACTGTCTTCAAGACGGCAGGATGTGATAACAGCCTTACGAAAGATCATATTACTGAAAATCATATGGCTCATACTGGAATTCCTGAACTCAGGCTCAAAACTGTAGCTGTTGCAATCTGTAAAATTGATGCCCATTAGTTTACAGTCACGGAATTCCACCTCATTCAGAACCACATCATACATTTTGAGAAGAAGTAACTGACACTCCTGAAACAGGCAGTTCCTGAATGTCGTTCCTGTCAGCTTCATATCCTGGAAACGGCAGCCCTTAAAATGGCAGCCCTCAAAGCTGTGATCATCAATATTGTGAGAACTGAAGTCCATGGACTGAAAAAGACAATCTTCATGAAACTCCTTCTGATCTAAAGCCATCCCTAAATCTTCCACTTGATACATAGCAGACCTCACATGAAAGTAAAAATAAAAAGTATAAGCGCTGCCAGCGCAACCGTTGTTACACCGGTAATCACAACGGCGATAACCGTAACACTGGGCACTCCTCCCAGGGTCTCGCACAGGATAAGCCCCAGAGGATTTGTAATGGATTTAGGGATTATTGTGGATAAATGCTTAAACCTGTCAGCCTTCATTACTCCGGATACAAGCAGAATAAAGAAAAGTCCCATGCTCATAAGACTCGCCGGAACGGGAACCAGACGACCCAACAGGCTACCGGCAAGATAGATCATGCTAATGCTTACTATTTCATAAATCAGGTTCATATTTCCTCATTTTAATTGATAATTGATAGAATGTAATTGATCCTAATAAAACAGGAGATTCCAAAAAAAATCCATAGCACCGGGAAAAATCCTTGTAAATACAGACCGTATGAACGGCACATTTTGTTACAAACATCCTGAAAATAAAATTAACAATTGTTTTTCCATTACTAAAACAATTATGATAGATGTATGAACAGTGCAAATTCTTCTTTTTCAGCTAGTACTCCGGAACCAAAGGGTTGTCGTACCGCAATAATCGTTATTCTTGTTATTGTGTTCCTGATAATCGGAACTCCTTTTTTTCTTATCTGGATGATTCAACCCAGTCAGAAGCTATGGGCGGAAGTGACTGAAGTTACAAGTGGTCAAGCCGACCTGATAATTCCAACAACTTCTTCCGGGGTCATCCTGAGTGAAGAATGGCTTGATTATCAGATAGACAAAGCCCTAACACTGGTTTTTAAGGAATCTGATATTGAAGCAGAATACGCCGGATCTGATCTAAGCTTAAATCAGGATAGCATTTCCTTCCTTATGGGTGCCGTTATTGACAATCCTGTAAAGAGGAAATTGGGACCGGAGAAACTCAAAGCTGCCGTGAAAGTAGAATTCGGAATTATCATAGATAAAGACAATATGATGAGTGCCGGACTGAAGAGAATAAAAATCGGCAGACTGTCTGTTCCGGTCTCTTTTCTTGTAAAAAACCTAATGAAATTTCAATCTGTTCAATCAGCCCTGTCTCCGGAAAAGCTTTCCATTCAGGGAATTAAGAATTTGAATCTGAAAGATCAATCAGTCCAGATAGATCTGAATAAAATCAGCAATGAGATCAGCAGCGGATTAAGAGTCCATTATGCCCGGATTCTCCCCGGGAGATTATCCATTAGCATCGGACTTCCTGTTGAATATCAGAAAGAAATACGCAGTTTGGCAAAGCTCTTCTATAATGCATCTCCCGCACTCAGGGAAGATCTTGAAGAAAAGATTCCCCCGGAGAGTATGATAGAGATAAAAGAGGGTGAAAAACTACTGGCTTCTATGGTTGAAAAAAAAGGAGAAGTCAGGGATTTTGTTCTGACTTCCTACGAACAGAAAGAACTGGATTTCGGAGTGAGCATTTCAGAAGAGTCCAGCCTTGTCACAGGCAGGGACTCCTATGGAGAGTTCATACTTCCCGGAAAATCAGTTCTAAAGATGATGGATGAGTCGGAAGTATATCTGAAATCCTGCAAGGAAGAAGGATCACAGAGTACTGTTGTCCTGGAGCTGAAATCAGGAAAGATCAGAACCGTGGTTTCAATGCAGAAAAAGGAAGATGTCTTTTCAATTCAGGCCGGCAATACTGTAATGGCTGCAAGAGGAACTGATTTTGTCATCGAATATAAGGGTAAAGACAAGGTAGAACTGACAGTTGCAGAAGGCAGTGTAAGGGTCAATGAGAGTATAATAGTTGAAAAATCTCAGTCTGTAAGCATATCGGGACAGAAAGTTTCTGCGCTAAGGGATGTAGATCCGGAAGATCTTGATGAATTATTCAATGGGATACCTGTTTATACAAGTAAAGAGACTGCTGAAGCATTAACACAGTATAATCCGCTTCCGACCCTCGTGAATATATACACCGTCTATTCAAAAATGTGGACAAAACTATCCCCCGAGGACAGGGGGGAGGTCAGCTCTTTCATTGAAGAATATGCAAATGAAACCCCTGAGATCAGGGAGAGGATCGAGGCATTTCTGGATAAACTGAGCTTGACTGAGCAGACGGTTAAATAAGTTTGAGTAACAGGCGTAATCTGCGGTATACTCACATTGATAAGAGGGTTTAAGACCATTACAATTTCTTAAAGATGTTAATAACTGAGGATTCAATGAATACAGAAGACCTGGAACGTGTCAGCGGAATATCACGGCATCATGAACAGATGTGGATAAAACGGAATGATCAGGGAAAAATTGAACAGCTATATGACCGGGAACTCCAGCCTATCGATAAAAAAATGCTCTACCGGTCCTTTGAAAGCCAGACGGAAGATAGAGGATTCTCCTACAAGGGTGAGTTTATAGAGTTTGAAGAGATTCGTGAGTATGCCCGCAAAAGATCCCAGGGCTACCAGCGGCGTAATTACGGACATTCCATTGAAGAGCTGCTATAAAATCGTCCTTTATAGTTTAAACCCTGCCTCAAGACTCCATCGGATGTTCCCATAGCTAAGAAAAACGTCATTACTGAACCCTTTGGATGTTTCTTCCCCAAACAGAAATACCTGGGGAAGCATCAGAAAACCAGCCTGAAAATTTTCATTTTGAATGAAATCTACGCCCACTCCCCCGTCAAGTCCGAGTCCTCCAAGGTAATCCGATGAGATAGTATCCGGACCGGCCACCAAAGCGTTCTTATACATCCAGAAAAGAGAGAATCCAGAAATACGACCAGTTATATAAGGAGAAAAGTACGTCCATTTTTCAAAGGGATAGTAGCGCATCTCCACACCGCAATGCAGAATAAAAGGATTTGGTTTAATAGATTCATAGAGCTCTTCTTCTGATTGAACTTCAAGTTTCTTGAAACCGGCAAAGAGGAATACTCCAAAATACCCGTCGCCATTGCTCCCCAGAAGTATTTCCAGATCAAAGGGATTGTTAAAATATGGATCGCTTCTAAAAGATGCCCCGCTTCTAAGCATAAGAAAGAGGTTCTGTAACTCATCAGGAGTTACAGAACTCTCAGAATCAGGGTCTTCACTTTCCGGATAATAATCGTCGTCATCTTCAACCCAATCATTATCTTCTCGATCCGGAACCCTGCGTTCCTCTTCATAATCATCCCGGGCTTTATCCATAGCACATTTCTATAACACGCGGACCAGGCGTTTTGCAATATAGGCAATATGTCCGTTGATCCTTGAAAAATAGGAGATCAGATCCAAGTGTACTGATGATGTTGCAATCTTCTTTTCGGCCAGACTCATAGAATTACCCCGATCCTCAATATAGCCTTAATTAGCAACCTTTTTGAATCCGATCTCTTCCATTCGTTTGTAAACATCTTCCGCACAATGAGAAAAGGGACCGGGAGCTTCCATTTTCATAGAGCACAGAGCGGCGGCATAGTAAACGGATTCTTCTGGTCCGGCATCAAGTCTTTTTGCCAAATAGGCGGCGAATGTTGTATCGCCCCGTCCTGTCCGGCCTGAAAGATTGGAAGGATTGTAGGGTGCCCTGTAGAATTCTCCATCCACCAGAACAAGAACTTCCTTATTATGGGTAACCATAACTTCCTTTGCCCCCTGTGCTGCCAACTGTTTGGCTGCAGCTTCACGATCCGACAGACCAGTCAGAATTTCGGCCTCGGCAGCATCTGTTTTCAGATAGGTAATATTGGGCATAAATTTATCTGCAACATCCCAGTTTCTAAAATTGAGTTCTCCGTCATCATTGCAGCGTAGCAGCCCCTGTGCATCCACTGCGACCTGGCCTTTTTCTGCAAAATAGGGAATAAAATCATCCGGGATTTCTCCCCGGAACAGACCGGCAAGATGAAAAATCCGGCTGTCACAGTCGGGAAAATCTGTCACTTCAAAATAGTCAGCCTGAGATAGAAGAGTGACTTGGCGGCGTTCTTTATCCGCAGTAAAATAGATATTTTCGATACTGGTGGTTGCTTTTGAATCCATACGGATGACTTCAACACCCTGATCTCGCATGACATCAAGAGCCAAATCATCCTCTTCCGCCGCTTTTGTAACAACTCTGATAGTTTTGCCTGAACGAACGGCGGCAATGGATGAGTAAATGACAGGTCCCCCTGTAAAACGGTTCTCATCTTCTTTATAGATCATAATATCTTTTGAGATGTGTCCAACCATTGTAATATCAAATTTCATTATTTTCTCCTCTGAATATTTATAGTATTTTAGCTCACGCTGATATTTGCCAATTATTCAGCAGAACTGTTTCAGGGATATAT
Organism: Spirochaetaceae bacterium 4572_59; assembly: GCA_002084805.1. Lineage (GTDB taxonomy): Bacteria > Spirochaetota > Spirochaetia > DSM-2461 > DSM-2461 > Oceanispirochaeta. Next base: position 53,297 of record NBMC01000042.1, on the reverse strand, counting down.
CCGCATCAACAGTTCTGCTGTTCATAAGTATATACGCACAGGTAAAAAGGAGGATCAATATTATTGCCTCACACGTGTGCGTAATGATATAATTTTTCCCTTTCTTCTGTAAAGTAAAAATTTCCGGAAAGATAAGAAAAATCTATGTATTCATTTCAGACTGCAGCTTATGAAACAAATCAATCCTGTTTGTGGTTATGGAATAGACTCCCAGAGAAAGAAAGCGCCGCATTTCTGCCTCATGGTCAATGGTCCATAACATTAAGGGCATACTTCTGGTCCTGGCATAGGAAATGAGTTCAGGACGGCAATAACTGTAATTGATATTCAATCCGCAGCAACCCAGCTCTGATGCCAGATAGACAAACTGTACAACCGCATCCATATAGTCATCACCGTCAAGGTCCAGTTCATGATCATCAATGTTCAAGAGAATACGAATATTGGGGATCTGCTCTCTCAGATAGAGGATATCATCTCTGCGGCATCCGGAAAAAAGAATTTCCTTTGTCATCTTCTGTTTCTTGACTACTTTAACAACAGAATCTGCAGCCCGAGGCGTTTTCAAATCCAGATTCATAAAAAGATGATTCTTATGGCAGAATTTCATTGCCTCTGTCAACGTTATCAAACCCGGTTTTAGGGTTGACAGTTTTTCCCAGCTGGAATCTTCTATAGCATATTCAGCACCGTCCTGACAGACAAAGGGATCATGGTGCAGAACCGCAATCCCGCCGGACGTACTTCTGACATCCACTTCGACCACATCGGGTTTAACCCTTGCAGCCAGATCAAGATACTCCTGGCTATTCGGGACCAGCCCGTGTGCTCCGCTATGAAGCGTCACTATAGTGTTTATCATTTCAGACTCACTGAGAAACCCTGAGTATAGTACTTATAGACATAGCTGGAGAAAAATAGAACCGGGAGAGTTGTCAACAGTCCGATACCCATCAATTCACCCCAGAGGGTTTCATATTCTCCGATATAATTAACAATAACCAGAGGTAGAGTCTGCAATGAAGGCGTTCTGATAAACAGAAGGGCAAAAAGGAACTCATCCCATGCTGCAATGACAGAGAAAATAGAAGTGGCAATGATTCCGGTTCTAGCCAGAGGCAGAACGATACGGGTTAGGATATAGAAACGTCCAGCACCATCTATCATAGCGGCTTCTTCAAATGTTTCAGGTAGTGCTTTAAGAAATCCGAATATCATCCAGATACAGTAAGGCAAAGTATAAACCTGATAAACAAAGATCAAACCGAGTCGGCTGTTCAACAATCCCATCTTAATAAAAACAGAGTAGAGGGGAATAGCCAATACAACCGGTGGAAGGATTTTTACAACTAAAACCCATACCAGAAACAGAGAGTTTCCTCTATAGGGGAAATTATGTCTGACCAGAGCGTATGATGCCAGAGTGGAGAGAGTTAAAGAGAGGAGAGTTGCTGAAACCGCAACCAAAAGACTATTGAACATATTCCTGAAGAATCCGGATTTTACAACACTAACATAGTTCTCAAGGGTGGGAGCCTGAGGCAGCATTGTGGGACGGGAAGAGATAACTTCAACAGGACTTTTCAGGGAAGTAACCGAAATCCAATAAATTGGAAACAGGGTTACAACCGTTATAATTAAGAGAAGAACCCAGAACAGGGGATGTTTTTTACTACTTGTAATACTACTCATTGCATCAGTCCTTTTTTAGGATTTTACCGATATAGATAAAGGATATTCCGGCAACAACCAGAAGAACAAAAATAGACGCGGTTGAAGCTTTACCAAGATTAAAATAGGAAAAGCCTTCTCTATAGATGTAATAGGACAGAGTTTCCGTAGAGTTTCCCGGTCCTCCCTGGGTAAGGGCATATACCTTTCCGAAAAGCTTAAATGTATCGATGGTTCTCAACATGATGAGAAGCATGATCTGATCGGATAGAATGGGCATGGTGATTGAGAAAACAGTTTTCATATAACTGGCTCCGTCTATCTGAGCCGCTTCAAAGATCTCTTCAGGGATAGAGCCCATAGCTGCCTGCATCATAATGAAGGCGAAGGGAGTCCACTGCCATACATCTATAATAACAACAGAGAATAAGGCTTTACTCTGATCGATCAGCCAGCCAACCGGTTGGGCGCCCGTCTCTCTTAATAAAAAGTTTATCAATCCAATATCATAGTGATACAGGGTTTTCCAAACCGCACAAATAACCATAGAAGAGACCATCATGGGGAATATTGCGATAATCATAAAGGATTTCTTTCCCCGGAAATGACCGTAGAAAAGAAGGGCTAACGCGATACCGAGAATAACCTCGCCTGCTGTTGCCAGGACAGAAAACACAAGAGTGTTTCGAAAGGCTTCCATAAAGAGGTTTTCTTTCAGAAGCTTGATATAATTGCCCAGCCCGACAAAGACTTTTTCATCACTCAAATAGTTGTACTTGAAAAAGGATAGGGTGAAAACATTTAAAACCGGATAGATTGTCAGCCAAAGCATGACAAGAACAGCCGGTAAGAGAATCAAATAAAAAAAACAGGATTTTTGATATTTATTTTGAGTCATAAAAAATACTCCAGATAAAGAATACGGAGGAGAGAACCTCCTCCGTGTATAAAAAGTAACTTACTTCAGAACTTCAATGATACCTTTTTCAGCATCTGCCAAAGCTTCTTCAGCAGTTCGTTCTCCGATCAGAGCAAACTGAAGGGCCGTTCCCATCTGAGCTTCGATCTCTTTCCACTTTGTTGTTCTGGTACGGGCAACACCATTGTTCAGGGCATCGAGTTGAGCAGGATACCAGGGGTATTTCTTTGTCAGTTCTGCACGCCCATATACAACGCCTCTTGTGGGAGGATTACCGAACTGTTTAGCCATATCATCCTGAGTAGCTTCACTGGTTGCAAAGTTAATGAAATCAAAAGCTGCTTCTTTGTTTTTGGATGCTTCAGGTATGGCAATCATCCAGACCCCAATCATAGGAGAAGATTTTTCAACCTGACCGGGATGTTTAATAACTTTAACCTTTCCAACAACAGCAGATTCTGTGGGATCTTCCAGTTTATTGATCCAACCAGGCCATACTTCTGTTACAACAGCAGCTTTACCAGAGTAGATGGCATCCTTAACCTGAGCAGACTGATACATGGATACACCTTCGGGGGCATATTTTGCCAGTTTCAGGAAGTAGTTCAGAGCATTCAGAGCTTCGGGGGAGTTAACAGTTACATTACCATTATCATCCAGGATCTTGGCTCCGTAGGACCAGAAGATAGGAAGAAAACCCGTAACAATGGGATTACCCTTGCTTCCACGGAAAACGACACCGTTTACATCAGCTTCATTCTCATCAATGGTCTTAACAGCTGTCAGGACCTGATCCCATGTATCGGGAGCTTCAAGATTGTATTTTTCAAACAGGTCTGTTCTATAGGCAAAAAGTTCTACATTTCCCGCAAAAGGAAGTGCAAACAGAGGTCCGTCATTAGTATAGGGATACTTTCCCAATTTAAGAACAGAACCAATAAAACCGGAATCAACGGATTTACCACTGTTTTTGAACATATCACTCAGATTGGCAAGCCATCCGACTTTCTGAAACTGTGTGATATTAGGGTCATCTACGAGAATAACATCATAGGAACCAAGGCCGCTTTTCATATCTATAACAGATTTCTCGAAAAGGCTGCTGCCTGAAAGTTTTAAGAGTTCAAAATCTACGCTGGGATTCTGAGCGCTGTAACTGTCTGCGGCGAGCTGCATGGAATCACCATAGGAACCATCCCGACCAGCAACAGTCAGGGTTACTTTCTTTTCACCTGTCTCCTGTTGTCCCGCTGCAAAGGCGGAAAAGATCAAAAGAGGCATTAAACAAACTAAAAAAATCTTTTTCATATGTATCTCCTTCTAGAAAAATATTACGTGAACTAAGCACTATCCGGCAATATATTTTTTAACTTCACTTATGTTACCATGATGACTTATTATGTTAAAAATACTTAATAAGTGTTAAAAAGAAGGTAAGTTAGCAAATATGAGCGGAAAACACAGAATCAAGAGACATGATCTGGTAAAATCACTCTTCTTCTTATTCTCCCAGGAGTATGATTCCCGCAAAAATGAATCTATACTGGATATTCGCATACCCATAGATCAGGTAATTGAATATTTACAAAAACAGTTCTCGGTCTCCTATTCGGGCAATCAATGGATTTTTACTCAGATACGGAATTATGAAGAGGAGATAGGCTTCCGTCTATTCCAGAAGGAAAAAGAAACGGACAGCAGCTTCTCTCTCAGACTTTATTCTCAAATGAATGCCTTTGAACAGAAACGCCACCTTTATGTCTCCCAAAAGATAAAAGTCAGTAACGGGCTCTATGATATGATAAGTAACACTCCCGGATTAACAAAAAAGAGTCGTCCGGTAAAGATTCTTCTCGGAGCGGGCAGCACGGTTTATCACCTGGCTGAAATTCTGACAGAAAAGGAAAGAGAATTTCCCTTTCAACTTGAAATCTATACTCATAATCTCAGTGTCATAAACTCCTGCCTTGCCCCCCATGTCAATCATGATAAGATAAAGGTATGTATACCTGGAGGAGAGCTTGATCCGCTTACCAATTCAATAATCAGTTCTTCCGTTGATTTTTACAGAGACATCGATTTTGATTATATCATTCAGGGAACATCCTATCTTTCCCGTGGTTCCGTTTATGTTGAAACTACCGGAGAAAGTAAGATAAAAGAAAGGATACTAAAAGTGTGTAAGGGAGAAAAAATCCTGATTTTGACAGGACATGAAGTCTATCCCCAGAAAACCTTTAATATGGCACCTTTTGGAAATTTTAAGGATTTCGATACTCTTGTCATTCCTCACAATAGAAACAAGGTTCTCAAAAACCTGGATCAGATGCTGGTTGATTTCAAAGATATACTGACTCCTGAAATCCTGAATTGGAATTACCGAATCTATCAGATTGAATAAATATACTCATTCAAAGGTCTATTTTTTCTTTTATTATTTTTTTCTTTACAAAACAGAGCTTATGGTTTTATCATTAGCACACACGTGTGAGAAAGTATTAACTAGTTTACTCACACGTGTGTGCATCAGGAGGATTTATGCGAGCTAAAATTATTTCTACATTAGTAATTACATTGGCCACAATCTGTCTATTGTCAGGTTGTGTGAAAAAAACGGAACATACAGCAGACGGGAAGGTAAAACAGTCAAAAGAACTGACTATGTATTGTGCCCTCCCGGAAACAGAGATTCCAAGCTACCTTGAAGCATTTAAAGAGGAAACAGGTATTACTGTTAATTTTGTCCGCCTGTCTGCCGGAGAGATTCTCTCCAAAATCCAGGTTGAAAAAAATAATCCCCAAGCCAGCATCTGGTACGGAGGAAACTGCGACTCATTCATTGCGGCTACAAACAGTGATCTTCTGGAAGCCTACCGCTCTCCAGAACTGGTCAATATTCCCGAAACCTATCAGGATCCCATAGGAAGCTGGTCACCTGTCTATGTAGGAGCCCTTGCTTTCGCTGTAGATAAAGACTGGTTTTCTTCCAAAGGACTGGAATATCCCCACTCATGGCAGGATCTTCTAAAACCTGAGTTTAAAGGGCAGATCTCAATGGCACATCCCGGATCATCCGGTACAGCCTACACCATCCTGGCTACCATGGTTCAGATGCTGGGTGAAGAAGAAGCCATGACATATATGGCTGAGCTGAATACCAATATCCGTCAGTATACAAAATCAGGTTCCGCACCTCCCAAGAACGTAGGCCTGGGTGAAGCTGCCATTGGACTTGCCTTTTCTCATGACTGTCTGAAACCTGCCGTACAGGGATACCCTGTGGAAGTTTCTTTTGCGGATGACGGAACCGGTTATGAAATCGGGGCTATCGCAATTATCAAAAACGGTCCGGAAGATGAAGTGGAAAATGCAAAAAAATTCATTGACTGGGCTCTGAGTAAAAAAGGACAGGACATCTACTCAACCAACAAATCTTTCAGACTTCCTGTTAACTCTAACGCTGTTGTACCCCAGGGTGCTATCAATATCAGTGATCTCCCCGTAATCGAATATGATTTTCTGTGGGCTGGAGAAAACAGAAAACGCTTAATTGAAAAATTTACCGAAGTTATTGCGGCTAAAGAGAATTTAAAATAATAAAAAAAGGAGAAGTCTGGGAAAAACCTTTCAGACCGCTCCTTTTTCTTTCAGGAACAAATCATGAATAATCGTACCAAAGATTTTATATGGAAGCTGAAAATGCTGCGGAAAGAGCCCGTTCTCGTTTTGCTTATCATTATAATATTGTCAGCTCTCACTATTTTTGTAATTTTCCCTCTTGTCATGATCCTACGTTACAGCATTACAACTGATGACGGAGGATACAGCCTACGCACCATCATAGATGTCGTAAAAAACAGTTCATACCGATTCACATTTATGAACAGTCTAAAACTGGGAGGAATTGCTGCGGTGATAGCCACAGTTATCGGCTATATCTTTGCGTTTACCATTACCCGGACAGAAGTCCCCTGTAAAGGGTTTCTTAAAACAATGGCGACTCTGCCCATCATTTCGCCCCCCTTTGTGCTTTCCCTGTCTATTATATTCCTGTTCGGCAGAAAGGGTCTGATTACAAATAACCTATTAGGAATTACTGATTTTAATGTATACGGAATGCACAGCCTGATCCTGGTTCAGTCCCTATCATTCTTTCCTGTTGCCTATCTGACCCTTACAGGGATTCTGGAAGCAATTGACTCTTCCGTAGAAGATGCAGCTCTCAACCTGGGTGCTTCCCGCTGGACGATTTTCTGGACAGTAACTTTCCCCCTCTCTCTACCGGGAATTTTCAGTGCACTGCTGCTGGTATTCATTCAGTCCCTTCAGGACTTTAGTAATCCCGCTGTTATCGGTGGAGGATTTCCAACCTTGGGAGTAGAAGCTTACAGAGTCATAACTGGTATGTATGATCTCAGAGCAGGTGCAATTCTTTCTGTTATGCTCCTTCTTCCCAGTCTGGCAGCCTTCCTTCTACAGAAATACTGGATTAGCGGAAAAGGGTTTGTCACAGTCACGGGTAAACCTTCCCAGAACAGAACGAAAATTGATCAGAAACATATTGTGATTCCCCTGTTTGCCATATGTCTTCTTCTCTGTTCCGTCATCATTCTTTTTTACGGAACAGTGATTGTAGGCGCTTTCGTAAAAGTCTGGGGAATTAATTACAGTGTAACACTGGATCACTTCCGCTATGTATTCTCCATCGGATTCAAGCCCCTGAAGAATGCTATAATTTTGGCATTGGCAGCGACTCCCATTGCTGGATTGACCGGAATGGCCATCGCCTACCTGACAGTCCGGAAAAAATTCATAGCTAAGAGCTATATGAGCCTTGCCTCTCTGCTGACTTTCGCTCTACCGGGTACGGTTGTGGGTATCAGTTATATCCTAGCCTTCAACGATCGCCCCTTCCTTTTGACAGGAACAGCTTTTATCCTGATATGTGTCTTTGTTTTCAGGAATCTGCCCGTAGGAATCGAGGGAGCAACATCCGCGTTAATGCAGATAGATCCCTCCATTGAGGAAGCCTCCATCAATATGGGAGCCAACAGTTTTCAGACCTTTTTTTATATCACCCTGCCCTTGATAAAGGGAGCCTTTTTCTCCGGTCTGGTCTACTCCTTTGTAAAATCTATGACGGCGGTAAGCGCTATCATCTTCCTTGTCTCCGCAAAATGGAATGTGGTGACAACCCGAATTTTCTCCCTTTTTGAAGTCAGTCAGTACAGTGATGCTGCCGCCTATATTGTTATCATGATTATTGTCATTATGGCGGCCATTTATATTCTGAGCTTTCTTGTTAACAGAATGGATTCTTCACAAAAAGTTGCTAAGAGGTAATAAGTAATGAGCGAAAATAAAAATATCGAAGAACAGATAAAGGCCCGCAGCAGCAGTCTGAAACTCAAGAATATAAGCAAAACATTCCCCAGCTTGGATGGATCGGGAGAGTTTACCGCTGTAGATTCTATCAATCTGGATATAAAATCCGGAGAATTAACGACTCTTCTTGGCCCTTCCGGTTGCGGTAAAACAACGACACTGAGGATGGTCGCAGGATTTGAAAGCATAAGTTCCGGCTCTCTCCTTCTGGGAGAAGATTCCATTGAGAGTGTTCCTCCTAACAAAAGGGATATGGCCATGATGTTTCAAAGTTACGCCCTCTTCCCCCATATGACCGTATATAATAATATCCGTTATGGATTGAAAATACAAAAACTTCCGCCAAAGGAAATTAAAGAACGGACCGAGCAGATTATTGACCTTATGCAGATCAGAGGATTGGAAAACCGGCTCCCTTCCAATATCTCCGGTGGTCAGCAGCAGCGTGTTGCACTGGCCAGAGCTGTGGTTATTGAGCCAAAGGTCCTGCTCTTCGATGAACCCCTATCCAATCTGGATGCAAAACTGCGGGAATATATGCGGGATGAACTGCGTTCGCTGCAAAAACGCTTAGGGATCACTAGCCTCTATGTTACCCACGATCAATCGGAGGCCATGGCTATATCCGATAAGGTTGTTCTTATGAACAAGGGAAAGATCATGCAGGAAGGGTCACCCAAAGAACTCTATAATGAACCGACATCCCTCTTTGTTGCCGATTTTATAGGTAAATCCAACTTTCTGGACTGCCAGTCAGAAGGAATGTCTCAGGGTTCAGCTATTGTGGAAATTCTGGGAAAGAAACTTTACCTACCAACACCGGGAAAAGCATATGATGGCACAAAGGGCAGAATGACTGTTGTCGTTCGGCCTGAATCGGTAAAAGTCGGTCCTGCAGGAAAAGGTCTATACGAAGGTCGAATCACCAAAGCCGTATTCTTTGGAAATTTTGTGGAATATGATGTTCTGTTAGGAGAAAAAAAACTCCGGATAGAAGCCCCCCGACCTCAGGAACAGGAGCCCTTTCAGGTGAATGAATTCGTGGGTATCAGTTTTGACCTGAATAGTGTCCGTCTTCTAGATGAACTCCCGGAGGATATGGATTGAACGAATCGCCAAGGTTGGCCGTTTGCGATATAGACGGAACTCTGGTTGACAGTAAGAAACGCATATCTCCCTTGAACAGAAAGGCAATCAAAGCCTTTCAGGATGGGGGAGGCGCTTTTACCCTGGCCACTGGAAGGATTGAGAAGTCTGCTCTTCCCTACTGTCGGGAGCTCAATATTCAGGTTCCGCTGATCCTTTATAACGGTGCCAGGATTGTTCACCCCCTCAGCGGGGAGGTTCTTATGGAGAAGCATCTTCATGAAGAAGATATCACCAGAGCCCTTCTGCTTCGGAAAACCTATCCTCTGGATTATATCCTTTATTCAGAGGGCGAGGCCTATGTATTCGACCGTTCATCCTTTATCAGAGAATTTGAAAAGGGTGACGGTTATGAGTGCAGCATCCTGAGAGATACAGGTGAACTGACCAGGAAGAAAATTACAAAAATTCTGATGATTGGAGACAATTCCTGTTTTGATGCTTTCCGTCGGGATTTCCGCAGCGACAGAAAGAGGGGCGCTGCCCTGGTGCAGTCCGAGTCCAATTATCTGGAGATACTTCCTGAGGGAGTAAACAAAGGAACCGCTCTGGAAGAACTGGAGAAGATTCTAGGTTTTAACAGAAAAAATGTAATCTGTTTCGGTGATAATCATAACGATATCGAGATGATCAGACGGGCCGGTATTGGCGTGGCCATGAAGAATGCCGGAGATGAAGTAAAGGCTGCGGCCGATCTGATTGCCCCTGATCATAACCATGACGGACATTTCTATAACACGCGGACCAGGCGTTTTGCAATATAGGCAATATGTCCGTTGATCCTTGAAAAATAGGAGATCAGATCCAAGTGTACTGATGATGTTGCAATAGATTCTGACTGCCCCTTATAAAGGCGCTCAATATGCAGTTTCTTGTACTTTTCCTCTTCCTTCTTTTTATGAGCATCCAAAACATCTTTCGCCATATCCAGATCATCATTCGTCAGAGCCAGAGTCAGATTTTCAAAGTTCCGGTTCACCCGATACAAAAGATGTTCCAGTTCATGAAACCCCTCTTCTGAAAAAACTAAGTTCTGTTCGATCTTCTTTTCAGCCAGACTCATAATATTTTTATCTATCACATCGCCGATAGATTCCAGCTCATTCTGTATGTACATATAGTTCATACACTGCTCTGACTCTTTTGCTGTCAACTCCTCCTGGGAAAGATTTGCCAGAAAAGGGATGATGATTCTATGAAGAGTATCCACCTTTGAGTCCATTTCACTGACCCTTTCAAAGCTAGAGGAGTCTTTGCTTCTAAAGGCATCTTTCATCTCCATTATCATCTCATGGAGAAGGTCGACAACCCTCAAAATCTCTTTTTTAGTCATAATCAGAGAGATCTCGATACCATTCTGGATCAGACTCTTTTTAATATACTTGGGCCCGAAGGGTTTTGGGGCTTCTCTCTCGGGAAAAATCTTGTTAAAGAGGCGGAGGATCAGCTTGAGATTCGGAAAAACAATGAGATGGTTGATCACAGGCATAAAGGTAAAACCCATGGCAATCTGACGGGCCAGGCTGTCTGTCCTAAGGACATGCAGGGTAAACCACTTAACCCCCCAGATATAGAGCCTCTCCCCGTGAAAGGGGATACTCAGGAGGATAAAAACCCATAGCGCTCCTATCAGCTGAAACAGTATATGTATATAGGCGGATCTTTTTGCCTCCCAGTTCAGGGTGATACTGCCGAGAACGGCGGTAATACAGGTTCCCACAGCAGCTCCCAGATTGATGGGAATTGCCTGCTCCAGAGAGATGGTTCCTGACAGGGCCATGGCAATGGTAATACTGGTTGTGGCTCCGGAAGACTGAATAATCATTGTAAATACCAGTCCTAGAAGGATTCCAAGTATAGGGTTTTCAATGTTTCTCATCAGATTGATAAAGGGTTCATAAGTTCTTAGGGGTTTCAGAGAGGAGGACATCATATCCATCCCCAGGAAAAGAAGACCAAAGGTAAAGATAGTCATGGCAATATGACGATTTTTCTTTGATTTTGATGTCAGCAGCAACATAAAACCTATAAAAATGATAAAAGTCGCAAACTTGGTAATAGAAGGGAACGCAATCAGCTGGGGAAGAAAAGTGGATCCCAGCTCCGCGCCCAGGGTTACGGCAAGACTCTGCTGAAATGTTAGAAGCCCGGCTCCCACAAGGGCCGCTTCCAGTACCGTTGTAGCCGAGGAGGATTGATTGACAATAGTGATTCCAAGGCCGGTCAGGTAACCTCTGACCGGTCCTTTTGTCAGAGTCAGCATAATGGATTTCATTTTACTACCCGCAATAGATGTCAAATGTTTGTTCATCTCCATCATTCCATACAGAAAGATGGCAAGCCCACCCAGCAGCGAAAAAATATTCCAGACAGTCATATCATTACTCCATTGTTCATTTTCAATAAAAAAATGCAGTTCCCTTTCCTCCGGGAACTGCACTATTTAACAGATAAACTATTTCAAAATTTGAAAAGAAGTGCTGTCGGTTGGTTTCCCTCCGATAGTTGCCCTGATTGTAGCGATTCCTTCCGCTTCAAAGGCAGCAGCCACTTTGTCCTGCAGTTCTTTCCCGGGAGTAAGAGCTACCATGTAGCCGCCCCTGCCTCCACCGGTAACTTTCGCGCCATAAGCTCCCAGAGAGTTGGCTTTGTCACACAGAGAAATAAGCTTTTCATGAGAGAGCCCCATGTCGATAAGAATCTTATGGTTCTCATTCATTATCCGACCGGTTTCTTTCAGATCTCCCCTGGAAAGAGCTTGTCCCAGATCTTCCACCTGAGATTTTACAGTTGCAAGGCGCTGATTGAAGAGTTCCGCATTTTCATCTTTGATCCGATATTTTATGACACCTCCATAGGTGGAGACAGTATTATCCAATCCACTGGGCAATCCGTGATATCCGAACTCCCCTTCCCAGGCAACATGGTTAATATCAAGGATATCCATACCCAGAGAAAATTCCTGATTACAGGCCCTGGCAAAGGAAACACAAATAGCTGCACTGGCCCCAACTCCGCTACCGGCTAAAAGGTCTCCTGCAACAGTTATCTTGATGGGGTTCTTTTCCAGATCCAACCCCATAACCTCTACCATTCTGTCAAAAGAGGCAGAACTGTCTTTCTCTTTAGCTTTTTTATATCCTGGAACTTCGATTCTGTTATCTTCAAGAATCCATCCGGATCCGCTTTCAAGCCGTTCCACCGTACACTCTGTTTCAAAAGGGATTGCCGAAAGAATGGCAGGAACTTCCCATAAAACAAACTGATCACCAATTAAAATTGTTTTTCCAAAACCTTTTCCTGTACTCATTTATATCTCCATCTTAACTTTTAGTACTTTTTCTATTTCTTCTATAAGCAGTTCTTCCTGCCCTATCTTTACAGTTGTTGCGGCAGACAGCCCATGACAGGCATCTGCAAATCCTCCAAGATGTTCTGTCGCTTCCGGGAGGAAACTACTTAAACCAGGGATTTGACCGGATCTGATCTTATCTGTTAATTCTCCGGATACTCTCATAGAAATTTTAGTTGCATTGAAATCAATATCACCAAATCCGGGAACCATATCCGGAACCTGCTGAAAGCCAGCCAGATATTTTGACCGATCAAGAAAATCCATGTCCTTGAGTATAGTACAAAAAACACCAATCATCTTGACTCCCATAGGCTGAAAACGATTTTCAACATTAAACCATTGCAGTTTATCAGTTGTTTGGATATTCTTTTTCAGATTTTTCAACTCATTACTGAATATACTATCTTTTTTTCTTATAAGCTTTTCCACATACTCAGACATATCAGAATCCAAACCGGATTGACAAATACTGATACCCTTGTCGGTTCCGTCACTGTAATATCCCACCCCTCCAACGGTATCAAGAGAAAGGCAGATATCATCAGCAGAATATTCTTTTGCTCCAAGAGTAATGAAATATTTCTCTCCATAAGATAGTTTCTCAACTCGGATCAAATCCTGTTCCACAGCTGTTTTCAAAACGTCTCTATTCACTCCCGAAAGACAACCGTCAACCAGAAATCCATCTCCTATTGCACCAATAACCCCAAGATGGGAATATAGCTTCCCGCTTAATCCGAAACTTTGCAACAGAATATCTGCAAATAGATAGCATGTAGCAGATGCTGAGATATCCCGATCTCCTTTCAATCCGAACAATTCTCCATCCAGAGAAAATACAGACTCGTCGTCTACTGTTTCTGCAGGATGATGATCCAGAATGATAATAAGATTTCGCCCCTCATTCATCTTAGAGATAAGAGGACCGATTTTACCGGCAAAATCGGCAAATATTATAATCTGGTTCTTTTGCAATAGGACTTTTTTCAAAACCTGAGGATAGGGTTTTTCAAGAGAAAACCTTGAAACTTCATAGCCTGTCTCATTTAAGCTATTTAAAAGAATCGTACCGGAACTTAATCCATCAGTATCATTATGATGAAGAAGTGTCACTTTTCGAGATGAATATTTTTTTAATGCAACAACAGCATTCTCCATTGCCTGCAGCAGGTTATCAATCATTGGGTCTCCATTTTGCTTATAGGATTCAAAAACATGAACGTTTTTGATCAGTATAACCCATGAATTTGTTCGTTTGCAACCATTTTTTAATTAAACTCTCTGTTGCTTCCTATTAAAACTGCTAATATAATAAGCGTTATGAAAGATAATGATCAGACTAAGCAGCTACAATCTCAAGCCATAAGACAACAGAGAATAAACGAACTCGTTCAAAGGGACGGTCATGTTCGAGTTCTAGCCTTAAGTAAGAAACTAAATGTTTCGGAAATAACGATCCGCAGAGACTTGGCCATTCTTGAAAAAAAGAATTCCCTTGAAAGGACTCACGGCGGCGCGATTTCCATTCATCGCATATATCAAGAGGTAAATTACAACAACAGGTCTGATCAGGAACTGGAAAATAAGGATTCTATCGCCAGGATTGCCGCAGAGCTGATTAATGACGGTGATACCGTATTTATCAATGGGGGTTCCACAACCTACCATATTTTCAGATACATTAATAATATCAATGTAAAAGTAATAACTACAAATCCAGGCTGTATCGGACAGATTGAAAATTCAAAGATTGAGCTGATTCTGGCGGGGGGGCTCTATCATCCCCGGTCTAATACATTTTACGGAGGCATCACTAATGATATCCTGAACCAGGTGAACGCCAATAAAGCTATTATTGGAGTTCACGGTATTAGCTGTCTCTATGGATTAACAAGCCCCATGCAGCATGCAGCTGAGACAACAAGATTGATGATAAACAGAACAAGGGGAGAGGTTATCATCGTCGCAGACCATAGGAAAATTGGATTAGTCTCAGACTACATAACGTCTCCTACCAACAGAATCAATACATTGATAACCGACAAGTTTTTGGATAAGGAGTACATAAAAGATTTTGAAAAACTGGGCATAAAAGTTATTCAGACCAACCCGCTATAAGACAGAGACTACTGAAAAAATGGTCATGATAGTTCATGTTAATAGCTCTACATGATCGTATTCAATCTTTTTTTGTCAGATTTAGTTTGACACACACGATATATCAGGTTAAAGTTCCTTTATGATCAATTTTGATCACAGAAGAAAAGAGGTTGATTCATTATGAAAACATACCCTTTATAAATTGCATATCTAGTTAAGAGGAGAATCAGATGCATAAAAAAAGATTATTAACAGTAATAAGTATCTTATTGCTTTCAACAGTGGCTATTTTTGCCAATGGAGAACAGGAAGCAGGAGATGCCAGTGATTATAAACTGGTACTGAAATTGAGCCATGTATTCAGCCCCGCAGAACAGCTTACTATTTCTATGGATGAAGTAGCTGCAAGTATTCTGGAAAAAACAAATGGTGCTATTGAAATCCAGACTTTCCCTCAGGCCCAGCTTCCAGCATACAAGGAAGGAGTTGAGCAGGTTGTTCGAGGAGCAAACTTTATCTCCGTAGAAGATCCCTCTTTTATCGGTGACTATGTAGCCGACTTTAAAGCCCTCTATGCTCCCATGCTCTATCAGAGTTTTGATGAGTACGTTGAACTGACTCAGAAAAAACTGGTTCAGGACATGATGGCTAAAGCTGAGGAACAGGGGATCAAGATTCTTGCTCTGGATTATATTTATGGATTCAGAAATATTATAACTGATAAAGTAGTTAAAACTCCTGCAGATCTGGCTGGTGTAAAACTCAGAACTCCCGGTTCAAAATCTTATATTGATACCATTTCTGCCATGGGTGCCATAGCAACTCCTCTTCCCTGGGGAGAAACTCTTTCTGCTGTACAGCAGGGTGTTGTAGATGGTTTGGAAGGATCTGAGTTTACCAACCTGGGAACCAAAGTATATGAAAGCCGGGTTAAAAATGTAGCCAACACACATCATATTTTAGGAACCTGCGGTGTTTATATTTCAAGTGATGTATGGGCATCCATCCCTGCTGAATATCAGCAGATTATTCAGAATGAGTTTACAAAAGGTGCAAAAGACATGGTCAGCCTGCTGAAATCCCAGCACGGCGGTGTTGTAAAAGAACTTGAATCCTACGGTGTAAAGTTCAACGACGTAGATGGCGCCGCGTTCAGAGAAGCTCTGGCTCCCCTTTACGCAGAACAGGAAGGCATGACCCCCGGTATCTTTGAATCCATTTTCTCAGAACTGGATTCCATGCGACAATAGTAAGTAATTCCGGCGCACGGACCTTCTGGTTCTGTGCGCTTTTTTTTAGTAGGTGTACAATGGGACAGAAAATAAAAGAGATGCTTCAGAATTTAGAAGTCACTCTCAGTGCTTTTTTTATCTTGATTACCGTTTCAGTGGTAATCATCAACGTTATTCTCAGATATCTATTTCATGGCGGCTTATTCTGGGTAGAGGAAGTGGCCACAACCGCTTTTATCTGGAGTGTTTTTATCGGTGCCGCAGCAGCATATAAGCAGAAAATTCACATAGGTATAGATCTGATTACCATGCTCTTCCCCGAAAGAATCAGAGAGCTGATCTCTATTATTATAAATTTTTTAATGGTCCTGATTAACGGATATATCACATATCTCAGTACCATAATGATCCATGCAAATAGCATGAAAAGAACCGCTGTTCTGAATATTCCTTCCATGTATGTCAATTTGGCTATTACAGTAGGATTCGGACTGATAACTCTTCATGCCGTTCAGTTTCTGATCAGAGAGGCGCGCCTCTTTTTTGGACCTTCCCCCCAAACAGAGAGAGAGGAGTAAAAAAACATGTCTATTTTTCCAATCGTTATCGTAATGGCTCTCTATTTTTCCAGTATTCCCATTGCCTTTGCTCTTCTGGCGGCAACTCTGGCCTACTTCACCTTCGGAGATGTGGGAACTCCCCCTGATCTGATTCTTCAGAAATTCATTACAGCTGCCTCATCCTTTCCGCTCCTGGCTGTTCCCTTTTTCATTATGATGGGAGAGATTATGAACTTCTCCGGTATAAGCTCCAGCCTTATGAAAATGGCGGAGGTTTTAAGCGGTCATATGAAAGGTGGTCTGGCACAGGTTAATGTCGTCCTCAGTACAATGATGGGAGGGATTTCCGGATCAGCTAACGCGGACGCGGCTATGCAATCCAAAATCCTTGTACCGGAAATGGAGAAGAGAGGGTATGATAAAGCTTTTTCGACTGCTATTACCGCAGCATCCTCATCGATTGCTCCTGTAATTCCCCCAGGAATCAATCTGATTATTTATGCTCTTATAGCACAGGCCTCGGTTGCTAAGATGTTTATAGGAGGCTATGTCCCTGGTGTTTTGATGTGTCTGGCTCTAATGGTCGTTGTAAATATCATTTCCAAGAAACGCGGATACAAACCCACAAGAGAAAAAATGGCTTCTCCCCGGGAGATCCTGCATCAACTGAAAGAATCTATCTGGGCGCTGCTCCTTCCCTTTGGAATTATTCTGGGAATCCGTTTCGGAGTCTTTACTCCTACAGAAGCCGGAGCCATTGCAGTTCTGTTCTGTACTCTTGTAGGAGTATTCTTCTATAAGGAACTGAAATGGAAACACTTTCCCATCATCCTGAAAAATACGATTTATGCCACAAGCTCAGTCGTACTTATCATCATAGCCGCTTCCGTATTCGGACAGTATATGAGCTGGGAAAGGATCCCCCATCAGCTGACAAAATCTCTTATGACATTTTCAGGATCCCCCTGGCTGATGCTGATGGTTATCAACGTACTCCTTCTCTTTCTGGGAATGTTCCTGGAAGGTGGAGCAGTTCTTATCATCGTAGCCCCCCTGCTGGTACCGGTTATCAAAACCATGGGCATTGATGTGGTTCACTTCGGTCTTCTGATGATCGTGAATATCATGATCGGAGGAATCACGCCACCATTCGGCTCGATGATGTTTACAACCTGTTCCATTACAAAAGTATCGGTCGGAGATTTTATGCGGGAAATATGGCCCTTTATCCTTGCATTGATTCTGGTGCTTATGGTTGTGACCTATATTCCTTCAATCGTTCTCTTCCTCCCTAATCTTTTATAATTTTTCCCTGTTCCGTCCTGATACTATCAGGCCGGAACAGGGCTTTTATGCTATTTCCACTATTCAAAACATTATTATCAGCATATGTCATGCTTCTTTTCCTTGACCTGAGCAAAACTCCGGAGTTTAATCTTTTATATAACATTCTGAAAATGATAAAGGATTAAATATGATTTACAGTCTTTATGGAAAAACAGGAAAGAAGGTATCGGCTGTTGGATTCGGAGGGATGCGCTTTGATGAGAGCAAGTCCATACAGGAGAATGCCGATTTAATCCGATATGCCAACAGCATGGGCATCAACTATTTTGATACCGCGCCCGGTTACTGCAATGATACCAGCGAGGATATATACGGTGAAGCTTTCAAAGATATGCCTGGGCAGTTCTATGTTTCTACGAAGGGAATGCCCACAAGTTTGAATACTGCAGAGAAGGCAATTGCTGCTGTAAAAAAATCCATCAAACGCCTAGGAGTGAAAAAAATCGATTTTTACCATATCTGGTGTATCCGTAAAATGGACCACTATGAACTGGCAATGAAACAGGGCGGTCAGTATGAAGGCCTTCTGCAGTGCCAGAAAGAAGGACTGATCGACCATATCGTTTTATCATCCCATCAGACAGGAAATGAAGTAAAGCATATTCTGGAAGAAAAAAAGATCGAAGGGATTCTTCTGGGAGTGAATATCCTCAATTTTCCCTACCGTTGGGAGGGCGTACAGACCGCAGCAGATATGGGATATGGAGTGGTCGCTATGAATCCTCTTGGGGGAGGTTCCATCCCCAGCCATGAGAATGAACTTGATTTTTTAAGCGAAGGAGATGAAAGTCCTACAGAGGCAGCCCTTCGTTTTGTTATTTCATGTCCCCAGATTACCATTGCCCTTAATGGATTCACAACTAAAGAACATATCGATATGGCTTGTCGTATAGCCGATGAGGCAAAGCCCTTTACAGACAAAGAACTCTCTAATATCAAAGAAAAAATCGGAGCAGCCATGAATGAGGCCTGCACGGGTTGCGGCTACTGCGATATGTGCCCACAGGGAATCCCCATTCCAAGCTTCATGCAGATTTATAATGAAAAACATGTTTTTCATAAGACAGATGATGAAATGAAAGAGATTATGAGAAATGCCTATGAATGGGGAATCCTTGTCGGAAAAAGGGGTACTGCAGCCGATTGTACAGCTTGCGGCTTATGTGAAAATGAATGTACACAGCATCTGCCGATTATTGCCAGACTGAAAGAGATCGCATCCTGGGATAAGGAATAAGCAAACGGTAAAGCGTTTTTGCTTGACAGTTTTGAGAGACCAATTGTAATATCACTGATATGATCAGTAATCTAATCAACGACTTGAATCGATGAGCCCCACATCACTCAAAGATAAAACCTATCAGGATATTTTATTCAGGATTCTCTCGAATGAGTTCTCGCGGGACTCATTCCTCGTGGAAAAAAAGCTGTGTGATCTATTTCAGGTAAGTCGTTCTCCTGTCAGAGAGGCACTTGTGGAGCTTTGCCGGGATGGAATTTTGAAGAATATCCCCCGGGCTGGTTATCAGATCGTACGGATATCAGAAAAACAGATGAGAGATGCCTTCCAAATCCGCCTGTTTTTAGAAACGGAGGGTCTGAATCTGGCTTTTGAAAGAATCAATGACCGGAATATTGCCTCTCTGAAGGACATAGCCAATGAATCGACCAGGGTTCTTTGTGAAAGCAGTGATCTATCCCTGATGCGGAGAATGAATCTGAATGATAATTTTCATATTATGCTCTCCGAATTCTCGGGAAACACACTACTGAGTTCCTATCTTTCTCAGACGATGAGGCTTCTTCATAGGGGAATGGCTCAGTTTATGATTGAAGAATCACAACTCCCTCAATCAGGACACTCCATTCATCACCAGCTGATAGAGGCTCTGGAAACCAGACAAAAAGATCTGGCTCAGCGCTATTTAAAAGAAGATATATATTCTATGGAACAGAAATTATGGGAGGTTCTGACATGAACAAGAAAGACTGGCCTTTATATATAGAATTGATTAACAGGGAAGTTGTCCCGGCCCTGGGTTGTACCGAACCAATAGCCGTAGCACTGGCAGCAGCAAGAGCTGCAGAAGAACTGGGTAAACCACCCGAAAACATTGATGCCTATCTCAGTGGCAATATTCTGAAAAACGGTATGAGTGTGGGGATTCCCGGGACGGGACTCTACGGCCTTGATACAGCAGCTGCCGTGGGTGCCCTGGGGGGGAAATCGGAACTACAGCTTGAAGTTCTCAAAGAGATATCTCCGGAAGCTCTGAAAAAGGCAAAAGTACTCCTGGCTAAAGATGCCATCAGGATACATCACAGGGACTGTCCCGAAATCCTTTATATCGAAATAATCCTCACATCCGGTAATGACTCTGTCAAAGTTATAATCAAAGACCTGCACACGAATATCTGCCTGGTTGAACACAATGGAAAAATTGTTTTTGAAAAAGTTCAGAAAGAAGAGAAAATATCTTCAGAAGAAGAAAAACAAGTTAAAATGACAGAGAGAGACGTCTGGGATTTTGCGATGAATGCCCCCCTTGAGGATCTTCGTTTTATACTGATAACAGCCGAGGTAAACTCCCGTATATCAGAAGAGGGTTTAAAAGGAGACTATGGCCTCCGAGTCGGTCGCTGTATTGATGAGAATATTGCAAAAGGGCTGTTAGTTTCCGACCTGAGTAATGAGGCCGTTCGTAGAACAGCCGGAGGAACCGATGCCAGGATGGCTGGTTCTGCCCTGCCTGTGATATGCAATTCCGGAAGCGGGAATCAGGGAATAACGGCAACCATGCCTGTGGTAGCGGTTGTAGAAAAGCTTGCAGCTTCGGAAGAGCAGCTTATCAGGGCACTGATTCTCAGTCATTTAACCTCTATCCATATTAAATCCTCCATGAACCGGCTAACTGCGCTCTGTGGAGCATCGGTGGCAGCAACAGGAGCAAGCTGCGCTATTGTATATCTCCTGGGCGGTCAATATGAACAGATTGAATATGCTATAAAAAATATGGTGGGCAATGTTTCGGGAATAATCTGCGATGGTGCGAAAAATGCCTGCTCCCTGAAAGTTGCTTCCTGCGTCAGCGCGGGTGTTCAGGGAGCTCTTCTCGCCATCAACGGCATTTCTGTCAGCGATAACGAGGGCATTGTGGAAGCTGACGTTGAACGGACCATTGCCAATCTGGTACGTCTTAGCTCTCCCGGGATGCTGGAGACAGATAAAATCATCTTGGAGATAATGACCCATAAGGGCGGACTGAAAGAAAAAACTCCCTAAGCATTGACTCTGTAATATGCATAATTTCTCCCCTAAAAGTTGAATTTTAACTGTGTGTACAGCATGTCATTGCTATCAAACTGACCGTATGTTCCGCTATCGCCTAAAAAGATGTTAGCTCCAAAAAGGATTGAAACTCCGTCATCGAAATCATAAGTAATTTTCGGTCTTAGTAGTGCATTCAGATCATTATACTCAACATAAGAGAAAAATTCTGTTGTCAGGGTTTCTCTGAAGAAAGTTTTATTGATCATAAATGTCATAGTATTATCAAACTGATCATTTACCATGGAGTCCTTATATTCCAATAGAACTCTCTGAATAAACTGGGTACTGAGATTGTATCCGGAAACCGAGTAGTCCAGGCCGCCCAGATAATGGGCACAATCTGATTCCATCAGAGAGCCGGTCTCATCCGTAAAGGCCTTCCCGTTGTAGAATGCCCCTTCCATGCGCAGGACAAAATCACCCAGGGTAGAACTGAGACTGCCTCCTGTCATAAAAAGACGCTTGTAATCTAACTGACGGGGTGACTGGGTTGTGATGACCGGCTCGTCATCCCACATTGATGCCGCAACAAGTTCAATATCCATGATTGAGGTCATAAGAGAGTAACGACCGAAGATTTCACTATTCTCAAGATTAGATTCTATATCCTTATCACTGCTGGTGAAATCAATAGGAAGGCTGTTCCAAATGGAATTCTTGTCGGGCATGGTGTTCGGGGTGAACTGGGGAACCCAGATAAGTTCAAATGTACTGTTCCCCAGATAGTAATCTACTTTGGCCGCATTCACTCCTATACGGATCTCCTTGAAGTCGGGCAGTATAAACTCTTCAAGATTTTTCGGTGAAACAACATCTGTTATAAAGACACCATCTCCTTTGCCCCAGATAATCTGTTGACGGCCTATCCGCAGATCCATAGTATCGTAATACAGGTCTATATAGAGTTCTCTGAAGTCCAGAGAACCCGTTTCACTCCAATCGGAGTTCACATAAGGATTTGCAAGAAGGGCCGCCTTCCCGGAGGAGTACTCCATGCTCAGATCAAAAGAGTTCTTAAGTATGGAAAATTCATAATCATCGTTTGCATACATCCCCGAATAATTCCGTACATAACCACTGAGTTCCAGGTCCGAAGCAGAGATAATCCCCCCCAGAAAACCAAACAGTAAAATTATTACTTGAATTCGTTTCATCAGAGTCCCCTCATCATAATCCGTTCAGTAAAGACACGATCCTGCAGCCCCGTATTTATTTCAATATTCGATAACTCCATATTTGTTTTGTGATTTTTCTGAATATTCTGCATTCGGGAACTTCTTATAATCCAGAACCCCTCAAACTCATGAATATCCTGTATTTCCAGAATTTTAAGCAGCTCGCCGTCTTCATCATAAAACTCTTTTTTAAGGCCAATCCATTTATCTTCTGAAACCCATGTGATTGTCCTGGAATACATATAGTCCTCTTCTCTCGGGATGCTTTCCACTACAAAGCATTTCTCTCCCTTCAGGTCTTCACTTCTCAGTATCAGGTGTGTATCTTCTGTAGGATGGCGGTCTCCCAGATCGTCGTAGGTAAAATCAGATCCCATAAAGTAATCACTGCGTCCACTGCTTGAAATCCTTTTGACTTTCTTCAACGCCGGCAGATAGATCCACTGGGAATCCTCCTTGCCCTCTTGTGTAAAACTCCAGTTCATAAAGGATGTGTCTTTGACATCTGCCGGTGAGTTAAAAAACATAATCTCCTTCTCATCGTTCTTCGTGTTTTTCGTATACTGAGTAATCTTACGAACTCTCTGATCGCCCCTTGAATTTTCCAATGTCATTGTCAAATTACCTTTAAGGTCGTCCGGAGTTTCCCGTTCATATACATTCCAGATAACCTCCTCTCCACTTACTTCTGCCTGAATACTTAAAACGAGTGAAACCAGCATAATTAAAACGGCAATAATTCTTTTTTTCATATCTCAACTCCTGTTATTTTTTCTTGAAAAAGATATTCGACTGGTATAGGAAGATCGCCATAATCGAAATCGTACCAATAAAACTTGTAAACATATTTAATGAAACCAGAGCCCCCAGCGCCCTGTTCGGGGGAAAAAGGGAGAATGTCAAAACCAGGAATCCTGCAATAACAACAAGCGCGTTATAGAGAATGGCTTTACCCGAATGCTGCATTGTATTCTCAAGGACTCTGATTTTTGTATCTTCTCCTAATGCATTGTTCCTGTACATCTCTATAAAATGCACCGCATAATCGATTCCAATCCCGATGGCAATACTTGATAATAACGCCGTAGTCGTACTCAGAGGGATGTTTAAAATACCCATAATTCCAAAGCTGATAATCGCGGTAATGACGATAGGTAGAGCAGCAATAAACCCTAGAAGCAGATTTCTGAACATGAGCGCCAGCAGAGCAATTACAATTAATAGAGAGATAAGGATACTTAAGATTTGCCCCTCGAGGATCAGCTGTGAAAAGACAAGGGCTTTGTATCCTGATCCCGCATATTTCACAGAAATACCCAACTCTCGGAGTCCGGAAGTATGTTCTTCAATCAAAGCAATAGCAGTACTGATTGTCTGAGAGGAATCATCCTTCAGCTGAAAAGTCAAATTGGCTTTTTGATAGTAATAGTCAACGACTTCCCAAATATTCTCAGGATCTCCGGACATCTCATAGAGGAGCAGATACTGAGCAACCATTTCATTTGTTTCAGGAATTCTATCATAAGCAGGATCATCGGCATGCATGACCATATTCATTCGATTGAGGTAGTCGGCAATTGAAAAAGAGTTTCCCACTTTATCCAGAGAGATTTCCAGATCATCCTGAAGCTCTACAATGGCTTTCAGTACCTCAGGGTTTTTGAAAGCATCCGGCTCCTCCGCATCAAGAATAACATTCAGAGTGGAAGTACCTCCGAAATTATCATTGATAAATCGGTCAGCCTGTACAATACCTGAGTCCTTCTCAAATTGAGACAGGAAGCTCGTATCAATCCAGACATTTGTCATTCCCCATAAGGAAAGGAATATGATGGCAGCAGTAATAAGAAGGGCTGCCAACTTATGCTTTAGAATAAAAGCGCTATAGTGGATGGAAAAACCAGTTTTTTCGATTACTTTTTTTCTGTCTCGCTTCCATTTCGGCAATCCCATAACTTTCAAACCCGCAGGCAGAAGAATCAGGGAAAAGAGCATTGCCATCATAACTCCAAAAGCGGTAAACAGTCCGAAGTACTTAATGGGATAAACTTGGGATGTCAGAAGGGAAACAAATCCGATTGCTGTAGTAAGAGATGTCATAACAACGGGCTTCCACATATGCTTTGTCATATCATCTATGGCGGAATCACTATCTGCGTCCGGGTATCTGACCAGATACTGCCTCAGGTGGTTAATCAGATGTATTCCGTCAGCGACCCCGATAGCTATAAGCATGACCGGAATCATGGTGGAAACAGCATAGATGGGAATACCCGCAACAGCCATAAGACCAAATGTCCACAAAACACTAAACAGAACCACAGCCAGGGTCATAAGCGTTGCTTTTACACTATTCATCAGCAGATACAAGACCAAGATAATAACGATGATAACAACCGGAACCATCTTGGCCATATCCGCTGGGCCGAGGGTAGCCATCGTTCCCTCCACAATGGGGCGCCCAGCCACATAGATAGTCTCCTCTCCTCCATATGACGCAGCAAGATCCTGAATATCCTGATAAAACGCTTCTGAAAAAACATCATCAGCGATATTAGCAATGATGAGGGCGACTGTTTCATCTTCCGAGATCAGCCGTTTGTAAACCATGTCATTCTCTTTGACGGCCGATCTGAGAGCTTCTAATTTGCTTTCACCTTCCGGAACTTTTGTAAAAAATGGTTCTACTTCCAGTCCCCATTCAGAACCGGTAATGTTATCTGCCGTATACAAAGAGGTGACATCCGATTTATCAACCTCTTCCATAGCTCCCAATTCTTTTGTCAGAGATTTGATCTTAGCTAATGTCTCTGAATTGTAGATGCCACTCTTATTTTCTACGGCGATAATAATTCCATCTTTGATATTGAACCACTCTTCCGCCTGATTACTGTAAATAAAAGAGGGATGAGACTCGGGCATGTACTTATCAAGATCCGTTTCCATCCGAGTGTTCTCTTTCATTGCAAAAAAGAAGACTCCCGTAATTCCGAGGATTAAAATTAACGTCAAAACAGGTCGTTTCAGAATCTTACTTAATACTTTTTCCATAAAAAAGCTCCTTTGGGTTAGTGATCATTCACTAACATTGTTGTGTAAAAAAATACTACACCATAATCATTTTACTGACTGCTGCCCAGTTTTCCAAATATTCTTGATTCAAATCATATTCATTACCGGAAAGATTCCATTTATTAACAAGAAACCTAACGGTACCCATTATAATCTGCGTTATAGTATGAGCACTTATATCATTGCGGATGACAGCCA
The DNA here is from genome assembly GCA_002084805.1 of Spirochaetaceae bacterium 4572_59. Lineage (GTDB taxonomy): Bacteria > Spirochaetota > Spirochaetia > DSM-2461 > DSM-2461 > Oceanispirochaeta. The sequence goes on along the minus strand of NBMC01000042.1, from coordinate 27,806 downwards.
AATCCTGTTCCCGCTGAATGATCATTTCCATAAGACCGCACCTATCATTCATTATTTCTAAAACAGCGTTAGACAGCTGCTTCTCATTCTGAAAAATCTCTTCGGAAAAAATTATGGAAGCCAGTGACGGTTTTTGAATAAAACGCTGTATCTGCATTTGCAACATCTTATCAATATCGACCATAGTACCTTTTTTATATATATCGTTCTGACTGTCAACTTTTTGAACGTCTTCCCTTACACTTTCCAAAATTGCTATCAGAATTTCCAGTTTACTCTTGAAATGCCTGTAGATAGCCGGCTCGCTGATACCAATATCTTCCGCCAGGGACTTCATTGTAAAATTCTGAATGCCCCCTTTGGCTATCAGATCAATAGTTACATCAATAATTTCAGACTGCCTTTTTGTAAAGTTCAAGAAATTCTCCTTAGTTATCAATCACTAACTTACTACACTCTATGATATCTGTCAAGTTACATACTCCGGTTCAAGACTGGATCATTGCCTGAATAGCTTCTATCAGAAATTTGACAAACACTGTCTCTGTCAGGGTCGGGACTTTATCCCTCAACTGCAGCATAGAAATTGTATTCACAATATCAGCTTTATCAGTTTTGATATGGATCAGATTTCCGGACTGAAGCTCCTTTTTTACAAGATGCGAGGCCACTATCCCCAGACCGGCATCATTCATAATAGCAGAGAATACAGAATTAAAATTATCCACCGTCAGAACAGCGAGGACTTTTACAGCAGGTTTGGAAAAGTGATGATTAAACCATCGCCGGGTCATATGCAGATCATTTTTAAAGGCCACAAAGTCCTGCCGTACCAGATTGGATAGAGAAGAGTCTCCCTTGCTGCGGGAGTGATAATAATCCTTTGAACAAACCAGAATAATGTTTTCTCTGATAATTGGCTATAATAGAGGACAAATATGCTTTTCCGAATTCAGGAGGAGCTCCGATTTTCAGTTCTCCAAAAGGAAACTCTTTAGACTGCGTCAGGTCCCTGAGGTAGAGGTCCATTTCAGACATGAACGTTTCAACAATAGGAAATAGTTTTTTATGGAGCCTTGTAAAAAGGGCTCTCTGGATAACGGTTTCCTTTCTTCTTTGCGTTGCACTGAGTGGCTTAGTTTAAGATCTTTCCTCAGGGTGAACATCGCCATAGCCCTCCCCGCAGCAGTGATAACAATTATCCTGCTTCTCTCAGGGGCTGATTCCCTGGGGTGCTCAGCTCCTTCTGGCGGCTTCGATATTCCAGATATCCCCCATTTCAGTCGCATCTCATGTATACTACTGCATGGTCCTTCTGGTCTGTACTATTGTCTCTTTTTTCATTTCTGCCCGTAAAACGGGAAAAGTAAAAGTCAGCACTTAATTATATGCTTTCTATAATAGAAAGTAGCCTTTCTGAAATTTCCCTACTGGTCAGTTGGCATCCTTCATGCCGACAGATCTTAACGCATTCCGGTTCAAGTGCAATGCTTATGAGCTCAGCATTTCTGATCAGCTTTTTAAAGGCTTCCAGACTTTCTGGATAGAGGCTCTTTTCCGTATTGAAATAATCACAGTCAATATCAAGAATGTAATGATCAAAGAAGCTGCCTTGAACAGATTCAGCAGCTGCTACGGCTGCTTCCAGAAATGAATCTTCCAGACAGGAATCCGCTCTCATTTTCAGGCACTCTTGATCATGAGTTTCTTTCGGACAAGCCGGAATACAGGATGGGGAGTATTCAATGATTCTTTGTCCCCTGTATTCATCAGAACCACAGACTATATGGACGTTTGGATTGGAACTTGACTCATTACGGTTGGTAGATAAAACAAAGGCAGTATCAATTATATTGCTACGAACGGCGAAATCCAGATGCTCATCATGTCTCAGATTATTATTGATCTGATTTATAGTCATCCGCTTTTCCAGATACCTTAGTACTCTCATTTAACAGGATTATAACAGTTAGCTAGCGGATCTGCAATTAACGTCCTCTAATTTACTCCTATATAAACTCTAGTTCAAATTCTGCCCCACTTTCCACAGCACTCAATTCCCGCCATTAAAGAAATATGACCTATTAAGAGCTGCACAGATTTTAAATTACATGAATGTATTTGACAGTTCTGCCTATTCAATTAAAACTATAAGTATATTTCTAAAGGAGAAAGTGATTATGCAAAGAAAAATTTCTATTTTACTGATTATGTGTCTGTCTATTACCGGGTTCCTGTTTGCCGGTGGCAGTCAGGAATCCAGTTCTGATGAGAAAGACGGTGCTTCCGCTTATAAAATTGTTTTGATGCTGCCCGGACCTATCAATGATCAGAGCTGGAATGCTACAAACTACAGCGGCCTTGTTGCTTGTAATGAAGATCTCGGCACAAATATGGAATATATTGAAAATGTTCAGGCCAGTGATTATGAATCAACCTTCCGGAATTATGCCGAGAGAGGTTACGATCTTATCATGGCAGCAGGAACACAGTTTGATGACGCTGCCAATAAAGTGGCTCCTTCTTTTCCAGAAACAACCTTTTGCGTTGTGAATGGTATGATTTCCAATGCAGAGAATGTATCCCCCATATTTCCCAAGGAATATGAAGCCAGTTTCATAGCCGGTGTTATGGCATCCTTTGTAACAGAGAATGGAAACATTGCAACTGTTGGTGGTTTCCCCAATAAAGCCATGGTAGACCTGCTTGATGTTTATGAAGCAACCACGGCTTCTTATGCCAAAGAGAATAGAGGTATCGAAGTGACTCCTGTCAGAGCCTATGCGAACTCCTGGAGTGATGTAGCACTTGGAAAACAGATGGCAGAAACCATGATTGATAATGGTGCCGATGTACTCTTCTTCTATGCAAACCAGGTTGGTCTGGGAGCCATTCAGGCCGCAAAGGAAAAAGGAGCCAAGTTCATTGGTTTTTCCAGCAACCAGAATGATATTGCACCGGAAACTGTTGTAGCCAGTGTCGGTTTTGATTTTGCCACATTCTACAAATGGGCCGTTGCTCAGTACTTGGAAGGTTCTCTTGAAGGTAAAGTTAATATGGCAGGCCTGAAGGAAGGAATCTTTATGCCTCACTACACAGACTCAGTATCCAGTGATATGAAAACTGCTGTTAAAGATGCGACTGCTGCTGCCATTGCTGGCGATATAGATTTCGCATCCATGTTCTCAGGATCCTATTAATCATCCTTTATTAATCTAATAATTTGTCCCCTCCATGATGCGTATATTGTGGAGGGACATTGTTCTCAAAAATTGAATGTAAAAAATCAATTTGTCATTATATAATTTACACGCGGAGGTTCTCCCAATGGAAGCACCCTTTATTGAATTCAAACATATCAGTAAATACTTTTCTCGCGTTATTGCGAATCAAGATGTTTCATTTTCTATTAACAAGGGGGAAGTTCTTGCCCTTCTGGGAGAAAATGGCGCTGGAAAAAGCACAATAATGAAAGTATTATACGGCTTATATCATGCAGAAGAAGGGGAAATCCTTATTGATGGAACCCCCTGCCGTATTCACTCTCCCCAGGATGCCATGAGACGGGGAATTGGAATGATACAGCAGCATTTTTCTTTGATTCCTGCACACAGCGTTTTGGAAAATATCATATTAGGAAATGAAAAGGGTATTCTGAATCCGAGCAAACTCAATAAGAAGATAAAGGCTCTTACCGAAAAATATAATTTCGACATCGATCCTCAATCCTATATAAAAGATCTTCCCCTGTTCTGACCCCTCAGGAGTCCATGCAACTTATGGAGTTCGTCAAAGAGTTCAGAAATAAAGGGTATGCAGTTGTCTTTATCAGCCATAAACTTCAAGAAGTTATGCACATTGCCGATCGCATTATTGTTATGCGTAATGGGCAGATTTCGGGAATCCTCAAGAAAGAAGATACAAATGAGAAAGAACTGTCCAGATTAATGATCGGGAAAGAGATAGCTCCCATTGAAATGACAGCGCGAAAGTACAAAGGAACCATGCTGGAAGTAAAGGACTTAACTGTTTTCAGCAAGCAGGGGCATAAAGCCTTAAATAGTATTTCCTTTAATATTGAAAAAGGAGAAATCCTTGGAATAGCAGGGGTCAGTGGCAATGGTCAGCAGGAACTGGGTGAAACCCTCAGCGGCTTACATGAGCAGATAAACGGAAAGATCCTCCTGGACGATATCCAGATCGAAAGCTTTACGGTCAGAGAATGTATTGAATCCGGTATTGGTTATGTTCATGCAGATAGGCATACAGCCGGACTGGTACTCGATATGAGTCTCAGAGAAAACCTGCTTCTCAAAAACAGTTATAATAAAAACTGGTCCCGGAAAACCGTCATAGATAATAATAAACTTGATACTTACTCCAGGGAGATCGTCGAAAACTATTCTGTAAAGACATCAGGAATTGACAGCCCCATGAAAGGCCTCTCCGGAGGGAATCAGCAAAAAGTCGTATTAGGCCGTGAAGTCTCCATTGGAGAAAAGCTTGTCATATTCGACCAGCCTACAAGAGGTCTTGATCTGGGAGCAATTGAATATGTCCACAGGACCATACTTGCCGAGAGGGATAAGGGGAAAAGCATTCTGCTGATATCAACTGAACTGTCTGAAATTTTTGCTTTATCCGATAGGATAGCTGTTTTGTACAATGGAAGAATATTAAAGATAATGGAAAAAAAGGATGCCACAACTGAGGAGATTGGAATGTTAATGGCAGGAATCACAAAGGAACAGACAAATGAAGCATAATGCAAAAGATCTTATTCTATCAACTCTGCTTTCAGTCTTTGCAGGTTTGTTTGTAAGCGGATTACTACTTTTATTCCTGAATAAAAACCCCCTGATTGCTTACGGAAAATTGTTTTCCTTTCTGTTTCGGGACGGATATACCTTTGCAGAGATTTTTGTAAAGGCGACCCCCCTGATTTTTACAGCCCTTGCCTTTGCTTTTACTTTTAAAGCAAGCCTTTTCAATATTGGAGCCCAGGGCCAGTTCTATATGGGAGCCGTTACAGTACTGGCCGTATCCCAACTGTTCGGTGACAGAGTTTCTTCCCTCATAGCTCTTCCTATTATTTTTCTCTCATCCTTTATTGCCGGAGGACTATGGGGGGCAATGGTCGGGTACTTTAAAGCCAGATTCAAGGCGAATGATTTCCTTGTTAGTATGATGTCTGTCTATATTGCCCTCGCGTTCATGAACTATTTGCTACGAACCGTTCTAATTGAGAGCAAAAGAGAATATCCTCAATCAGATCCTATAGCGGAGAAATTATTTATGCCTGTTTTAGTAAACGGAACGCGTCTACATATCGGTTTTATACTGGCAGTGATAATAGCAATACTGTGCTGGTTTCTACTTTACAAAACGACAATCGGTTATAGAGTCAGAGTGGTCGGACAGAATCCGGTTGCCGCCCGTTTCGCAGGGATAAGTGCAGGAAGAGTCAGTATCCTGGCATTTTTTATCAGCGGAGGATTAGCCGGATTGGCTGGTTTTACAGAAGTAAACGGGGTTCAGCATATGCTGGTGCAGGGATTCAATCCTAGCATTGGAGCAGAAGGTATCGGCATAGCGATTCTGGCAAATGCCAATCCCATTGGAATCATCTTCGGATCTCTTTTATTCGGAGCATTGAAGGTGGGAGGCTCCATATTAGGACAGACTTCCGGAATCCCGTCGAGCATTATTGAGTTGATGGAAGGATTCGTCATGATATTTGTAATTCTTTCATACTATTTCAGACGTAAAATCGAATTAAGACGTAATATCCACAGTTTAATGAACAGGAAATCCTTATGATTAATATTCTAAGCAGAGCAATACTAATGAGTACGCCCCTTCTTCTGGGTGCAACCGCGGAGGTTTTTGCAGAAAAAGCCGGCATAATGATTATTGCCATAGAGGGACTCTTCTTATTGGGTGCCTGGGGAGGTTTTGTCGGTGTATACCTGACAAACAGCTACGCCACAGGATTCCTGCTGGCAGCAGCTCTCGGAGCCATTGCAGCTATGGTATATGGCTATATTACAATTTACCTGAAACAGCATCAGATAGTAACAGGTACAGCCTTGAATATTCTGATAGCCGGTTTAGTAGCATTCTTTCATCGGGTAATATTCGGAATCCCCCTGCTTCCACTAACCATAGAACCCCTGAAAGCAATTCCAATTCCTCTTTTGCATAAGATCCCTGTTCTCGGTAAGGTTTTATTTAATCAGAATCCATTAACATACATTGCCTTTCTGATAGCACCCCTCGGATTTTTTATTCTATTCAGAACATCCTTGGGCCTGATCATCAGGTCTACCGGAGAAAATCCTGAAGCTGTTGATGTGGCAGGTCTGAAAGTTGAGAGAATTCGTTTTACTGTCACAATCGTTGCCGGTGTTTTCGGAGCAATCGCGGGGTCCTTTTACTCCGTTGTATACCTTGGGATGTTTACAAATACTATTATAGGGGGACGGGGCTGGATTGCCTTTGCTATATGCTTTCTGGGGAACTGGAATCCTCTGGGTGCGATGGTAGGAGCTCTAGTTTTTGGAATTGCTGAGGCTGTAGCAATATATATGCAGTCCTCCGGACAGATACAGTTGCCCAATGAATTATTTATTGCCCTTCCTTATATTTTAACGATCATACTGACTCTTACTAGAAAGAATTTTAATGTTCCATCCAAACTAGGGATTCCTTATCTAAAAGGAAATTAAACCTAAAAAAAAAGAAGACCTAACCCATTAGTTAGGGTTGACTAATTTTCGTTCTATTGTTAATTTCTATTTAGAGTTATAAATTCTATTGATTTAATAATATTTAATACGGGGATGGTGGAAAAATGAGTCTATCAGAGTTAGAGCCTGGCAAATGTGCGATTGTAGAATCCATACTTGGCGGAAAATATCTAAGACAGAAACTAGTTAACCTCGGAATGATTCCGGGATCCGAAGTACGGGTTATCCGTGCAAATAAAATGGGTCCCATGGTCCTGGATGTCCAAGGATCTCAGATTATGATTGGTCAAGGGATGGCAAAACGTATCAATGTCAAACAAAAATAATATTACTCTAGCATTTACCGGTAATCCGAATTGTGGTAAAAGCTCTTTATTTAATGCTCTGACAGGGGCAAAACAGCAAATTGGAAACTGGCCCGGTGTTACAGTAGAACGAGTAGAGGGGCAGTATAAATATAAGGAACAGAACTATAACATTGTTGATCTTCCTGGAATTTATTCGCTTTCTCCCAGTTCCGAGGATGAAAAAGTATCCAGAGATTATGTTCTCAGCAGAAAAGCAGATCTTGTTGTCAATATACTCGATTCTTCAAACTTAGCCAGAAATATGTATCTTACGGCTCAGCTGATTGAGATGAAAGTACCAGTTGTAGTTGTCCTGAATATGATGGATCTTGCTGAAAGTAACGGCTTGCAGATCGATATTGAACATCTTTCAGCACATCTAAAATGTCCTGTAATCGGGGTAAGCGCAACAAATCAGAATGATGTACCACGACTGAAGGATTTTCTGGATGTAAACACCAGCCAACTCCCGACATCACCCACAATACTTAAATACCCAAATGAAATAGAGAATCTTGTAAACAAGTGGATGGTTTCTCTCGAAAACAAGGCTCGTGAGCTCAGTATTGATTCCAGATGGATGACCCTCCGTCTGATCGAAGAAGATCAGTGGATTACATCAATTGTAACAGATGCAGAAATATTGAATAAAGATGAAATCACAACAGAGCTGAAACATATCAAACAGATCCTGAATGAAACAGCTGATATGGTTATAGCTGATTATGTCTACGGTGCGGTAAACGGAATTAATCGGGAAGTTGTAAAACGAATTAAAAAAGTGAAACCCATAAGTGATATTGTGGATTCAGTAGTCATGCATCCGATACTCGGGGTTCCCATATTTTTTGCCGTCATGATGCTCGTGTTTTTTGTTACCATCGAAATAGGAAATTATTTTGTCGACTGGTTCGATACCCTTGCGGGAATCGTCTTTGTTGATGGATTAGGCTCTCTTCTGACAGCCGTCGGAGCTCCTGAGATTGTGTCCTTCTTTATTGCTGACGGGATTGGCGCTGGTATACAGATGGTAATCTCATTTATTCCATTTGTATCCTTTATGTTTCTGATGCTGTCTCTCCTGGAAGACTCCGGGTATATGGCCAGAGCAGCCTTTGTGATGGATAAGTTTATGGGCCTGCTCGGATTGCCTGGAAAGGCATTTGTTCCTATGATTGTTGGATTTGGCTGTACCGTTCCTGCCATTTTGGCAACAAGAACCCTGGATAACAAGCGGGACAGGATGATCACAATTTTTATGGTTCCCATGATGTCCTGCGGTGCCAGACTCCCGGTCTATGCTCTTTTTGCTGCTGCTTTTTTTCCTACAAAAACAGGTCTAATCGTATTTTCTCTTTATATGGTTGGAATCCTTGTCGCCGTTCTTTCCGGCTTTTTAGTTAAAGTAACTATGTTCCGAGGAGAACCATCTCATCTGATTATGGAGCTTCCCCGTTATCACGTTCCCAGAGCAAAACATATACTGCTTCACACCTGGGCAAGGGTTCTTGACTTCATAAGAAGAGCTGGTCAGGTAATAATAATAGCAGTTTTCATTATGTCTATTTTCTCTTCCCTGAGTTTCGGAGATGGTTTTAATCCTGATAATGTAACTGAATCGATTCTTGCTGCAGCCGGTCGATTTGCAACGCCTCTTTTTTCATCTATTGGCATCTCAAATGATAACTGGCCCGCAACCGTTGGGCTTTTTACAGGATTTTTTGCTAAAGAATCGGTTGTGGGAACACTTAATGCGATTTACAGTCAACTGGGAAATATCGGGATAGATTCTGCTTCTTCTGCTGGTCTGTCAGTTTTGAAATCCTACTTTTCACCAGCAGCGGCTTATGCGTATTTGCTGTTTATTCTTTTATATATGCCCTGTGTCGCAGCAGTTAGTGCTGCAATGAAAGAAATCAGCGTCAGCTTTGGTTTACTTCAAGCCTTGTATCTGACTGTTGTCGCCTGGATTGTTTCAACCCTGTTTTACCAGCTTGTTGAGGGTCATGACCCAATCTATATCGGGATTGCTCTTGGCTTGGCAGCATTGATAATTGCCATTTTTACAATGATAGGAAAATCTCTTCCAAAAGATGAATTAACTGCTTAATAATATAAGAGGGAGCTGTTTGAAAATTAACTATTTCAACAGCTCCCTTAAGATTGAAGAGGCATTAAGTAGGATTGAATAAATCAGAGTCTCAATCCTACCCGTTCCTTAAACTCCTGCATCCGTTCCCGACTAACCTGCAGGGAAGAATTATCTTCAAGAACTACTGCCAAACGGCCTTGTCCCCAAGGCATTAAGCGAATTATTTTTTCCAGATTAACTATGGACGACCGATGAATACGCATAAAATGCTGAGGATCCAAGCGTCTTTCGAATTGATTCAAAGTCGTATCCGTTTGATATTTTTTTTCATTAACATGAAGATAAATCATTCCATTGGAAGTTGTTATCTTTTCGATTTTTTGCACCGGAATGATAGAATAAACGAATTTATCCTTAACACTTACCCGCTTTAAATACTTATGTTCCGGATTGAGACTCCCGACAGCTTCTTGAGTTCTGCTTATATACTCTTTTGGATCGACTAAAACCTTTTTCAATTTTGTTACCGACTGCCTGAATCGTTCTTTACTATATGGTTTCAGAAGATAATCCAGAGCATGAACATTAAAGGCCTCAATGGCATATTCATCATAGGCAGTAGCGAAAACAATAACGGGGTCATGTATTAGTTCTGATACCACATCAAAACCATCACCTTTAGGCATTTGGATATCAAGAAATAACAGATCCGGCTTCAGTTCATTGGCCAGACGTACGGCATCAATACCATTATCAGCCTCCGCAATAACCTCGAATTCAGAATATGCAGAAATAAATGAAATCAATCGCTGTCTGGCGGGTTGTTCGTCATCTACCACAAGAACTTTAACCATATGATCCTTCCTTTGCGGGAATCCTGACCCTAACCACCAAGCCCCGGGGATTATTAATTTCAAATTCAAGACTTCTTCTGTACAGAGTAAGAAGCCTCTGATTCACATTTTTCAAACCGGTCCGGCTGGTGCTCAGAAGACCTTCGATCTCAATGTCTTTGACTCCATGATCCGATATTTCAACAAGCAGATAGTCCCCCACGAGTCGGGATACTATATTTATAGCAATATTACCCTCTGAATCTCCACCATAGCTGATTGCGTTTTCAATAATAGGTTGTAAAAGCATCGGAGGAATCTCCACATCACGGGTATTGTTGTCAATTTTGTAGTTGATATTTAATCTACTCCCATGACGAATGCATTCAATTTCAAGAAGTCCCTTAATATGCAGCAACTCCTCACTTAATGCAACTGTTTTTCGCTTTGTGGAAAGTAGAGAGTAACGAAACAGCTCGGCTAATCTTTCAAGCACTCCCACAGCTGTAGAACTATCTGTTTCAATAAAATGAGCTATTGTATTCAAGGTATTGAATAAAAAGTGAGGATTGATCTGAGCTCGCAAAGCTCTGAGTTCCGCCTCCATAGCCTGAGCTTCCAATTTTTCCTTCTCTCGATGCATCCTGACTCGTACAGATTCGTTTGAAACCAACAGCATCACACCTGCTCTTTCCTTACCGGCATTCAACAGAGGCCTGACATTAAGTTTCACAGGGATCTTATCACCCCGATAATTAATTATTTCACTATTCAGATCAGAAATCAGCTCTCCCGATATTAATTTATCTCTCAAACAGGAATCATTCCCGGCGACACGCATAAGAGGATCACTCAGTTCCAGAGATGTCCGATCTTTAGCCCCTAACAAATCCAAAAAACGATGATTTGTTTCTATGACAAGTCCTTTATTATCAGTAAGAAGAAGACCTTCATCAATAGCTTCAAACATATTTGTCAAAGTAGAAAATTTCTCAGCAATCTCGCGGGACATGAAATTAAAACTCCTGCCCAAAACATCATGCTCAGATTTAATGCTCACCTCCAGCCCATATTCTCCATTCCGGATACGATCTGCAGCATCGGCCAGCTCCTTCAGATATGAAGCAACTTCTTTCAGGGCATTTCCAACAACACCCTGTCGAGGAAGATCCAGTAGAGAAGTCTCAAGATGTCCGGTAGACAGACGATGAGCTAGCTTGGAAAGATGCGTATAATGGTCTATTAAATCATCTACCGAAGTTTCCAGCGTCATTAGCTCGTCTCCGGAAGGGTCCATTGAAGGTTCTACACTTTTACCCATAAATCCTTTCAGTTTATTGCTGAGATTCATAATCGGGAGGGAGAGAGAATTTGTAAAATGTCCGGAAATCATAACAATAGAGAATAAAAAGATTACAAAGAAGAGAATACTCAAAAAGTTTTGGATTAGCTGCAGCCTTTTATATTCGATTTCCATCATTTCCAGAATCTCAGAAAACAGATAATTCATGGTATCACTGTAGATAGGAAAAAATTCAACGGCATCTATATATTCTTTCAAGGCATAAGCATAAACATGCCTTTGATGTTCCCGGTCAGATATCAGTTCCATATATAAAGGATACATACGCTGCAAACCCGGTTTCAGAACCAAAAGTTCTTCAATTTCTAAAAAGCTTTTTTCTGCTCTGATTTCTTCAATACGCTTAATATTTACCTGAGCCAGCTCCCAGATGCTGTCCAGATTATTAATATATTGATTGATACCCTTACCATAGAAGGAACTTTTCCCTGGAGAATCCATCAGACTGACAAGACTCTTATTAAACCGATTTGTGCTGGAAAGAAAGCTCCCGTAGGTCTCCCCTTCATTCCAGTTGCTCATGGTTTCATTCATAAAAACAAGAATATCTCCCCAGAGGATATTCACTTCCAGAAGACAGTTTTTTTCCTTCTCCATCTGCAATCTGAATGAGCTGACAGAGAATGAAAGGCCAATATATATAAGTACGATTATAATAAGAATAATGTATGAACGGAATATTCGGTAACGAATACTCATTTCTGAATCCTGTTCTCATCTTCAATTAATTGATTCAGCAAATTGGAAGAACTATGCGCTGCCTGTTCAAGATCCCTGTTAAGAATGGATGCTATAATAACACGACTTACAATATCTCGGCCCTTATTTATATCGGGAATTGGCGGATTCCAGTTTATCAAGGCGTTATTATAGCTCTCAAGAGAAGCGCTGATCCATTCCTCAGAGAGACCTTCCGTTTCTCCCGAAAGGCTCTGCCAGGCACTTTTGCGGGCTGCAGGAATACCTTTCTGCAATCCTGTAAACGAATTCTCTTTTCCGGTAGCCCACTGCATAAAGTACAATGCTGCGCCTTTATGCTCTGATCCTTTATACAAGGAGAGCCCCCAGGATGAGACATGAGAAACAGATCCTGCCGGTCCGGCGGGAATCATCACATACCCGACATTGCCGGCGACCTGCGAAACATCAGGATTTTCATAATGAGTATTGAACACATTTGCATCATAAATCATAGCCGCCTTTTCCTGCATAAAAAGAGAAGTGCTTTCATACCATCCATTTGAGGGAGCGCTTGCTGGACCATAAGATCGAAGGAGCCGGCCGTAATACCGGGTAGCTTCAAGTACTTTGCTTGTGTGTAGGGCTGCCTTCCCCTCATTAGTTAACCAGTCACCCCCAAAGGAGTGAACAAAATCGATCCATTGACTTGTAGCAGCAACTCTTTTTCCCCGCATGGTAATACCATATATTTGATGATTCGAACCTTCAAACACAGCTTTGGCGGTATCTTCCAGCTCTTCCATAGTTTCGGGAATACTTAAACCCATCTTATGCAGAATTTTTTTATTGTAAGCAAGCAGACTTGTTTCTAACATTATCGGTAGAGAATAACTTTCTTCTCCTCTAATACCCACCTTTCTTGCGGTATCAAAAATATCTTCAAAATCATAGTCCGGCCAGGAATAAAAAGGATCTTCCAGATATGGTGAGAGCGCTTCAACCCAGTCGTTTTTAATATATGCGTCCAAACTGTTACCCGGCATCAGCATAAAGAGATCCACTTTTGAAATCCCTGATAACATCTCTACCTTTCTTTTTATCCGGAACTGCTCTTCCGGATAGACTTCAAGAGAAACATCAATACCTGTGATCACTGAAAAATTCGCAATTCGCGGGGAAATCAGATCTACCCAAGGATGCTTATTCGTTAGAACGACCAGCTTGGCACCTTCAAACTGACGCAAATTCGGATCTGCTCTATTCCTATGCCTGTCGCCCCCGTTACAAGCTGAAATAAGGGCGACAGACAAGAAAAGTACTAACAGATACTGGGGTTTAGTTAACAACTTCAGACCTTCTCAGACAAAATAATAATATCACTGATTAAACGTCCACAAGTTGCCACCACAGGAATATCCTAATAGAAAAGATTCGGAATGAGCATTACCAGATTCGGGAATATAATCAGCAACACAAGCACTAATAATAGAGCTCCGAGAAAGGGGAGTAATGAGCGTACAAGCTCTTCCATTTTGACATTGGCTACACCCGATGCAACATAAAGAACGGTTCCAACAGGAGGTGTTACCAAACCTATTCCCAGGTTGATACACATAATTACTCCGAAATAAACTGGATCTATGCCAACAGCAGTCATGACAGGTGTCAGAATTGGTGCAAGAATAAGAATAGCCGGTGTCAGATCCATAACAAACCCTATCAGAAACAACAAACCATTACACATAAGTAAAATCAATATTTTAGATTCTGTCAATCCGGTCAGCAATGCTGCCAGAGTAACCGGAACTCGTGCACGAGTCAGAAGCCACGCAGAGACCATAGCCATTCCACAAAGAAAAAGAACAATCGCTGTAGTTTTGGCAGTGGAAAGCAGAATCCCCGGAAGATCACGGATTTTAATTTGTTTGTAATAGAATAATCCCAGAAGAAGTGCGACAACAGCAGCTACTGCACCGGCTTCTGTAGCAGTGAAGATTCCACCAAGAATTCCTCCTACAATAATGAGAGGAAGAGTTAGTGCCGGCCAGACTTCTTTCAAAGAAATCCATACCTCTTTCATTGAAAACTGCTGTCCTTCCTGCCGCTTACCATATCCATGTTTCCGACTGGTGAGGTAAGTAACAACCATCAGTGTTAATCCTACAATGATACCTGGGATTATTCCTCCCAGGAATAGCTTGGCTATGGAGGTACTCGTAACAATACCGAAAAGAATAAACGGTATACTTGGTGGAATAATAATCCCGATTACAGCTGAGCTGGCTGTTACCGCCGCAGAATAAGAGGGCGGGTACTTCTGCTCTACCATAGGAGGGACCATAAGACCGCCGATAGCGGCTGTATCGGCTATAGCCGATCCACTGATTCCACCAAAAAACATACTGGCCAGAATGTTAACATGCCCGAGACCTCCCGTAATATGCCCGACAAAGGCATCTGCCAATTTAACTAGTCTTTTGGCAATTCCTCCATGATTCATCACTTCTCCGACAAACATGAAAAATGGAATAGCCAGAAGAGGAAAACTATTCATTCCGGAAAGCATCCGGCTTGGAAGCACAGTAAAGGGCAAATCCATAAGAAAAAGCAATACCAGATTAGCTAGCCCGAGAGAAAATACAACAGGAATACCGATAGTAACCGCAGCAAATAAGACAATAAGAAATATCCATAGCATAACAAAACCTACTCAATAGATGAACGTGTATACTGCTGCATTTCTACAGCAGAAAAAAGAATCCGTAATTTTCTGAGACCTATGATAAACATCATTAGTCCACAAACCGGAACGATAAGATAGATATAAGACATAGGAATTGACAAGGCAGGAGAAACATTCATCACAGTTGTCGAAGCCTGATATCCGAACCATGTAAGGAATCCTAGAAGCATGAGTATAAGAAGTTGACCGAATATGGCAATACCCCGCCTGATTAGGGTAGATTTGATTTTATCAACAGCGAAACTGAGTCCTACATGCTCATCATTTTTATATGCAATAACTGCACCGATAAAGGATGTCCAGATAAAAAGAAATCGGGACAACTCATCTGCCCAACCGACAGATTGATTCATGACGAAGCGCATAAAAACATTATATGTCACAGTGACGAACATAGAGACAGTTAATATAATTAATATAATATTGTAAATCCGCTCAAGATATTTGAATAAGAGTTGAGCTTTCATTCTCTTTTACTCCTGATATAAAAGCGGGCGTCCGAATAATTTTATACAGCCGTCCGCTAAAAATTTTAAATTAGAAAATTTGTCAGCTATTAATTATTATTGATCTCAGAAAGTACACTTTCAATCAACTCTTGACCAATAACTTCTGAATATTTGTCGTAAACAGGGCGAACAGTATTCTGAAAGGCAGCTCTCTCTTCTGGTGTAAGTTCAACTACAGTCATAACGTCTTTGAGTTTTTCCAGATATTCTTTGTTGTATTTGCGGTTCAGTGTACGGTTCTTATCACGAGACGCTTTTGCAGCTTCCATTACAACGTCCTGCAGGTCTGCAGGAAGATCATCAAAAAATTTCTGGCCCATCATAAGAACAAAGGGAGAATAAACATGACCTGTGTCTGTAGCAAAGCCCTGTACTTCGGGGAAGTTCTGTAGATAGATAGTTCCCCAGGGATTTTCCTGGCCATCAACAACACCTTGCTGCATAGCAGAGAAAAGTTCTCCAAATGCCATAGGTGTAGGATTAGCCCCCATTGCTCTCCAGGCATCAAGATGCATGGGATTTTCCATTGTTCTAACTTTCATGCCTTTAACATCTTCAGGACTTCTAACAGCTCTGACACTATTAGTTAAATTCCGGTATCCGTTTTCCCAGTACACAAGTCCCTTGATTCCAATGGTAGAAAGTTTATCAAGGAGATCCTGACCGATTTTTCCGTCCAGAACTTTATCTGCGGCTTCATTGGAAGGAAAAAGGAAGGGGAGATCAAATACCCCATAATAAGGGATAAAAGGTACAATAGGAGCTGTAGAAGGACAGGTCATTTCCTGTTCTCCTCTTTGCAGCGCTTCCATCATTTCCCGGTCATCACCAAGTTGACTGGAGTGGTAAAGGTCTACAGTAATGCGTCCTTCACTGTTTTTCTCGACCAGTTCCTTGAAATATTGCATAGACTCATATTGAGCCGATTTGTCATTAAGTCCGATTCCTGCTGTAATATTGTAAGTTTTCTGGGTGTCCTCGTCACCCTGTCCTGATGCGAAAATACCCGAAGTCAGTACTGATAGTACAAATAATGTTATAAGAATCTTTTTCATGATTCCTCCTTTTATATATATTCTAATCATCCTCTATTAGAATAATTTTTCAATAAAAAACGTCCCAACGGATATATTTTCGACTGAATGGGAATATTCGTGATTAAACGGAGGTTCTGTAGATTAACAGGACAGGCTCATGGATTCATATTGCATCAATTCAAAGTTAGATTGAATCAGCATTATCTGCTCACCCTACCAGTAGTGCTACCGCTTTTAAGAGCCATCACTTCCTCATAACTTGAGTAGTTGAAGTCTCCTTCTATGGAGTGACACAGACAGGATGCGGCAACGGCAAATTCCAGCGCGTCTTTGGGGGAATCCTTAAACTCGCCGCTCAGGCCATAGATAAGGCCGGCAGAAAAGGAGTCTCCCCCTCCCAGTCTGTCAACGATATTCTGAATCTGGTATGGTTTATATTCCCCATCGCCCAGAGGAGCAAAATCAGCAGATCCGTCTTTACAGGTGTAGAGCATGGCCCCCCAGTTGTTGTGGTTGGCTGAAAGACTTTCCCGGAGTGTAATTGCCACATGACTGACATGAGGAAACTGTTGATGAATTTGTTTTGCCACATCGGGATAACGGGCAATATCCAACTTTCCGGCTTCAACATTGCTCTCTCCCGCTTTGATACCCAGAACATCATGAGCATCTTCCTCATTAGCGATAATAACATCCACATATTTGAGCAGTCTGCGTATGGTTTTCTCCGCCAGCCCCCTTGCGGAGGTACCGGGCTCCCAGTCCCAGAGTTTCTTTCTGAAGTTGAGGTCGCAGGATACGGTAACACCGGCCTCTTTTGCCTTACGAACCGCCAGAATAGAAGCTTCTGCCGCTTCTTTTGATATGGCCTGAGTAATACCACTGATATGAAACCACATGGCATCGGAAAAAATGCTATCCCAGTCATAGGCGTCTCCGGGGGTCAGCGCCACAGAGGAGTCCGCCCGATCATAGACAACCTGACTTGGTCTCTGATTCGCACCGGTCTCCATAAAATAGAGACCAAGACGCCCCTCGTCGGTTCTCAGGATACAGGAAGTATCTACCCCAAAGCGCCTTACCGCATCTTCGCAAGCATCAGCAATACTGTGCTTAGGGAGAGCTGTGACAAAACGAGTCTTACTGCCTAGCATTTTCAGAGACACAGCCACGCTTGATTCGGCACCCGCAAAAGTCACATTCAGAGACCCTGGCATTGCCTGCCGGAAGCGTTTGTTGTTATCAGGAGAGAATCTTGCCATGATTTCTCCATAGCTTACAATAACATCTTTCATCCTCTCACCTCTCTGACGATCCGGGCGGCTTCACGGGCATTGGCTGCAATACCCGTCCAGTCTCTGTTGTTGATCATATCTTTGGGAGCTATCCAGGAACCGCCGATGGCCAGAACTTCGGGACGTTCCAGCCAGGAGGCCATATTTTCAGTATTCAGTCCTCCCAGGGGAATGAAATTCAGATCGAGAAAACTGTAAGGGGCATTAAGTGACTTCAGGTAGCTGACCCCTCCCAGAGCTTCGGCGGGGAAAAGCTTCAGAACACGGCAGCCCAGTTCGACTGCTGTTTCGATTTCAGAGGCAGATCCGATACCGGGGCCGAAGGGGAAATCTCTCTCAATAGCCCCTTTGATGACATTTGGATTACATCCGGGCGCCACGGCAAACGACGCTTTTCTTTTAATGATTTCATCCAGCTGAAAAGCCTGCAGTACAGTCCCAACCCCCGCATTCATTGCAGGGACGTCCTTTGTAATGGCATCAAGAGCATCAAGGGCCGCTTCAGTTCTCAGAGTCAGCTCCATAGCGGTGATGCCTTCATCTATCAGTACTTTGGCAAGGGGAACAGCCTGTGCGGCGTCTTCGATTGTAATGACGGCGATAACACCTGAGTCAGACAACTTCCCCTTCAGTTCGGGAGTAAAAATGGTATTCATAGAAATCTACCTCATATTTTTTTCATAATATTGACATAGGATATTTGACATGTCAATATATGAGACTAGTGTCGCATTGAGCGAGACTGTAAATTTATTTAAGAGGACCCCCTAATGGAAACATCACAGACTATTGAAAAAACAATGCTCCTTCTGCAAACTCTGGCAGAACAGAAAAGATGTAGCGCATCTGTTATCACTAACACTTTGGAGGTTCATAGAAGTACGAGCTACCGCATGCTGAAATCTCTGGTTCAACTAGGATATGTGAATCATTTTGAAACAACTGGAAAATACAGCCTTTCTCTTAAAATGGAGGATCTTATCCATACAGGAACATCCTGGAGCTGGCTGAAAGAAATAGCAGAACCTCATATGGACAAGCTTTACCGGCAAATTAATGAAACCATCCATCTTGCGGTACTACAGAAAAATGAATTGAGCTATCTGAGCAAGTGGGAGTCCACAAGAAGCCTCAGGGTTGTAGTTCCGTCTAAAGAGGGAGGCCATGCACCTCTCCACTGTACGGGGCTGGGAAAGATGCTTCTTTCCTGCAAAGAGAATGAGAGCCGTGAAGTTCTAATCAGAAAAATGAAACTGACCCGCTATACCGAGCATACAATCTGCACTTTAGCTGCTTTCAGATCGGAGCTTCAGAAAATACAGGAATCCCGTGTCTCTTATGACATGGAAGAACATGAAGAAGGTGTGTGCTGTATCTCTGTACCTCTGACAGGTAAAGAACAAAGAGTTATTGCGGCAATAAGTATTACAGTTCCCCATGTCCGTTTCACTCAGACAAGAAAAAATGATTTAAAATAAGCGAGAATCCTTTCTTCTAAAAATTTTTGCTGTAACTAGTCAGGAAGTTCTTGATAATTCTCTCCGCTGATTATGTTATGACAACTTAATTCCAAATGCGCCTGCAGGAGATTAAGAATATCTGCAGAATGGATTTTCAAATAATGTAACATGGTTTTATGTTTTTCAAGTGTGTGAATAAAAGATTGATCGAGCCCTAATCTATATCTTAAACTCATACTCAGATTCATATTTATTTCTCTATAGAATTTATCAATAATTGCATTCTTGGCTAGACCGCAAAAAGTAGTATGAAATTCTCTATCGAGCTCGATATAGGCCATTTTCCTGTTATTCAAGTCATCTGGATTCGGATTCTCATGCGAATTTTCAACAATTTGAACCATTCTCTCTACAATTTCTTCTAGAGGCTTAAGTTCTTCAATGCTAATATCTGCGTAAATAGTTCTAGCCACATGTAGTTCAATCATTTTCCGTGCTTCTAATACTTGGAGAATTTCGGACTTCGAAGGTGTTTTCACAATGCACGAAGATCTCGGCTTGACGATAACAAACTGCTCTGCTTCAAGTTGTTTGATAGCATCCCGGATTGGACTGGTACTGACATTAAGTTCTGCAGCAATACCTTTTATGCTTAACCTATCCCCGTAGCTGATAACTCCTTTAATTATTTGATCAACTAAATACTTATATACCTGTTCACTAAGACTCTCTTCTTTTGCATGATCCATGCGTCACTTCCCCTATATGTGTTAATACATGAAGCAAATTTAATAAATTGACAGCTCCATCATGAAATGATAATCTGATACATCAGTTGCAAGAACTGGAAATTATATTTTATATTAATCGATAGTAACACGTCTACTGAGGAGTCAAAGTGAAAATATCAAATATTGAAATTTTTAAAGTTCCCCCACGATGGCAGTTTGTTAAAATAACAACTGATGATGGTTTAACGGGCTGGGGCGAACCTGTTGTTGAAGGCAGGGCTGATTCTGTTGCAGCCGCTATCAAAGAAATGGAATACTGTTTAATAGGTAAAAATCCCGGAAATATTGAAGATCTGTTTCAAGTCATGTATCGCGGTGGCTTTTATCGGGGAGGGCCTATCTTATCCAGCGCTATTTCAGGTATTGAGCAGGCTTTATGGGATATTAAAGGTAAATCGCTGAATGTACCTGTTTATGAGATGCTGGGTGGATCATGTAAAAATAAAATGAGGGTTTATTGCTGGATAGGCGGAGATAGACCCGATGAAGTTGTTGATCAGGCAAGACAAAAAATGGAACAAGGATATTCCGCCATTAAAATGAATGGAACAGCAGAAATGGACTGGATTGATTCGCATAAAAAAATTGAGGCCCTGGTAGAGCGAGTTGACAGCCTGAGATCTGAATTTGGATATGACCTTGATATTGCAGTTGATTTTCATGGCAGAATCCATAAACCAATGGCTTCGGTGGCATTAAAAGAGCTGGACAAATACAACCTCATGTTCATTGAAGAACCTGTTTTGATTGAGAATCTTGAAGTCTTCAAAGATCTTAAAAAATATACAACAACCCCTCTTGCTACAGGTGAGAGAAATTTTACTCGCTGGGGATTCAAAGAAATCATAAGTAGTGGTGCTGTGGATATA
Source organism: Spirochaetaceae bacterium 4572_59 (assembly GCA_002084805.1). Taxonomy (GTDB): domain Bacteria; phylum Spirochaetota; class Spirochaetia; order DSM-2461; family DSM-2461; genus Oceanispirochaeta. Next base: position 7,037 of record NBMC01000042.1, on the reverse strand, counting down.
ATCCAACCGGATTTATCTCATGCCGGAGGGATTCTGGAAACGAGAAAAATTGCATCCATGGCAGAAACTTTTGATATCGGAGTAGCTCCGCATTGTCCATTAGGACCAATAGCACTTGCCTCCTGTTTACAATTGGACTTCTGTACGCCCAATGCATTTATCCAGGAACAAAGTTTAGGAATACACTACAACGAAGGTTCTGATGTATTGGATTATTTATCTGATAAAAGTGTTTTTGAATACAAAAATGGTTTTGTAGGGTTACTGAAGAAACCGGGACTGGGAATTGATATTGATGAAGAGAAAGTTAGGGAGATGGCAAAAATCGGTCATGATTGGACTAATCCAATTTGGAGAACTGAGAACGGAACTATAGCAGAATGGTAATTTATACCATGAAATTACTGTTAACAAAGGATTTGTGAAATATGAGTATCAATATACGGGATAGCGTCTGGGATCAGAATGGTATTGTGGAACAGATCGTTAGTGAAACAAAACTACCGAAGATGATAAAGGTCCGCCAGAAACTTTACAATGAGATTCTTGAAGACATTCCGGGCGAAATCCGGAAACAGATAGAACTGGCTAAAATTGCCGGCACGATAAAACCCGGAATGACAGTAGCTGTTACAGTCGGAAGCCGGGGCATTGCTAATCTTCCCCAGATTATTAAAGAGACAGTTACAGTTCTTAGAAGTCTTGGAGCAAAACCATTTATCTTCCCCGCAATGGGAAGTCATGGGGGAGCAATAGCAAAAGGTCAGAGAGACATGCTCGAAGGCTTTGGGGTAAGAGAAGAGTTCATTGGAGCAGCTATAAAAGCATCTATGGATGTAGTACAGATTGCGAGTCTCAGGGATGGACGGCCTGTTTATCTGGATAAGTTGGCATCGGAAGCTGATGGTATAGTGATCATCAACAGGGTAAAAGCCCATACGGCCTTTCGGGGAGAATTCGAAAGTGGCATGTTAAAAATGCTCGCCATTGGAACTGCAAAGCAAAAAGGAGCAGAAGCCTGCCATGCTCAGGGGTTCCGGAATATGGCAGAAAATGTAAAAGCCTACGGAATGAGCGTTTTAGAGAATGCCCCGATCCTTTTTGGACTGGCCATCATAGAGAATGCTTTTGACCAGACAAACCGTATTATAGCATTAACAAAGGACGAAATCCCGGTTCAGGAACCAAGCTTACTGAAAGAGGCCAAAGAGAAAATGGCTCAGATATTCTTTGACCGTATTGATATTATGGTAGTTGATGAAATCGGAAAAAATCATTCCGGAGACGGGATGGATCCTAATATCACCGGTAGTTATTGCACTAAATTTGCTTCAGGTCCTCCCAATGTAGAACAGTATGTTGTACTCGGTCTTTCTGACGAGTCACATGGAAATTGTTTAGGATTGGGGATGTCACATTATACAACCAAGAAGGTGATAGATCAGTCTGACTTTGATGCGGCTTATGCAAATGCTTTAACGGCACGAGTAGGGAGGACTGTGCATATCCCGATGGTTCTCAATACAGAACAATTGGCCATTCAGACCGCTGCTTATATTGGTGAAGCAAATGGTGCAGAAGAACCACGGATAGTTAGAATTAAGAATTCTTCACACGTTGATGAAATCTGGATTTCGGAACATATGCTTGAAGAAGCTAAAAATAATCCGAATATTGAGATTCTTGGAGAGGCAAAGCCATTTGACTTTAATGCGGATGGAGAGCTGAATCGCGAATAAGTATTTTTTGGAAATTGATGGAGGAAATATCAATGGATGTTCATGTAAAGAAAGAAGATTTAATCAGATATATCGAAAATATTTTTATTGCCAAAGGGATGAACGAGGAAGATGCGGGCATTACTGCCGATGTTCTTGTTGCAGCTGATGCCCGCGGGATTCCATCACATGGAGTAGGTAGATTGTGGCGCTATCTCGCTGGAATAGATAAAGGCGTAATGAAACTTAATATTGTTCCCGCAACAGTAACAGAGACGCCGGTGTCGCTCGTTGTTGACGCAAAAGGAATGATGGGCCCGCCAGTAAGCTTTCGAACGATGCAGGCTGTGATTGATAAAGCGGAAAAGAACGGTATGGCATTTTCCTGTGTGCGGGATTCAAACCATTTCGGAATTGCAGGATACTACTCAATGATGGCACTGCCGAAGGATATGATTGGATTCTCAATGACAAATACCGCTGCACTCGGTGTGCCTACCTTCGGAAGAAATGTAATGTTCGGAACAAACCCAATTTCAGTTGCAGTACCAGCTAACAACGAAGCCTCCTATGTATTGGATATGTCAACAACTGTAGTGTCTCGCGGTAAAATTGAAGTTTATGAGCGCTTGGGTAAAACGATTCCAAAAGGCTGGGCTGTAAATGAAAAAGGTTTAAGTGCTCTGGAACCAGGTCCACTGATCGAAAGTATGCTGGTTCAAGCTGGAGGCGGAATAATGCCTCTTGGCGGAGAGGGTGAAGAATTTGCTGGATATAAAGGCTTCGGTCTTGCAGTACTTGTTGATATTATGACTGCTGTTCTGGCAGGAGCCGAGTTCGGCCCCGATGTGGTTGATTCAGAAGCTACTTCGGCTAGAGTTTCACATTTCTTTGGCGCTGTGAAACTGACACATTTCCGCGATGCTGAATTGTTTAAAAATGATATGGATCAAATGCTCAGACAGCTAAAAGAGGCTGATCCCGCAGAAGGGCAAAAGAGGGTTTATTACGCTGGACTGAAAGAGGCTGAAAATGAAATAGAATCACAAAGAACCGGTGTCCCTATAAGTGAAAAAGTATGGATATCCATAAGTGAATCCGGAAAGAATTTAGGTATAAAACGACCTGTAACGATATAAGAGAGATTATTTGAGAGTGTCTGAAGTGAGGGAAGCACCATAAGGATGCTTCTCTCATTATCTGGTTTACCGTATGCAGAGATAAATTGTAAGCAACTCACTGACATATTCCGGGCCTGCAACGCTTGGACTTTTTGCTAAGGAATCGCTTGTGGGAACACTTATTTCCTTTTGGCACAGGGCACACAGATTAATGATTCCGGAACAGCTTCCATTCTTGTTAGTCTACCAATAGCAATATTGGGCTCTATGGGCTGGGTCGCTTCTTTTAAATACTTATCACTATCCTGGAGTTCTACCAATAACCCTTCGATCAAGAGTCTATAATGATCCATTTGTTCCTGATTCATATGTCTATCTCCTGAAAAGTCATCTCATATTTTATAAAAGAAGAAAATTAATTCGCAGGTCTACGGGGAATACTGCTTGATTTCATCCCCTTCGTACGGCGGGATTTTGAAGCGGGAGGTCGAAACGAGTTATCAACTTTCCCTTTCTTCCTAGCAGATAAATTATCTGCTTCAGGATTCTCTTTTTCAAGTTCAGAGGCCTCCTTTTCTGTGACCTTCAGAGCCTCTTCTCGTTTCTTATACTCTTCATGTTCCATTCGTTCATCTTCGTTAAGATGGCATTTTTTATACTTCTTACCCGAACCGCAGAAACACAAATCGTTCCGACCTGTACTTTTTATCCGCTTGTGAAAATCTGATTCTTCCATTTGTCACCTTCTTTTCAAGAACTTATCAATAAATTATACACTCTCAGAGAAAATTGAGTGAGCTGTATTCGTATAATAAAAAGAGACCTAGCCCTTTTTTATTCTTTTGTTGCAGCAATCACAGACATTTCTACAAGTAAAGTATCCCGGGCAAGTCGAGCTTCGACACAGGCTCTTGCCGGCTCAAATCCATCGATAACCCAGTTATCCCAGATTTCATTCATTGCAGAAAAATCTTTCATATCCCTAAGGTAAATTGTTACAGAGAGTAGATGCTGTTTATCAGAGTTATTCTTACTTAATAGGTCTTCAATCTTTTCGAGGGCCTCTGATGTTTGAGTCTGAATATCAATTCCGCCGTTACCGACCTGTCCGCAGAGGTATAATGTTTCATTGTGTTTAACAACACGGCTCATTCGTCCTGTTCCATCGTGTCTTTTTATCATAATTATAATCTCCTTTAATAATTAATAGTTCCAATATGATAAATCATGATTAATAATCAGAACTGTTACTTCTGTTCTCCCACCATAGATCATCTTTTTTGGCGTAATCCAGATCCAGGTAGAGATCTTCTACCTTTTTTCTAGCCCAATCAGTACGCCGCAAAAATTTTAGACTGGATTTAATTGACGGATCAAAATTAAAACAATCAATATGAATGTGGGAACCAAGATTTTTCCAACCAAAATATTGAACTAAACGTTCTAATATTGTCTTGAGAGTTATTCCATGTAATGGGTCTTTTGAATGTGCCATAGATTGTTAAAATATATACCAAGCCCAGCCCCTGTGCAATCGATATTACTCATTTCCATTAAATCACTTGTTTTCAAAAATCCAGTGCATAAAGCCTAATGGAATAAAGCTGCACTACAGCTTTTTCAGCTATTATCGAGCCAATTAACTTTTTGCTTACTGTGTCTTTTTTATTATGTCTGCTATTATTTTGCACAATAGAATAAGATGTATTCAAAAGGAAATATAATCATGACTGTCACCACCAAACTTGCGCTAACAGAGAGTCTGCCACTCAGCTGCTCACGTTCAGGGAGCTGTTGTTTTGGCAAACAGGTCTATATCAACCCCTGGGAGTTGGCATGCCTGGCCCAGGCAAAAGAGCTGACTCCAAAGGAGTTTCGAGATCGCTACTGTGAGTTTGGAGGAATACGTCTCCGCTTTGATGGTGCCACCAGCTTTAAGGGGATGTCTGCCTGTAGCCAGTACATTCCGGATTTTGGATGCAGCGTACACCCTGGCAGGCCCCTGGTCTGTCGTTTATACCCTCTTGGTCGCCAGAAGCAGAATGAGAAGCAAGACTACATCTTCCAGGGTCAAGAATTCCCCTGCTTGAAAGACTGCCCGGAGGTTTTGAATTTACCTCAAATGCGTGTCACCGACTATATTACAGGACAAGCTGCTAAGAGCTTCGAACTGGTTCAGGATGAGTATCTTGAAATAATGCAGAACTTAGCCGATGCAGCCTTTGTCCTCCTCCTGGATAGTGGTTTGGCTGAATCAGGTGACAGGGAAACACTGAATCTCTGGAGAGAGATGGGAAGTGAAGAACCCGAGCTCCTGGCAAAGCGGATTGGGCAAGAGTGGATCAACCATTTAATGCTCCCGGCATTAGCTGATTCCTTAGATGATCCCGAATCTTTCTCACAGCGGCATTACGACCTGCTCCTAACAGAAGCGGAACTGCTATTAAACACATTGGACACGCTCTCCGATTATAGTAAAGCATCGGGCTTGATGATGGGGCTGGCCCTGCATCTGGGGCGAAGTCTGGGTGCAAAACCTTCTGAATTGGCGGAACACTGGATTACAACAGCAAAAGAACATGGAGCCCATGGGCAATAATATTTCTAAAATATCCTCTTCCGAATGTCTCCCAGCAAAGCAATTCTGACAATTTTTCATAATTGAGATAGAAAAGAACAAGATTTTATGCACTATTTAACAAACAAATGATTCTCGACTTGACTTCCACAGCTCTTTTCTATTACCTTCTTATTAAGATCATATATTTGTGATCAAAAGGAATTAATTATTATGGGTACAGGTACAGTAAAGTTTTTTAATGAGTCTAAGGGTTTTGGTTTTATTACACCTTCAGAAGGTGGAAATGATCTTTTTGTTCACAGTTCAGAAATTGTGAGCGGACCTCTTTATGAAAATGACAGTGTCACTTTCGAAATCGGAGAAGGTCAGAAAGGACCTTGCGCTATTAAAGTAAGCAGAAATTAATATAGTAATATAGTAATATATACTTACCAAGAGAGGTTTCCTGCATAGGAAATCACTAATAGGCATACTTTCCTCTTGAAGGATTGTATGCCTTTTTTATTCTTTCATCGCTTATACGAACACTTCCATCTTCATGACGGCATCCGGGGAGTCCTAGCCAAAACTTCTACTTAATATGCTTAGTTAACCAACGATCCAGTTGATTGGCAAACGCTTGAATGTCTTTTTTATTCAGGGCAGCCGGGCCTCCGGTAAGCACTCCACCGGATCGGAGGGTGTCCATCAAGTTACGCATTGCCAAACGGGATTTTACATTTTCCCGGGTATAGAGATCACCCCTGGGGTTCAATGCAATACCCCCTTCTTCAATAACCTCGGAGGCCAGAGGAATATCGGCAGTAATCACCAAGTCACCCGAATCCATTTGCTTTACAATTTCGTTATCTGCGACATCAAAACCGGCTGCAACTTTTTTAAAAGCAATATTAGGAGATTTGGGAATCCGCAGCGTCTGGTTTGCCACCAGAGTTACAGAAATATTCCTACGGTCTGCACATCTGAAAAGAATTTCCTTAATTGCCACGGGGCAAGCATCCGCATCTACCCATATTTTCATAATTTATTATCCTTGTGGGAAAGTATAATGGATGAAACAAAAAAGAATCCTCATAACTCTACATACGATATTTGTTTTCCATATTAAGCTACTGAGTTTGTATAAAAAAGAGAGGAAGGATTATTGCCTACTCACTTGAAGACGAATCCAAATCAGAGGCAACTCCCGGCAGAAATGGCCGGAAGCCTTGATCTGATTATTTAGCACTTGATTTCAGCATATTCTCATAGGAAAATTTTGCCATTTTAAAGCGAAATCTTGAAATGGGATTCCGGACTCGTTTTATCATTATCTCAACGCTTGTGAGATTCAGTTTAAGCACACTCTTCTGTACATTAGATTTTAAATTCCTGAAGGCTTTGCTTCCCGGAGCTTGGCCAGATTGTAAAAATTCAGTCAAAGCCCTCCTCTCCGATCCTGATAAGAGCTTCAGAGTTCTCTTAAGCTGTTTTTCCTGCTTGGATTGTATTTCTTTTTTAATTTCAGCTTTTAATTTCAACGGTTTACGCTCCTTGGAAAATTCTTTATATCAGTTTCAAGATGGCATTTTACTATAGATTGCAAGAGAAGAAAAGGATTTCCTGTTTTGAGAAGAT
>NBMC01000013.1 GCA_002084805.1 Spirochaetaceae bacterium 4572_59 | reverse complement strand
TTGCCTGATGGTCATAGAGGGATCCTGTAAAATCTCCATAAACATCAACCTGCTCGAAGCCGGCTTCTCCCAGCATTACAGACATCTCATAGGCTGAGAATATACGGTGGTGGAAGGAGTATTCTGTCATCTTATCATCCTTGAAAAAGAGCCAGCGGTTGTGAAGTTCCGTCCAGTTCAGGTCAACCGAGTATTCAAGAAGGATTTTAAGACCTTCTTCGCGCTCAAACCAGACTCTTTCTTCAAAATCCCGTGCCAGGACTTCTTTCCCCCACATATCCATAAAGAGAACGCCATCATCTTTCAGGGCGGAATGCATCTTTTTCAGAAGGACCAGATCATCCTCCGGATCATCAAAATACCCGAAGGAGCTGAACATATTAAGGATAGCGTCAAAACGGTTTTCATAATCCATATCAAGGACATCCATCCGTTTCCATTCTATGTCCAGTTTTTTCTCTTTTGCATCCTTTATGGCTGTTTTAAGATAGCCCGCAGAAAGGTCGACACCGGACATGCTGAACCCTCTGGAGGCCATTTCAATGGTATGGCGGCCCATACCGCAGCAGCAGTCCAGAATCTCAGATTTGTCTTCCAATCCGGCAAGTCTGATGATTCCATCTACCTCTGATGGGGTTTCGGAGAGTCTTTTTTCATCAAACATAAGAGGACCGTATGTCTCCCAGAACCACTCATCAGAAAACCATGGTTCGTCCTTTTTTTTATCCATAATACTCTCCATTCTATTTTTTTTTTGTTATATTAGGGTTATTGTGTTGATTGAATTATAATGGTTAACATAGTGATTCTTATGAAAAATTACAAGCTCAGGAGGTTTTCATGAATCAGATAACCCGCAGGATTATATTAAAAGCAGTTTTAATTGTGGGGATGACAAGCTTAAATGCTGATTCTTCAGGAGAACTCATAAAAACACTCAATTCTCCCCTGTTTATGGGTGGGGGGACTTCCGTTATCAGGATGGATACTCCACAAGCAGTCACACTCAACCCGGCTGCTGCTGGAAATTTTCAGAGGATCATACTGGATGCCTCCTATGTTAATCTTCAGGAGTGGGACAGCGGGATGCAGGGAATGGGTCATGTCTTCAATACAGGTCTTTCCTATCCGGGGAAATATGGTGTACTCACAGGGGCACTTCATGTGGTGACCCTCAGTGATTTTGACCATAGCAGCTTGGACTTCGGCACTTTCGGATCCATGGATCTGACCTTTTCCAAAGAGCTATATAAAAATTTATATACGGGTTTCGGAGTTTCGGGTGCTTACGGGACAGAGGACTGGGGAGCCGGTCTCAATATCGGTTTTATCCATAAACCGGGTACCATAGGTAAGTTTCGCAAGCTCAAGTGGGGAGCCTCCCTGACCGGACTGGGATACAACTATGGTTCCGCTTCAGATTATATGGCAGCCATTCCTGAAAATCTGACCTTTAATGTGGGAGCCGGATTTGATCTTATTGAGAAAGAGGACTTTTTATGGTCTATGTCGGGAGATGTAGGATTTCCTACTCTTTCCGATCTGAGGTTTGAAGTCGCACAGGAAGTGAATATACAGGATAAGCTACGAATAGCCCTTTCTTCTTCCATGATCCTGACAGACCTTTTGGATGGTGACTATCAGACAGTGATCCCCTCTTTCGGTATTTACTATAACTACCAGTTCAAGGGAAAAGAGGATGGGAAAACAGAAAAGCAGACGAGTGAAATTGAAATTCAGTGTGCTTATGCCCCCCTCTATGATAATATTCATGGGATAGGATCAGGAGTTACCATACCTTTCGGTGTGAGAGATACAACTCCTCCCTCAATCACATTGGAGCAGGATCATACGGTTTATATCTCCCCCGACTTGAATGGTGTACAGGATGAAATTGAGACTCCCTTTACTGTTAATGATGAACGTTATGTTATGGGCTATTATCTGACCATCAGAAATGAAGATGGTGATATTGTTAAAGAGTTTCGTAATAAGGATGAACGTCCCGAAAATGAATCTTTCAAGAATATTTTTGATAGGATGTTTACAGAAAAGAAAGGGACAAGCATTCCCGAATCATTCCGATGGGATGGTGTTATGGACTCGGGAGAACTGGCTCCTGACGGAAAATACACTTACTCACTTCAGTTCTGGGATGACAATGATAATATGTCAGAAACAGGGTCCTACCCCATAGAAGTTGATACTGTCCAGCCCACTGTAATACTTGAAAAGCAGGAGGGCATTGATCTGATTTTCTCACCTGATGGAGATGGAAATAAAGACATTCTTCTTATAACACAGGAAGGATCTTCCGAGAATCTCTGGGAAGCGGATATTCAGAATCTGTCCGGTGATACAGTGCGGAATATTACGTGGGAAGAGGGTAGCCCCGAGGCATTCGAATGGGATGGAAAAGACAACTCCGGGGTTATCGTTCCCGACGGTGTTTACAGTTATATAGTTAGATCTACCGATCCGGCAGGAAATTTTGTAGAGGACTCCCTTGTCGATATTCTGATAAATACAGAAAAGCCTCCCGTCAGTCTCACCATAGACAACTCATTTATCTCTCCCGGAAACAGAGAGGGAAACGATACCATACAGTTTGGTACGGGAATCCCCGTAACCGCTGGCATTCTGGAATGGGAAGTACAAGTTCTGGACAGCCGGAGTAATGTTGCATGGCGCTATAACAGCCGCCGGGAAGGTGTTCTGGAGGTTCCCGATTCAATAGCCTACAAAGGAGAAGATTCTGCGGGTGGATTTATCGACGAAGGAAAATATCAGGGATTTATGACGGTCCGTTATCAGAACGGCTATGAACCGGAAGTCTATTCTCCCTGGTTTTCTGTAGATACAACTGCTCCCAAGGGTTCAATCTCTGGAAGCAATATTCTGACTCTCAATGAAACGGATAAAAAATTCTCTCTGACCCTGACCCTTAATACAACAGAAGAGGATTACTGGGAAGGTTTTATCCGCAACAGTGAAAACGAAACGGTTAAATCCTTTTTTTGGCGTGGTATGGCCGATCCGGAGATTGTCTGGAGTGGTAATGACAATCAGGGAAAACCCGTATCAGATGGTTCTTATTTTATGGTTCTTGAAGCTACGGATAAGGCAGGGAATAGAGCTGTTTCCGCAGCTCACAGAATCCAGCTTGATACCCGGGAAATGTCGGTGCAGGTTTCGGTCAGTGAGAACGCCTTTTCTCCTGACAGTGACGGCATAAAAGATAAGCAGATCCTCTATCCCCTAATTGATGAGCCCGAAAACATTACCAATTGGAATCTTCATATCTATTCTGTCAATGTCAGCGGTATTGCAGTATCTCCTGTTAAGAGTTGGAGTGGAACAGGGAAACCCGGTTCTGAGTTTTTCTGGGATGGTCAGAGTGATGATGAAAATATTGCGCCTGACGGCAGCTATATTGCAGAGCTGACAGCTGGCTATACAAATGGAACGACTTCCACAGCTCGATCTACAGAATTCTTGAAGGATACTCAGGCTCCCGAGATAACAAGCCGTGTAAGCACAACTCTGTTCTCACCTGACGGGGATGGTAATAAGGATACGATCCGTATTGTCCAGACTTCAAGCACTGAGCCTACGTTTGAAGCTATTCTGAAGGACTCTTCAGGCAATGCCGTGAAGAGCTGGTTCTGGAAGAATCGTGTTGAAAGCGTAGAGTGGGATGGTCGGGATGAAAACGGAAATGCTGTTCCTGATGGTGTCTATCAATATAGCATCAGTTCTACGGATCTGGCGGGTCATCGCAGTGAAGTTAAGATTCCGGGGATTGAAGTGGATACAAAATCTACAGCTGTCTATCTTACAGCCAAGAATACGTTGTTTTCTCCTGTTTCGGAAGAACTGCCCAATCAGGTTTTTACATGCCATGTGACTAATTCTGATGGGATTGACAGATGGGTTTTGACCGTATACAACCAGGCTGGTGAAGCCGTAAAAAGCATCAGCGGTAACGGAGTTGTTCCTCCCGGTATCAGCTGGGATGGACGGGATGATAAGGGACGTCTGATTGAAGGATTTCATAAGGGATCTCTGGAAGTTATCTATGCCAAAGGGAACAGGCCTGTGGCTGAGAGCCGTGAGTTTGCCGTAGATAATACATCACCACTTGTTCAGCTTGATTTGACACCGAGGCCTTTCTCTCCGGATGATGATAATGTAGCTGATGAGTTGAAAATTGCCATAGCTGTAAAGGATCTGTCTCCCATCCGGGACTGGAAGATGATAATCCTGGATCCTAAAGGGAACGAGTTTATCTCTTTTGGCGGTAAAGGCAGACCTTCTGAAAGAATCATCTGGGATGGTAGATCCAGACAGGGAGAACTTGTTCAGTCCGCGGAAGACTACCCCTACGAACTGCGGGTTACAGATCTTTTAGGGAATTCCACCCTAAGTAAAGGAAAGATCCCTGTGGATATCCTTGTTATACGTGATGGTGATAATCTGAAGGTTATGATCTCCAATATTACTTTTGAACCCTATAAAGCCAGCTTGGTTTCTGCAGGAGAATCGGGAATTAAAAATCGTGATATCCTGAAAAGACTATCTGAAGTTCTAAATAAATACGGAACTTACAAGATCGTTGTTGAAGGTCATGCGGTTAGTGAATATTATGACAATCCAGACAGAGCTGCACAGGAGGAGAAAGAAGAACTTCAGCCTCTCTCTCTGAAGCGGGCAGCCACTGTTCGAGCAGCTTTGAGTCATCAGGGAATTCAGGATTCCCGTATGGATGTAATCGGTAGGGGGGGAACGATGCCTATTGTTCCCCATAGTGATCTCGAAAACCGGTGGAAAAACCGGAGAGTGGAGTTTATTCTAATTAAATGATGAAATTAAAAATTTTTGCAACCTGTCCGGTTTTTCTGGAGGATCTTCTTGAAGAGGAGATTCTCCGTTCCGGAGGCAAAATACTGAAAAGAAATCCGGGAGGGCATCTGTTTGAATGTACCCTTAAACAGATGTACCATTTTATTCTCTGGAGCCGGATTGCCAGCCGTGTTCTTCTTTATCTGGGAGACTTTGTCTGTCATTCCATAGATGATGTTTATAAGGCTGCCCATGAATTTTCATGGGAGAATTTTATGGCCTGTGAGAATACCATCTCCTGTGCCTGTACCGTATCCAGCCGTACCACCATAGCTCCTAAATCTGCCACTCTGAAAACGAAAGACGGTATAGCCGATTACTGGCGCGATAAAACAGGAGCGCGTCCCAATGTAGACCGTGATAATCCGGATATTTCAGTTACTATGCATATTCAGGATGGGGAGGGAACTCTTTATCTTGACCTGTCGGGAGAGGGACTTCATAAAAGAGGATACCGCCTGGATGCAGGGAAGGCTGGATTAAAAGAAAACACAGCCGCTGCTATTCTCTACCGGGCCGGATGGCCCCGTATTGCCGCCACAGGGGGAGGATTGATTGATCCCATGTGCGGAAGTGGTACGCTACTAATAGAAGCTGCCTTTATGGCGGCAGAGCTGCCCCCGAATATTCTCCGTGTGGGCTATGGTTTTTTTCACTGGTCCGGACATGATCCGGATCTCTGGGAAAGCACTTTCGATGAAGCTGAATCTCTCTGGGAGGAGCGGAAGAAAAATTTGTCCCATCTTGTAGGCTATGACTATGATAAGGATGCCCTGGCTGCGGCTTTAGAGAATATCCGCAGAGCCGGTCTTGAAGGGTTCATACACCTGGAGAAAAAAGAACTCAGTGAGTTCTCCGTGACAGATCGTATGAAAAAAGTCTCCGGACTTATTGTCACCAATCCTCCTTATGGACAGAGGATAGGGGATAAAGGGGCTCTCTACTCCCTTTACAGAACCCTGGGTGATCTGGGGCGTAATCCTGATCTGAAGGGTTGGCATCTGTCGGTAATTTCCGATGATGAGGGATTGTTGCGTTCTATCGGCTTGAAATCAAGCAGAAAGAACAAGGTTATGAACGGTCCCATAAGATGCAGCCTCTTTCATTTCGATCTTTTCGGAAAACCTGCCTTCTCTGAAGAAGGAAGAGAAGACAAAGCTCATGCACCCAGAGAAATTGATCCCGAAAAACTGAGTCCTGAAGCTCAGCAGTTTCTTAACCGTGTCAAGAAGAATATAAAGCAGCTACGGAAATGGAAGAAGAAAGAAGAGCTTAGCTGCTACCGTCTCTATGATGCGGATCTGCCTAATTTTAACTTTACCGTAGACTGCTACGAAGATAAATGGGTTCATATGCAGGAGTACGCCGCTTCTGCCGGGATCGATGAGAAAAAGGCAGAACAGAGGATTAAGCTGGCCATCTATATTCTTTCCTCTCTACTGGGGATTCCCGAATCTTCTGTCTTTACGAAACAACGGAGAAGACAGACGGGGAACAAGCAGTGTAAAACCGTTCAGCGTGCTGGTGAGCGTTATCTGGTTAATGAGAACGGCTGCCGGTTCTGGGTGAATTTTACTGACTATCTTGATACGGGCATCTTCCTCGACCTTCGGAATGTAAGAAAATATCTTAGGGAGAATTCAAAAGATAAAAAGGTGTTGAACCTCTTTTGTTATACTGCAACAGCAAGCGTCATGGCTGCCGCGGGAGCTGCTAGACAGGTCACTTCTATCGATACGTCTGCAAGCTATTTGAAATGGGGACAGGATAATTTTCTGCTGAATAAAATCAGGCCTGAAAATCACCGCTTCTTGAAGAGTGATGTGCCGAGATGGCTCGGTTCCACTAAGGAAAAATTTGATTTGATCTTTATGGATCCTCCGACTTTTTCCAGTTCCAAATCCAGAATGGATACTTTGGAGATACAGGAGGATCATCTTGATCTGATTCAGAAAGCCATGAACTGCCTGAATCCCGAGGGAACCCTGATTTTTTCCAATAACTTCAAGAAGTTTATCATGGATGAATCCCTGGCAAAGAAATTCAAGGTGGAAGAAGTTTCCACCTGGACTCAATCACCGGATTTTGTACGAAAAGGAGCATCGCACCGTTGTTGGTTCATTTCTTTTAATTGAATTTCAAAAAAACTGTGTGTAAAATAGATTATGCTGTGGAACCGAATTATTTCTTCTGTTTTTTTTGTTCTGGGACTATGTATTATACTTAGAAGTGTTATGAGGCTTGTCAGTAATAAAAGACAAAAGAAATTTAAGGATAAGCAACAGGATTTGAAAAAGTAATGAGTGAATTAGAAAGTACTGATCAGGAAAAAGTTAATCTTCCAACTGTTTTCCAGATGGATTTGTCTCAGCGGGAGGAATTTCTTTCCCAGATAGGCAGCTTTACTCAGGAGCAGCGCCGTATATTTCACCGAATCTGTGACTTTTTTGATCCTATGCTGGATTATAACCGCTTTGTATTGCATGCAGGAAAGGATATTCTCTTTGCAAATAATCAGATTGAAATTCTGATGAGAAAAATTCGTACTGCCCATTATGGACTTTTGAAATTCAAGAACGATCAGGGTGAGTTGAAACCTGACAGGATTATTATCTGTAATAGAGATTCAAACGTCTTTTATCTGAATGTCATAGAGGATGAAATCCAGCGCATGATGCTGGACAATTCCCAGCCTTTTCTTTCTCTAGATAGTATGGCAAAGAATATGCTCAAAATTCCCTATGACCTTGTGGAAACAATTTATCCTGATTCCCTTAGTCCTCTGTCCTTTAAGAATATGAAGGATGATGAGAAAATCATTACCATATCTCTGAAAACCGGAGGATCAATTCTGCTAAGCTCGGCTTCTTCAGAATTTCTGATCGAGATCAGCCGCAATAAAATTAAAAATGCTTTAAAGAACTCCAGCTTCATCTCTATACTTTCACGCTATATGGAAATAAAAATAAGTGATATTCAGAAAAAACAGTTTTCCAGAGATATGATTTTCTGGAAAAATGCCTCCACTCAGATTGTTAAGAATAAGGATGATTTGCAGTTGCGCATCAAGCATCTCAGTCTTTCTATTCTTCAGTCGGCAGAGATACTGCATTTCTATTTAACAAATGCGGAAGCCGAGGAAGAGAAGGAAAGGGAAGAATCTAAAGAAAAGCATAATGCCATCAGTGAAATCTGTATGGAGATTCTGAAGAAGGAGAATCTTCTGGTGACAGCCGGAGAACTCCTGGATCTTCTGGATCCATATGAAAAGAAATGGCTAGGTTTTAAGGATCTGTTTTATGAAACTGTTGTAAAGGTTAATCAGAAAATAGGTTTGCCTGTCATTCTTTTTATTGGGGAGAATTATCTTCATCGTGACCATATCTATCCTTTTTTCCGTTTGGAACTTTCCATGCAGTCAAAAGATCTACGATTCCACTATATTGAGATTATGGAAAGAATGCTCCGGACCAGGAATAAGGATAAAGTGACAATCTTTTATACAAGGGATAGTTTCAAGGATGATGTTCTGGATCAAATTCGTGAAAATTCTCCCATTTTAAGTGAATTTCTTTCAAAGCCAAGAATTGTGTCTGAAGGTATTGTTCACTATTTCAGAGAATTGAAAAAGGTGCGTGATGTAAATAAAATCAAGGATTTTATGAATAATTTCTTTGAGGATGGGATGATTCGTTTTAAGGATGCCGATTATCTGCTGAATTTGTACCTGTTGGATATTTTTAATGAGTCTTATAAATATCTGTCTTGGTGGAAAAAGTTTACTCTGAAGATCTCTGGAAGACACGAGAGCTTTATCAATCAGTTTACCGGGATAGGGGAAGATGTTCCCGGTCTTAGTGAAAAAATTATTGAGTTAAATAAATCCAGACAGGAGGCTCTTTTCAACGGTGCTTCCTCTCCCCGGGATAAATCCGCAAACAGAAGAAAGTATGATAGTACTGGTAAAACAGTTTCCCGCAGAAGGCAGTCAGCTTCAGACAGATCTATGAAATATAATTTGAAACAGCGTAATAAAGCCTGGGATGAATTTCAGGAAGCATTTGATAAGAAAAAGTAGTTGTTTTTAGATCGATCCAATTGTAACTTGAGAATTTTATTTCAAATTTGTGATACAGGAATATAAATGATATTTGATGAAAAAGAATTGTTGAAATACACGGAAGAGGATTCTGAATTATCATCAGAGTTGCTTCAGATGGCCTACCAGGATATACCGGAATTCCTTAACAGGGCAATCGTGGAAAGAGAACAGGCTCAGTATGTTATTTCCTCAGAATATCTTCATAAAATTAAGGGAATAGCCGCTTGTATCGGTGCTATAAGTATTTTTTCCCTGTCTACTGAAATGGAAATGCAAATTAAATCTGTGGAAAACGGCAGTTTCTTTGATGCACACATAGAAAAAATATCGGAAGCGGTCTCTTGTTTCTTCCTTGATCCCGCTGTTCTGAAATATCTGATACCATCTGATGTATAATAGTTTCCATGCAAGGTTTCAGCTGAAAAATGTTACTCTCCATCCGGGAGAGTATAAAGTTACAAATGAACAGATCATAATTTCCACAGTTTTGGGGTCATGTGTTTCGGTCGCTTTATATGATCCTCTGAATAGGCAGGGCGGGATGAATCATTTTCTACTTCCCGGAGCCGATCATATTTCTGTTGATGATTTATTTCTTTTAAAAAATGAAACCCGTTATGGTTTATATGCTATGGAGATTCTCATTAATAATCTTATTAAATTAGGTTCAGCTAAGAAGAATTTGAAGGCAAAAGTTTTTGGTGGAAGTAATATGTTTTACACAAGGGATCGTGAGAGTAGCATTGGTAGTATGAATTCTGAATTTGCTCTAAAGTTTCTTCAATATGAAGGAATACCAGTTCTTTCATCTGATACTGGTGGCCATTTTGGTCGAAAAATTCTTTATTTTCCTCAAGAGGGAAGGATTTTGCTTAAAAAACTTGAATCTAGCAGAGAAATTAAACATATTTCTAAAGACGAAAGAAAATTTGATGATTCCCTTATAAAAAAGAAAGGATCAGAAGATATTATCTTGTTTTAAAATTGGCATTACAGCTGATTTAAGTATAGAATTATTTAGGAAATGTTAATTAAATAAGGAGTCTTTAATGGAAGAAAGCAGTGAAGACAAAACAACTCAATACCTGACTTTTACAATAAATAATGAGACATATGCTCTTAAAGTAATAAATGTAAAAGAGGTGTTGGAATTTACAACAGTATCAAAAGTACCCAGAATGCCTGATTTTATGAGAGGAATTATCAATTTACGCGGGAGTGTCGTCCCTGTTGTTGATCTTAAGATGAAATTTGGCATGGGAGAAACAGAAAAAGCTATCGATACCAGCATTATCGTGACGGAAGTCTTATTGGATGATGAATTGGTTACCATGGGACTTCTGACAGATTCAGTGAAAGAAGTTATTGAGATGAGTGATGAAGAAATAGAACCTACACCCTATATTGGTACAAAAATAGATACAGACTTTATTAAAGGGATGGGGAGAAAAAATGACATTTTTCTGATTGTTCTGAATATTGAAAAAGTATTAACAGTCAGTGAAATCAATATGGTGTCCGCCCAGGAAGAGAAAGCCGAATAACGCATATTTAAAAATATCAGCAGGAGATGTCAAATGAAAACTATAATGATTGTAGATGATTCCAGAACGGTAAGGGAAAGTCTGAAATTCTTTTTGAAAGAGGGTGGATACAATGTCTTGGAAGGTTCTGATGGTAGAGAAGCCCTGGACATTCTTGTAAATACAGAAGCAGATCTTGTTATTACAGATGTTAATATGCCAAACCTTGACGGTCTTGGATTAATTGAAGAACTCAGGAAAAGCGCTAATCATAAATTTACTCCTATACTTGTACTTACAACAGAGTCCCAGCAATCCATTATGGAGAAAGGTAAATCTCTTGGTGCTACAGGATGGATTGTTAAACCATTTGATAGTGAAAAAGTATTGGCTGTTGTTAAAAAAGTCATTGGAGAATAAGTATGGCTCTCAGAAAGAATACCTTAATTGAACTTGAGGGTAATCTCTCTATTCAGAAAGTAGAAGCTCTTTTTGCAGATTTCAAATCAAAGCTGATAAAAAACAGCAGTATTCAGCTTGATTTTTCTAAAGTATCAGGCCTGGATTTTGCAGCTCTTCAGCTTTTATTCTCTTTGAACAAGACATGTCTGGAAAAGGATATAAAAATTGAATTTCAAAATGTGAATCCCAAAATCATGGAATGGTTTGAATTGAGCGATTTAACATCTTTGATCACTTAGAAGTAGGTTTATATGAATCAATTTAAAGAAACTTTTAAAGAAGAAGCCTATGAGCTTCTCGGCAACCTGGAAGATCTATTGATGGAGATGGAAGAACACCCCGAAGATCCTGAAACTATCGCCGCAGTATTCAGATCTATTCATACCATAAAGGGATCGGCTTCCATGTTTGATTATAATGGAATCTCCGGGTTTACTCACTCTGTAGAATCTATTCTGGATGGTGTCCGGGAAGGAAGCATGAACGTTAGCAAAGAGCTGATAGATTTAACACTTCTAAGTCGTGATCATATTACGAATATGCTGAATGCGGAAGAAGATGTTACTCCGGAGTTTCAGCTTGTTTCAGAAGATATTATTTCAAAACTGAATACTCTGGCCGGTATCAAAACGGAACCGCTTGTTCCTGTCTCTCCTAGCCAGGTAGAAGATAAAAAGCAGAAAGATACAGTTTTCAATACCTTCCGGATTAACTTTAAGCCTTCTCCGGAAATCTTTATGAGCGGAACTAATCCTTTATTACTGTTGAAGGAACTGAAAGATTTTGGAGAATGCCATGTCATTTCTCATACAAGCGACATCCCCTCTCTGGATAAATATGATCCCCTCAGCTCCTACATCAGGTGGGAAATTGTTCTTGTCAGTGACCGGAATACAGATGACATAAAAGATGTTTTTATCTTTCTTGATCCTTCCTCTGTCGTTGAAGTCTCTGTTGTGGCGGATTGGCATGATATCCTTAATCCCGGGAGTGGTAAAAAACTTGGTGAGATCCTGATGGAAAAGGGTTTGATTAAAAGGGAAGACCTGGAAAATGTTCTGGATTCAAGGAAAAAAGTGGGAGAGGTCCTGGTAGAAAATGGACTGGTAAGTAGTTCTGATATTAAATCTGCTTTAGAAGAACAGCACATTACAAAAAGCTTAAAACAGACAATGTCTGACAAATCAACTACTTCTATCCGTGTGAAGAGTGAAAAACTGGATTATCTGGTTGATTCAGTGGGAGAACTCGTTACGGCCCAGGCCCGCTTGTCACAGTTGGCTCTACAGTTTAAGCAGTCCTCTCTAATCTCTCTGGCAGAGCAGATTGAGCGTTTGACCTCTGATCTGCGGGATAATGCCATGAGCTTGAGAATGGTTCCCATGGGAACGACTTTTTCCCGTTTTAAAAGACTTGTCAGGGATCTCTCATCCTCTCTGGATAAACGTATTCAGCTTGTAACTCTCGGAGGAGATACAGAACTTGATAAGAATGTTATAGAAAAATTGAATGATCCTCTTGTTCATATCATAAGGAACTCAATTGATCATGGTATTGAAGCACCGGAAGATCGTGAGAAGAGTGGAAAGCCCCCCTGTGGAACCATAACTCTTGAAGCAGATTACTCAGGAGCTAATGTTATTCTGAAAATTATCGATGACGGAAAAGGGCTGGATAAAAATGCCATTATCAGGAAGGCTGTAGAGAAAGGGATTGTAGGTCCTGATTCACAGCTTAGTGATGAAGAAATATTTAAGTTGATTTTTATGCCAGGTTTTTCTACAGCAGCCAAGGTTACAAATGTTTCAGGCCGTGGTGTGGGTATGGATGTGGTTAAAAGGCAGATCGATTCTCTGGGAGGTATCATTTCTATTGAGAGTGAACAGGGTATGGGAACAACCTTTTCTCTGAATCTTCCTCTTACTCTCGCCATCATTGAAGGTCTTCTGGTTAGTATTTCTGGTGAGATGTATGTCTTTCCTCTTTCTTCTGTACAGGCCTGTATCGAACTGACAAGCAGAGAAAGAGAAGATCATGGTAAAAAGAGGATGATAGAGTACAGGGGATCTCTGATTCCCTATATTCGCCTGAGAGAGATGTTTCTGGATGACAGTGAACTACCCGAAAGGGAGCATATTGTTATAGTTCAGGCCGAAAACAGTCTAGCTGGTCTTGTTGTGGATGAGGTTATTGGAGATCACCAGACGGTGATCAAGAACATGGGGAAACTCTATAAGGGCTTAAGCTATATTACCGGTGCTACCATTCTGGGAGATGGATCCGTTGCTATCATACTTGATGTTAACCGGATTTCAGCATTAGCCAGGAAGGAATCCCTCTAATGACTGAAGCTAATGACCGTCCAATTCTGAAGCCTGCTGATTTTAGACGACTTAGTAAATTTATTGAGGATGAACTGGGTATCCGCATGCCGGATATTAAGAAGGTTATGCTGGAATCCCGTCTCCATAAGAGGTTGAGAATCCTTTCTATCAACAACTATAGTGATTATTGTGATTTTTTATTCAGTGATGAGGGTCTGAGGAAAGAACTTCCCTTTATGATCGATGTAGTCACAACCAATAAAACAGACTTTTTCCGGGAACCCGATCACTTTGTCTATATGGAAAATGATGTAATTATACCTCTTTTGCAGAAAAAAGATATACCGGTTCATTTGGATCTGTGGTCTTCGGCCAGCTCAACTGGTGAAGAAGTTTACACTCTTTCCATGGTTTTGAATCAGATTCGTTTCAATAATTCTAACTTTAGTTTTACCATTCTGGGGAGTGATATTTCTCAGGAGGTTCTTCAGAAAGCCAGGCGTGGAGTCTATCATAAATCCCGTATTGACAATATTCCCCTTTCCCAGAAGAAAATGTTTTTCCTTAAAAGTCGTGATAGTAACAGTGAAGATGTTAAGGTTAAAGCGTTTCTGCAGGAAAATGTTCAGTTCAAACAGCTTAATCTGATGAATCGAGATTACGGAATCAACAGGAAGTTTCATATTATATTCTGTCGGAATGTCTTGATTTATTTTCCTCAGGAAAAACAGAAAAAAATTCTGATGCAACTGTATAATCATCTTCATCCCGGGGGGTATCTGTTTCTTGGACACTCAGAAACTATAACTGGACTGGATTTGCCATACATATCTGTTGCTCCCACTATATACCTGAAACCAATTTCATAAAGGAGCTGTTCCATGGTTACAAAAATTAAAGTTCTGATTATTGATGATTCAGCCGTTGTAAGGCAAACTCTTTCTCAGCTGATTTCTGAAGAACGGGATATCGAGGTAATCGATACGGCTTTCAATCCAATAATTGGTGAGAAAAAAATTCTTAAGAATAAACCGGATGTGATTATCCTGGATATAGAGATGCCCCAGATGGACGGCCTGACATTTTTGAAAAAGTTAATGTCTGAAAATCCCATTCCTACTATTATCTGCTCCAGTAAAACCGAAAAGGGCGGTCATAATGCCATAACCGCTATCGAACTTGGTGCTGTTGATATAATTCAGAAACCTAAAGTCGGTACTAAGGAATTCCTGCAGGAATCCAAGATTCGGATTTGTGATGTTATCCGTGCCGCCTCATCTACCAGGTCAAAGATAAAGAGAAGGACTGTTTCCTCAGGCCCGATACCACCTAAATTAACCGCCGATGCCATTCTGGCCAAGTCTAACAGACCTCTCACTATTGATACGACAGAACGAGTTGTTGTTGTGGGAGCTTCGACAGGTGGAACAGAGGCTCTCAGAATATTTCTGGAAGCCCTGCCTGTGAACTCTCCTGGAATCGTTATAGTGCAGCATATGCCGGAGCATTTTACGAAATCCTTTGCAGAGAGGCTCAATACCCTTTGTCAGATTGACGTAAAAGAAGCGGAAAATAATGATGTTGTCTATCCCGGGCGGGCTTTGATCGCACCCGGAAATAAACATCTCCTTCTGAAAAGACAGGGAGCACGGTATTATGTGGAAACGAAAGAGGGGCCTCTTGTCTGTCGTCATAAGCCGTCAGTTGATGTCCTTTTCCGTTCGGCCGCCCGTTATGCCGGACCAAATACCATTGGTGTTATCATGACTGGAATGGGTGATGACGGTGCCCGGGGAATGTTGGAAATGCGAGAAGCCGGTGCCTATAATATTGCCCAGGATGAAGCAAGCTGTGTCGTTTTCGGAATGCCCAATGAAGCCATAAAAAGAAATGCTGTGAATACAACGATCTCTCTTGAAAAAATTGCCGTTGAAGTGGTAAGGAAAGCTGCCAATGGCTAATAAGGATCAGCTGTTAATCATAGTGAGCTTGCAGAATATCGTTGAGAATCTTGGCCGTGTCTATATGGATATGGCTGAAAATTACCCCAAGCTGATTGATTTAATGGATAATAAATTCAATTCCCTCTGTTCTAAAAATGAGAAGAATTGTGATACTTTCGGCAGTTTGGAAGATATGGAGTCATCCACTGCCAAGCTTCATAATATCGTTAATAGTGAGGCTGTTATATTTTCCGATTTATCAGAGAAGGATTCGGTATTCTTGAGTCTTCTTGAAAAAGAACTAAATAAAACGAGTCTTTTTAAGACCCATATTGAAGAAATACAGGACGATTCCGCCGAACTGGAACTTATTTCTCTGAATGCCATGGTTACAGCATTGAAAGCTGGTAAAAACGGAGGAGCTTTTCCCTATATTACAGAAGAACTGCAGAGTGTTTCCAAGAGTTCTGCACTCCTCAGTAAGAGCCTGCAGGAATATGGCGATAATATGAATAATGTGTTCAGAGAGTATCTGGACGATATTCAGGAAGATAAAAAAGGGCTTAGCAATTCAATGGAATCAATCAGTAGTAATATCAACAGTCTTCTTGAATTGATTAAGGATTACAAAAATAAAATATATAGTTTGATACAGGATCTTCAGGATGGAATTCAAGGTATCCGCACTCCTTTGTATCATATAATTCAGGAAGTGCAGAAGCATGATATTGTTCGCCAGTCTATCGATCATGTAATCCTATCTTTTGAAAAAGCCGAGGATAATCCCCATCAGACTCTGGAAGAGGAACTGGATTATCTGTCATTTAAATACCAGATTTACTCCTTTTGTAAAGAAATCCTGAGTGAGATAGAAACCGGACTTAATGAAACCTACAGCTTATTTAAGGATAAATCCGATGATCTGTCCAAGCTGATGGTGGTTTTGAAATCCTCCGGTCAGGCTTTTCTTGTTCAAAACAGTAATGATTCCTACTCTCTCAGGATACGAGAATTTCAGAATGGTATATTTAGTAGTATCGAACTATTCAAAAAGGGCTATAAGAGAGATAATCTGAAGAAAAGAATGGATAAACTGATGAGTGAAATTTCCAAGTTGGAAGAATCCTCAAGCGGTTTTGTTCGGATTATCAACTGGATAAAAACAATAAATATTGCGAGTCGGGTTGAAGCCGCTAAACTTCCTCATCTGGAGAATATGGGTTTTATCATTGAGAGTATAAGAGAGAGAACAGACTCTATTGAAAATAATGTGGAGTTTATTATAAAGGTAATCGCTGATTTCAGAAAACAGACAAATAGACTGTTTATTGATTATTTCAAAGGTTTTTCAGCTGACACTTTAAAGCTCGATAAATTTATTTTGGATCTGAAAACCGGATTGACAGCTGTTACTGATTCTCATAACAGTGTGGATCAATCTACCATGGCTGTGGTGAATGTCAGTCATAATTTTGATGATTTTTATCAGCAGACCCAGGATGATCTGAAAAGTATGAAATCTTTAATTGATAATCTGGGAAGGGTCAATCTGGAAGTGGAAGCCCAGAGAGTGGAACTTAAAACCCTAATGGATCAGGCTCTGGCTGACAGCCCCTATTCAAAATGGGAGTTGAAAGGGAATGAGATTAAAAATCTGATCGATAAGTTCACTATCTTTATTCATAAGAAAAAGGCTGATTTAAGCAGCAATCTGCTTATTGAGGATGAAGGTGCAAGCAGTGGTGAAATCACTTTGTTTTAACTTGTGTATTGACAGCTTGGCAAGACGCCAATAAAGTATAATTATGTTTGTTTCAATTATTGTTGATCTTGGTAATGAAGATAGTGTAAAAGTTGTACAAAATTTACTTTTCAGATACGGATTTAAACAAATTCAAAAAAATACTTTTGAATCTCTGACAATTAATGAAAATAACTTATCCCGACTGAAGCTGGATCTGGACAGATCTACGGATTTTTATGATTCCATCAGAATATATCAGTATCCTATTGAAGGAAAACTGGTAATTACCTCTTTGTCGGAAAAACGGTGGAGACGGAACGTACTCAAAGAAAAAAATAGTGGAGGCTCAAATGCTTAGTGATATTTCATCTCAGTTAAAATCCCTTAATGGGGATATAACGGATACCTGGAGGCGACTTTGACACGGCTGAACTGAAAAGCGCAGCCCATGAACTTGAAGTCGAATCAGGAGACCCCAATTTCTGGAATAACCGTGAAGATGCAGAGCAAAAACTTGCTCAACTGAAACGTTTAAAAAATAAATATGAACCCTGGGAAAAGCTCGTTTCCCATATGGAAGATCTTATGGAATTGTATGAGCTTGCTGTGGAAGAGGCGGATGAGTCTCTGGAGGAAGAGATTCATACACAGATGAACAGTGCCCGCCAGAGTTTTGATTCACTCAATTCATTAGAACTTCTCAGTGAGGAAACGGACGTTCTATCAGCGTTTATCACAATTCATTCCGGTGCCGGTGGCACCGAAGCCTGTGACTGGACCAGTATGCTCTACCGTATGTACATGCGCTGGATCGAAAGAAAAGGTTATAAAATCACTGTTATGGATCTGGTGGAAGCCGAAGGTGGAATCAAATCCATTTCATTTCAGGTTGATGGAGAATATTCTTATGGTTATCTGAAGGGAGAGGGAGGAATTCATCGCCTGGTCCGTATTTCTCCTTTTGACTCCAATGCCCGACGGCATACCTCTTTTGCATCAGTTTATGTCTCTCCGGTTATTGATGATTCTATTGAAGTGGATATGAAGACCGAGGATATTCGTGTAGATACCTATAGGGCTTCCGGTTCTGGTGGACAGCATGTTAATAAAACAAGCAGTGCCATCCGGATGACCCACCTGGCCTCGGGCATAGTTGTCCAGTGTCAAAATGAACGGAGTCAGTTGAAAAATCGGGAGATAGCAAAAAAAATGCTCAAATCCAGGCTGTATGAGTACTACAAACAACAGCAGGAGGAAGAGAGAGCCGCCTCAGCGGCGGAAAAGAAGGAAATAGGCTGGGGGTCCCAGATCCGTTCCTATGTATTTCATCCCTATACTATGGTTAAGGATATCCGTACCCGTTGGGAAACCGGTAATATTCAGAATGTAATGGATGGGGATCTCGATCCTTTTATTGAAGCTTATTTGAAATATCTCTGGTCGGGAAATCAGCCGGAATGAGAATATTAATCGTAGATGACCTGCCTTTTATGCGTTCTATCATCTCTGATATTGTGACAGAAAGCGGTCACTACGTAATCGGTGAAGCGGGAGACGGCATCGAGTGCCTCTCCCGTTATAAATCCCTTCTGCCCGATCTTGTTCTGATGGATATTATTATGCCCCGTATGAACGGAGTGGAAGCCCTCAAGAGTTTGAAAAAAGCCTATCCGGATTGTCGGGTTATCATGTGCTCGTCCCTGAGTGATCAGGAAAAAATCATCCAGGCCATTCGTTTTGGTGCGGTCGATTATATTGTCAAACCTTTCCAGAGAAAGCGCTTGATTTCCGCTATCAATCGGGCCGGCAGAGGATATGAGTAGAACTCCGCGTGCTTACAGATCGTATATTCTAGTTATCCTGTCTTTTTGTATCTCATCTGTTTTATTTTCTCAGACAGAATCAGAAGATATCTTATTGGATAAAGAGGTCTGGGCTGTGGGAATATGTCCTGTGGAAGTTGGCAATCTTGAGAAAAGATATGCCTATCTTCAGAACAGCCTGCAGCAGCTTCTGAAAGAGAATATTAATGATTTGACAGAACATCAGCTCCATGCTGAGGAATCCAATTTTCTGGCAGATAGCTTTATTCATGAAAAGATTATTCAACACAGTCTTGATATTGATTCTCTCTATAGAAAAAGAGATGAGTTGCTCTTTTCCCAGTATTCAAATGAGGAACGGAGTGAGAAATATGAGGCTTTCAGCAGTTCCATCCTTGACAAAGAACAGGCTCTGCAAGAGTGGCAGGACAAGGATAGTCATGAGATTGTACTGCCGGAAACACTTTCTATTGAATATCAGAATATTGAACAAACCCCGGCAGATAGTCAGTTCTCCTATTTTATGGAAAAGAACTCCCTGGATATGCTGATTTGCGGAACAGTTGAAAGGTTGGATGATCTTTTTTTTCTGGAATTGTCCTGTTATAAACAGACAAGTCCTGAAGCGGTGTTTATATGGTCGGGAACGGGGCCTGAGGATCAATTGAATATCCTTCTAGATGAAGCCACTGATGAGTTGAGGACAGAACTTCTCGGCAGAAGCTGGGCGGCTCTCCGTGTGGAGGCTCAACCCAAGGACAGCCTGATTATGCTGGACGGAAAAACCATTGGGGTGGGGGATGTTTTTGTCAGGGCGGAAGCCCCCGGGTATAAAACTCTGAAGATCAGTCGGGGTGGTTATGAATCGCTGGTTAAACAGATTTATCTGCCTTCTATGAAGTTTATGGAATTCTCTGTTGCTCTGGAAAAAGGGGTGGAAGAGAACTTCTACTTTCTTTCGGAACCTCCTGGTGCGGATGTCTATTTCGGTTCCCAATGGATGGGGACAACTCCCTTCTATTCATCAAAACCCGATTTCAACAATAATGTTAAAATTTCACTTGATGGATTTGCCCCATTTCAAACACCTTCCTGGAAGCTGGAAGGGGAGAGTATTACGGTTCAGCTCAGCCGTCTGGCCTATGATAAACAGGATGCCCTGGATACAGCAAAAAAACGATTTTATCGTTCTCTGGGGTGGCTTAGTATCTCTATGGCGCTTCCTCTTGTGATGTACGGCATTTACCAAAATCAATACAGTATGTATTATAATTACGCAAATGACTGGACAAGCGGAGGGATTCAGGCCGACTACGATAAGGCTATGGATTCTTATGACTCTTCTGAGCTGACATATAAGCTATTTCTTGGTGGATTGGCTGTCAGTGGTGGTTTGCTTGTGAATACTCTTTTTAAATTAAAGAACTATATTAATGCTGCGGAAGAATCAACGGCTGATTAGTGAGGAATACATGTTCAATTGGAAAAAAAATAAAAAAAACAGTGACAGTTCTGCTGTCAAAAAAAGCAATCTCGGTACCCGTATTGCTGAATTATTCGGAAAATCCGCCAATCTTGAGGATTTTTATGAGGAACTGGAAGAAGTTTTGATTAGCGGTGATATGGGTGGTGTTGTTACTATGGAGTTGGTGGCAGAACTCCGTGAGAGGGTTCTGAAAGATAAGCTTAAGGATAAAGAAACCATTCTTCTGGAATTTAAAAGAATTATTTCGAAACATCTGATTACAACCCATCTTGTTCTCTCTAAGGATGAACTGAATCTCTTTCTTGTACTGGGTGTTAACGGGGTAGGAAAAACCACGACCATAGCTAAGCTTGCCCAATATTATAAAAACAAAGGTTTTTCAAAGATCGTTCTTTCTGCAGGAGATACCTTCCGTGCGGCGGCTATTGATCAGTTGAAAATCCATGGAGAAAGAACAGGCCTGCGTGTGGTCGCTCAGAAGCACGGTTCAGATCCCGGTGCTGTTATCTACGATACCATTGCCTCTGCTTATCAGAAGGGCGATGAATTAATCCTGGCCGATACGGCGGGGCGTATGCATAATAAGAAAAACCTTGTCAATGAGCTAATGAAAATTAATAAGATTATCTCTACCAATCTAAAGGGGAGGGGTGAATATAAAAAAATTCTTGTCATTGATGCTACAACAGGACAAAATGGACTGCAACAGGCTGAGGTCTTCCATGAAGCCATTGGTGTGGATGCTGTTATTTTAACCAAGTATGATGCCACAGCCCGGGGGGGACTTGTGGTAGCTATCAATAAAAAATTAAAGATACCTGTTTCTTTTGTCGGTCATGGAGAGGGACTGGACGATTTGTCAGAATTTAATGCTGAACAGTATCTGGATGATCTGTTGGCCATTTAGTATATGTGCCGTTTCCCCTTCTGTTTGGCATTTCTGATCTTTGCCCCTCTTTTCGGCCAGTCATTTTATCTTTCTGACGGTTTGGGTAATGAACTGCAGTCTTTGATCACAGTGTCAGGAGAGGAAGAGTGGTACCTGAGAAAGATGGAAAATTCCCTTACGAGCATCAGAACCCTGTTTCACAATCAGTCGGAGTTGAAACGATGGGAAACTGTGGATAATAGCGCTGTCAGCGGTGGAAGCCTTGAATCCTATTTTTACAAATCCCGTTTGAGAGAGATCAATGAATACAGCTCTTCAGGCCAGATTCTGTCGGAGCAGTTTTATGATTCAAAGGGAAAATTTCTGGAACATCGTATATACAATTTTGATAAGCATGAGCGGTTACGTGATCTTCTTATCTTGAATGAAGAGGGGCTGGAGCTTAAAACCTATTCACTCTTATATCGGGAAAATGGGTCCTTAAGAGAAATAAAGGGCATTATTTCTGAGGATGATCACTTAAGCCGTATTCTGTGGCGCACCCGGGATTATGATAAGAACTTTCTCGAACAAATATATCTGAACGAAGGATCGGATGCCTTTCTTTATACATATGAGTCGGGCAGGCTAAAGATCCGTTCGGTCATTAAAGATGGAAGTGAAACGGAGAGAACCCTCTCCAGCTATTCAGGGGAGGGTTCTCTTGAAAATGAAACGACCTGGAATTATGCTGAAGATTCTCTTGAAGTTCTCTATTATGACAAACAGAGCCGTGTGGTTCTTGAAAACAGCTTTATCAAGGGGATACTCCGTGTCTCTATTGTAAGAAAGTACAGGGGTGAAGAGTTGATCAGATATGAAGAACGTTCGGCTGGAGAAAAAATCCTCTGGGAGTACGAATACCGTGAGGGGCAGGATCATCCGATCCTCAGTACTTTCTATCGAAACGGTATTCTCGTAAAGAAGATTCACAGGGATGCTGAAATGATAAAAGAAACCGTTTACAGAAATAATCAGCCGGTTTATGAAAAAATTATTGAAAAGACTGAGGAAGGGGGCGATTCTTGAAAGAACGCTGGAGTCTTTATATAGCCCGTAGATATTTAATGACACATAGCGGTAGAAAGGGACATCTCGGTAATCTGCTGGCTATTCTGGGCCTGGTGATCGGAATCCTTACCCTTATATCCGTTTTAACTGTTATGAATGGGTTTCAGCAGGGTTTTATTCAAAGCATAAATGAGGTTTACTCCTATCATTTAAGGCTGGAAAATCCCGATTTATCCCTAGAGGAATTCCTTGTGAAAACAGGGGATATCCACAATATTAAAGCGGTTGTTCCTTTTTCTGATTATCAGGCTATCCTGACTTCCGAGACCGGTTATTCTTCGGGGATTCAGATACGTTTTATCGATGAGTCCGCCGCATTGAATGATGATGGGTTTATGAAGCAAATGTCTATGGTCCGGGGAAAATTCACTTTTCCCCGGGGAGATTCCATTATTCTGGGGACAGATCTTGCCCGGAATGTTAACGCTCTGGAAGGGGATATTATTACCCTCTCTTTTATGCATGTGGAAAAAGGAAAAGCCTTTCTTCGCTACCGGGACTTCAAGGTTGCCGGAATCTTCAGTACGGGTTACTACGAATATGACCGGAATATGGCTTTCGGTTCTCTTCGAGTAGGAGACAACGACTTCAGCGGGGCATCTCCGGTTTTCGGAATCAAACTGAACCATCATTTCAGGGATGGCTCTACGTTGAATGCCATACGGAAGGCAGTGTCCTTGGAGCACGATGATATAGTTTCCTGGCGTGTGTATAACAGTGCTTTTTTTAACGCCCTTAAAATTGAAAAAATTTTTATGCTTCTGATTGTAGGACTGATTTTTATCGTGGTGGCTGTCAATATTTACCATTCCATGAAAAGGAGCGTCCGTGAGCGTCTGGAAGAGCTGGCCCTTTTGAAAGCCATGGGTGGTACTCCTCTTGGTATAAAGAAAATCTTCCTTCTGCAGGGGCTGATAATCGCTATGAGCGGCTGTGTCATTGGAACTCTTGCAGGACTTCTGATCTCATTGAATATCAATGAAATAATGGAATTCTTTTTCTCTGTGATTCAGAGTATCCGCATGTTTTTGTTTCAATATGCCCATATAGTTGGCGCTGACAGCTCATCACCCTTTTATTTTACGAATATTCCTGTACAGGTCATGGCTCAGGACCTGATTATTATCAATGGTGCTGCTCTGCTGTCTGTTCTGATAGCTTCGTTCGCTTCCATTAGATCGTATGCCGCTGTTAATCCGGCGGAAGTATTTCGGAGCGAGTAGGAGGCTAATGGTGAGTATTCTTTCAATGAAAAATGTAACAAAAACCTATCAATCCGGGGACGATACCCTTCTGATTCTTGATCAGGTAGATTTTGCTGTGGATGAGGGTGAAAATATCGTTATTACCGGTGAGAGCGGCAGTGGTAAGAGTACACTGCTTAATCTGATTGGCGGACTGGATGCGCCCGATGAAGGGGAAATTTTTGCATGCAGTCAGAAACTGACCTCTTTTGGTGAGACAGTTCTTTCAAAATTCAGGAATGAAAAGACCGGGTTTATCTTTCAGTTTCACTATCTTCTGAAGGATTTTACCGCCCTGGAAAATGTTATGATGCCCGGTCGGATCCGTGGGGATAAACAGAAAATTCTGCTAAGCCGTGCCGGGGAGCTTCTGGAAAAAGTTGGTCTGTCCGATCGGAAAGATCATTATCCGGGACAGCTGTCCGGAGGAGAGAGGCAGAGAGTGGCTCTCGCCAGGGCTCTTATGAATGCTCCCCCTCTTATTCTGGCGGATGAACCCACAGGAAGTCTGGATGAGAAGAACTCCCGTCTTGTGGAGGATCTCCTGTTTCATTTGACTGAGGAAAGTGGAACCACTCTGATTCTTGTGACTCATGACCCTGCTTTGGCAGCCAGAGCAGGCAAACGTTATCATCTGCATGCTGGGAGTCTTACAAGGAAATGAATATACTAGCCCTCAACATGGCTTTTAAGCTCTATACCAACAGACAGAGGGGAAAAAAAGCCTCTCGCCCTGTCTTGGGCTCTATTCTGGGGATAGCTCTCAGTATGGTTCCTCTGGTAGTTGTTCTCTTTATGTCTGATGGAATGATCCGGGGCATTACGGACCGCTTTATAGAAACAGGTACCTATCATATTCAGCTCCGGAATTTTCAAACAATTCAGAAGGATGAAAAACAGCGTGTTATTGATGAACTGAAGGAGTTGGCTGAGGTAAATGCCGTTTTCAGGGAACACCGGGGTATGGGGATGGCCTACACTCTGGAGGGACAGTCTGCCGTTACTGTCAGAGGGCTTGAACAGGATATATACAACTACGATGAGGGATTCAAGAGATATCTCAGTATCAATGAAGGTAGTTTTGATCTGTCTCGTGATAATTTTGCAATTATCGGCGGTGAAACTGCCCGAAAACTGAATTTATCCATAGGAGATGAGTTCCGTATTCTTACGGGAAAAACACTGACAACAGGAAAATATATTCCTAAAATATCCCGTTTCATCGTAAAGGGAATATTTTCAACAGGGTATCAGGATCTTGATAAAATGTGGGTTCTCATCCCCTATGAACGGGCTGTGAAAATCCTGCAGGATAGTGAAGCCATGACATTTACCGGTCTCAAAATTGATGACCCCTATGGTGATTTATCCACTGTCATGAAAAATATTAAAGATATTCTTCCCGGACGCTGGGGAATCTATTCCTGGAAAACCCTGAACCGTTCCCAACAGAGTAATTTTCAAACGACCCGGTCTCTTCTTGTTTTTATCATGGTTCTGATTGTTCTGGTGGCGGTTATGAATATTTCTTCATCCATGGTCATGCTGGTGATGGAAAACGAACAGTCTATCGGAATCCAGAAGTGTATGGGCCTGTCACCCCGAACTTTATCCTCTCAATATGTTATTACCGCCGCCATGGCCGGGGCAAGTGGTAGTTTAATTGGCATCCTCGGGGGGAGTTTTATCTCTGTCTACCTGAATGAAATTGTAGGGAGTGTTGAAGCCCTGCTTAATGGGGCTATATTCCTTCTTTCATCTCTTTGGGGTCATTCCGCTTATTCTCATGTGGAACTTTTAAACAGTGCTTATTATCTGAATGAGATTCCGGTTGAAATAAGGATAGACCTTTTACTTATTATTTTTCTTCTGACAGTTCTGCTTTCTATTGTCGCGTCCTTTGTTCCCGTACGGAAGGCAGGTAGCATTAAGCCTCTGGATATCTTGAGAAAACACTGATTTTGAGGATTAGGACATATAAAAAAATCATCTCTATAGAAAATACTGTACCTGTGGATGATAATTTAATAAACTTATAGAGAGGAGAGCTCCTGCGGAGGGTTCTTAAGAAATAAGAGAGGTCATGATGCTGAAAGGTTTGAGTCGAGAAGCCCAACGGGTATTATCCGTACTGGCACAGGAAGAAGCGAAGAGACTAAGATCGGAAAAATTACTCCCGGAACATGTAATTCTGGCCGTTTTAAAAGATAAAGAAGGCAGCGGTTTTCATCTACTGAGAAAACTTGGTATCAATATACGTGAGATGCAGAATGAGATTGAAAAATCCGTTTCCGCACCGGAATTTGTTAATTTGACACTGGGTGAGGTTCCTCCCTCCAGCCGTCTCCGTTTTTTGTTGGAGAGTGCCGCCAATGAGGCGACAGCACTGCATCATGAGTTTATCAGTACAGAACATTTTATTATAGCCGCTGCCGGAGAACCTGGCAGTACCACGGCCATGTATTTCTCTGCTTATAATATTTCTACGGAGATTCTCCGCTCTGTTCTTTTTGATATCAGTAAAAAACGGCATAAGAGCAACAGCCGTGAAACTGCTGCTCAGGGAGTTAAAATTACACCCTCTTCCCAGACCCAGAATCTCCGGGAAGTACCCGGACTCTTGAAGGAGTTTTCCCGGGATCTGACAGCGATGGCTTCCAATAATATTCTGGACCCGGTTATCGGCAGGGATAGTGAAATTAACCGGGTTTTGAGAATCCTCGCCAGACGTACTAAAAACAATCCCGTCCTGATTGGTGAACCAGGAGTGGGTAAAACCGCCGTTGTGGAAGGTCTTGCTATCAGGATTCAGAATGGAAGTGCCCCCGATTTTTTCAGTGGTAAGAAAGTGATCAGCCTGGATCTGGCCTCCATTGTTGCCGGAACGAAGTACCGAGGGGAATTTGAAGAGAGACTGAAAAAAATAATGAAGGAGATTGAGCAGAGCGGCAATATCATCCTTTTTATTGATGAACTCCATACCATTATCGGTGCCGGCGGGGCAGAGGGGGCTATCGATGCCTCCAATATGCTGAAACCGGCCCTTTCCCGCGGGGAGCTTCAGTGTATCGGTGCGACCACGCTGAACGAGTATAAAAAACATATAGAGAAAGATCCTGCTCTGGAGAGACGTTTTCAGAGTGTTCTGGTGGAAGAACCAAGTATTGAGGAAACTATTACTATTCTGAAAGGTATTCGTCAGAGATACGAAGATCATCATAACGTCAGCTATACGGATGAGGCCATTAAGGCTTCTGCAGAATTGTCCTCCCGCTATGTAACAGACCGTTGTCTTCCGGACAAAGCTATTGACCTGATGGATGAAGCCGGTGCGGGTAAAAGGATGAGCAATGCGGTGCAACCTGTGGAGATTTCCGATCTTGAGGATAAGATTGCCCAGTTGACAGCAGAGAAAATCTCATTTGTAAATGCTCAGAATTATGAAAAAGCAGCAGCCGTAAGGGATAATGTTCGCACCCTGCGCTCCGATATCGAACGAATGAAGGTAGACTGGCGCAAAACTCTCAGGGAAGAACATAATCTGATCAAAATCAGCGATATACAGAATATTGTTTCAGAAAATACGGGAATACCCATTCAACAGCTTATTCAGAGTGAATCGGACAAACTTCTGCTTATAGAAAAGGAACTGCATAAAACTGTAATCGGTCAGGATAAAGCCATCAACACGGTGGCATCGGCTATCAGACGTTCCCGGACCGGATTAAATTCTCCTACCCGGCCTCTGGGATCCTTTATTTTCCTCGGTCCTACGGGAGTGGGAAAAACCCTACTGGCTAAAACTCTGGCAAAGTTTCTCTTCGGTACCGAAGAGTCTCTCGTTCGTATCGATATGTCCGATTTTATGGAAAAACACAATGTTTCACGTCTGGTGGGATCTCCTCCCGGTTATGTGGGATATGAAGAGGGCGGTATGCTCACAGAGAAGATCAGACGGCAACCCTATAGTGTTATTCTGTTGGATGAGATAGAAAAGGCTCATATGGATGTTTATAATCTGCTGCTTCAGGTTCTGGAAGAGGGAGAGTTGCGGGATAACCTGGGACACAGAGTCTCCTTTAAGAATACCGTAGTCATCATGACCTCCAATGTGGGAGCCAGAGACATGGTCCGGACCTCTCCGGGATTTCAGATTTCAGAGGGCATGGCTGCGGCCAATGAGCTTCGCTCAACAGCCATGACAGAGCTTAAACGCCTTTTCCGTCCTGAATTTCTGAACAGGGTGGATGAAATTTGTATGTTTGAGTCTTTGGATGAGAAGGAAATCCTTTCCGTACTGAACCTTGAAATTGAAGAGTTAAGGAACAGATTGCTAGCCCAGGAAATGACTCTTGAAATTTCAGGGAAAGTGAAAGAATTTCTTATATCGAAGTGGTATGATGTTAGCTACGGTGCCAGACCGCTTAGAAGGGCCGTTCAGAAAGAGATAGAAGATCCTATCTCTCTTGGAATACTGAAAGGTCGTTTCAGTTCCGGATCAACCATATCAGGGGAGTTCCGGAACGGGAAAATCACCATGAGATCCAAAACAAAGGCTCTGAAGAAATAGAATAAAAAAAAGATTCAGGAGAACTGCATTGAAACGTTTCTCATTTGTACTTGTGCTTTTACAGTTCACAATTATTTCTGCTTGGGGGCAGACAGGTTCTGCTCTCTTTCAGGAAGGACGTGATGCTTTTTCAGATAAATTCTTTTCCAGGGCCATAGAAAGCTTTAGAGAATTTATAGAAAGCTATCCATCCGACCCCAGAGTTGATCAGGCGGATTATATGGTGGGGGTCTCCTACTTTTATCTGAAAAGATTCAATGAGTCTATTCGTCACTTCTCTCAGTATGAAAAAGATTATCCCGCATCAGCCTACCTGAAACGAATTCATTACTGGAAAGGGCTTTCCTATTATGCAGATGGAATTTACCGTCAAGCCATAGCAGAATTCAAGAAACAGTCGGAGTACAAGGATGAGATATACTTTCTTCAGAAGAGTTATCAGTTTCTGGCTTACTGCTATGAAAAGAATGAAGAAGCTCAGAAGGCTCTACAGGCTTACGAGGATCTGATTAATCTGAATCCCGAGAAAAATGTTATAGCCCGGGCCATGGAACGGCAGGGAGTTCTCTATCTTAATCAGGGCGAATATGAGAGAGCCCTGTCTCTGTTTTCAAATCTGACGGTGGACCATCGGGATATCCCCCATCTGTTGAAAGAGGTTACCTTCTATATGGGAGAGTGCTATTATCAGCTGGGCGATCCGAAAAAAAGTATTTCAAAATTTGAGTCTTTTCTCAGTCTCTATTCCGAATCAGAGAACCGTGAAAAGGCCATCTTTCGTCTTGGCAGCCTCTATGCTCTGAATGATAATCAGGAATCTGCCAAGGAGTATATGAAGCTGTTGAACAATGAATATCCGGACAGCGAATATTCAATGGATGCCCATATTGTGCTGGCCGAGAGCTATCTGCAGTCGGGAGACATGGAAACAGCCCGGGCTTCCCTGAATACACTGCTTGATTCTGAAACAGATCCCGTGGAGATTCAAAAGATTCAGTACAATCTGGCTAGAACATGGGAGAAGGAACCTACTGAGGCTCTGAAATACTATCTTATGGCTGCCAAAGGCCTGGATCCGGATCTGGCATCGGAGAGTCTTTATCAGAGCGGTCGTCTCTATGATGAAAAAGGGGAAAAAGAGCGGACCATTCTTCTCTACGAGCGACTCTTTACTCAGTATAAGGAGAGTAGCTACCGGGAACTGGTGGGAGAGTGGATGGCTGTCTACTATGACAGAAACAACCAGGATCTTGCCCTTAAGAATCATCTGGACAGGATGCTGACAGACTATCCTGAAACACTGCAGAAAGTTTTGTATCTCTATATGCGTGGCAATATCGCCTACAGAGAGGGCGACTACAATGCTGCTCTTCGTTCCTATCAGAATATCCTGAATGTTAAAAGTGAAGATGAAACCCTTTCTAATGAAGCCCGCTACCGTATAGGATATATCTATACTCTGAGAAAGGAATTTTCCAGAGCTAAAGGATATTTCAAACAGATACTGACAAAAGCTGAAGAGGGCGAACTCTACTATAGGGCTCTTCTTTCCACAGGGATCTGTTCTCTGAATATTATGGAAACAGAGGATGCCGCGGAAGCATTTACAAGTATAAGTGAAGCCGTAAACTCAGCTGTCTGGAAGGGGGATGCCTTCTACTATCTGGGGCAGATCGCCATGGAGCAGGGTAATTACTATAAATCAGTTGAGAACTTCAGTCTCTCGGTTGAAAGCGCCCTCACAGATCAGCGCAGAGCCGAGGCTTTGTATCAACTGGGGTGGAGTCAGCTGAGACTGGCTCGCTTTAAAGAAGCGGCGGATAGTTTTGATAGAATGGCGGCTGACTATCCCGAGCACAGAATGGCTCCTGACAGTCTCTACCGGGCCGGTATAGCCCTTTCCTACAGAGAAGAGTGGGAAGCCTCTCTTACACGTTTTCTGCCTGCACTGGAGATGATTGAGTATGCCTCTATGAGGGAGGAACTGCTCTATCAGATTGCCTGGTCCTATTTTATGATGGAAAAATTCAGCGGAGCCATGGAATATCTGCAGGAACTGGAGAGTGAGTTCCCCGAGAGTCCCCTGCCCGCGGACGGGCTGTTCAGAGCTGCCGAAGCTCTGCAGGAGAAAGGAAAAACAGATTCTGCCGTATATGCTTATACCCAGGTTTTTCATCTGTTTCCCTATAATCCCCTGTCTGAGACATCTCTTTTCAGGGCGCTCTCCTTTACGGAGAACCTCCCCGAAAGGCTGACCCTAATGAAAGAGTACCTTCAGAGTTATGCATCAGCTGATAATTCTGAGAAAATAAGCAGACTGATCGCCAGCTCCATAAAAGAGAGAGTCCTCAATCCCGTGGAAGAAGGTTTAATTGCTGATATTCTGGCTCTGCCCCTTAGTCAGGGTGATCAAGTGAGAATTCAACTAGCTCTGTATTTTCATGAACTGGATAAGCCGGAAACAATGGGTAGCTTAAAGGAACTGGAGAAACTGGAGAACCTTGAAGCCGCTGAGAGAAAACGTATTCTGCTTTATATGGGGCTCTCTCATATGAATATGGGAAATACCACGCAGGCAGAAACTCTGTTTCAGAGCCTTTTGGATACAGATAGTCCTGACATAGCAGCAGAAGCTCAATTCTATCTGGCGGCGATCTTGTCCCGAGAGGGGAGGTGGAAGGATGCGGCAGATTCCTATCTGAGAATACGCTATCGCTATTCAGAGCAGAGAGAGTGGGTGAGTAGAGCTTTATATGAAGCCTCCAGGGCCTATCAGAATGCCGGAGATAAGGAAAGTTATAATAGAAGTTCAGAAATGCTGAAGACTGAGTATCCTGATTCAGAGTGGACTGTTCTGATGAGAGATCCTGCGGCTTCGGATGAGCCATTCTCTTCTGATGAGAGTACAGTTTCCGAAGCCGATCCTGATGAACTTTCCCCCTCGGATGAGATCCTACCCATTCTCGAAGGGGAGTAGGCAATCAGTATTTGAAACTGCTGTTCCCTATAAACTCTCTCAGGATAGAATCCGCCGGTACCATATAGGATGGTATGGGTGAAAAATTATCCAGGAACGAGAGTAGTCGTTTTGCCTCGGCATATTCAATAATGTCGGGGCTGATCCCTTTTATCAGGGGTTCTGCATAGACTTTCAGAACTGACAGTTCATAATCCAGGGCAGAGTTGAAGGCTGTGTCCGCCTGAGACTGATTGGGGAAGATATTTCTGTCTTCTCCTCTCCGGACAGAGGGCCATATCCTTAATGTCTTAAGGGCAGTATAATTTCTGAACTGGTGATCCCGCACGATTCTCCGGATCAATCTGTTATCTGTAGTGGATATCCTGTTGTGATCATCCAGGTTCAGCTGTGTCAGGGCGGAGATGTAAATTTTAAATTTTCTGCTAGCTGGGATATCGGGGGTCAGATCTTTATTCAGACCATGTATTCCTTCCATTACAAGAATATTTCTTTCATCCATCTGCAGAGTCCGTCCCTTTTCCAGGCGACTGCCCTTTTTAAAATCAAAAATGGGGAAATTCGTCTCCTTTCCCGAAAACAGCTGTAGTAGATTCTGATTCAGCAGAGGAATATCTAGGGCCTTGAGGGCTTCCAGATCCGGTTTGCCGAACTCATCCAGGGGGACCTCGTCATGCCTGAGGTAGTAATCATCCAGGGATACCATGATGGGGTTGAATCCCACCACCTGAAGCTGTGTGCAGAGCTTTTTTGTAAAGGTTGTTTTACCCGAAGATGAGGGCCCCGCGATAAGTACCACCTTTACTTCTCCCTTGCGTTGTAGAACCTGGTCGGCAATCTGGGCTATCTTTTTATTGTGCAGGGATTCGGCCACACGGATAAAATGAGACATTTCCTGTTTGTTAGTGATCATGGCATTCATCTTGCCGGTGGTGTTTACATTAAGAATTTTGCCCCAAGACTTATACTCTCTGTAGATGGAGAAGAGCAGAGGCTGGTCTTTAAAGGGCTGCAGCGTAAGGGGATCAGAGCTATCCGGGTAATGAAGAAGAAATCCTCCACTGTAGGGAATCAGATCGAATGCCTTCAAAAGTCCTGTTGAGGGCAGAAGACATTCATGTCTGAGGGCCATATACTTATTACTTATATTGACTTTAATTCTGCTCTTGTTATTCTGTTTCAGCAGGGAGACTGTATCCTCCTGATTTGACTTTCTGAAATAATCCACCGCTTCCTGCCAGCAGATTAGTTCAGGGATAATGGGTATATCCTGATTGATCAGATCAATCATTCTGTTTTTTATTAAACTGATGTCATCATTTGAAAATACGGGTTCCTTATCAAGATGATAGTAGTAACTGTGACCCAGGGAGTGGCTTAGTATCAAGTGTCTCTTGGGAAAAAGATCTCTTGCTGCCATTTCCAGAACATAACAGAGGCTGCGTCTGTAGAGTCTGATCCCGTCGCTGCAGTTCAGATAAAGTGGTTCAATATGCCCATTCATATCGGGATGACTGTTCAGGGAGTAAACTTCATTGTTGAACCTGAGAGCTACCAGGGGATACCCCTCTTCATTCTGTTCATTTTCTTCAAAAAGGATGCTCAGTATTTTATGTGCTCTTATGATAACAGCTCCTGTTCGGGTGCTTGTTCTTAGGGTGTATTCTTTCATATCTAACCTCTTTTAATAATAATAGTAGATGAAAGAGTCCGGTAGGAAAAGCAAAAAAGGGGAAATATGTGATTATATGACTTTTATGACTGAGAAAAAGGCTTCATAATAATAAGTAGAATCCAGCTTGAACTATTAGGATTCTGTGTTGACAATCGGGCTCACTATAGCACTTTGGAACTTATCAGGAAGAAAATATGATATAATACAGCCAGGGGAGATTCAAATAATGCCAGTAAGTGAATTTCGCAAAACAATAAAGGGGAGGTTACTCATCTACACAGGGTTTTCAACCCTGATGATTATGTTAATTATTGCTGTTTTCTACTCTTTCACCAGAGAACATCTAATCAAGGATGTTGAAAAAGAGATCATGAATGGAGTAAAGCTGTTTGCTCTTAATATCGAAAATGCAAACCGTGAATCTATAAAAGTAGCTGAAACCATAGCACATGTCCAGGAACACGGCTTTCTTGGTAAGCGTACACAATCTACAGCCTTTATCAGAACAATTCTCCAAAACCATCCTCAATTTACAGGCATCTATTTGGGATATGAAGCAAACGCGGATCAAAACGATGCAGCTTATCTTGCAAATAATCCATCCGAACAAAAAGCAATGGATAAAAACGGACGCTATCTTCCTTACTGGTTTATTAAGAATTCAAAAATTGAACTCACAGCTCTTGTAGATATGGAAACGAGTCTCTACTACCAGGGGACAAAAGAAAAATATCATTCCAATGCAAAAGATAAATCAAATATTACCGAGCCCTATTTCTATGAAGGCAAGATGATTGTAGAATACACTTATCCCATCTCTATAGGAAACGAATTCCTTGGAGTGGCCGGCGTAGATAGGGCTCTTACAGATATGCTTTACCTTTTAAGCAGTTTTAAACCTTATAAAAGCTCAAACTTTGTATTGATCAGTGCCAAGGGAAGAATTATCTCATCAAATATGGATCTTGGAACCACTGAAACAGTACAGAGTGTACTGAAAAAACAGGAAAAAGATATCAATGCAAGACAAGTCGATAATAAAATGCTCACCTTTCACCTCGATGAGACAAACTTCGCCCCCCTGCTTGACCACTTCTATCAGATGGAAATCGACTCAACAGAGACAGAAATATATCGGGATCAGGAGAACAGGATTTTTCACTATGCAGCTACGAAAATCAAAACAGGGAATTGGACCCTTGTAATGGGGGTTGCCGAGGATGAGGTTTATGGCCCAATTTACGATCTTTTATGGGAGATTCTCGCAATACTCTTTGTTATCCTGATGCTATTGATATTTATGGCAATAAAATTAAGTAAAAAGATATCTCAACCTGTTACTGATCTTATCGTTGCCGCATCAAACCTTGCCAAAGGAAACTTTGACATACATCTTCCCGATTTTTCAATAACAGAGATAAACAACCTGAAAAAAACGTTAGTTGATACTGCCATTGAGCTAAAAAAACTCACAAGTAATCTGGAAGCTGAAAAGGAGCGACTTTTTGTTACATTCCGATCCATTGGCGACGCTGTTATTACCACAGATACATCGGGAAGGCTAACGCTGATGAACAGGATAGCCGAGCAGTTGACCGGCTGGAAAAATAACGAGGCCCAAGGCCGGCCACTGGATGAGGTCTTCCCTATTATCAACGAATTAACAAGGTTAAAGATTGAAAGTCCTGTGGCAGAGGTGCTTAAAACGGGAAAGATTGTAGGACTTGCTAAGTATACTGTACTGATATCAAGGGACGGTACCGAATATCAGCTTGCCGATTCAGCCGCAGCAATCAGGGACTCACAAAATAACATAACAGGTGCGGTGCTTGTTTTTCGTGATGTAACAGGGGAGTCTCTGATGCAAAAAGAGCTGATAGAGAGTGAAAAAAGGTATCGCTTCCTGGCTGAACAACCTGGACAGATGATTTATGATTACAACTTACTAAATGGAAATATCGATTGGTCTGGAGATATTGAAGGGGTAACAGGCTTTACCGCTGATGAGTTTCAGAATGTGAATATTGAATCATGGGGTAAAATGATTCATCCCGATGATCAAAAAAATGCACTTGAATTACTCGGAACAGGTATGAAAGAAAAAGGGCACTACGATCCAACCTACAGATTTAAGTGCAAAGACGGATCCTTTAAATTTATAGAGGAGAGTGGTTACTTCCTGGCGAATAAAAATGAAAAGCCACACCAGATGCTGGGCATTATGAAGGATATCTCCACACGCATACAGTCGGAGAAGGATTTACAGGAAAGTGAAGAGAAATTTAGAACCATATTCGAAAACGCACCTATTCTGATTGATTCATTTGACCAATCGGGCAGATGCACACTCTGGAATAAGGAGTGTGAAAATGTGTATGGCTGGACCATAGAGGAACTAAACTCTGCAGATGATGCTCTCTCTCTTATATACCCGAATCCAGATCGGCAACCACAAAATCTGGGAAAGAGGTGATTGTACTGTGGGCAAACTTTAAGATTAGGGATGGATCAATAATCAGCCTTGGCTACGACATAACCGAAAGTAAACTATCAGAAGAAAAAAACAGACGACTACAGGAGCAACTGGGACACAGTAGAAAAATGGATGCCATCGGTCAGCTGGCCGGAGGTGTGGCACACGACTTTAACAATATGCTTGGTGGGATAATGGGGGCGGCACAACTTCTTAAGTCATCCGGACGGGCTCTTGATGAAAAATCACTGAAATTTGTTGATATAATTATCTCAGCCTCAACAAGAGCAGCAGATCTTACAACAAAACTTCTTGCATTTGGACGTAAAGGAAAAATTATATCCACAGCCGTGGATATTCATAATATTATTGATGACACAGTAGCAATAATGAGCAAGACCATTGATAAAAAAATTACAATTCATACAAAAGAACAAGCCAGTTGCCACAGCGTTATCGGTGATAACACCGCCATTCAAAATGCCCTTATAAATATGGGCCTCAACGCATCTTATGCAATGGAGAATGGAGGAGAACTCTCATTTATAACAACGAACATCAGGCTGGACAAAACATACTGTGATGCAAGTTCTTTTGAAATTGAACCGGGTGAGTACATTAGTATAACTGTCAGGGACAGCGGATCAGGAATAGAACCCGAAAAAATCGATAGGATATTCGAACCCTTTTTCACAACGAGAAAACAGGGGGAAGGAACAGGGCTCGGCCTTGCCTCGGTTTACGGAACCGTACAGAATCATCTTGGAGAAATAACAGTCAGCAGTAAACTGAATGAAGGCACACTATTTACCATGCTGCTTCCCTGCACCAGCGAGAATGTTCCGATAGAAAAAAAAGAGCCGGAGATAGCAACAGGAACAGGCACTATTCTTCTTATTGACGACGAGGAGATCATAAGAATTACGGGTAAACAGATGCTTAAGGAAATGGGGTTTAATGTAATACTGGCAACAGATGGCTTTGAGGGTATGGAGGTATTTAAAAAACAGCATAATGAAATTGATCTTGTTATCACAGATATGGTTATGCCAAAGATGAACGGCAGGGAAGCTTTCTTTAAAATGAAAGAAATCGATAATAATTGCAAGGTTATAATATCTTCAGGATTTACAAAAGACGAAAGCCTGAATGATATGAAAAAAGCAGGCTTAGCTGGCTATATACACAAACCCTT
This sequence comes from Spirochaetaceae bacterium 4572_59, assembly GCA_002084805.1. GTDB lineage: Bacteria > Spirochaetota > Spirochaetia > DSM-2461 > DSM-2461 > Oceanispirochaeta. The sequence goes on along the minus strand of NBMC01000013.1, from coordinate 801 downwards.
TCGGGATGTTGAATTGAACCAACTTTTGACAAAAGTATTGACTGAAAAGCCCTCAAGATGAAAAAAAAGGATATTAAAAAACTATACAGGGAAAGGGTTTTGTCCTTGCCGGCAGATGAGCGGAAACAATAAGCAAAGAATTGATCGCTGGTTTTCACTGGATTATGTCGCAAGTGTTCATTCTCTCACAATATCCAAAAACTGGATGTCGGTTTTCAGACTCTCATTCTGCATGAAAGAGGCCATTGTGCCGGAGCTTCTGCAGATGGCAATGAAACAGCTGACGAATTAGAATGGGAGAACAGCTCTATGAGTCGGACTTGAAAAAGTTTTCAGTTAATATACGGAAAAGTGGTACTGCCCTGTATGTCTTCCATAAATAAATAGTATTCTTATTTTGATCATAAAATTTGTTTATTAGTGATATTTTTATTTAAAAAACACTGAACGCATGCCTGCAGACAGCTTGTTTTCCCGGAATCATTTGTAGGAGGCGTCTTATCTAGAAAATAAAAAAAGCCAAGATCTATAATCTTGGCTTCTAATTCCTTATATAATAATGCTTTATTTGCTCCCCCGAACGGACTCGAACCGCTGAAACTGAGCTACAGGGGAATATCATTAACGATTGGTACTATACAAGACAGTTAAAAAACTGTCAACTCAATTGCAAAAAAAATCAAAAAATCAGAAGCTCCCCCCCTCCGTAAATCCTGTCTCCGCACCGGCTGCAATCCGCCTATATGCCTTAGGGCTGCGGTAGAAATCACTTGTTCCCGGGTTTTAGCGGCAATGCCGGGG
>NBMC01000041.1 GCA_002084805.1 Spirochaetaceae bacterium 4572_59 | reverse complement strand
CTTCCGCCGGTTTCGATAAAACCGGGAGCAAGGCCAATAACACGTATATCCGGGGCAAGGTCCAGTGCCATACTGCGGACAAGGCCCAGAAGGGCCGTTTTGCTAACATTATAGGGGAAACATCCCCTTATGGTTTTGTAGGCATGATTGGAGGACATAATCTGGATAACAGGATTCTCTCCCCAATTCCGTCACTGCCACCGGTCACCAGAGCGGTTTTACCTTTTAACGATAGATTCATAGTTGACTCCTATACATAGTAATTGCTGCGCTGCATATCGCGGATACCCGGATGGGCTTCCATCTCATCCTCTACCAGATCTACTCCCAGCCCCGGTTTATCCGATAGGATATAATTACCATTCTCAATTGGAAGAGGAGAGTCAATTATTGTATCACGCCAGGGAACATCGTTAAGCATAAATTCCTGCCTGAAAAAATTCGGTATGGATGCACAGACGTGAGCACTCGCAATAGTAGAGAGAGGCCCATTAGGATTATGGGGCGCTAACTGAACATTATACACCTCCATCATAGTAGCCATCCTCTTCATCTCGGAAGGACCGCCGCAGCGTGTGATATCCGGCATAAGAATATCCGCAATACCATTTTCAAGGAGTTCGCGAATACCGTATCGGGTATAGTGCCGCTCCCCGACACAGATCGAGATGGATGGATCCAGCCGTCTCCTTACGGCAAGATCGGCCAGCCTTTGAGCCATGGTGATAGCAGTTTTCATATTCAACAGAACATGAGTTTCGATCATCAGATCCGCATTGGGTCCCATGGCTTCACGAACGGCCCTGCTCACCTCGTAGGCACGGTCCTGGGCTTCAGGACTAAGAGAAAGATTACTTGACAGGTCATCTCCATAAAAATAGTTTACATGAGCAAATGGATCAAATTTGCACCCTGTGAATCCGAGTTCCCGAACCCTCACAGCCTGGGAGGCATAGTTCTCCGGAGTCAACTCGCCATGGGTAAACCAATAGTTTGCATAAAGCTTTATTTCCTTCCGGAATGCTCCTCCCAACAACTCATAAACAGGAACTCCCAGAACCTTTCCTTTAAGGTCCAGAAGAGCCATATCGATACCGCTGATAGCACAAAGGGACGCTCCGCCCGGACCGACCCAGTTCAGATCCCGGTACAACTTTGTCCAGATATAATCAGTTTTCATGGGATCCAGACCTATAACCCTCTCCCCTGCATGGCGGGCGGCAGCTTCAACAAGAGGACTCCCCGGCCAGTTTGTCGCCTCTCCGACTCCGGTATACCCTTCATCGGTATAAATTTTAATCATAGTCCAGTTATATTTGATTCCTTCTACAAGCCATACTTTTACATCAGTAATCTTCATTTTTCAGTCTCCCTACAATATTCCGTATTTATTCCAGGCTTCCCTGGCTGTCCCTGTGATAGCCGTTTATGACAGCCCCTCTGGATCCACAGTTTCCAGCCCGCGTACTCATAAGTTCGCCCCAGAGAGCATAACAGGGGGGAAGTCGAACGAAACGGTCGTATCTTCCCCTATTTCGCCCTTGTCTATATAGTCGAAGGAAGAGGAACCTGGCGTTCAGGAGAAAGAAGAGGAAGACAGGAATCAAGAGAGGTTGTTCCCGGTGACTGTTTTTTAATTATTCCTGAGGTCTGGCACTCCTATTTTCCTGATGAAAAACAGGGATGGACTCAGTACTGGGTCCTATTTGATGGATATTATGCCCAGAGCTTATTAAAACAGGGGATCTTCAGTCAAAGAGAAGCGTTTTTCCATCCAGGCCTTGATTATTCAATCATCGATCACTTCAAAACAATGAAACTCATGGTTGAAAACAATCAGATCCCCCCCCTTCCGGCAGATGGCACACCTTTTAATTAGAAAGGAGTGCTCTTATCTGTAAAAGACCCTATAATCGACCGTCGGTACTGGCCCGGGCTTATTCCTGTTGTTTTTTTGAACATCCTGCTGAAATACTGGGGATCATCGAATCCGGCATTGTAGGCTATTTCTTTTATGGACTGATTAGAAAAAGAGAGTTGTTCACAAACATACTCAATACGGAGCCTGTTCTGATACTGAATGGGAGAGTAGTCTGTGACCTGCTTGAAAATAGCCCGGAGATAGTTGTAGGAGTATCCTCTGATACTCAGGATATCCTTGACGGACCGTCTGCTGAGAAGGTTCTCATGAAGCCGCCCTTTTATCTCCTCGGTCAGCTCCTCCTTTGCATTGAAAGACGTACCGGCTTCGGAGACACCCGGAATGACAGACAGGAGCATACGGTAGAGAATCACCGACGTCTGTATCTGATAATCCAGAGGCTTCCGTTCAGAGAATGCTATCATTTCTTCAAATGCCGACTGAACATCCCATCTCCTGAAACCGGAAAGAACGGGAGCATCCCGATCAAGGTAGCCCCCCTCTTCAAGGAGTTCTCCGATTTTACCGCTAAAGACAACCCAGTACTGTGTCCAGCTTCCCTCTACGGGGCCATAACGATGGGGGGTTCCTGGAGCCAGAAAAAAAAGATCTCCCTCCTTCAGACGAAGCGGAGCCTCCTGTCCGGGAGTATAAAACTCCCCCTGGCCCATGGAAACAAAAACAACGGCATAATTATGCAGAATCCGAAATCCCTCAATATTGAAATCTTCATGAATTATCTTTCCGGATGCTATTACACTTAATCCCGGTATCGTTTTACCGGGTCTTTTGAAAGTTTCACTCTTATCGGATGCACTCATAATCAATTTATACAACATTATATTCATTTAAATAGCATCAAATTATATTTTGATAGATTTATTAATCAATTAGTCCACTAATTTACATCAATATTTCTCTATACAACTGACAATTCAGAATCAATAATAAGATTATGAATAAAAGAGATGCATTTCGAAGAGTATTAAAAAGAGAAGAAAAAGAGACGGATGCCAGGATTTTCCCGCCGGATATCGATTTGACCCCTCCTAAACTGGATGAGTTCACACAGATGAAAACCGGTCAGACTGTTGAAGAGTATTTCGGTCTTTTCCACAAGACGGTTCAGGTTCAAATGGAAAAAACATACCAAGCTGACGGAAAATATCTTTTTGCAAACCAGAACATGCCAGAAGAGTATGAAGTGGATGCCTTTGGAACAGGAGAATCCAGGGGGTCCGAAGCATGCATGCATATGGTTCATTTTCACTCCCCCCTTACAGGGGAATGCTCTCTGGAACAGATAGAGAACCACCCTCTTCCGGAAATAGCCGGGGGAGAAAAAGAGAGGTTACAGAAAGACATAAAAGAAATCCACGGAAAGGGGCTTGCTGTCCGGGCATGGCTTGAACAGACCATATGGGAACGCTCGTGGCTTATCCGGGGAATGGAAAACCTTATGATGGATATGATGCTTGATGATCCCATGGCAGAGCGGCTCTTGGAAAGAATCTGTGAACACTCCTGCAGAACAGCCGCCTTCCTGGCCGAAGCCGGTGTCGATCTGATCGCTCTGGGCGATGATGTCGGGATGCAGTCTACTCCTCTTATGGATCCGAAACTCTGGCTCAGGTATATCCAACCAAAACTGGCTAGAGTCATAGCCTCGGCAAAAAAGGTAAATCCCGAAGTCATCATATCCTACCACTCCTGTGGTTTTGCAACTCCCTTTATCGATCATCTGATTGATGCAGGAGTGGAGGTTCTGAATCCCATCCAGCCCGAAAGTATGGATGTAGAGGAAGTCTATAATAAATATTCCGACCGTATCGCCTTTTGGGGTTCCATTGGCACACAGACAACCATGCCCTTTGGGACAGCAGAAGAGGTTCGACATACAGTCATGGAGAGAGTCCGGATAAGTGAGAAGAAAAGAGGATATCTGATATCCCCCACCCATGTAATAGAACCGGAGGTTCCCTGGGACAATCTGCACGCCTATATAGATGTAATGAAAGAGTTGAACCGACGTTAGTTGGAGGGGCCCCTTCCTTTTAACTGGAGGGGTTTTTTATTTTAAGCCTTAACTCACTAATCGATAGCGAGAACCATTTCCCATTCAAGGAGTTCTCCCGCATCCAGCTGAGAGGGGACATTGAAATCAGCAGAAGCCTGCGGACCATCCATAGGAGAAGTAGCAGGCTCCAGAGCCAGATTCTGTTGACCTCCCCATCCGCCTCTGTTGATCCAAAATCCCAGCCAGGAAATCTGCTCGGAAGGATATGAAAGTGTCAGGCTTCCACGTCTGTCTTTTAAACCGCAATATCCCTCTTTCAAAGATTTATCTCCATAGAATTTAAAACAGCTTCCTTCGGGCAAAGTCCCAGGATGCAGCAAATTTCCTACTCCCGCTACTTCACCGGAAGCGTTGAGAGCATGAATGGAACCATACTCTCCCAAAGGCCCTTCTTTCATAGCCTGACGAATAGAGTTGAGCTCCCGGGGAACAAGAATCTCGGTCTCTTCATAAAAAGAGAAAAGAGGATGAGGGGTCCATAAGGCAGGGATAGCCTGATCCCCCGTATTTTGTGCCCTGTACTTCAGGATGATATGGTTCTCCTCCAGAAGGATATCTCTACTGAAGCGGTAAGGAAAAACAAGACCCTGCACTGTCAGATTAAGCTCCAGGGGACTTTGACTTATGATATCCCATGACTTACTCCAGACTTCACCATGATCTGGAAGAGTACAGAGTTCTCCTCCATAATTAGTTATTTTTTCGGGATTAATGCTTGGAAACATCTCATCCATACCAAAGGCTTCTTTCTCATCAAAGACCCCCCGTTTATAAGAGTTGGGATCAGGGAATCCGGGATTATTTGGATTGCCCCGGTAGAACCACTGGGCACCGTTTCTTTTATCCTGGAGAGAAGAGATCTTCCCGCCTCGAAAAGGCAGAACTTCAAGCTTCAGCTGCCTGTTTTCCAATACAACAGTTTTACAGTTCATTATACCTTACACCTTTTGCTGCACTTTTTTTCTGTATTCACTGGGGGGCAGGCCCATTATTTTTTTAAAGACCCGGGAAAAGTAATACTGATCAGCATAAGCACACTGTACCGCGACTTTTTGGATACTGCGATCCGTCAACTCCAGCAGCCGACAGGCTTTCTGAATACGGAGACGGCTGAAGTACTCCACGGGAGGATAACCCATCCCCTTTTTAAAGAGTTCGGAAAAATGTGGAATTGAAAGCCCCACAGACAGGGCCATTTCACTCAGTGAGAAATCCAGACCTTCCGAGACCCGTTCCTGCATCCCGTTTACAGCATCATCCAAACGCCGGCTGTTCTCCGATCCCATACGGGGATTGAAATCGCGATTTGAATAAAAAAGAGTCGTCAGGATAGCGGCAGCCAGCTGCCCGGTATGCACCATAATCTCCCTGGAATACCCCCTTTCCAGAGCCTTAAAAAGCATTTCGAAAAGCTGAAGAACCTGCTCATCTGCTTCAGAACTGACCGCAGCAATCCTCTCGTTCTTAAGAGGCCGGAGATACATATCAAGCAAATCTCCTTTAAGATGCATCCAGTAAAGGCTCCAGGGATCATTATCGGAGGAGCCATAAATATGAGACTGCCCCGGCGGCAGATAACAGGCCTGTCTGGCATGAAGAAAAAAAGTCTTCCCGCCGCTCCTGACAAATCCGCTGCCCTGACGGCAGTACAAAAGGATTCCCTCAACAATGGGTTCCTGGCGGCTTTTCTGATGTCCCGCAGCTGCCGGATAGTATCCTGCGGCACTGATCCTCAAATTCCGGTTGAGAGGAGAGAGACTGCCTAAGGCCGTGACATCGGGAGGAATAACAAAAAGCTGTTGCCCTCTAAATCCTTCCTCTTTCCTGGAATATTTCAATTTCTCCCTCCAAAATGTCTTCTAATTTGATTATACAATATATTTCTATCTCTATAATCATAAAATAATCCATTAAAGGAGAAATGTATCCATTTCAAACGCCCCGGGTAAGACATAAAATATCAAAAACTGCAATACCCCTTAAAGGAGATTATATATGAGTATAGTTAAAGTATGGGAAGAGATGGTCACCATCCCGACCTACCCTGTAGGAAAGAAAGAGAAGAATCCCCTGTTTCTGGAAAAAAGAGTTTATCAGGGATCCAGCGGAGCGGTTTATCCCTATCCTGTTATTGAATCAGTAGGAAAAGAGAAAGAGGATAAACAGTGGAAGGCCCTCTATCTGGAAAATAAATATTTAAAGATAATGATTCTTCCAGAACTGGGAGGACGGGTTCAGATGGCCTATGACAAAACCAATGATTACCATTTTGTCTACTACAACCAGGTGATTAAACCGGCTCTGGTCGGCCTGGCCGGCCCCTGGATCTCCGGAGGAATCGAGTTTAACTGGCCCCAGCATCACCGTCCCGGAACCTATGAACCCACAGATCATATGTATCAGGAGAATGAAGATGGAAGTGCCGTTATATGGGTTGGAGAACAGGATCATATTGGCAGAACGCGCTGTTCTACGGCCTTTGTATTACAGCCGGATAAGGCCGTTCTGGAAGTAGAAGCCCGTCTTTACAACGGTTCCAATACCCCCCGGACCTTCCTCTGGTGGGCCAATCCGGCAGTTGCCGTAGGAGACAGTTACCAGTCCATCTTCCCGCCGGATGTACATGCCGTTATGGATCATGGAAAAAGAGATGTATCCACCTTTCCCATTGCGACGGGAACCTACTATAAAATGGACTACTCCAAGGGGGTGGATATCAGCCGCTATAAGAATCTCCCCGTACCCACCAGCTATATGGCCTACCATTCGGATTATGATTTTATGGGCTGTTATGACCATGAAAAACAGGCAGGCATGCTTCATGTAGCCAATCACCATCTGGTTCCCGGTAAAAAACAATGGACCTGGGGAAATGGAGACTTTGGACAGGCATGGGACCGCAACCTGACCGACGAGGATGGTCCCTATATTGAACTGATGACCGGAGCCTTTACAGATAATCAACCCGATTTTTCCTGGCTGCTACCGGGAGAAGAGAAGATCTTCCATCAAAACTTTATGCCCTATAAAGAACTGGATAGTGTGGATAATGCCTCGACCAGAGCCGCCCTGTCTCTACAGCTTGAAGAAGATGAAATTCGGATGGGTGTTTATACCATGGGACCGGAAAAAGACCTTAGCCTGGAACTGAAAAGAGGATCAGAAATCATTTTCACTCAGCCCCTGAGCCTCTCCCCTGAAAAAAGTTATCATTCAAGTTTCCCCCGGCCTGCCGGATCTGAAGAGAGGGAGTTTTCCCTGGTGCTGCGAAATGATACAGAAGAGATTCTGTCTGCATGGAAAGAAGTTGATAAACTCCGCCCCATTCCCGAACCTGCTAAAGCAGCCCCTCCTGCAGAGGAGATTGGCTCGACGGAAGAACTCTTTCTGACCGGTCTGCACCTGGAGCAGTACCGTCATGCCACCCGTAACCCCGAGGACTACTACAGGGAAGGATTAAAACGGGATCCCGGCGAAAGCCGCTGCCATACAGCTCTTGGAAAAAGAGAGATGCTCCGGGGACGTTTTTCCATTGCGAAAGACCACTTCCGCCAGGCTATAAAACGACAGACCTTCCGGAACCCCAACCCCTACGACGGAGAAGCCCTTTTTCACCTGGGCTGGACCCTGCGCTACCTGGGGCAGGACGAAGAAGCCTATGAAAAATTTTATAAATCAATATGGAATGGCCCCTGGCAGGGAGCCGGCTACTGTGAACTGGCTCGTCTTTCCTGCACATTCGGAAATATGGAACAGGCTCTTCTGGAAGTAGACCGTGCCATAGCGGCGGGAAGACATAACAGGAACGCTCTCCATTTAAAAGCCATGATACTGAGAAAAAGCGGAAAAAAAGCAGACGCTGTAAAAGTTCTGGAAGAGCTGGAAGCCGTTGATCCTCTGAATCATGCTGCCGCATATGAACGTTATCTCCTGCATTGTTCGGAGAAGGATCTGAAAAGCTTCCAGACTCTTATCCGGAATGACCAGTTCTCCTATCTGGAATTAGCCCTGGATTACCTCTGGAGCGCTGCCTTCAATGACGCTATTGCTCTGTTGACCCTGCTGACAAAAGAAAAGACGAGTGCCCCCCTCCCCTGCTATTACCTGGGCTATCTCTACGAAAAGACAGAAAATCAGAAAGATGCTGAAACATGGTACCGTCTGGGGGCTGAAGCTGATCCCTCCTTCTGCTTCCCAAGTAGAACAGACTCCATAATGATCCTGGAACATGTGATAAAAAGCCATCCCTCAGATACAAAAGCTCCTTACTAAAGCTCTGAAACTTATGGAAGAAGCCTTCTTTCTGGATGAGAGTGACCACCGGATTCTTTTTGAACTGGACCAACTCTATAAAAAACTGGGCAGATCTCCTGAAAAACGCCTTGCCTTCCTGCACAAGTATCCGGAGGGAGTCGCCGCCCGGGATGATTTAAACGTAGAAAAACTTACCCTGCTGAACATAACAGGAAAGGAAGAGGAAGCCTTGAAAATCATGGGGAGCAGACAGTTTCAACCCTGGGAAGGGGGCGAAGGAAGAGTCTCAACACAGTATGTCCGCTCTCTGATACTGCTGGGGTTAAAAGAGCTGAAAAAAGACCATGCTGCAGAAGCCCTCAGGCTACTTGAAAAAGCCTACTCCTATCCCTGCAATCTGGGAGAAGGAAAACTCTGCACCATAACGGACAATGAACTGGATTACTACCGGGGATTAGCTCTGAATAAAACCGGCAGGAAAGAGGAAGCCCTCCAGAGTTTACTGAAAGCCACAAAGGGAGATCAGGAACCTGCAGCATCCCATTACTATAACGATCAGTCTGCCGATCTGATCTATTTTCAGGGACTTGCCCAGCTGCAAATGGGGAATCCTCTTGAAGCGCGACAGCGTTTTAATAAGCTCCTCTCCTGGGGAAAGTCCCATTTCCATGATCAGACAGAAATAGACTACTTTGCCGTATCCCTTCCGGATCTGCTGATCTTTGATCAGGATGGGGATGCACAAAACCAGCTTTACTGCCGCTATCTTATGGCTTTGGGAGAGTACGGTATGGGGAATACAGAGACAGGGCGTAAGCTACTGGAGGAGGTTCTCCGGGAAGATCCGGTCTACCCGGGTGCCGCCTTCTTCAAAACCCTTTGGGACGGAGATTCCTTCTCTCATTGCCAATTTTGCTGTAAAATGATTCCGGGTCCATTAACGGACCTGGGAGGATGAATCTATGCCAAACCAGCAGGATAACAACAACGGGACAGTCCCCTATGATCAGAAGCCCTCTGATATCACCAGGAGTGAAAACAGGCCGAACATCCTCCTTTTAATGTGTGATCAAATGCGTTTTGATACCATAGGGGCTGCCGGCTACTCTCATATGTATACTCCCAACCTGGATCAGCTTGTAGAGTCTGGCCGGATTTACACCCAGGCCTATACCCCCGTACCTGACGGGATGCCCGCCAGGCACAATATTCTTACCGGACTAACCGGAAAAACTCACGGCTATACTGAAAATAACGAAGGCTACAGCATGCCGGGATGGATCAATACATTCCCCAAAGTCCTGTCCGATCATGGCTATGAAACTGTTTCCATAGGAAAAAACCAGTTCCAACCTGCGAGAAGACACCATGGCTATGACCGGATCCATCTGATGGAAAGGTATCCGGATTATAGGGAACAGGATGACTACGGCCTATACCTCAAGGCATCAGGATGGGGAAATATCCTCAATCCCCATGGCTGTGAAAACCTTCTGTATCATATTCCTCAACAGTCTATCCTGCCCGAAGAACATATGGGAGATAGCTGGGTAGCGGACCGGGCCATAGACTTTTTACAGACAAACAGTGGTCGTCATCCCTGGTTGATGAAAGTCAGCTGGCTCTCTCCCCATCCGCCCCAGTGTCCGGCACCCCGTTTTGCTGATTTATACGATGAAATAGAACTACCCCGTCAGCTTCGTTCCAAAACCCCTCTTTCAAGACAAGCCATGGAAAATGTCAGACTGACTGAGGGGCTGTCCGATCGTCTGCAGAACCGTTACAGACAGCTTTATTATGGAGCCATCAGCCAGGTGGATTATAACGTGGGAAGGATTCTGGATGCCTTGGAATCCACTGAGCAGACAGAAAAAACTCTAATTATATTCACAAGTGATCACGGAGAGATGCTGGGAGACCATGGGGCTCTTGAAAAAGGATTACCCTATGACAGCTGCACCAGAATACCCCTGATCCTCTCCCGGCCCGGAACAATCCCCCCGGGAGAACAGGTAGATGATTTTGCCGATCTGAATGACATTTTCCCCACCATACTAGATGCAGCAGGGATTCATATCGATTATAAAAATACGGCATTTCCCGGCGAAAGCCTTCTGACTGCAGAAGAGAAAAAAAGAAAAGACCGGACGGCACAGTATGTGGAGTATTCCGCCGGTCTCCGACGCTGGATATCCCTGCGTACAAAGGACTATAAATATAATTATTATTATAATGGGGCTTATGAGGAACTCTTCGATCTGAAGGCTGATCCTGATGAAAGCAGCAATCTTCTTCATAATATAACTGAAGAGAAGATACTGTCGGTCCGGGATGAACTACGAAAAGAACTGATAAAATATGAATCTTCCCGGGGACCGGAAGGCTGCCTTCAGGAGGACGGCTTCATCAAACTTAATGAAGCACCGGCTCTGAGTAAAAGGAAAGATCTTTATCCGAAATTCCATAAGAAAATTATGAATAAGGATGAAAAAAACAGGATGAATACCCTCTCTGAAGAGATCCTCCAGTACATAGAAAAAGAAGCTCTGGTTCATCTAGAAGAGCTGGATCTTCCAGGATGGCAGGAATCCGGAGGATTTTCCGACAAACATATCAAAGATCTCCTGGAAAAAGAGAAAAAAATGCGGCAAAAACAGCAGAAGAAAAAAGATAGTGAAACCGTAAGGAGAGAATCATGACCATTAAAGGAACGCAGAAAGACGCCCCTGAAATGGAAAGGCATAGTCATATCCGCCCTCTTAGCCAGGAGATGGAAGACCGTCTTATGCGGAATCCCCTGCTGAATATTGATACCTTTATCATTCCATCCCCCTATGTTAAGGATCCTGAAATAAGCAAGGACAGGGAGTATAGCTCCATATGGATTGATGAAGGAGAGATTCTCGGATATATGCTTGTTTACTCAGACAGGGAGAAGAGGAATTACCTTATATATAAGGTAGTAACCAGTCCCTTTGGAAGAGGACGGGGCATCGGCACCAGCTTTATTGAAAACCTTGCCCGCAGAATCCCTGAAAAGTCCCGGATTTACCTTTATATATGGGAAAAGCAGATTGATACTGTAGATTTTTTCCACAAAAAAGGTTTCCAGTCGGGAGATCCCATCGTCTACCGCAACCTGATCTACAACCACCTTTATGCGGGCAAAGAGGAGATAAGCCTCCATTCCAGGCTCAATAAAAGAGATTACAAACAAAGCGATGAGGAAATCGGAAAAGCCCGTCATGATGCACGAAAAACCCTCCGGCTTCTATCCAGTATGGTGGATATGCTCTCCGTGGATAACGGCGAACGTATCATTGAAGATATAAACAGAGAAACAACAACTCTGATCAATATGCTGAACTCCTTCAGAGATACCATGCAGATTGTACACAAAGTCAATCTGCAGGAAGTAATTCTGGACCGTATGGTTCCCTATATAGAAGCATCAACCATCCCCTGTGAACTGCATCTGAAACTAAGCAGCAGAGTCCCCATGGTACCTGGATATTATGTGGATATTGGACGGGCTCTGATTAATCTGGTATCCAACGCCCTGGATTCCATAAACGATACAAGCCGAAGAGGGATTATTGAAATATCCATCAGCCGGAAAGAGGATATTGTTCTTTTAAAACTGAAGGATAACGGAGCGGGAATCCCGCCGGAGAAACTGATCCCCGACAAAGAGGGATATCCTGCCTTTGTGGGGGTCACCACAAAAAAGGATAAGACAGGGGAAGGTCTTGGAACCCTGCAGATCTACTCGACATTTGGAGCAGCCAATATTACGGTAGACAGTATTTTAAACGAAGGGACAACCTGGTATATCCGCATGGGACAGCTGACGGGGACCCTGGACAAATGGTATATCCAGATGGACAGACGTTTGAATGAGTTTAAACAGCTATGGGAAGAACCGGCCAGACAGAAGAATCCCAACAGAAGCGAATACATTGCCTCAATCTGGCAGCTGCGAAAAATGGAAATTTTTTTATTCGATCTTATCCTGAAGTTCAGCAAGTTTCATAATATTCGGATGATTTTCCGTTCTGTCCTCTCCTATCTACAGGGTATTATTACAGAAAAAACTCTTCAGGAAGAAGTCAATACCTATCGCAGTGAGTATGAAACCTTGGGGGAATGGCTGATGGAAATTTCCAGAGCAATCCGCAAAAGACAGGAGCGGCTGTTCGAGGCTATAGATATTAGCAAATTCAGAGGTGCCATGTTCAAAAGTTACGGACAAGCCTTTGAAAACGTTATAATCTTTACTTTTGATCCCGAAACAGGAAATTTTCTGGCAACAGACAGAAAACTGGCAGAGCATCTTGATTTTGTCCCCTATCTGAAAAAAGAGAGGAACCAGCTTTTAAGAGGTGAATTTATCGGAGATATGAATAATGATAATCAACCCATATTTCTGGGAGTCTGGAGTGTAGATTCCCGGGAGGATCTGATAAAAAAATTGAAACTTATCCGGCGGGGAGCCAGGAAACTTCTGGAGATAGGAATTCATAAGAATAAAAAACTAGCCCTCTACCAGACAACCTACGTCCGTCATTCTGAAGATATTGATTCTGACAGATGCTGTACCTTTAAAGAGATAGCCAATTGCAGTGATAAAGATTTGCTGGCATATATCCGAAAGGCGGATGATGAATTTCAGAATTTCTTTGCCGCGGCAGATTAAAACAGCTTACAGACCAAGAACTATCCGGACAAAAGAAAGCCCCCGGGAAAAGGAGGAAACCCGGGAGCGAAAAAAATGAAACTACAAATCTAAAAAGAAAATTTTCACTATCTATACTCCAGAAACCTTCACTCTCTTAGGGGGTTACAATTTTTTTCGTTTTTATTAATTTATATTCCAGATTCCTAAAATCCATTTGCACAAAAAGGCCCCCGGAAAAGGAGGAAAACCGGGGGCAAAGATTGGAGAAAATTCAAAATGAAAAAAATCTGATTCAACCCTTGGTTGAACCGTTATATAAGGGAAACGAACGGAATCCTCTCAGGTTACATTTTTTTTATTTTTAGCTTTACCCTGATCAATGAAAGGCCTATTCTTTTTTAAAACCTTATTTACGAATAGAGATAAGATCATGATCAAAAAGACTAAGTACCTTTCTCAGACAGAAAGAGAGTCCGGAAGAAAGTATTTTTATAAATATGCAGGATGGAACGGCGTTGGTTTCAGTTTCCTCGGGAATACTACGGTCTACCTGCTGGCAATCCTCTACGGAGCCAGCAATACACAACTCGGATATATATCGTCTGTTATCTATATCACAGGTATATCACTTCTTTTCTATACCAGGCTTTTTAACGGGAAATCCATAAAATCTGTAGGATTAACGGCTTGGTTTATCAGAGGGCTGGTATGTCTTGGATACCTGGCTCTGCCTCTGCTGCAGGGACAGGCCGCCGTGTTCCTTATTTTAACAATTTATACATTGTTCTGTATTACCAGAACCATTGGAGTGGCGGTAAATCAGAATATACAGAAGATGATCTCCACAAGCCGTACCAGAGGAGAAGTTGTAATGACAGCTTCCACCAGAAATAATACGGCGGGGATTTTTTCCAGAATATTCAGCTATATAGTAACCATTACATCCTTTGCGTCCGAGCTGACAGAACTTCTATTCCTGCAGCTGCTCGGCATCATATCCAATACTATTGCTGTGATTGTCTTTAAGAAGATTCCCAGCAGAGAGAAGATAGAACACACTCCCGGCCGCCATGTGGGGAAATTGTTTATTGAGAATATGAACCTGAGCCGTGAGCGACGGATGCTGATTGTAAGATGGGGCAGTGCGGGAATCCAGATATTGTCGGGCATGACGATCCCTTTCCTGAGGAAATATGCGGGATTCTCTGCTCCCATGATTTTTCTTTATTCCATCGTAATAACTCTGGCGGCCATTACAGGAGCACTGATTATACGGCCTTTTGCTGACCGTCTGGGAAGCCGGCCCTTCATCCTTCCTGTGGTAGTGATGACCGGAGGAGTATTTATTGTCTGGATGTTTGCAGATCCTTCCAGAAATATGGAATTTTTCTACATCCTTGGTTTCTTTACAGTGATGCTTCAGAATATTCTGGTCCTTCTCTCTTCCAGACTATTCATTCAGGCTATTCCTGAAGAAGATTCCATCAGTTTTACTTCCATGGATGTATTTGTTACTTCAATTCTGGCATTCTTTTTGGGCTTTCTCGGTGGATATCTGGCAGATTTTTCAGGGGAGAACCCTCTCCCTTATCTGAATATTTATGGTCTGACATTTTCCATTGCGGTCTTTCTCTGTGTCATTATAATGATTACGGCTATCCATTTTGAAGAGAAGGGGAGTGCATCTCTCAAAAAGACATGGACCATGATTTTTTCCATTGATCATCTAAAAACATTCATGGATATCAACAGACTCAACACATATAACAGCACGGTAAAACGGAAATCTCTAATCCTCTCCCTGGGTTATACAGGATCATCCCTGGCAAACGATGAAATACGACAAATTTTCCTGCAGCCCCTCTCTCCGGAACGGGGTGAAATTATCAAAACTCTATTTGAGAAAAAAAGGCCTCAGCTAATCCCTGAATTGATAAGAGAAGCCTCCGAAGTCCACAGCTTTAACAGACAGGAAGCAATATTTGCTCTGGGTTCCTACCCGACAAAAAATGTAGAAGAACTTCTTATTGCTTTAATGCAGGATCCGGACAGCCGGACAGCATCGAATGCAGCAAAATCTCTTGCAAGAATCGGCAATAAGGATCAATATCAAGTGGCTTATCAACGCTTTCTTAAGGAAGAGAGAGGTTCTCTGAGAGAAGATCTGAACTACCTGGTTTCCTTTCACCATTTTGATCCGGGAGGGAAGTGGCTGGAATGTCTTTTTTCTGACGAGACCATTAAAAATGGTGAAATCTATACGCAGAATTTTATAACCCTTATCGCCAGGCAGAAAAATATGAACCCGCCTCTTGGATGGATTTTTCAAAAAAACAACGACATCCAGGGAGAAGGAATGTCCATTCTTCTGGATGAAACCAGAGAGATGGAACTGTTCTTCTCCAATCAGGAGTGGCTGTATAAGTGCTTTATTGAGGATAAATATACCCTTATATGGGAGTGGTGCCAATCTGTACTGAAGGAAAATAAATCTGCTGGGCCCTCTATTCCCATAATGAAATCCATTCAGGATTTTAATAGAGAGTCTGCGGATCCGACCAATACTCTCGCAGTTGTGTTCTTTTCTTATCACATACTTAACACGGAGGAAGTCTTTGACTAGTTTCAAACAAATAGCAAAGCTCTTTGAAATCATGAAGGAAGCTTTGATAATTACAGATAGAGCCGGACTGATTCAGTCAGCCAATAAAGAGACTCGGGATCTGCTGAGAATGGAATCGAAGGATCTGGAGGGCCGCCATATCCATGCGCTACTGACTCCCCTTCAGGGAGAAATAAAACTGGAAGAGGTCTCTCACGTTGAAGAAAGCGGTCCGATCATGTGGTGCCTGACCAAAACAGATAAAAATGGAAAGAAGAGAACGTCCACAACGGGGACATTTCTGGCTGCCATGACTCACGAAATCAGGACACCTATGAACGGTATTATCGGCATGACAGACCTAGCGTTAGAAGAAGAGATGAGCCCTGTTCTGAAGGAGTATCTCAATGTAATCCGTTTGTCCGCAGATTCTCTGATGCGGGTAATCAATGACATACTGGACTACTCCAAAATGAAATCCGGCAGGATGAACATAGAAGTAATCCCTTTTAATTTATCTGATTTTATGGATGAAATTATCAGAATTTTCTCTCCTCAGGCAAAGACTATGGGATTGGAATTCCGTTACAATCCCTCAGAGGACATTCCCGATGAAATGCTGGGAGATCCCGTAAGGATCCGTCAAATCATCCTGAATTTACTGAGTAATGCTCTCAAATTCACCAAGAAAGGATTTATAGAGATTTCAAACTATGTGGATAGTAAATCCACCCCTCCCCGCATCTATTTCCATGTAGCCGATTCAGGAATCGGGATCCCCGTAAACAAACAGCATCTTCTCTTCCGATCCTTCACCCAGGTGGATGCATCAACCACCAGAAAGTATGGGGGGACAGGACTGGGACTGGCCATATGTGCTCACCTGACAAGTAATATGGGTGGAATGATTGATGTCAAAAGTCAGGCAGAAAAGGGAAGTACATTCCGTTTTTTTCTTCCTCTTAAATCACCAGAACCCGTTCAGAAGGAGCTGATTAAGGTCATTAATCCTGATCATCATGAACAGAAACTCCCAGAACAAAGCCGCGACTATGGACCCCTTGTTCTTCTCATGGAAGATAACAGAATAAACCAGCTACTGGCTGTGAGAACAATGGAAAAAGCAGGGTATAAGGTAGTAACAGCAGAAAATGGAAAAGAAGGCCTGGATTTATTTGTCCGGGAAAGACCGGATATCATTCTCATGGATATTCAAATGCCAATAATGGATGGATATGATACGGCAAGGGCTATCCGCCGGCTGGAAGGAAAAATACCGGACCCGGTTCCTATTATTGCCCTTACCGCACTGGCTATGGCCGAAGACAGGGAAAAAATTCTAGACTCGGGTATCGACGATTTTCTGGGAAAACCTGTCAGTCCTATTGACCTAAAGAAGGTCCTGCATAAATATATAATGACCTGAAG
This sequence comes from Spirochaetaceae bacterium 4572_59, assembly GCA_002084805.1. Classification (GTDB taxonomy): domain Bacteria; phylum Spirochaetota; class Spirochaetia; order DSM-2461; family DSM-2461; genus Oceanispirochaeta. The sequence goes on along the minus strand of NBMC01000041.1, from coordinate 17,865 downwards.
CATAGGAGCTATCATGAAGATCCGTAAAACCCTCGAATCAGTAAAGCCGTATGTGGCCGGCAGAACCCGACCGGGAGCAGTCAAACTGTCATCCAACGAAAACCCCCTGGGTCCATCGCCAAAAGCATTGACAGCTATTTCAAGCGAACTGAATCATCTGCACCGCTACCCTGACGGAGTGTCAGGCATTCTGCGAGAGACCATAGCCTCTCACCATAATCTTACTGCCGACTATGTTATTGCAGGAAACGGCTCGGATGAAATATTTGCCATGATAGCAGGAACCTATCTTGAAGAGGGCTTTGAAGTCATTACGGCAAAGGAAACTTTTTCAGAATACAACTTCTCCGGACTTCTTTATGGTGGCCATATAAAAAAGGTTCCCCTGCAGGAAGGGAAATACGATTTAAAGAGTATTCTGGATCAGGTAACGGAGAAAACCTCTCTGATATTTGTCTGTAATCCCAACAATCCTACCGGAACCTATCTAAAAGAGAAAGAGCTGAAAGAATTTCTGGACGCCCTCCCCTCTCATGTACTGACAATCCTGGATGAAGCCTATGGTGAGTTTGCCACTGCAGAGGATTTTCCATCCGGTCAGGAACTGATAAAGAGCAATAAAAGGCTCATTGTGACCCATACATTTTCAAAACTCTACGGTCTGGCGGGGCTGCGCATCGGATATGCTCTGGCCGATCCGACACTGATTGAGCAGATTTTCCGGACAAAACAGGCTTTCAATGTAAATATCCTGGCTCAGCAGGCCGGTACGGCAGCCCTGGGAGACCAGAATTTTATCTCCCGAACATTAGATCTCTGCAAAAAGGGAAAAACCTTTCTCTATGGCGAACTGAAACGTTTAGGGTATGACTACTATCCGAGCCAGGCCAATTTTATCTGCATTAGAGTGAAAAGAGACAGCAGAGCAGTGTTTGATCATTTCCTTGATGAAGGAATGGCAATCAGACCCTTGGCATCCTTTGGCCTTGATGAGTGGATTCGTTATACCATTGGTACGGAAGATCAGAACAGAGAGTTTATCAGAATCATGTCAGAACTTGAGAAGGCCTGATAATGGGATTTATTTTCGCCCTGCTTCTACTGCCCCAGGTAATAAACTTTTTGCTGGCTCTGATTCCGGCTATGATTCTCTTAAATTACTTTTACAAAAGAGATCCAAGGCCGGAACCCCGCCAGATTGTTATGAAAACTTTCTTCCTGGGGATTGCTGCGACCGTACCTGCCGTAATCATAGAGTTGCTGATTGAAAAACTTGCCCCCGGTGGAATGTCCCCTATCATAACAATTGCATTTAAAGCATTTATTGTGGTAGCCCTGGTGGAAGAGAGCTGTAAGCTTTATATGGTAAAGCGCTATATTTACCCTCATCCTGAATTTGATGAAGTAACAGACGGCATTATCTACACCATGGCAGCAGCCCTGGGATTTGCCTTTCTTGAAAATATCCTCTACAGCATGAATAGTGGCAATTCCTGGACAATACTACTTACCCGCGGAATAACGGCAGTTCCACTCCACGGTTTGACTTCTGCCGTAATGGGTTTTTATATCGGGAAAACTAAACTGAATGGAAAGAACCTCATTCCATTTGGTCTGTTTCTGGCTGTTTTATATCATGGCCTCTATGATTTTTTTCTCTTTTACGGAGGACTTCTATCCTGGCTCAGCATCCCTCTATTGATAATATTGTTCTTTCACGCCAAACATATACTGCATAATGCCATTGATGAAGACAAAAAGTTCTTCCGCTCTTGACCACTTGATCAGTTTTCAGACGAATATTTCAAATATATTTCAACTTAGCTTGACAGTAATTCGTGAAACCTTTATATTCACCAAGCAAACGACGCAGGGTGGAGCAGTTGGCAGCTCGTTGGGCTCATAACCCAAAGGCCGTAGGTTCGAGTCCTACCCCTGCTATAATAAAAAAAAGATCTGGTTTTTCCAGATCTTTTTTTATTTATAAGTACTGTAAGAAGGACTCGAACCGCAGGAACGGCGCGAATCGATGAGCGCAAATGGCAGGATGCCATTTAGTTCCGAAGGCGGCTTTTATGAGGAGGCACGATGCCGACGAAAAAAAGCGAGTCCTACCCCTGCTATAATAAAAAAAGATCTGGTTTTTCCAGATCTTTTTTTATTATAATTTGAAAGAAAAAAGTGGAAAAATTACGGTAAACTTAGTAAGGATGAGTATCATTGCCATTTACCTTACCACTGGGTTGCATGCTGGAGAAAAATCCAGGATGTACTAGAATTGGAGGTATATTATGTTGGTTCACGTGAAAACGCCCCATACTGAAATAGATATAAAAGGGGATGTATCAGAGAAAATTATGGAAGTTCAAAATGATAAATATATTGATCCATTTGAGACTGACTGGTTTAATGAGGTAAAGGAACCACTTTCTCCTGGTGATTATTTAAAAACAGACAGGGAGAATAAAGGCATTACCCAGAATGATCTCGATTCAGAGATTGGAAGATTTTCCCGGCAATATGTATCAGACCTGGAACATGGTCGGAAGAATATAAGCTCTCAAGGGATAGATCAGCAGCAGAGCGAAGGCTCCCTCGTAAGATCGAGCAATCGCTCCAAAGCTTCGGCCACAGCGCTCTCATCGTTCGTTTTCTCCGTAACGATCTGAGCAGCATCCTTTAATTCTGGAACCGCATTCTTCATAGCAATCCCCACTCCGGCATATTGGATCATCTCGAGATCATTAAGGTAATCCCCGATAGCAGCCGTTTCATCCTGACGGATATTCAACTCTTTACAGAGACTATCAAGGGCATGAGCCTTGCTTATTCCCTTCTGAGCTACATCCAGAAGAGAGACATCCGACTGAAAAGCATCAAGTCCTGTCTTCTTGAAAACATCCTTTTGGATTTCAGCAAAATCTTCCCTTCGGGAAGGTATAATTAAAACCTTATACAGTTCCCCGCTATTTTCTTCGATATATGACTTATAATCCTCAGAAACAAATAACTTAATCTGATCCCTCTCTGAATTTACAACATTACGGATATTATAATCAGACAACTTGCTAGTTAATGTTTCTCCATAAATAACGTCTCTTCCGAAAATATGGTAGTCAGCAGCGTATGTCTTACTAATTTCAACAACATCCAGAATCTGCTCTGACTTCAAAGGTATGGACGAGAACATACGACCGGAAAAAGGTTCTCTTACCATGGCTCCATTACAGGAAATAACCGGCATTTCAATTCCAAGGATATCAAGGTATGTAGTAATCATGGAATCATGTCTGCCCGTTGCAATAACAAAATAGATCCCCCGGGATCTCAGCTTTTTTATGGCATCAATATTCTGCTGTGAAATCAATTTTTCCTTATTAAGTAATGTGCCATCCATATCGCAGGCAACAAGTTTTATTTTTTCCGTCATCCGGCTTATCTCCCTATTTATACAATCAACTTTATATAGTGACCAAAATCATAATGAAATACCTGAGTTTGTTGTATCATTGACTAATGAAAAATCGAGAGAAATATTCCGTTTTAATGAAGATTTATTGATATTCCAGGATAAGAAACTGATTCCGCCCGTTCTTCTTTGCCTCATAGAGAGCATCATCGGCTACTTTTATTATCTCTTCAACATTCCCCGAACAACCTTTCACATAAGAAACTCCGACAGAGACAGTTATCCGCCCAAAGCTGCTTGTTTCATGGGGGATATTAAGTTTATAAGTCGCTTTAATTATTGAATCTGTAATATTTTCCGCCGTTTCACGGTTTGTGGCATCAAGAAGAATACAAAATTCCTCTCCTCCGTAACGAAATATATAATCAGTTTCACGACGGATCTCAGATCTTAAAACAGTACTGAAATGCTGTAATACTTCATCTCCTTTCTGGTGCCCGTATGTATCATTGTAACGCTTGAAAAAATCAAGATCTGCCATCAGGAAGGTCATATCTTTTGAACAGGATCTCTGCTTTAGCAACAGTGGAAAAATCTCATCCAGATAACGCCGATTATAAAGATTCGTCAGCCCATCCCGAATTGACTGATCCTTCAATTCTCCTAATGTTTTCATAAGAACATCATTTGTATTTTCCCTTGAACTTTCAAATATAATGGTAAAAATAAATACCAGAATATAACTGAATAAGATTCTGATGAGAGAACCATCCGGATAGGGAGTATAGAAAGAAAAGTGATCCTGAAACAAATATATCAGAAAAGATAAGGCTACCAGTAGAAATGTAAGAATAGCCCCTTTTTTCCGGCCAAAGAAGAACAGAGTAAGAATTGGATAGGTATAAAACCATACAAATGACTGATGCCTTGCCGCTCCGCTGGCAAAGAGAAGCAGAAAAAAAAGCATGATAACCACCAATATGATATCCAGGATAATATAGTAAGACCCCTTAATTCGTATATAAGAGAAGAGGCCGAGAAGGATCGCTGCACAAGCAAAATCTATGACTCCCAGAAAAAACTCTCCTTCCATAAATGCAAAAGCACCGAGAAAAAGCATAAAAAACATTCCCAGAAAAGTGCAGAGAAAGATCATAACTATCTTTCTGGTTGTTTCATCAGCAAGAGATATATCATCAGGGAGGTTTAAAAATACATGTTTTATCCAGAAAAGAAACTTTTGTAACATTTCTAATAATTATCAGATAATAAATTTCAATAATCAACTACATTCTCCTTTATACTATTATCAGGATCAGTTCATCAGAGGGCACGAATTGTAACTTATAAGTTTTTTACAACATTCCCTTGACAAATAATAATATAAGCTATACATTCATCAAGCAAACGACGCAGGGTGGAGCAGTTGGCAGCTCGTTGGGCTCATAACCCAAAGGCCGTAGGTTCGAGTCCTACCCCTGCTATAAATAAAAAAAGAGATCCGAAGGGTCTCTTTTTTTATTTATAATTTAGAAGAAGAGGACTCGAAATGTAGGAACGGCGCGAATACCTGGAGCGCAGAAGAACAGGATGTTCTTCTAGTTCTGGAAGCGGCTTTATTGAGGAGGCAGGATGCCGACGAAAGAAAGCGAGTCCTACCCCTGCTATAATGAAAAAAGATCCGGATTTATTCGGATCTTTTTTCATTTATAAACATAAGAAGAGGACTCGAAATGTAGGAACGGCGCTAATCGATTAGCGCAAATGGCAGGATGCCATTTAGTTCCGGAGGCGGCTTTTAAGAGAAGGCAGTCATTGAGGAGATTCTCCCCAGAACCAGCTGCTTTTCCCGGAAAGTAGCAGGAGACAGAATGCCGGGGCGGTCCGACTGGAACGGGACAAATGGAAAGATATTGCCAAAATCCAGAAAGAACTGAAGGTGATAAGAAAAGATCATTATTGTCACAGGGATTCTATTATCAGTTGTACAGTTCTCGGTTATATCCGATATAAACCGGTTCCAAAAGGAAAATACTGAAATAACCCTCGACTATTCCCAAGCGCTGCTCCATCTGAAAAGTGCCTTCGGCTACAATGGTTTTATACACAACTTCAAGAATTACGTTCTCAGGGGAACAGCGAAATACTACACAAGGGTACAGGATTATCATAAGGAGATAAATCTCAGCCTTGATCATATAGACTCAATTGTTCTGAAGAACAAGGATGCTATGGCAGCTGTTGAAGCTATCAGAAAAACAGCAGATCAATACAGAGATGCTTCCTTTGAGATCCAGCCCTTTGTTGAAAAAGGGACTTCCATTGCCGAAATAGACAAGGTGGTAAAAATAGATGACGGCCCTGCGGCAGAAGCTCTGAAAGTTCTTGACCAGCACTATGAACAGGTCATCAGAGAAAAGGGGCTTCAGATTGAACAGAGGATTTCCTCCTCCTATTTCAGGTCCGGAGTCATGATAGCCATCAGCTTGATTCTCCTTACTGTGGGAGTTCTGATGACAACAAGAGTCCTGAAACAGAATGTGAGGGGAATGAGACTATGGAGTCTACCAACCAGACCATCCTGCAGACAGCCAGCCGAATTGATGCTATTCAGGAGATGCTGGAAGTTATCAATAACGTGGCATCCCAGACAAACCTTCTCTCAATGAATGCCGCCATTGAAGCTGCCCATGCGGGAGATTCGGGCAAAGGATTTGCTGTCGTGGCCGATGAGATCCGGAAACTGGCGGAATCGACTCAGGAGAATGCCAATGCCATAGGGCGGGATCTCTCGGAGATTGTGGATAAAATCAATGCGACAACCGAGTTGGGCCGTCAGAGTAAAGATGCCTTTGGAAAAATAGAACAGAAAGTAGAGGTGTTTGTAGATGCTTTCAGAGAGATATCCTCCAGCCTTAAAAAGTTAATGGACACACACTAATTACATGGACATGCCCACATTGAAGTTAAACTCCCCGTTCCCGGTTTCAACATTATAGGCATATCGGAATGACATGGCGGGAAAGGCCACCTTTTTCAGATAAATGGCCATCCCTCCGGCGGGTCCATGAAAAAACTCGTTATCCCCACTGATTCCATCCATAAAACCAGCCTGATAGGTCAGAGGAACAGCCAAGTATCCCCAGGAAAAATCAAGTGCGGCAAATACCACTTTAATATCCCCCTGAACAAAACGGTCGGCAAGGACATCCCCCGGAAGGATAGACCAGGAATAACCATATTTCAGGAAAAGAGACTGCAGATCCTCTCCCTCAGAATACCCGGAATCAGCACTCAGCTGAATCTGACAATGTTCATTCAATAGGAATTGATAAGAAAGAGATCCCTGTATGGACTGAGTCAGATCAAAGCCATCTGTAAATGACTGAAGTTCATAACAAAGAGAGCTTTTAAGACCTTCCGTAAAGTAGGTATCGTAATACAATGAATTATAAATGAACTTCCCATCCTGGGAAAACTTAAAAATATCATTAGCTGACAGAGATATGGAAAGAAACGAACCATCTGTTCCAAACTTGATTTGATAGGGTTTGAGATCCCAGCCCCAGTTTACACCCAAACGGACTGTGGTCTGATCATACAGGGCCAGAGTATCTCCACCATCTATGCTTGTGACTTTCACTTCATTGTCGTATACGCCCATCATACCGCCAAGACTGAAAGAGCTGCCCATGAAAGCGGGATTGGAATAACCGAGCATAAACATTTTGTTTTCGAGGCTGTACATCCCCCCTGTAAAAAACTGGTGGCCATAGCCGAGAAAGTTCCGGTCCATAACAAAGACAGCGCCGGAAAAGTCTCCTCCGCTGAAACTGGCAACAGGAATCGGGATAAGAGAGACACGGTCTTTCAGATAAATTCTGATATAGGCATCATTTTCACTGGACTCCAGCTGAACATCAATGGAATCGTTCACAAAAAGGCCTGACTTGACCAAGTCCTGACGGATCCCGTCTTCACAGCCGGATTCGATAGAGTCCCCTTCATGGTATCCTATGATCCCTTTTACGGTTGACGCTTTGGTTTTCTTTAATCCCTCAATATCGATGCTGCGGATAACCTGAGCACTGAGAGTTCCGGCAATCAGAATGAGCAGGGAAACGACTGATATATATCTTTTAAACTTGTTCATATTCCTCTTACATAATCCTGAAATGAAAAATTTCAATATAAGGCTGAGACTTGTTCTCTCATTATTCTATATTGGATTTTTTGAAAATAAAATAATACAATCTTCAGGATAGGGATAATAAATACTAAATATGTATCGTTTTTGAGGAGGACATTCCCGGACTTGTTTTTTTTCTCTCTTTTAGTTAACCTGCTTATTAAATTATGGTTAACAAAACACGACAGACCCTTCTGAATACATTTCAATCTTCCTCATCCCGGCTTTCGGGAGAAGAGCTGAGCCGGCAGTTCGGCATCAGCCGTGTGGCCATCTGGAAGCATATTAAAGCTCTGCAGGAAGAGGGCTACCCCATAGAGTCCGGCCATAAAGGCTACAGGCTCAACGGGGAAAGGGACAACCTTCCTCTTTTTCAGAGAGCTGGAGTCCACCATGAAAGAAGCCGCCAAGAGACAGGAACAACAGAAAGAGGATAATTTCATAATACTGGCGGAACATCAAAGCGGAGGCATCGCCCGGAACGAACAATCCTGGGACTCTCCCGACGGAGGAATCTACATGACCTGCATGATAAATCGTTCCCTTCCCCTGGAAATGGCCCGTAAGATACCACTCTATGGCATACTTACAGTTCTTCAAACTCTGGGGGAGAGCGGAGTATCCTCATTGGGGTACAGGCTGCCGGGAGATATCCTGATTAAGGAAAGCAAAGTAGGAGGAATCCTCGAAGAATACCATGTGCGGGGCGACAGAATTTGCTGGTATGCTCTTGGAATAGGTATACATATCAATGATTCCTTCAAGAAGAAAGAACAAAACGGGATGACATCTGTTGTGGATAAAACAGGGATTCAGCTGATGCGGAAGGATTTTATGCACCACTTCAGGGAGAACTGGAAAAAAGCCCTTCTATTGAAATCAGACGAAATCGAATCAGAACTGAAACAGTACAAACTTAAATAGAGAAAAGCAGGAGACCTTGACTATGAATAAGATACAAATAAGAAGAACCGTATTAACAGCGGTATTCACAGCACTGATTGCAGCAGGAGCCTATGCGGCCGTTCCGATAGGTCCGGTTCCCATCGTACTGACAACCATGTTTGTGCTGCTCAGTGGTCTTTTGGGTGGATTCAGAATCGGATTGTACAGCAGCGCGGCCTACCTTCTGCTTGGAGTACTGGGACTACCCGTTTTTGCAGGCGGTGCAGGTGGATTTGCCGTTCTTCTAGGCCCAACCGGCGGCTACCTTTTCGGATACCTTCCGGCAGCTTCCGCGGCAGGTCTGATCTACCGTCCCGCAGAAGGCTCAGCCCTGCCCCTCAGAATCCTGCAGGCAGCCACAGCCGTCCTGGTCGGAAGCATCCTGATCTATCTACCCGGAGTACCCTGGCTTAAAATATCCCTGGGAATGGAGTGGAGCAGGGCCATACAGGCCGGGATGATCCCCTTTATACCGGGAGACCTGCTAAAAGCTGTAGCCGCGGCAACTCTGGCTGTCAGCCTGAAAGACCGCTTCCAAGATTTTCTGAAGGACGAGTAATCATGCTGCAGGTACGGGGATTGAGCCGGAGCTACCGGAATCAGCAGAAAGTTCTGAATAATATCAATATATCCTTTCCGGAGGGCTCTTTTACCATTATTGCCGGACCCAATGGTTCCGGAAAAACCCAGCTTATGCGCCATCTCAATGGACTGCTCAAAGCGCAGGAAGGAGAAGTCCTGCTGCGGGGAGAGTCCATCCAAAAGGATTTGAACCATACCCGCCGTAGCATCGGTCTGGTATTTCAGAATGCAGACTCCCAGATTGTCGGTCAGACCGTAGCATCGGATATAGCCTTCGGCCCGGAAAACCTGAGATGGCCCCGGGAGAAGATCCGCGAAGCAACAGAACAGGTTATCCGAGAACTGAGTTTGGAAAAACTACGGGACCGCCGCCCTCATACCCTCTCGGGGGGAGAGAAGAGACGGACTGTCCTGGCAGCCGTTCTGGTCATGAATCCCGATGTCATCGTACTGGATGAACCCTTTACAGGCCTGGACTACCCGGGTGTTCAGGATATCCTCAAAGATATTGTCCGCCAGAATAAAGAAGGCCGGACCATTATTCTGATATCCCACGATCTTGAAAAGGTTCTGGCTCACAGCACACAGCTTGTTCTTATGAATAAGGGAGAAATTACAGCTTCCGGCCGGGCAGAAGAGTTATTACCTCATCTGGAAGAGTACGGAATCCGACGCCCCTGGGGTGAGAATAGAACTTTGAAGAGTATGACATGGCTGAAACCCTGATTTTTCACTACCAGAAGGGAGACAGCCTGGTCCACCGTCTGGATGTTCCCGTTAAACTGGCAGGGCTTTTCTGTTTCAGCCTACTCCTTCTTCCTGTCAGCCTTTTTAGAATAAGCCTGCTATTTCCCCTGTTGCTACTGGCTCACAGAACATCCGCTATCCACATCCGCTCCTTTCTGAAAGAAGGACTCTTCTTTCTGTTCATGGCTGTCATTATCTTTGTCAGCAATACTCTTACAAGCGGGATTTTTATGACAGGAGCTTTAAAAACAGTCCGTTTTATCCTGATACTGTGGATGGCCCTGATTTTTACTTATACAACAGATCCCCTTTCAGTCGGATCGGGAATATACCGCATTTTCAAGCCAATCCCCCTGCTACCGGCCCGGCAGATCAGTACCATTCTGGGTCTCAGCCTTAGCATGCTACCCGTTATTCTGGATCAATACAGAGAAATTAGAGAAGCCATGTGGTCCCGCTGCGGAATGAACCGCCGCAGCCCCCTCCGGAATATGATACGCAGCGGTCTCCCTTTGATGGAAGGAATCCTTGTCAAAGCGGAAGATCTGTCCGATGCCATGGAATCCCGCCTCTTCACAGAAGATGCCACTCCAGCGGAGAAAGCGGAGGGAACAGAAAGCTGGACAATTCTGATTTTGTTAATTCTTCTTATAGGGGCTATCCTCCTTACAGAACGGTTCATTCCTGCTCAGCTGGTAAAAAACCTCTTTTTCAGACATTTTTAATGACAAAAGTATATTTTCCTCTCTTGATCATGATCCTACATAAATGTATGGTCTTAATATGCAGCAAGCACTGGATTCAAAACACTACAGAAGAAAAATAGAAGAATTAACTCTTTTATTCGAAATCAGTCAGATCCTGGATGAGGATATAGACCTGAAAGAGGTTATTCACCCTCTTTTAGAATCAATGGCTGAAAATATCGGAATGGAGCGAGGAACGATAACTCTGCTTAACCGGAAAACCGGAGAATTATCCATTGAGGCTGCCTACGGTTTATCCTCCCGGGAAATGCAGAAGGGCCGTTATAAAGTCGGTGAGGGAGTTACCGGTAAGGTTGTAGAAAGCGGACAAGCCATCATTATCCCGAACATCGAAGAGGATCCCTCCTTTCTTGATAAAACCGGTGCCAGAAAAGGCAGTAGTAGTAAAAAGACCTCCTTTATATGTGTTCCTATTAAGAGTGAAAATGAAGTCATCGGAACATTCAGTATTGTAAGACCTAATCAGGAAGCCAGAATGGAACTGGATGATGATGTTCAGCTGTTGATGATCGTTTCCAGCATGATTGCCAGGGCTGTCAAACTGAGACAGCGTTCGGAAGAGGAAAAGCACAGACTACTTGAAGAGAATTCCAGACTTCATCAGGAATTGAAAGCCCGCTTTCAGCCTGATAATATGGTGGGAAACTCTCAGGCCATGCAGGAAGTATTCGATCTTATATCACAGGTATCGGAAAGTGATGCCACCGTTCTTATACGGGGAGAAAGTGGAACCGGTAAGGAACTGGTAGCTCAGGCCATCCACTATAACAGTCTGATAGCGGACAAGCCCTTTATAAAGGTAAACTGTGCTGCTCTGCCGGAAAGCGTTATTGAAAGCGAACTCTTCGGACATGAGAAGGGCGCCTTTACAGGTGCCATATCTACCCGGAAGGGTCGCTTTGAAATGGCAGATGGCGGAACCATATTCCTGGATGAGATAGGAGATGTTTCTCCCATGACCCAGGTTAAACTGCTTAGAGTCCTGCAGGAAAGAGAGATAGAAAGGGTTGGTGGAACACAAACCATAAAAATAAATGTACGGATTATTGCGGCAACGAACCGGAATCTCGAACAGGAAATACTGAAAAATACATTCAGGGAAGACCTCTACTACAGATTAAACGTCTTCCCTATTCATATTCCCCCCATGAGAGAGAGAAAAACCGACCTGATGCTCCTAGCTGATTTTTTTACAGAGAAATACAGCAAGAGAAACCGGAAACATATCAAACGTATATCCAGTTCCGCCATAGACCTGTTTATGAGCTACCACTGGCCGGGAAATGTCCGCGAACTGGAAAACTGTATAGAAAGAGCTGTTCTTCTCAGTACAGACCAGGTAATTCATGCCTATCATCTTCCTCCCAGCCTCCAGTCGGCCGAGTCCTCCGGCACAGGACTGCTTACAACACTGCAGGAAGCCTTGGATAACCTGGAAAAGGAACTGATAAGAGAGGCTCTAAAGTCCAATAGAGGTAATATGGCCAAAACAGCCAGAAAACTGGGGCTTACAGAAAGGATCATGGGATTAAGAGCGAAAAAGTACGGAATTGATTATAAGCTTTTCCGTACAAATATGTAATTTTTAAAAACATTCCCTACATTCTGGCATCTTTTACACTATTCATAAATTTCATACTGTTCAGATTAACATCAGATAAAACACATTATTTCTTTTATACATATGCATATAATAAAGATTTAATAATCTTTTATTTGATATGGCACAGATCCTGCATATTAGATATCATAACAATTAAAGATATTTTTCAAGGAGAAAGTCTTGAGCATTAATTATTCAGAAACATCACTTCAATCCATTTACGGTGAATATAGCTTCTCAGAAACTACTATGAAAGAAAGACTGCCAAAATCAGTTTTTAAAGAATTCAAAAATGTACAGAACGGAGAAAGCAAACTTTCCAGGGATGTAGCGGATGTTATTGCATCAGTGATGAAAGATTGGGCCATAGAGAAAGGTGCCACCCACTTTACTCACTGGTTCCAGCCCCTTACAGGTCTGACCGCTGAAAAACACGATGCCTTTATCGATCCCGCAGGCGACGGCACCGTTATGATGGAGTTCTCCGGTAAAGAACTTATCCAGGGGGAACCTGACGCATCATCTTTCCCTAATGGTGGCCTTAGAGAGACCTTTGAAGCCCGCGGTTATACCGCATGGGATACTGGATCTCCCGCCTTCCTGAAACAGGATAACACAGGACTGACCCTGACCATACCCACAGCTTTTGTTTCCTACACCGGAGAAGCTCTGGATAAAAAGACTCCCCTGCTCCGTTCTATGGATGCCATAAATATACAGGCCATGAGAATCCTGAAAAAGATGGGAAACACCAGCTCTAAAAAAGTAGTCGCATCCGTCGGCCCCGAACAGGAATACTTCCTGATTGATAAAGAATACTTCCTTAAGAGACCTGACTTAAAACTGACAGGACGTACCGTATTTGGTACCATGTCTGCCAAGGGACAGGAACTGGATGATCACTACTTCGGCGCTATTAAAGATAGAGTTGCTGATTTTATGAGAGACCTCAACACAGAACTGTGGAAACTTGGGATCTCTGCTAAAACACAGCACAATGAAGTAGCCCCCAACCAGTTTGAACTGGCCCCCATCTTCACCACGGCCAATGTGTCTACAGACTGGAACCAGATAACCATGGAAATGATGAAAAAAATTGCAGACAGACACGACCTGGCCTGTCTTCTTCATGAAAAACCCTTTGCCGGCGTTAACGGTTCGGGTAAACATAACAACTGGTCCATTGCTACCGATGACGGCATCAACCTGCTCAACCCCGGTGCCACTCCCCATGAAAACGCCCAGTTCCTACTTTTCTGCGTTGCCACCATCAAGGCTGTTGATAAATATGCTGGCCTGCTGAGATCTTCTGCCGCAAGTGCCGGAAACGATCACAGGCTGGGAGCCAACGAGGCCCCCCCCGCTGTAATTTCCATTTTTATGGGACATCAGCTTTCAGACATTCTAAAGCAACTGGCCGCGGGAGAAACTGTAAAGGCACTGGGCGGAAAGAAGATGGAAATCGGAGCAACCACGCTCCCCATCTTTCCTATGGATATGACAGACCGTAACAGAACATCACCCTTTGCCTTTACGGGTAACAAGTTCGAGTTCAGAATGGTTGGATCCACCCAGTCTGTTGCAGGACCCAATGTGGTTATCAACACTGCGGTAGCGGAAGTCCTGGATGAGTTTGCCACACAGCTGGAAAAAGCCTCCGATGTAAACGCAGAAATCCAGAAGATTGTAAAAGATAGCTACAATGCTCACAGTAGAATCGTATTCAACGGAAACGGTTACGCTCCTGAATGGCTGGATGAAGCTGCCAAACGCGGTCTTCCCAACCTGAAGTCTACGGTAGAAGCAATTCCAGTACAGAACAGCCCTGAAGCGGTTGCACTTTTCGAAAAATATAATGTTCTGAGCAAAGCGGAACTGGATTCCCGCGTGGATATCTACCTGGAAGGCTACAGCAAACAGGTCAATATTGAAGCGGGGATTTCCTTTGAGATGGCTGGCAGAATGATCTTCCCCGCAGTCAGCGACTATGCCACAGCAGTTGCCAAGGGAATCGCTTCCATAAAATCCGTTCTGCCTACGGCAGATACTTCGGCACAGGAATCCCTTCTGGCGCAACTGAACAGTCTCATGGAATCCATGTTGAAAAGAAACGAGATACTTAAAATTGAAATTGATGCCGCATTGGAACTGGACAAGGATCTGATGGCACAGGCAAAAGCCTATAGGGAAAGAGTTATCCCGGCCATGGACTCCTTAAGAGAAGCAGCAGATTCACTTGAAAAAATCACCGATAAAGACAGATGGCCCTACCCCTCATACGAGGATATGCTATTCAATCTTTAAGCACGGATTTTATTTAATCAGATCTGTTGACATGAAAGGGGAAAACCGGATATATTCATCAGGAAATCAATATTCCCCTGTAGCTCAGTTGGTAGAGCGGGTGACTGTTAATCACCATGTCAGCGGTTCGAGTCCGTTCGGGGGAGCTTAAAAAAGCAAGCATTCAGCTTGCTTTTTTTATGCCCGGATACAATCAGCCAACATACTGTGCATCAGAAAACGCAATGTAGGGATAGTAGATTACACCCAGAAAAAGAGCCAGAACCGTGTGCCAGGCTGGTTTGTCAAATTTCAAAACAAAATTGTAAATAATCAGGATAACAAAGACAACATTAACAATAGGGATGAACAGCATAATAAGCCACCACAATGGTTTTCCTACTATCTGCAACATAACAATCACATTATAGATCGGGATCAGAATAGCCCAGCCGGGTTTCCCGGCTTTTACAAAAATCTTCCAGTTGGCCACGATCAGAATCACCATAACGATCAGCCATACTATGGTATACACGGGATTAAACGAATCATACATAATCAAACTCCTCACTTATCAGTCTGATTAAATGTTAGTTCAGTTTTATATGAAGGTGCAAATATTTTATTATTTTTCAAATTGAGAAGGGATTCAGATTATGCTCAGAAATTCAGCAATAATGAGCTAATAATTACTTTTCTGAGTGCGTTTAACGGCAGCATACAAAAAAAAGGCAAGCATCAGGCTAAAAGACTTTTCAATTAAATTGAAAATAAAACAAGAAAACAGTATAGAGGAGTATTCGGAGAAGCCTAACAGTTGGAAGTTTACGACCATATATCCCATTTGCCTGCTCAGAGAGACATGTGAATGGCCAAAACAAGATACGGCCACAATGAGAGTTGGAAGAATGGTAAAAACAAAAAGAATACAAAAGAAAGAAAAAATACTTATATAGGATTTTCTGTTCAGGAAAAGACCGCAAACCAGCCCCAGAGAACAGCTTATCAGAAAATCAGCCCATGTGAGAACCGAGTATCCGAATAGCAGAATTCCGAAGGTATTGATTATCAGGCCTGCGATGATTCCAGGCACAGGACCCAGCAGGGTACCGCAAAGAACGGCGGAGAGAGAAGAGAAGGCCCGGGGGAACTCAATATTTTTAAAAAAAAGAGTGAGTCCCATATTGAAAATACAGAAAAGTACAACAGTCAAAAGGTTTCCCAGAACCGGAAAACCTCTCTTATACCAGCGCATAGCCACAACCTTTAAAAATGATATTTTAATGTTAAGGCAGTCAGTTACCGAAAGATATAGGAATTTTGCCTATTTACAAATCAATCAGTCCAATTTTAATGGCATATTTCACAAGATCCACCGAGGTCTCCAGTCCCAGCTTCCTGTTCATATTGGCGCGGTGAACATTGACCGTTTTTCCACTGATATTCAGGGCATGGCCGATCTCCTTATACCCTTTCCCCTCGGCTATCATTCTCAACACCTGCTGTTCCCTGGGGGACAAATGGTCATAAAGCTCTGTTTTATCATGAGACTCACTGGAAACAAGGGACGCCACCAGATCAGACATCCAGAACTCCCGTTCCCCGGGATTCTGAAGGGCATCATTCAGAGTATCAAGGGGCTCATCCTTCAGAAAATATCCCTTGTAGCCCTCATCAATGGCCTTTTGAATAAAGAGGGGGGGATTTGTGCATAGAAAGGAAAAAAATAACGGGGATGTGATTCCGGATCCGGCAGGCTATATCAAATCCATTCTCCTTTCCCACAGAGATATCAATAACAGCCATGGGAATCTCCTCATCAAAGATAATATCATCAACGGCCTTCTGATTCCGGGCAAAGAGCATTTCGAGATCATCAAGCTGACCTTTCAGTCCCTCAAAAATAAGCTCATGATCATCTACAATTAAAACTTTTTTTCTCATATCAAAGGTATCCTTACATTACAGATCACACCATTACCAACACTCGAATTGAACTCCCAGTCAGCTCTCAGCAGTTCCATTCTGAATTTAATACTGTCCAGTCCGGAAGCACCGGCTTCGACCAGATCCGGATCAAATCCGATACCATTATCCTTATAACGGATAATCAGATCCGGATAGCCGTGGATCAGAGTGAGAGTGACCCGGTCCGCCCCTGAGTGCTTCAGAGCATTATTGAGCAGTTCCTGTACCGTTCTATACACATAGGATTCAGATTGGTGAAACCGATTATTTTAAATTCAAGGTTTATTCCCGTAAGGATTTTATACTCGGAGAAGAGCTGAAAAAATGAATCCTTCAAGGACAAATTGTGAAATCCGGGAGTTTTCAGCCTGTTTGCTACCAGCCGGACCTGCTGTATGGTCTCTTCCGAGTATCTTCTCAGTACGGCCAGATTTTCTTTTTTCAGATCAGGTTTGAGGAAAAAACGATTAATCAGAGCCAGCTTCTGAGCCAGATCGTCATGCAGCTCGAAGGCGATAAGGTTTCGTTCTTTTTCCATGGAATCCAGAAGATTCTTCCGAAGTGAACTTCTATAAATCTCGTATGGACAGTCAGTAAAGCCGTTGACAGAACGAAAATCAGAATGGAAAATTTCCGATATCCCAGAAGAAAGTCTCCCAGAACAAGCTGAATCATCTTCAGTTCCACCAAAGCGGCATTGGCATTTTCGAAAGAACGGAATCGTTCTAACCTTTTGATATCATAAATTCCTGAAGATTCAAGGATATCAATCAGATGCTCCGAATGAAAAAAGAGATCAAGCTGTTCTAAAAAATAGTTATATTCTGTATGAGAGAATCCCAAGTGATAGGCAAAATAAACAGATTGATCAATATAAGAATTCAGATTCACCATGATCTTTATCAGTTTATTGGAAGACAGCGCCAGAAAAAAAAAGAGAGAAGAACCGATACAGCTGATGATGATCAATGAGATTATTAATATAATACGGAGTCGTTTCTGCTTCTTTACCATCTGCTTAACAGCATACTAGCAATTGAATATAAGGATAACAATTGTTTTGCCTTTATTTTATAAAAGATAAGAAAATTTCCTATAGGATAATTCAGAGTAACAATGTAGAAATAGAGTTATGGATGTAATAAAACAGTATGCCTGAAGTCAGCATTATCACCCCGGTCTATAACGGTTACCAGTATATAGAGGGCACTGCAGAAAGTGTGCTATCCCAAAGCTTTGAAGGTTTTGAATGGTTGATTATCGACGATAGTTCCACCGATAAAACCCACGAGGTTCTGAAGCAACTGGAAAGGAAAGATAGTCGGATCCGGGTTTTTCATCATGAACATAACAGGGGTCCCATTCATGCCCG
>NBMC01000080.1 GCA_002084805.1 Spirochaetaceae bacterium 4572_59 | reverse complement strand
CCATACTTTTTTCTACTCTCACAGACCTACATTAAATCAAACTTAAAAAAGTTAATTTTAAGATCCGTTTAATATTCCTCAATTATTATATTTCCAAGGATGAGTTTGTAACTCCTGTAGGAGAGTTCCCAAATCATACCATATAAGGATTTTATTATTTTGAAAATTCTGAGGAAAATCCCTTTTTGAGAAAAAACATCTACACTCCAGAAATGCTGGTGGAAGACCAGAAAACATGGATGAGCGAGATGGATGAAGCCTCAAAAACTGCCAACTCTGAATTCGTAAAATGGCTCAACTCCTTGAAAACAGAAGACTGATTGAGACCACTCGTACCTGAAAAAACCAGATCTGAAAGGATCTGGTTTTTTTATTGGGAGACCCTGGGGATTTTCTGTTTACGATTCCCTGTCAGACTCATCATCTGAAACAGCCAACCTTTCCGCCTTTTCCTTAACAGATGATGAAAAGCGGAAGACAGGACTCATATGAGCTTCTTTGGCGGGAATGGTCATCTCTTCCCCGGTATGGGGATTACGTCCCAGCCTTGCTTTCCGCCGGGGTTTCAATTTCAGAGAGAGACGGCCTATGCGGCCAAGGGAGACCGTTTTCCCTAAGAGCAGACCGGTTTCGAGCATATAGGCATAGTCATCCATGATCATCCGGATTTTATCCTGATTAAGCCCGTTCTTCCGGGCAAGATAGGCTATCATATTCTTTTTGTTGAATTGATCCAGCTCTTCTCCCCCTACAGGCAGTGTAAGGTCTCTGTTCAAATGAACAAAGCTGTTTGTCAGAAAAACAGTGGCTTCCCGAATCCTTTTATCCTGTTCTAAGGGAGAAACGTTCTCTTTGCACACCACAATTTTAAAGAGGGCGGAAGTTTTCTTCAGGGGACCGCCTGAGAATACAGCGGTTTTCCCGGAGTGAAGATCTTCTGCCAGGGCAGTCTTCTCACAACGGATAATATCGGGGACATCCGAACGGAATTTGATGCTGGCATATTCCATCCAGCGTTCTCCTCCATAGCCAAGGCTTACAAGAGAACCGGAAAATGTCAGAAGCAGCATCCCCCTGGAATCATCCTTGCTCAGAGAATCTGTTTTCTCCATACCCAGCAGGGCAATCTGTTCATCAAAAAGAGTATCCTTTTTCAGCCAGAGAGCTTTCAGTTTATCAAGGGCACCCTCTTCCCTGCTCCACTCTTCCTGCGATACATCCAGAATCCTCTCCAGATGAGACTCAATTTCTTTCGGAATTACCTGATCCACAGAAACCTCCCCGATTATAATTCATAGGCTACATAATAATATATACTCGTTTATTAGGTTTTAACACTTTCCTACTGAGGTATAAAGTTTTTTTCTCCCGGCTTATCTGCTTCTATTATAATCATTCTTTCAATAATGCAACAACTGTTTCGAATAAGACATCTGGAAAGGATTGTTCATAATCCCTATAATCTAAAAGATATGCCTGATACAAATTATGAATTTCTGGATTGTGGTAATGGAAGACGCCTTGAGCGCTTTGGAGAGATTACAGTAGACCGCCCCGCCCCTCAGGCTGAGTTTCCGCATAAACTCTCATCAACCCACTGGGAAGAAGCTGATGCCCGGTTTTTAAGGGAAGAAAAAGAGAGCCGCTGGGAATTTATGAAGACTGACCGGAAAGAGATTGAAAAGGAGTTCTGCTTCATCAGTGGAGGAATCAGAATGGACCTGAAATTCTCTGAGAATGGACAGATAGGAATCTATCCGGAACAGAAAGAGAACTGGAACTGGATAAAGGAACAGACCGGAAAGGCAGAAAAGCCCTTAAGAGTTCTGAATGGTTTTGCCTATACCGGCGGATCCACCCTCTTTGCCAGCCGGGGAGGAATAAATGGACAAACAGTGGATGTCTGCCATCTGGATGCTTCCAAAAGCGCCGTAAACTGGGCCAGAAAAAATGCTGCAGCCTCTGGATTACAGGATCAGACAATCCGTTATGTCGTTGAGGATATAATCCGCTTTATGGAGAGACAGGTAAAAAGAGGAAATTCCTATCAGGGAATTGTCCTGGATCCCCCCGCCTTCGGACGCGCTCCGGGAAAAAAAACCTGGGTACTGAAGAGAGACCTTCATACCCTGATGGATTTATGCCGGGAGCTTTTCAGAGAAGATCCCCGCTTTATACTGATATCCTGTCATGATCCGGAAATCTCTAAGGAGATGCTGGCCGACCAGCTAAGCCGCTTCGGCATGATCTCTCCGGGAAAAATCAGTATAAAGGATCTGGTTATCCCATCGAAAAACGGAAATTCTCTTCCCAATGGGATTGCCGCCAGATGGAGCAGAGATTAGTCCCTACATCATCTTCATTGTACCCTTCCAGAGAATTACGGGAGTCACCATAAGGGCGGCCCCCTGTTTCTTATCCAGATCTCCTGTTATGGATTCAATTCCTTCAATCACATCCCCCATGCGGGATTGGGGCACAATAACCTGTATGGTCTTGCTCCTGTTTGTACGGTCATTCATAAATCCCAGGAATCCCGCAAAGAGTGGGACATTGGAAATATACTCGCCCATCCCATAAGACTCGGTAATATTGGCACCCTCAAAACCCTTTTCAAGGAACATTTCCAGGATGTCATAGATCAGATTCAGGTCAAACAGAACAAGGGAAAGAAGTTGCATCTCCTCTTTCTTTTCAGTCTTGGGAGCTGCAGGCCTGACCTGTGCCATAAAGGCTTCAAACAAAGCTGTTTCCGTCGGTGCTCACCCGGCAGAGAGAGTGTGCGGGAAATCATGGCAAGAATCTTCAGATGATTGGAAGCTTCTCCCAGAGGCGCAAGGATCATAAAGAACAGACGGGCCTTTTTATTATCGATGGCTTCGAAGTCTACACCTTTCTGACTGGTAGCCATAACAACTATAAATTCCTCCATGTTGTTGCCGCGTATCAGGGCATATTTTGAGATGGGAGGTCCAAAAATTTCATTGACGAAAACGGACATCAGAACAATACTGTTCAACGCTATAATTGCTTCCAGAGCATCCGGACCAAGATGCATTTCAGAAACGATATCCATCAATCCTATAGCCACAGAGGCCTCCCAACCCTATTTCCAGTAAAATGTGGCCGATGGCAGTCATGGCTCCATGGTCCCCTCCGCTGATACCAAGCATAGAACCGGCCAGAGAGAAAGAGATGGATTCCATAGGGATCAGAAATGTTATGAGACGTTTGGAATTGAAATTTGCAGTCCCTTGTCTGACTATCCGCCCGGGATCAGAGAATGGGACAGTCTGTACAATAAGAATTCCGCTCTAGCTTTTGAACCTGAATTCTCTGGGACTGTAACCCATTTGCTTTTTAAATACTTTTCCAAAATAGTTCACATCATTGTAGCCGGACTTTACGGCTATCTCCTTTACCGGCATTCTTGTATCAGCGAGAAGCATGCATGCAAGATCAATTCTTCTGCTGATTAGATAATCCATAAGCGGTTTGGCAACCCAGCTGAGAAGAGAGAGCCGGTCCTCATGTAGCATCACATCCCTTAAAAGATTCTCGCTTAAGCTCCGGCCGTTAGCGTCTCCCTGATCCTCTGTAAAGCAACGGAGCTGGATCATAAATTCAATCAGAGACATACGGCATTCTTTGAAGCGGATGTGAGGTTGGCTCAATAACTCAAAAAAATTATTGAGAATCCCGATAGACTCCGTCCTGTCGGATTTACTGAGAGCTGAAAAGAACAATTTCTCCAGCTTTCGAGGGTACTGAAAAACAATTCCGGTCAGATATGAAGCCCCGTTTTTTTCAAGAGCATCCATGGCCTGTCGGTAGGACAGAGGGAATTCTTCCGCACTTTTTATGATCGACCCGGTTCCGATAAGCGGGGTTTTCTGAGTATCGACCCCTTCTCCCCAAAAAGTCAAGGATTTTCCATATGTGTTCTTTAGATGGGCTGGTTCCATTCCATCTGCCAAACACTGTACGGGATTGATAATATCAAAGCCACTATCGATAAAATGTGGCATAAAGGGCTCGACCGCTCCGCAGGAGTGTTTAAAGGTCTTCCTCATTGTATTTTCATGGATCCAAGTGGTAATTTTTCTGTAATAGGGAGCATACATATCTTCATAACTGTCTGTAGAACAGAACTGAGAGGTCTGTGTTCCGAAGTCTGTTCCACAGATAAATACAGCATCCGGGAGATTCCCTACGGCATCATAAATTTTCACCAGATTTTTCAATGCGATTTCACTCTGTTTTTCAAATACCTCGTGAATGTAATCGGCCCGGGTCATGGTTGATATATACCATTCGGTAATATCCCTGATCCCTTTCGGGTATTTCAGATCCGGTGCTGGTACCATAGCAATATCACCGAAGGCCATTCCACCAAAGGTCGCCACAATTCCACGTCCTGATTTTTCGGCTTCCAGACAGGATCGTTTAAAATGATCCAGATCGTCATCGCTGACCAGTCCGAACTCTTCCAGATTGTCTTCAGGATTCAGATTATCATCATCAATTTCCGCTTGACGAACGATTGTGTCAAAAAAATATCCCCCTTCGGGCATTCTTCCACTGGGAGGAGCCGTTCTGTCTCCTTCTGGATAAATCAAAAGTCCGTTGTCAGCTGTTTTAACATTAAATTTCCCAGGAACGCTCCCAGAATGATTAGAACCGCCGCAATGATAATTGGAGTTTGTATTCCTACAATTTTTGCCTGACCAATCGCTTTATAAGCCTTAGGAAGACCAGTAATATTCTGCCCCCGGGTAACTATTAGAGTCAGCCCCCGAAAAAGACTTAAACTTGAAAGTGTTGTAACAAAAGGATTGATTCCTATTTTTGCAATAATAAAGCCATTAAAAAACCCTATCGCGGCTCCCACTGTCAAGCCTACTATAAGAGCAAGGGGAATGGGGACTCCCATTCTCAGAATCATGGCCGTTACAGCACCGGTAAAGGCTACGATCGAAAAAATCATAAGCTCTCTCTGTTTCACCATATTTTTAAGCCATTTCATTCTAACAATCTCCTTAAATGGTCCCTGCTGCGAGGGCCATAATATTTTCTTCCGATACTTCATTTCCGGGTACGGTACCCACCAGCGCGCCATTCTGCATAACCAGTATCCTGTCGCTCATACCAAGGATTTCAGGCAGGTCTGACGAAATCATAAGGATTCCGACACCCTGATCTGCCAAATCTCTCAGGAGATTGTATATCTCGCTTTTAGCCCCCACATCGACTCCCCGGGTGGGTTCGTCCACAATCAGCAGACGAGGTTTAATTCCCATCCAGGCCCCAAGCAGAACTTTCTGCTGGTTTCCTCCGGAAAGCTTGGCGACTTTCTGATTCAGCGAGGGAGTCGCAATTCTAAAATCCCTGCGGCTGTCTTCTGCAAATTTCCGGATCTGTCTATCCTTAAGAAAGCCCGAGGAGGAGGTAAAGTCCTCCAGATGATTAACCACAAGATTATCAGTAATTGAGAAATCCAGAATCAATCCCTGAGTTTTTCTGCCTTCACTGAGATAACTGATTCCGTAATGAATGGCATCTTTCGGACTTTTAATGGTTAAAATTCGTTTATCTAGCATTACAGAGCCGCTGTCCGGGACTTCCGCTCCGAAAATAGACCGTCCGACCTCTGTTCTACCGGACTGATATTATTGAAACATCCTTTCCATCTCTCAAAATAGATACCCTGTCGGCAATTTCGAAAATCTCACTTAAGTGATGAGAAATATAAATAAAGGAAAGCCCCTTTTTTTTAAGCTTCCTGATATTTTCAAATAACTGTGTTACTTCATGTTCAGTAAGAGAAGAGGTCGGTTCATCCAGAATTAAAACTTTCGGATCATAGGAAATCGCTTTAATAATTTCAATCAACTGCTGGTTTGCCACAGACAGTTCTTTAACGAGTGTAGAAGGATCCAGATTGTCCAGTTCAAACAGAGCCAGAAGCTCCCTGGTCCGGGAATACAAAACATCCCAGTCAATCATATTAAATTTTCCGACAGGCTGCCTGTTGGCAAAAATATTCTCCGCAATACTTAAGCCGGGAATCAGACTCAACTCCTGAAATACAATGCTGATTCCCTTGTGATTGGCATCATGTGGAGAGGAAAAATGCATTTTCTCTCCTTCCAGGTATATGCCTCCCCCGTCGGGTTGATAGATTCCGCTTAAAGTCAGCATAAGGGTCGATTTTCCTGCACCGTTTTCACCGACAAGTGCATGGACTTCTCCTTCCCTGACCTGCAGATCCACTCCATCCAGAGCTTTTACACCCGGGAATAACTTTTCAATTCCCTTTGCTTCTAAAATCCATTCAGACATAAATTCTCCTGATAATTATAAAAAAAAGACAGACCTCTGCCTATAAAAAGACAGAGGCTGACTGAAGGTTTATCTCATGAAATATTTGTAATTGCTTTCATCAACAATAACCGTACCTGTATCGACCATGACGGGAATACCCAGAACTCCGGCAGCCTTGTTATCCGAAGTAATAGCAACGTTACTATTTTTAAGGTTGTATAGAATTTGTGTAGCATAATAGGGCATCAGAGCTGTCTGCTGAGCAACTGTTGCAGAAATAACTCCTTCTTCGATAGCTTCCAGGACTTCATTTCCTCTGTCCATGGCAACGATTTTGATTTTACCTGCCATTCCGGCTTCTCTGATTGCAGTAGAGGCACCTGCGCCTCCGGCTGCTTCTACACAGGCAATTCCTGCTAGATCGGGAAACTTCTGAAGAAGGGCAGACGCGGCCTGCGCAGCTACAACAGGATCGCTCTGAGTATCAACCAGCTGTACTAACTCAATATCACTATATTCGGCAAATGCAGCCTTATCCCCGGCGACCCTTTCTTCCAGATTCGATTGACCGGGTTTAAGCATAATGGCAACCTTTCCTTTCTTTCCGATCAGTTCGGCCAATTTCATGCCTCCCTGTTTTCCGGCACCGAAATTACCGGTTCCCACAAAGGTCAGCCTATTTGATTCAGGAAGGTCAGCATCAACTGTTACAACGGGAATCCCTTCCGCGATGGCCTTGTCTATAATAGAATTCAGAGCAGGTTCAAATCCGACAACAACGATTCCGTCGGGCTTTTTTGCAATGGCCGATTCAAACGCAGAAACCATGGCGTTCATATCATATTCAGCCGGACCGACATATTCTGTGCGAACGCCCAGTTCATCTCCAACCATTTTCATACCCATTTTATGATCATAGAAATAGTCTAGGTTTCCAAGGGCAGATACCTCGATATACAATTGATCTGCTTTAGATGCGTCAGTGACTACGGCTGAATCATCTGCCCCGGTATCCTTGTTGTTACACCCGGAGAAAAAAACAGCGGCTAGCGCAATAAAAATAATAAATTACAAAAAGTATGAAATATTTAACACTGTGCTATGCCCTGATGAATTATTATTT
>NBMC01000040.1 GCA_002084805.1 Spirochaetaceae bacterium 4572_59 | reverse complement strand
GAAGAAGAAGATGGAATAGAACGTCAGGATAATCCGGATACTTTGGAAACCGTTGAAGCTACAGAAGAATAAATGTTTCACGTGAAACATAAGGTTTAAATATTTTGGGGTATCAATAATATTGATACCCCAAAATATTTATAAATTGAAATGTTTCACGTGAAACATTTATCAGAGAATAAAAAGTAAAGAGTTTTAATATAGACCAAAACGTTAGTTCAAGAAAAAAAGTGCCTTGAGGATAAGTTGTTAATAAAATTCATAAAAGATAGATTTTAATTTTAACAATTCAAATAAATACTATACATTAATAGAGTTATTTGAATTCAATTACTCTATAAGAGAAAGGAATAAACTGTGGATAAACTAAGTCAGACTGATTTTACAAAGTTATCTACATCGTTAAGATAAGCCGTTTTCAGAGTTTTTTTCTCTATGTCGTTCAGAAATGCAGCATCAATTGTATTTAAATTTATCTGAACCAGATCTTTCAAAGAAAATCCCAGATAATCTACAACCTTATAATAATCTTCCACAAGACTGGCATTCTGTATGGTAGGATCATCAGAATTGATTGAAACAGGGATACCATTATTAAAATTATATCCTATAGGATGATTCTGGGAATCTGACCAGGCATTTGTCTGATAATTAGAGATTAAACATTGACAAAGGTTAATGTTGCGGTCTATTAGCTCTTTTTGAAGCTCTTTATCGTAATAAGATGAGATTCCATGACCAATTCTTGTAGCATGCAGTTTATCAATGGAGGTCCAAATTTGTTTAGAATCACAAATTTCACCAGCATGGATATCAATTTTATGAATACCTTCCTTATGAACTACATCAAAAAAGCTTTCGAAAAGTTCCGGAGGGTAATTGGTTTCATCTCCTGCAAGATCGACACCTACAATATTATCATAATTTTTTTTAAGAATAGTCTGATAGAGTTTTATCATCTCTTCAGAACTCTGTTTTCCTCTATTGAAAGTTAGTAAATATTTTATTTTAAGATTTGTTTCTGATGCCGCCGCTTGAGCTGCTTCCAAAGTTATATCTATAATATCAAGGCGATCAAAATTATTTTTTAGCGAGTAATGTTCTGGTGAAAAACGGAGCTCAATATAATGAATACCCTCAGACTTAATTTTTTTTACAGAATTATAGATAACTTTATGAATATCTGCATGAGAATCATACCAATTATTATGAAATTTAGCTAAAAAAAGTAAAAAATCAGGTTTATGGTTTGTAGGGAACTGGCAGTATTCTTTAAATGCAACTTTATCTCTGGGAGTATCAAGGTCATTTTTTACTGACAATTCATAAAGAGTATCAATATCAAATGTTCCTTCCAGGTGTCTATGTAATTCAATTTTAGGAAATGATTTTAGTAAATCCTTATCTAATAATGACTTACTAAAATCTCTGTATTTTGTTGCACTCATTATAGTTCCTTTAAAAAGTTAAAGTCCGGACGAAACCAGACTCTAACTCAAATTTATAGCATTATCTGAAAAAATCAAGCTAAATTAATTATCGGAACAAAGTGCTAATAAAATGATCTAAACAGACTCTACAGAGAGAACTTCTGGAATTTGTTTCTTCAGGTATACTTCTACGCCCTGTTTTAGTGTCATCTGAGACATGGGACAACCATTACAAGCGCCTTTCAGCTTAACCAGAACAGTTCCATCTTCTTTTACTTCAACCAGTTCAATATCTCCACCATCAGCCTGTAATGAAGGTCTAACATCCTCTAATGCTGTTTCTACTTTTTCTTTAAGCATATATTACTCCTAAATCTTGTTTGTTCTTACATATTAATGAGTTATTAAATCATTACCAAAATACTAAAAATTAAGATAATGGTCAACATTTAGCAATTGAAGTGACAAGAAATAAGTGTTCGGATATAATTCAGTTTATGAGTAAGGTTATCGTATTTGCCAATCAAAAAGGTGGTGTCGGAAAGACGACAACAACTGTTAATATCGGAGCCTATATGGCTGAAAAAGGGAAAAAAGTTTTACTGGTTGATTTTGATCCTCAAGGAAATCTTTCCAGCAGTCTGGGGATTTCTGATACAGACGAAGGAATTTACGAGGCTATGATGGGCCATATCACGGTTCACGATGTTATCAGAAAGACTCCACAGGAGAATCTTTTTCTGATTTCATCTAATCTAAATCTTTCAGGAGCCACAGTTGAGCTGAATAAAGTCAATAAGAAAGAGTCTCTACATATTCTCAAGAGTACTCTGGAACCTGTTAAAAAGGATTATGACTATATCCTCATTGATTGTCCTCCCTCTCTGGGTGTTCTGACAATCAATGGTTTTGTAGCCTCTGACTATGTTATTATCCCTCTTCAATGTGAGTATTTTGCTCTTGAGGGACTTAAATACATGTATTCCATGACTATCAAAAGGGTTCAAAAGAATCTGAATCCCAATCTTAAGATTGGAGGAATTATATTTACCATGTATGATTCCAGGACCAATTTAGGAAAAGAAGTTATTAAAAGTGTAAAGAATACATTCAAGCAAACCCCCGAAATTCTCTTTCCGACAGTCATTCCCCGGAATATTCGTCTGTCTGAAGCTCCTTCCCATGGTGTACCAATCAATATGTATGACTCTTCCTGTATCGGTGCCAAATGCTATGAAAAACTATCACAAGAGGTTTTAGAACGTGTCTAAGAAAAAAGCTCTGGGCAGTATGGGCTTAGATGCTCTGCTTAGCCTGGATGAAAATTTTGATGAAGAATTGAATCCAGAGATAAAGGATGCAATTCAGGATTTATTTCTCACTGATATTATTACAAATCCTGACCAGCCCAGAAAGATATTCAGTGAGGACTCTCTCCGGGAGCTGTCTGAATCCATTCGTTCAAAGGGTGTCATACAGCCAATTATCGTTGAACAAAGCGGCAGTAATTATATTATTGTCGCAGGAGAGAGACGCTATAGAGCTTCCAGCCTGGTTATAAGCATATTATGGACGCCTTGAGTTATAATCAGCAGGAGCTGGCAAATAAAGTAGGCAAAAAGCGTTCCACCGTTGCCAACAGCCTCCGTCTTCTTAATCTTCCTCAGGATGCGCAGGATTCTGTCTCATCCGGTTCTATTACATCCGGCCATGCCAGAGCTATACTGGCTGTGCTAAATCCAGCAGATCAGAAGATTCTTCTTTCCAGAATAAAAAATGATGGTCTTTCCGTTCGGGAAGCAGAAAAAATGGTTGAGGATCTGAATAAAGGGAAAAGAATTCAGAATAAAGAGCCGAAAGTTGCTTCCTTGAAAAATAAAGAAGCGGATATCCTGAATATTGAGCAAAAATTTATTGACCGTTTCGGTACAAAAGTCCAAGTCAAAGGTAGTATGAAAAAAGGGAAAATAGAAATTTCATATTATTCTCCTGATGACCTGGAACGTATTTACGATATTATTACATGATAAGAGACAGGGCTGTTTCTTTGAACAGCTCTGTCTCTTTATTTATATACTTTATAAAGCCGTTATTTTCCAGTTTTCCGATCACAGCATCCCTTTCTTTCAGATTCGAAAATGTCATATTTCTGAAATCATTGGAATAATCTTTTTCCCGGGACTGTTTTGTTTTCAGAGCAATTTCATTCTGAATACCAATTCCCTTCTGTATTAAGCCGTTCCAGTCAATTTCTGTAGAATCTTCTCCAGAAAGATTCAAAACCTCTTTTAGGGATTTCAGGGCGTGATGTAGCTGTTCCTGATAATAGAGCACTTCCTGTTCCTTGTAGAAGCTATGAACACTTTGCCAGTCTTTAATTTTTTTTGATTCAATACGATTCAGCAGGGATAATACTTTCTCTTCTTGTATCAGCTGACCGCCTACATTTAACCAATGAGATCTGCTTCCTTTCAATCCGGTAGCCATCTTAGCTATTTCAGAGAGATTGTTCCCGCTGTGCTGAAAATGCTTAATAACAGAGCGAACGGCGTAGTAATAGATCATTTCAATATAAGAGCGGTAAGCCCGGGAGGGTTTAACAATTTTAACTCTTCTCTTACCACTTTCAATATGATCAGCATAAATTTCACTTAGTTCCGAATTCATAAGGTAATCATGTGGATCAGAATATTCTGATTTGATAAATCCCTGGCTGTTTTCTGCCCATTGGCGCAGCAATTTCATAGCACTCAGCATTTCATTGACCGTATCCGGAGCCAGATAGTCAAATTCAATATGCTGTTTCTTATCAAGACGCTTATCCCGGTCTTTGTATTTCCATGAATTCCGTGCCAGGGCATACATATTATAGTTAAACCAGTAAGCTGGTATGATGGTCAGCCCCTCCTCGCTGTTGGCAATGAGAGAGAAGGGTAAAGGATTATTTATTTCGGACGGATAGGATCCCTTCACCAGTAAGTTAAAGGAAGAAAATATACAGTTGTGCTTCAGACTAGTGCAGAGACCAGGCCAGAAACCTCGACCTGCAATTATTTCGCCGTCACTTCCCCGGGAGTTATGATTAGAACCTATGGTTGCACCGGAAGCCATATTACTCTGTCCGTAAATTGTGGATGCGCAGAGAAAAGAGCTATTATGATGTTGTTCATGTCCAGGGAAAATCAGCGCATTCAGTACTTCACAGCAGGATATGGTTGAATTACTGCCGAGAAATGAGTTGATCAGACGGGCTCCGTATTTAAGATTTGTATAATCATCCATAATAAAACGAACGGCTTTACAACCGTAAAATATGCGACAGCCGAAACCGACAATACCATTAACCAGTTCCACTCCCTCTCCAATTTGGGTATGGGATTCGGCATTACTGTTAATTGTCAGATTTTTTAGTTTATTGGAACCTTTAATATAGGCATCACTGCCCACATGAACGTCCTTTAAAATACGACAGTGCTTAATAACACATCTTGTTCCAATGGTGCCGTAATAACCTCGAAGCCTACTTTCCTCATTCTGAGTCATCTGAAGAAATGAATCCATAAGTTTTTTTCTATCCCGGTAACGGGACCAGAGCCAGGCATCGCCGGTGAGCATATTGTTAAAAGGGACAATACTGCGACCTCCGTTTTCATTGCTTACTTCAATCCAGACCCTGATAGAATCCTCTTCCCCCTCTTTTATAACACCATTCCCAAATTTGGAATAATTTGTGGTAACCATTTCATGAATATTCTGCAGAATCACTTCATCACGGATAATGTAGTGGGATAAAATGTTCACATTGCTGATAGAAACATTGGATCCTATGTCACAGGAGATTATATTTGAATTATAAATACCTACAGGCTGCCGTATGTCATGGAATTCAAGGCATAAGTTTTCTAGATCACCGATACGGATCAATCCATGAAACTGATTATTTTTTACAAGTTTGGGATTAAAATGATCAGTCACATAAATATCATTCCAGTTGTCTGCGGAATTATCATTCTTTACCAGTACTTCTATTTCATTGGCTGTTAGCTGCCGGAAGGATTTCCAGTTTTTTACTTGCTTATTTCTGAGGTAATATTCATCCTTGCCCTCGGGAATAAACTCTTTTTCAATAAAATCATAACCAATGAGTTTTAATGGACGTTTTTCAATCTTATTCATGAAAATATTATATCAATATTAACCCATGACGCAATATTATAAATTGCCCGGAGCCGGGTAAATTAAGAATTATTCAAACAGTCAAACATTGTGTTTTAATATGGCTTGACAAATATCATGACTTACGATATTTTAAGCTACAGTTTAGGAGAGGTGTCCGAGTGGCCGAAGGATCTGGTCTTGAAAACCAGCGTAGGGAGACCTACCGTGGGTTCGAATCCCACCTTCTCCGTAATGTTCCTTTTTTTCGGGAATCGGAAATTCTGAACATATAAACTGGAGAGGTGACCGAGTGGTCGAAGGTGGCACCCTGCTAAGGTGTTGTACGGGTAACTGTACCGAGGGTTCAAATCCCTCCCTCTCCGTATTTGTGCCTATAGCTCAGATGGATAGAGCATCAGTTTGCGGAACTGAGGGTCAGAGGTTCGAATCCTCTTAGGCATATCCCTTAGTGATGGGAATATCAGATAAATTGTCTGATTAAGTAATAGTAGTATTTGGAGAGGTGACCGAGTGGCCGAAGGTGTGCGCTTGGAAAGCGTATGTATCGCAAGGTACCGGGGGTTCGAATCCCCCCCTCTCCGTTTTTCCCTTCAGTGTTGATCTCCAGGAACCATGCAATTGAATGTCGCCCAACCCGGTCAGAATCGGAAGGTAGCAGCCGTAAGTGATTATTCACTGTGTTATGGATCTCTTGGTGTTAGCTGGAGGGATTTTTCATTTATAAACCAATCTTGATGACAGCCCCCGTTTCCTGTATAATTCCTATCTATGGATTTCGAAGTAACCGCATCCCGTAAAAGACCTCAATCATTGGTAGAACTGTCCGGACAGGACTTTGTCGTTGCCACATTAAAAAATTCCATTGAAAATGGAAGAATAGCTCATGCTTACTTGTTTTCAGGCCCCAGGGGAGTAGGAAAAACATCCTCAGCCAGAATACTGGCCCGTTCCCTCAACTGTGTTGAAGGTCCCAGCATTACACCCTGTGGTGTATGTCCCAACTGTCTTGAAATAGCCAGGGGAAACTCTCTTGATGTAATAGAGATAGATGGTGCCTCTAATACGAGTGTTAACGATATACGTGAAATAAAGGATGAAGTTCTTTTCAGCCCCAACAGCTCTAAATTTAAGATATATATAATAGATGAGGTTCATATGCTCTCTAACAGTGCTTTTAATGCATTGTTGAAAACAATTGAAGAGCCACCTCCTTATATCATTTTTATATTTGCTACAACGGAAATTCATAAGGTTCCCGCTACCATTCGTTCTCGCTGTCAGCAGTTTAATTTCAGATTAGTTGATGTCTCCGAGATTAAGAGACTCCTTGAGATTGTTTGTAAAGAGATGGATATAAAGTATGAGGATGATGCCCTGTACTGGGTTGCCAGGGAGTCTACCGGTTCAGTCCGGGATGCCTATACACTTTTCGATCAGATTATTTCATTTTCTGATGGTCATGTTACACTGGATAAAATCCGTGAAAAGCTTGGTATTATCGGTCTTGATAAGCTGAATGATCTAATGTCCCTTCTGGTAGAGGAAAAAATAGAAGAAGCCATGGAATCCTTTGATGAGGTAATTAGCGGCGGAGTTTCGGTTGAGCAGTTTATTATCGATCTGGCAGAGTATCTTAGAAATATTCTGTTTATTGTCCACGGAATAAAAAAAGAGTCTCTTCTGGGGTATACTCCGGACAGATTCTCCACGCTTGTTCTTGAAACTCTGAATTCCTATCAACTTGAATGGGCTTTGGAAGAAGTTCTTAAGCTGTTCAGAGAAATTCGTTATTCCATCAATCCCCGCTTTGAACTGGAACTTCTCTTAAGCCGTTTTTCTTCTATTCGTTATCATATTGATCCAAAACAGCTTTTGACTGAGCTTGCCCGTATGAAAGAACAGTTGGGTCATGCTCAGCTAAGCGTTGAAAGTAATCCTTCCGGGGAGTCAAAAAAAAAAATCTGAAATCGGTTGAGACTGCACTCTCTGATGCGTTCGATAAGAAAATCAAAAAAGAGACTATTAGTCCATCCCTTGCAATTCCCGCAGCTCCTTCTGAAGAAATTCCGGAAGAAACTGTTATCAACTCTGAAGCGGAAGGGAGCGTTCAGAAAATTATTCCTGATATTCCTATGGGGGAAATGAAAGAGAAAATCCTTAAGGTTGTCAGAAATAATAGTATGTCCACTGCCGCCGGTCTTGATAAAGCGGAAACTTGGATTCAGGATAAAGAAAAATTAACCCTTTCATTTAACAGCCCCTTTGCCAGCACTCTGGTTGAAAAAGAGTCCCAATCAATAGAAAAGATTATCCGGGAAGAACTGGGGTGGAAGATTAAATTTTATACAGCAGTGAAAAGAGCTGAATCGGAAAAATCCGAAACTGTAGAGGAACAGGTAGAACTTGTCCGCTCCGTTTTCAGAGGAACAATTATAAAAGGAGAGTAATATGGACTTTAACCCCTTGGATTTTGTTAAAAATCTTCAGGATATGCAGAGTAAAATGGGAGATGTTCAGGGAAAGCTGAAGGATATTTCGGCTGAAGGAAATGCCGGTGGTGAGCTTGTTAAGGTTCAGATCAACGGTCAGATGGAGATAACCGGAATTAAAATTGATCCTCTTGCCGTTGATCCCCGGGATGTAAAGATGCTTGAAGAACTGATTGTTTCTGCCTGTACCTCTGCTCATATGAATATTAAAGAAAAGATTAAGAATGAGATGTCCCATATGACAGGTATGCCCATGCCTCCAGGATTTCCGGGGCTGTAGATGAATACTCTGGAGAACCTGATCTCTCTTCTGTCGCGTCTGCCCGGTGTTGGAAAAAAAAGTGCCTCCAGAATGGCATACTCTTTTCTTAAAGGGGATGAGGAATATAATCTAAAACTGGGTCAATCCATAATGGAACTGAAGCAGAGAATTCATAAATGTCATATCTGTGGAAATTTTACAGAAAACGATATCTGTGATATCTGTGCGGCAACTGACAGAGACATTACATTTCTCTGTGTCGTAGAGGAATCTCAGGATGTACAGATGATAGAGAGTACAGGAGATTTTAAGGGTTTTTATCATGTTCTTCACGGAGTTTTATCACCACTGGACGGCGTAGGACCCACAGAATTAGGTTTTGACAAGCTAGTTGATAGAATAGATCATTCCAGTGTAAAGGAACTTATACTAGCAACAAACCCGACACTGGAAGGAGATTCAACAGCCCTCTATATCCGGCATATTCTGAAAGACCATGATCTGGTCATAACGAGAATAGCCTCGGGTCTCCCCGTTGGTGGTGATATGGAATATGCCGATAAGATGAGCATTTCCAGAGCCCTGAAAGGAAGGATGAAATTTTCAAGTGATGATGAATAATTAGACAGGCATAAAAAAAGGGGCTGTTGCAGAAGTAAGAATTGCAACAGCCCCATTCAATTTATAAGATATAAGTTCTACAGCTTATCTATAAGCATGGAACATTTTCCAGAAGGAATAGGAAGAGTCTTTTTCTTTTTACCCAGTATATCAATGGTAAAATAATAAAGCTTTTCAGATTCCAGTCTGATTTCCCATCCGCGGCCACTTTTATTACTGAGAATTGTAATCATATTCCTTTTCAGGGAAAGATCTTCAATTCCCATCAGTTCCAGTGTAGGAACAATCCAGTCCACCGTTTTGCGGGGAAGTGAAATATAAAGACCCACCACGTTTTCAATCATTAGAGTAATTGTGGAAAGAGCGGTATAGGAAAGATAAAGCTGTCTATTTTCACGGGATTCATCTTCCCAGACAGCAGGACCCTCATTAAGAGGAGCATAAGCTTCCCATAGAGTTCCCTTCTTATTTCCATCGGGATGAAAAGTATCCAGTACATAGTAGAGGTGTCTAATGGCACACTCTCTCGCAAAATCGTAACGGGCGTATTTTTCCAGTCCTTTGATTATCATAAAAGTCAAAAAGGGATAAACCGAACCATTAAATCCGTCACCCTTTTTATTAAAGGCGGGTTCATTGGCTGCCAGAGAGGGAAAGGGGTTATCCGTTCCAAAGTGATCCGGATCTTTCAGAAGTTCAATAAGATCTTCCGCTCTTGCCTCATTAGGGATTTCCGCAAGGAGAGGCCAGAACGCAGCAGCAGTTTTTACCTTAATCTGATTTTGTTCTTTATCAAGATCATAATAAATAGAATCATCCTGATTCCACATAAGGCTATTAATTCTGGTTTTAAGTGAAAAATACTGCTTCTTATATTTAAAACTCAGTTCTTTATCGTTCAGAATATCACCAAGGGCAGACATATAAAGACAGTTAAGCGCCTGTTGTGAGTTAAAATCTACAGGATAGTACATTTCTTCACGGGGTGCGTTATCCATCATGGTTGCTTCAAGGGGCACATGATACAAACCTGTCTCAGGATTTTTAAAAGTTTCATCCAGCCAGCTGTAGTATAATTCCAGATAGGGCATGACTTCTTTAATCCGTCTTTTCTGCCCTACCTTGTGATAGAGATTATATTCTACCCAGGCCAGAAGAGGAGGAGAAACTCCCTCCGGATTATTTTCAGTAAAAACAGGCTTTCCTTCCTTCAGATCATAATTCAATCTGATGGCGCCATTTTCTTCCTGCAGGGCATAAAAATTGTCCAGCATGGGAGCAACGGCATATTTATTGTTATAATAAACAAGAAAAAAAGTCGAGACAGCAGATTCAAAGAGATTTATTGTTTCATACTCTTTATAATTGAAAAAACTATTCTTTATATTTAATTCCGGGTCGCCTTTAAACCAGTAATCCTGAATCCAAGCCCAGGAGCGGTTATATATATCGACAAAGTCCTGATCATAGTAGTGTATCTTAGGAAAATCTTTTTTTATCACTCTTGCTCCTTAGTACTATAAGAGTCTAACTATCTTATTATTGAGAATTTCGTATAATAATACTAAATTACTCATTATACAATGCATAGTCTATATTTTTTATGTTTGATAGTTTGAATATTGAGGTGTAATGACTTATTGTACTAATAATTATTATATTACATTTTTTTGAAATGGTGTTGATCTTTATGGAAAGAGTTTATATCCCCTCCCATTCGGCAGAATCGGAGTTTGTAGAAAAAAAATCCCGTTTTATTAGCGTGGCTTTAGCTGTCAACGATCCTGACAGAATCAGATCCATTATAAAGGAAACCAGAATGGCACATCCTCAGTCCCGTCATGTAGTGTGGGCGTATATTTTGGGCAATTCTCGTTCGGTTTTTGGATTCAGTGATGACGGCGAACCCCATGGCACGGCAGGAAGGCCTGTTCTGGAGGTTTTGAAAGGCAGTGCTATGACGGATATTCTTATACTTGTTATCCGCTATTTCGGGGGGATCAAGCTGGGAACGGGAGGCTTGGTTCAGGCCTATACAAAATCCGCTCAAACTGTTCTTGAGAAAGTGGAAGCTATTGAAAAGATAGAAAGAACTCGATTTCGTATTGTCTGTTCTTATCATAATTACGATTCGGTGAAAAAAGCTGTTCTTCAGGAGAAAGCGGAAATTTCAAATGAAGAATTTGGAAGCGATGTTAGTCTGGAAATTGATCTGCCAGATGATAAAATTGTCAGCTGTTCCGATTTGATCCGTGTTATCAGCTCCGGATCCTCCAATATAAAGAAAATTGAATAGTTTCAATTAATTTTTAACAGGTCAATTTTATCATAGACCTGGCTATCCAGAGTCCGGACAATAAACAGAAACGTCAATTACAGATATGGTTTCAGCCTGGTCATCAGCTCATCCATTTTCTTTTTGAATGCTGAGCTGATCAGTTGATCCGGATGCTGATCTGTTAAATGCTGAAAGGCCGAGATTGAATCACCGAATTTTATCTCATTGATTTCGTTATCTTTTCTATTACGGTTTCTTCTGTCATAACGGGATACTTTCTCTTGGAAATGGCCCCCTCCAGACAGTCTTTTAATAACAGAAGCCATTTTCAGAGGAATAGATTTCTCTATTAGAATTTCTTTTTTGTCTTCCGGAAGTTCATGGGACAGCTCAAAGAGATATCCCATCATTCCTGCAATATCCAGTTTTTCTTCATCCTGTCTGTCTTTTTTGTTTTCTCCCTCATCATCCTGCTCTTCATGATCATTTTCCATGTTGTTAGGATATTCCGGGTACTGCGGATATTCCGGGTCCTCTGAGCGGGAGGTTCAGGAGAATAGCTCTCCCCAAGAGGTAATTCAGGAGGATTTGCTGGTATTTCTCCAGGATAGGGCTGTTGGGGAAAAGCAGACTCTTCCGGAATTTCCGCTTCCACAGTCATAGGTTCTTCTTCCTCTATTTCATCTTCCAGTTCTACAAACTGTTCTGTCAGATCTTCAGTTTCTTCTTCCAGGATAAGGGTGTCATCCTCTTCATTGATCCGGATAACAGGTTCCATGGCGGAAATATCCAGAAGGCTGATAGCATCTTCCTCTTCAATAGGGATCTGGCTGGAGGACGAATCCGCGAGATCTTCCTGTTCTCTTTCAAGGGATGAATCACGAATTGTTATCTGACGCATCCGTTCAAGATTGCTTCTGCCATATCAGTTAAGAGTGCAGGATCGTTATGAAGGTCCGGATCATTTCCAATCTTGTCATAGATAGCTGCAGCAGCGGCATGATCGGATGAACGCTGAAGAATGGATGCTTTGATCCGTAGTGCTTTTTTATCATCCGGATAGGAATCCAGATACTGATCGATATACTTTTCAGCCTCTTCCAGGCGATTTTTCTTCAGATATGTTGTGGCCAGTTTTTTAAAAATATCTTTATCAGAAGGATCTCTTTTTTGGATTTCTATAACACAGGAGCGAACAAGGTCAGGCCGTTCCATGTCCGCATACAGTTCAGCCAGAGCCTTGTAGGCTTTCAGATTATCAGCTTGTCTTTCCAGAACCCGGCTGTAAACTTGCACGGCTTCTTTTTTTCTATCAAGCCGTATAAGGAGCGATCCTATCTGAAATTGAATATCCACATCTTCCGGATGATAGGTGGCTTGTCTGTTTAACTCTTCCAGTGCTTCATGAAGAGAATTTTCCTGCAGATAAACATTTTTCAGATTTATGGTGGCCGATTTATAGCTTGGATCGACGGAGAGAGCCTTCTTAAAGAATCTTCTGGCTTTATCCGTATCTCCCCGTTCGGCATGGATGGATCCGAGGCCTGTCATGGCATGCACATTTTCCGGATCTTTCTTCAGTAGCTGATTAAATTTCTTTTCGGCGTCATTGGTCTTACCCTGATTTTGAAGAACCGATCCCAGGTTATTAAGACTTGGGGTCCAGCCGGGGCGGAATTTCAGAGAGGTTTCATATTGGTTTTGGGCATCTTCCAACTTTCCCCTATCTT
Source organism: Spirochaetaceae bacterium 4572_59 (assembly GCA_002084805.1). GTDB lineage: Bacteria > Spirochaetota > Spirochaetia > DSM-2461 > DSM-2461 > Oceanispirochaeta. The sequence continues at coordinate 31,271 of NBMC01000040.1, read as the reverse complement.
CATAGGTAATTCCAAGATTGTAATGAAGAGTCGCATTATTTTTATCTATAGAGAGAGCCTGTTTATAAATATTTTCTGCTTTTTCCAGGTCATGATTTTTCTCAAAAATTGTTCCCAGGTTATTATATGAATTGATATAGGAAGGATCGATGCTTATGGACTTTTTGTACCATATTTCCGCATTTTCAAAATCTTCAAACTGTTTATAAAGATTTCCCATGTTATAGCAGATATCCGCCCGGTCCGGGGCCAGTTGTGCTGCTTGAGAAAAGGCAGTATGGGCCTTTTTGAAATCGCCACTTTTTTTGTAAGCGACTCCAATATTATTATAGGCTTCTGGATTTTCCGGTGTTTGTTCCAGGGCTTTCCGATAATAGCCGGAAGCTTTTTCGGCTTCGTCATTGGCCTGGTAAATATTTCCCATAAGAATACTATAGACAGGCTTATCTCCGTACTTAGAGATCAGGTCCATTGTTAATTTCTCAGCAAGTGAGTAGTCTTCAAGGAGATAGGCGGATACCGCCTTATTGTATTGGCTCGTACTGTCAGACATCGTTGTTTTTACCTTTAAGGCCGAATAGAAATTTCCTCAGAAAAGTCACTAAATTGTGGGATCTCTCCTTTATTATAGGACTTAACAGAGAAAAAATATTGTTTAAACGGCGATAAACCGTCTATTTGAATGTGATTGTCCCCTTCTGTATTCATGGCACTTCCTTGGTATATATACTCACCGGGCTTTTCACCAAAGAATACAAGATATCCCTTTACATCCGGAGAGGGTGAAGGCTTCCATGATAGATTTACAGTTCCGGCACTGCCTCTTTTAACCTTGATCTGGGAAGGGGGTAAGGGGGGAAGAGAAGGTGTATATTCTATGGTAATTGATGAAATACGCGGAGATCGGTCAATTTTCAAATCCGGGTAGAGCAGGAAAGAGATGATAAGAAAACGTCCCTTGGATTCATAATTAAAATCTTTGAAGCTTCTCCATTTGGAATCAGGGCTGAGTATGGAATCTTCACCATTAAAATCACTATAGATATGTTCAGCCTCAAGGCGATCATCACCAATATAAAAATAAGGGAATATTTCTGAATTTCCCGGAGTATTCTGGGTAATATCAAAATTTTGCAAGCTGGAACCGGGATAATTGAGATCCATTATGTTTGAAAGGCCGTATCCCGGTTTGTAATATCGGTTAAGGGAGCGGTTTTCAATAAATAGGGTATCAATACGGAATTCATCAATAAACCCGGTAAAATTTTCTCCGATTTTCAATTCCCCCGGTTCTTCACCGATACGGGGGGTAAATACAGTATGGGATTCGTGGCCGGATTCTGTTGTATAAATTATGGCCGATGGAATTCCGTCGATCAGATATTCAAGCATACCTGTACTGCTGGAGTAACGGAGTATATGGTGATGCCACTGCCTGGGTAGAAGAGGGTCTCCAGAAATTTCATAATGTGAGAAGGGGGATTCGGAAAGTTGAAAAAAGTTATCAAAACTCCAGACAAGTTTTCTATTCAGAAAATGACATTGAATTATCTGAGAGTATATCTGGTTTTCCGAACGGCCGAGACCCTTCCACTGCAGTATCTGTTCGCCTTCCCGGGGATTGGCGGGGTAGAGCCAGAATTCTATGGTAAAATCTTCCCAGTTGGTGTATGCGGATAACAGGGCTCCCTGTTCCGGCTGAAGAATCATTTTTTTACCACTGAAAAATGCGGCACTCCCTGAACCGGTTTTGCTATACTCCTGATTGTAATCAGGATTTTCCAGAATGCGGTAATGACCAGTACTGTCAGATTGTTCGGCATGATTGAAGGGCAGCAGAAGGTCTGTGTCTTTCCGGGAGGACAATTCTGTCGTTTTAATCACCATATCCATGAAACCGCCCCTTCCGGGAGTGGTTTCAAGATTATTAAGTTCTGTTCCGACCCAGTCGTCTTCATTTCCCAGAGTAATGACTTCAGAAAAGACGGAATTCGTGCAAATGAGAAGAATTATACTGATAAAAATGGTATATAAATCTTTTTTCATAGTAGTTGATTACGTATAATATCGGAGATTTATGGAAAACAGTAAAGAAAGAGTTAACAGACTTATCAATCAAATTAAGGATTTCCCCCTAAGTCCGGGGGTATATCTCATGAAAGATGAGCATGAAAAGATCATATATATCGGTAAAGCTCTAAAATTGAAGAACCGGGTCCGTTCTTATTTCTCCGGGGAAAAAGATATAAAGACCAAAACTCTGCTTACCAAGATACATCATATTGATCATATTGTTACCGCATCGGAGTACGAAGCGCTGCTTCTGGAAAATAACCTGATCAAAAAATGGAATCCCCGGTATAACATCAACTTGAAAGATGGAAAGAGTTATCCCGTGATACGGGTGACCAACGAAGAGTTTCCCCGAATTTTCAGGACCAGGACAATTATTGAAGATGGATCCCGCTATTATGGGCCCTATCCTGACGTCAAAGTTCTGGATGAGACTATGGCTCTTATCAATAAGATGTTTCCTCTTCGCCGCTGCCGAAAAATGAAAAAAAGGGAAAACCCCTGCCTCTACTATCATATGGCTAAGTGCAGCGCTCCCTGCTGTGGATTGATTAGTAAAGAAGATTACCGGAAAAACATTAATAGAGCTAAAAATCTGCTTTCCGGGAAAACTGTCGGACTAGAGAAAGATCTTTTAAGGGAAATAAAAAGAGCTTCGGATGTTCTGGAATTTGAAAAAGCTGCGGATATAAGAGATCTTCTTCTCAGTATTCAAAAGTTGCAGATGGAACAGAAAGTGGAAGACTTTCAAGAGGAGAGCCGCGATTATATCGGAGTGGACGTCGCGGGTAATTTTTATGCGTTTGCAGTTATTCAGATGCGATCGGGAAAACTTCTGGGAAAGGAAACCTTCAGAAATGAGTACTATGGAACTGAAAATGAAGCTATACAGGAGTTTATTCTCAGTTACTATTCTTCAGTTGACCGGGACTTTCCACAGAGAGTCTTTGTTCCTCTTAAGGAAAGGGCGCTGATTGAGGAGTATCTGAAGAAGGAAGTTGCCGGTGCTGAAAATCTGAAGCTGGAACTTCCCGTATCAAAGAGGGATCTGGCAGTTTTAAATATGGCTGTAGAGAATGCTCGTATGGACCTGGCCCGGAAGCTGCAGGATATGGGTAATAAACCGGCTCTGGAAGATCTGAAAACTCTACTGGGGCTGAAAAGCATCCCCCGAAGAATAGAAGGATTTGATATTGCCCAGCTGGACGGGCATTTTACAGTTTCCTCATTGATTTCTTTTAAGGATGGGAAGCCGGACAGGAAGAACTACAGACATTACAATATTCGATCTCTGAAAGGGGATATTGATGATTATAAAGCCATTAGTGAAGCCGTTGCCAGGCGTTATACGCGCATAATGAATGAAGGCAAAGATAAGCCGGATCTGATTCTTATTGATGGTGGAAAGGGACAGGTAAATGCCGCATGGAGTGTTATCCAGGCTTTGGGGCTGTCCATTCCAATTGCCGGCTTGGCCAAAAAAGAGGAAATGATCTTTCTCCCGGGAGAGAAAGAGCCCATAGACCTGCCGGAAGGAGACCGGGCTCTCAGAATCCTGCAGCATGTGCGTGATGAAACCCATCGCTTTGCCACCGAGCACAATCAGAAGCTGCGGAAAAAGACCCTTTCCCTCAGCTCTCTGGAAAATATTCCAGGAATTGGTCCCAGCAGGAGTAAAAAACTGCTCATAGGCTTCGGCTCCATGGAAAATCTTTATGAAGCTAAAGCAGAAGAAATTTCCAGGAAAGCCGGGATCAGTTTGGAAGCGGCTGAAATGGTAAAGATGTACCTAGACAGGAAGGGGAAAGCAGAGGGATCATAATCCCCAGAGGAATTATGATAGCCGGGATTTGAATACTCCGGGATTTGAATACTATTGTAAGCTGGGCTCTTCTGATACACTGATTATACTATGAAATTACTATTGGTAACGGTTCATCTAGAACATTCTACAAGGTCTATTCCTTTAGCCGCAGCCTGTTTGAAAGCTGTTGTGACAAACCACGATGTCGAAATAAAAAATTACTATCTTGAGCAATCTGCAGAAGAGATTTCTCAGGATCTTATGAAAGAAAATCCTGATGTCATAGGTTTTTCGGTTTATTTATGGAACCGCCCTGTTGTTGTCGAGACTATTGCGGCGCTAAAAAAAAGTCATGCTCATATTAAGATTCTTGCTGGAGGTCCGGAGGTAAGTGCAGATCCGGGAGGATTTTTGAATTCCTCTCTTACGGATATTGTCATGGAAGGGGAAGGAGAGCTGATCATCTCAGGTATTCTGGATGCTATTTCAGAGCAAAAACCGATCCCATCACTAGCTGGTATCTGGACTGAAAATCTTAAGCCTGCAGTTACGGCTGTCTGCCATGATTTTAATGCTCTTCCATCACCAATACTCAGTGGTGCTCTGGATCTTAGCCAGAATACGGGATTGCTCTGGGAGCTTTCCAGAGGATGTCCCTTTGCCTGCGAATTTTGTTTTGAATCCAAGGGACTGGGAACGCCCCGTACATTGAAAATGGACCGTATTGTGGCGGAACTGGAGATGATACGTGATAATAAAATCACTCAGGTTTTTGTTCTGGATCCCACCTTTAATACCAGCAAAAAGAGGGTTCTGGAAATCCTGAAGCTTCTCGCAGAGTACACACCTGAAACATATTACTATTTCGAAATCCGTTCTGAATTCCTGGATGAAGAAACAGCCGAAGCTTTTTCAACCATTCCCTGTACACTGCAGATTGGACTACAGAGCAGTTCTGACCGGGTATTGAGGAATGTAAACAGATCTCTAAATCCTGAAGACTTCAGAGAGAAGATGGAGCTGTTATCCCGTTATGGAATTTCTTACGGTCTTGATCTTATTTATGGATTGCCCGGGGAGAGTCTGGATGGATTCCGAGAGTCCATAAGCTATGCGCTCTCTCTGGAACCGAATCATCTGGATCTTTTTCCCCTAGCCGTTCTGCCGGGAACTGTTCTTTTTGACCATGCCTCAGATTTCAAGCTGCGCCATCAGAAGTCTGATCCTTATCTGATTCTTGAATCGGACCGTATGACTACGGAGGATATTAAAAAGGCCGGCATTTTATCGGATGGTACAAACGAACTGTACAATACGGGAAAAGCTGTTAGCTGGTTTTGCAGAGCCTGTTTTGAACTGGAATTAAAAGCTGTTGTACTAATTGAGCAATGGTTGAAGTATAAAAAGACCTGCAGTCTCTCTATTAATGAAGAATCCATACAGGAATGTATTGTCCTGTTTTTGAAAGATTTATATGAAATAAAAGAGCTCTATGAAGAATTTCGTGTTATTCGCGATCTGATACAGCTTCTGGATATTCAGAGTTTTCTGGAAGAACTCCCAGAGACAGCCCTCACACCCGAGGATGGAGTTGAGCTGAAAGAGGAGTGTCTGATATCTCTTCATCCAAGCGTCAGGATAGAATCATTTGGCATGCACCCCCTGGAGTTGCTGAACCTTCTGGAAAGTGGTAGTGGAGATATTACTGAGGAATACGAAAGTAGTGACAGCAATTGGATTTTCTGGAGCAGGGAATGGGAATTCTGTCTGGAACAAGTGGATGATGATCGCTTAGCATTTTTAAATTATTTAAAATCACCACGGCAAATTTCAGATATAAAATCTCTTTCGGATTATAGCAGTCGCATGGATGAAATAATTCTGGAATCCATCCTGGAAGGATATGTTCAGATTCTGTAATCAAATCCCCTGTGAAAGGCGTTGAATCAGGAATTCAGAAGAGCCGATTTTCTGCATCTCCCTTTGAGTTGCAGTAATATCGTAGTCGGTTCTGAAAAAGGTCATCTCTTTTTTTCTGGTATCCAGCAGTCCCCAGGCGGCGCGGGGATCCCTGTCTCTCGGTTGCCCAATGCTTCCGGGGTTGATAAGGATTCGGCTCTTTTTAAAATTGATGATAGTTCCGTTTTCAGGTCTTTGCCAGTCAAGTTCATCTTGGGTCAATTTGAAGTACTCCTGAACATGACTATGTCCGAAAAGGCAACAGCTGCCTTTGAAGGCCGAAAAATTTCTGATAGCATCTGTTTCATTGAGAATATAGTCGAATGCGGGATTCTCCGGGCTGCCGTGAACCAGGGTTATTCCCTTTCTTGTCTGTTTCAGAGGGAGATCTTTCAGTACTTCTACAGTGCTTTTTTTTACAAGCCCCCTGTTTGTTATAAGAGATCGCCTGGCTTCTTCTGAAAAAGAGGAACCCGATAGTTGTCCAGAGAGGTACAGGTCGTGATTTCCCGGGATAAATACTGAATTCTTCTGTTTCAGCAGTTGAAAGCACTCTTCCGGGCGGGGACCGTATCCACCCATATCTCCCAGGAACCAAAGCTCTTTCCACTTGTATTTTGCCGCTTTATTCAGAACTTCTTTCAATGCGTGGAAGTTTCCGTGTATGTCAGACAGAACAAGAACGACCAAATCATCTCCAATCTTATATGAATTTTAATTTTTTATACTCACGATTTTGTATTAATAACTATATACTTGAATAATATGATAGCAAGAAAAGTCTCTCGTGTCCTGAATAATCTTAATGAATATTTCTCATCAGCTTGGACTCTTTTGTCTGATACCACAATCTTTCTATCCAATAATACAAAGATTTTTTATCAATATGAGTCACATCTGAGAGATTTGAGACATAGACTGGAATCCAACAGAACGAACGAAGATGTTATAAGGGAAGTCCGCAGTGAGGTAGCGGCCATTCGAAAAGCTCTGCGTATGCAAGGCTATAATTTTAAACTCGGGTCTCTGGATCTGCGTCTGGAAGGGTTTCGGAACGATGATGCTTTGTCCAGTGGTTTTAAACGCTGTGTCATAATACTGCTGGTAGACGGTGATGTCCTTTATCTGACGGGAACGGCTAACCATATTGATCTGGATTCCGCTATGGACGCCCGTATGACAACAAGTGGATACCGGCCTGTTTCAAAAAAGCACTACCTCTGGTTTAAATGGGCGAACCGCGTTCTCATTTTATCAGGAGCAGCGTCGGAATCGGCGGATGATTTTGAAAATCTGAAAGATTATGTCAGTGAAAATAAAGAGTTTCTCCTGAAAAAACTGACAAAGATAAACTAAAAAAAGACCAGCTCTTTTATAGCTGGTCGGATTATATCCTAATTCTCAAGACTTCCTTTTCTTGCATCCTGGAATCCCAGTCTGTAAGCTTCTTTCCATGCTTCCCTGTAGCCTTCCCTGTACCCTTCCAGATACGCTTCATGATAGTCATCTTCGTAACTATCATAGTCGTCGTCGTTATAATCATCGTAGTCATCAGCGGACTCACTCAAATTTTCTTCTGTGAAATAAATATTGTCCTGTTCAATAAGGTTTTCATTCAGAATTTCATAGCTGGATCCGCTCTCTCCCTCGGCCATCAGGTCATGTTGGGGATAGTCTGCGTCAATAGGAAGTTCTACCGTATAGGATTCATTATTATAGAGGACCTCTTCACCTAGAATATCATCACCCCAATACATGGAGCTGTTGGATGAAACATAGAGGTAATAGAGATCCTCACCGGTTTCATTAAAAAAGCTAAGGCTTCGGACAAGCGGATTTCTACCGCCAAAGGGTATGAAATCCTCATCTGTGATAACAATAGTATCCGCTTCAAGAAGATTGATATTATCAATTCTATATGTTTTTTCCATTTCATCTTCAGCCATCAGATTGATAACAGTGCTGGAGTTTTCTGTGTCTAGATCAATAGTAATAGTCTGATCAATTTCAAGAATATCATCGCCAAGGCGGTCATTTCCCCAGCCCTGTTCTCCTTTGGAAGAAAAGTACAGATAGTAAATAGAATCACTCAGATTATTTGTAATAGTGATGCTACGGCTTTCTTGTGCTGAAATCAAGCCGATAAAGCAGATTCCCAGTAAAAATCGGATCAAATACTTTTTCATTGATAAGGCCTCTTTTAATAATATCGGTATTGAAACGTCTGTTTCTATTATACAACTGTACTATCAAATTTAGAAATATTCTAATACCTGAAGTTTCCGATCAGACAGGATTGCTTAAAAAGCGGAGCTTCAGCAGTTTATCATGCATATAGTTTTCTCCAGCCAGCAGGATGTGTTCTCCCTTTGTGATAAAGAAATCTTTAAAGAGTAGGATGGGTGTTGAGGATTCAATCTGCAGTTTTTCCGCTACTATTTCATTAGGTAGTACCGGGAGCAGATCCGTTAAGGAACTTTCGGCATGTTCTGTAAAGTAGTCCTGAAATAGTTCATAAGCTGTGCATTGATAGTTCATGAGAATGGGGTCAGCGCTTTTGTTAAGGAAGCTTTTTGAAAATATATTCCGGGAATAGATGACCGGTTGACCATCTGCCAGGTACAGGCGTGTTATTTCAATGATTTCTGTTGTATTTCTGACATTCAGGAGGTTGGCATCATTGGTTCCGGCAGTTCTTTGTTTGATACCGAGAAGTTCAATTTTCACTTTTCTGCCATTCTCTTCGAGCATGGGAATAAAATCCCATTTTTCCTGAAGGGATGTTTCAAGATTTATGGATTTTTCTCTGATGAATGTTCCCTTGCCATGAATCCTTTTAATGACTCCGTCATATTCAAGTTTAGCCAGGGCTGTCCGAATTGTTGCCCGGCTGACATTCAGTCTTTCAGAGAGAATATTCTCAGAGGGAAGCTGTCCATGGTCATCATAATCTCCCAGCTCAATAATTTTCTTAATTCCATTATAAGTTTGTTGAACCAGTATGGGTAATTTTCCTGTAGACATATTTTTCTCCTGATATCACATTGTTTTATCAAGGGCTTCTTCAATAAAAAACCTGAAGATTGTTCCACCGAGAACAATTCGGTCACTATAGTGAAGCTGGGAAGGCTTGGAAAGCTTTTTTTTATTTAAAAACGTACCGTTTGTTGATCCCAGGTCTTCAATTCGGAAGATTTTATCTTCTTCAACCGTAAAACGGCTGTGAACTTTACTTATGAGAGGATCATCGATACAGATATCACAACTGGGATCTCTCCCGATTAAAACTGATTCCCTGTCGATTATATAGGATTTTCCGAGCTTATCCGAGGAGAGCGTAGTTATGACCCCGCGGCCTGTCAGAAAGGAGATTATTTTCTTTTTACCAGGATTCTCCCGAATAATGGTATCTTCTTTCATCTTTTGTCTCCTGTGTTGATTCGGACATGATAACATAAACTATGGAGGAGGTCATCCGAAGTTTTCAGTAAGAGAAGAGTTTTATTAAATCCTTGTAAGTGCAATTTTTCTCTTATATTATTTCAAAGATATCCACTGTCCATAAGAGGGAGTTTTTTAATGATTAATGAACAAACTGTCCTGGATGAACTGCTTAGAGCCAGCACTCTCCTCTCTGGAGAATACGAATTGAAACCTCTTATCTCTGTTCTGGTTGAACAGTCTCTTGATATTACCCATTCAGATCTGGCAGCACTCTATCTGTTTAAAGATTATGAATCCTCCCGTTCTGATCTGAAAATGATGTATAAACGTGGAAATTTTATCATTCCTGCTGAAATTCCGGAACAGTCAGAACTTATAGAGTTCCTTCAGGAGAGTTCTATGGCGCTTGTTCTTCAGGAAAGAAAGAAACTGGCCTTTCACGATCTGTTTCTAAATGCACAGATGAACAGCGGGATTGCCCTTCCTATTATTACAAAAAAACTGAATATGGGAGTTCTGTTTCTGAACTCCCGGAAAGAAAACTATTATACCAGTGCCAGTTTCAATTTTATAAAATCATTTTCCAGGCAGGCCAGTGGAATGCTCCATAATGCCCGGTTGTATAGAGAGCTGAGGGATTATGTAAAACAGGTAGAAGAACTGGAACATTATCAGAGAAGTATTTTCTCTTCCATGACGAACCTTTTAATCACAACAGATGAGAATGACCGGATTGAATATTTTAACAGACAGGCGGAAGAGAGTCTGAATCTTACAGAAGAGCATCTGGGCCTGGATATTCAAAAAGTCTTTGAAAAAGCCATAGGTAAAAAAATTCTGAACTCCTTTGACAGGGTAAGAGATACAGGAAAGGAGCTGCTGGGTCTGGAAGGTATCTATAAACGGCCTCAAGATAATAGGGATATGGATTTTTCTCTGAATATATCTCCCTTGCGGGGAATCAGAGGAAAACACAGAGGATTAACCCTGCTTTTTACAGATCAGTCTAAAGAGCGGCAGCTGAAAGAATCTGCAGCTGTGGCAAAAGAGGACCGGAGAGTCATCAAAGATATGTTTGCCCGCTATCTTTCCAATGATATTGTTCAGAATCTGATGGATTCTCCTGAACTGGTTAAACCTGGGGGAGGTAGTAAACATGCAACGGTTTTTTTTGCTGATATCCGCGGTTATACATCTTTTTCCGAGGATAAAACGCCGGAATATATTATTGATGTTTTGAATGAGTATTTTACGGAAGCCGTGGAGATTATTATCAAATATGGTGGTTATATAGATAAATTTATCGGTGATTGTATTATGGCGGCCTGGGGGGTTCCTATGGTAAATGAACAAGAGGATGCCATAAAAGCTGTTTCCTGTGCCGTAGAAATCCAGAATCTTGTAAAATCCACAAAAAGAAATTTTTTCCACGGAAAAGCAGAACATCTGGCGGTCGGTTTCGGGATGCATACGGGAGATCTTGTTGCGGGAAATCTGGGCAGTTCAAGAAGAATGGACTATACGGTTATCGGTGATACCGTAAACCTTGCGGCCAGGCTGGAAGGTGTTTCGGAAGCCGGGGAGATTATCATTACAGAGGAGACAAGACTGCATCTTGATGATCGTTTCATTCTGGAAAAGAGAGCAGCCGTCAAAGTAAAGGGAAAAATAAAACCAATTGAGATATATAACGTTGCCGGTATGGCATAAGAAGGACGGATTATGGATCAGCTCAAACAATTATTTTCAGAATTAGCTTTTTATTACATCATTGCGGCCGCGCTTGTCATTGCCGGTTTATCTGTTTTGCATTTTCTAGTATTCCGCAGGAAAAAGATTTTTCAAAAACTCTTGAAGGAAGCAGCAGAAAGTAGAAGCAGTATTCAATTGCTGGAAAAATACTCCTTTGAGTATCTTTGCAGAAAATCCAGGGGGATAACGGAAATATCCCGGACATCCGATTTCAATCTACCGGACTTGCTTCATCTGGGAACATTCTGGATTGATCAGTTCTCCCGTAGCGGGAGTATGCAGAACTTGGACTGGATACTGGAATTTATTCCTGAAACAGGTCTCTTTACGGTTTTTGAAAAAGCACTGAATAACAAGAAGGTAGCGGACCGGCTTGTCCTGTATATCAATGAAAGCAAAGATTTGCTGATTTTAAGAAAGATTGCCCTTTCCAGCAGGGGAAAGGACTTTGACGGAGATAAGGCCATGGTTCTTTTTCAGGATAGGATGGATGAAATTCGAGAGATGACAGGAGATCCGGAATGGGCTGCCAGATATTTTGCAATTAAAATACTGCTTCATGATGGTGATCCTCGTTCCGATCGTTCTGTGTGGGAATCTTTAGATGACTCCCATGCTCTGGTCCGGGCCACAGTTGTTAGAGAAATAGATAAGGATGCCAAGCCTTATGATGCAAAAGAAATCAGTACAAGTGGGTCTTTTCTTTTTGATGATATGAAAAGTCATTTGCTGAATGACCCGTCATTGGAGGTGCGGAAAGCCTCCAAAGAGCGGATAATGAAGGATTTTCACTCTTTCTACAGCTGGAAGAATGAAAATTTCAAGACAGAACAATCCTTGCATATCCTGCAGCTACTGGAAAAGGACTCTGAAGAGGATCGGGATTTTGCCATGAAAAATCTCGAAACGGATAATCTGGAACTCCGCCAGAGTGCGGCCATTTTTCTCCAGAATTGTGGGATTTTAAGCCGTCTTTTTAAAGAGAGTCATCTGAGTGATCAGAAGGGACTGGAAAGGAATTTTACTCTTCTTAAGCATGCTGAAGACGTTAATGTAACCAGGTTTTTATATGATGTTGAAAAAGTGGATAATCCCGGGACACTGTTGATTGCTTCCAGACTCCTTAAAGGTATAACAAACCAAAAAGCTTTGCTGGCTCTTGCGATAAAGGTCTTTAAACTATCGCAGGATCAAAAAAAAGATGCTGACTTTATCGAAATTTACAGAAACACTCTGGAATGTATTTCCCTGCATGGAAATGATGATGCTCTGATTCTATTGATAGAGGAGATGGATTCTGTCAAAGGGGATAGTGTGCTCATGGCAGGGGCTTTGCAGTGGATCCCCGAACGTAGTAGTTTCATTGCTCTGCCCCAACTGGAAATATACCTCAAAGATCAGGACTTTGAACTGAAGGATGATCTGAGGGCCGCTTTATTGAAAATGCCGCAGCCTGAAGTCCTGGAAATAGTTCTGGATATTATCAACAAGGGGCGGACAGCCTATTCTCATCCTGTTAGAATCCAAGCTCTGAAAATTCTGGGGGAGATGAAAAAAGAGTACTGCCTGCAGACCATCTTGGAAAATCTGTCCATTCTTCCTCTGGAAGAGGGAAAGGAATTCGCAAAAATGCTGAGTTCCTCCTATGCGGAGAAACTTTTTGATGAGAGGGTGGAAGCTATTCTGAACTCTGTAGATGCACAGAGTCGTGCGTCTCTTATTGTTTGTCTCCCCGCTACTGAAAAGAAAACCTTTCTCAAGAAAATTCAGGAGGGCCTGGCCGATGCCAACCCCGAAGTTCGGATAGCCTGTATCTGGGCTCTGGTAGATTATAAAGATACGAAACAGCTGAATAAGAGTGCGGCAATGCTCCGTGATCCTGTTGAAAATGTCAGGCTTGAAGCGGCAAAAGCTCTTGGATCTTTCGGTAGTGATGCCGTATTGCAGAAACTTGATCTGCAGCTCAACGATGAGAATGAAGTTATATCTGTAAAAAGAGCGGCAATCATCGGGCTCTCCAGGTCTGTAAATCCTAAATCCGTTGAAATCCTGGTTCAGAAAATAGACAAGGATGGTGAATTAAAATTTGAATGTATTGAGGGATTAAGTAAGAAGCGGGATAAAAAATGTCTGACGATCCTGGTTGAACAGTTCAAAGATGCCGGACCACAGTTGAGAGATGATATAAGTCGTTCTGTAGAAATGATGGGTATCGACGGGGAAAGACTGATGGTGGAGCTTCTGAAAGAGGATATTCCTTCTCTCTATCATTATATCGCGGATGTTCTGGAATCATCAGGCTATGTAGAATCTAATATTCGAAAACTGAAGCACAGAGATCCCAGGGTCCGGAAAGAGGCTGCGGACTTTTTGTCTGCTGTAAGGACAAAGGCGGCGTTCAGAGGCATAGTGCTGGCTGCCCGGGATCCCAATCAGGAAGTAAGGATCAGTGTAAGCAAAGCTTTGGAGGCTTTGAATACCGCCGAAGGTACAGCTATTCTGAAGGAGTTGGAACAGGATCCTGATAGGAAGGTCCGGAAGTATACACTCTGGGCGTTAGAGAGGATTAAGACGAAAGGTTTGTGACTTTTCCTATCTTCAATTGCTATTAAGTCTTTTTGAATTTACACTCAGATTTTAAAAGCAAAAAATATTTCAAGGAAATCATATGGCAGAAGTCCAAAAAGAACATAGCAATGGGATTAATAAAGCTCAAATTAACCGTGGGGTTGTTATCGTCAATACAGGTGATGGAAAGGGGAAGTCTACGGCTGCATTCGGAACGGCATTCCGGGCAGTCGGGTATGGTATGAAGGTTGGAATTGTTCAATTCATCAAAGGAAAATGGAAAACAGGAGAGCAGGAAATTTTCAAGAACTTTGATGAGATAACTCATATTATATCCGGTGAGGGTTTTACCTGGGAGAGCAAGGACAAGGCAAAGGATATCGAATCTGCCATGAAAGGCTGGGATATTGTCTGCAATATGATTGAAGAAGCGCGGAGTGATGAAGGCTCGTATAAATTACTTGTTCTTGATGAAATAAATATTGCCATGGACCTGGCTTATGTTCCGACAGAAGCTGTTGTCGAAGCCATAAAAAATAAACCGGAGCATCTCAGTATTATTCTAACAGGCAGGAATGCTCCGGCTGAGATAATAGAGGTCGCGGATACGGTCACGGAGATGAGACCGATTAAACATGCCTTTGAAAAGGGTATTCAAGCTAGGAAGGGGATCGAATACTAGCCCCTGAAACTTTAGAATAGCATCAGCTCCTTCAGTAGTCAGGTCTTTTTCTATATCAGAGATATATTGTTTTGATCGTTTCCCGAATATGTCAATATCCATAAAAATACAGAACTCCAATTGCTTCAGTTTTGTCAAGGCGTTATACTTGTTATACACAAGGAGGCCTTAAATGTTGGCAGTACGTCTTGATCCGTCTGTTGAAGATAAATTGTCCCACCTGGCAAAGGAAACCGGTCGGAGTAAAAGCTATTATGTGAAAGAAGCCATAAACAACTACTTGGAAGAAAGAGAAGAATACCTGTTGGCCCTTGCCGTTCTGGAAAAAGAAGAACCCTGGACTTCAATTGATGATATGAGAAAAGAACTTGGCCTGGAACGTTGATTTTACGGCAACAGCCAAGAAGCAGCTTAGAAAGATAGATAAAAAATGGCAGTCAAAAATCCTTGATTATCTTGAGGATGAGGTAGCAACACTGGAAAACCCGCAAACAAAGGGAAAAGCACTCGTGGGTGATAAAAAAGGTCTGTGGAGATACAGAGTCGGGGATTACAGGATTATCTGCGATATCATCGATAGCGAGATCGTGACCCTTGTTGTAATAGTAGGACCTCGTAAGAATGTCTATTTGGATTGATCTTCTTTTTACCATCAAGACCAAAAGAGCTGTCTCCCGAAATGTATAAATCATTTTCTATATCATTCTGCTATGAATCCAGATGTATCATCCATAGGAGGTCGACATTCCCACTCTTCGTAGAAATAAAAAAAGCTCCAACGACCTACGGTCATTGAAGCTTTTTTAGTGCCTGGAAGAGGACTCGCCGGTAATGAAGCAGCATCGTGCTGCTTCATTACCGGCCGGCTCCATCCCTAATCTGACATCCCTGTCAGATTACGCTCCAGGTATTCGCATCGGGATTCCGCTTCGAGTCCCTGCGTTGTAGAAATAAAAAAAGCTCCAACGACCTACGGTCATTGAAGCTTTTTTAGTGCCTGGAAGAGGACTCGAACCTCCACGCCCTTGCGAGCACTAGTCCCTGAAACTAGCGTGTCTACCAATTTCACCATCCAGGCAATTGGTACTCAGCGATAATAGCTAAATCTTTGTTTTCTGTCAATATCCTGTGAAAATTAAAGTTGAAGACCAGGGTTTACCGTCATTTCCGCAAATTTGTATATTTCTTCGAAAATAGTAAGTATTTTTTAGCCTCTGTAATCTTGAAAGAATACCGGTATTTCCCTATCCTGAAACATATGCAGAAATTCAACAAGTACAGCCGCTTACTGATTGTCAGTACAGTTTTTTATTTTATTATACAGGTTTTATTTTCCTGGAAGATCGGATCCTTCTCCACTGGAATAATTTACGCCCTGTTATTTATTTATTCAAGAGAATTAAAGAAGAAAGAAAAAGAGGGGGGGAAAAAAAAGAAAGGATTTATAGCCGAAATTTTCAGCTGGGTCGATGCTTTGCTCTCCGCCGTTATTTTTGTTCTTCTTATTAATGTATTTCTATTTCAGATTTACAGCATTCCTTCAGAATCAATGTTTCCAGTATTTCTGGTTAAGGACAGACCGGTTGTTGATAAAATAACGAGAGGTCCGGCTCTTCCATTCACACGTTTCCGAGTGCCTCCTCTTCAGAAAATCCATAGAGGAGATATTGTTACATTCAGAAATCCTAAGTACACAAAAACAGTTGAGAGTGAACTGAAACATCTTTTTTCTCAGTTTTTGTATATGGTCACATTTACCGGAGTCAATCTGGATAGATATGATGAGTTTGGGAATGAGAAAGCTGATCCTCTTGTAAAAAGAGTTGTGGCAATGCCAGGAGAACAGATTCAAATTATAAATGATAAAATTTATATCAGAGATGATCTTCAGGATGAGTTTGTAATACAGGAAGAAAATATCCACTCAGAAACAGATTTGTACACTCTTCCTGATGACACCCTGAACAGGCTCCGTTATCTTCCGATTAACCTTGAAATGAGAGAGACTCTCACATATTGGGATGAACAGATAGAATTACTGGATACAGACGCTGTCATTGAGCAAATCTTCCTTAATAAAGAAAACGCGGATAGAATCCGGAACTTGTTGGTTCAAAATCATCTTGAAGCTGTTAAAGGTGGGCTGCGGGGACAGTTCAGTGCTTTGGATACAAGCCATTTATCTGTAAGCAATTGGATTGTTATCAATCTTGAATATCTTGAATATCTTATAGCTGGAAGTGACCAGGTCCTTGATGATATTCAAAATACTATTTCTGATCAGGAAAAAGCTCTCGGTGATTTCCTGAATTATATCATTCGTTACTATGATTTCAGAAATCTGCCACCTTTTCCTTCGGGTGATGTGATTGCTGAAGATAACTACTTTCTCATGGGAGATAACCGCTATAATTCGGTAGATCTAAGGCATGGGCTTCATGCAAAGGATCGATATCTAATTAAAGGGCAGGATAACTCTTTTGTATATCGTTCTCTGTTGCATCCAATGACAATCAATGAGTCCGGGATAGAAGGATTTGTAGTCTTCAGACTGTTTCCTTTAAACAGGATTGGAAAACCTTAATTAATATATGTGAAAAATGAGAGCTCCGGTGAAAAAAAAGACTGCTGACGAGAAAAATAAAGATACCATGCTCATAGGCCTCCAAACGGATATCAGAGCATCTTTTCAGGATTCCAAATTGAATCCAATGCTCAGCTCTCCCCTGGATTATCTAATGAATACAGAAGAAGAGCTTATGGCGTTTTTAAAGCAGATTAAATAATGATGTTTCGGAAATAGGTGGATTATATAATCAGAAAATCAGGATAATGAAGGTTTTTTCTCCCTTAACAGCAGATCGATTAAGAGGCCCTGAATATTTGCAAAAATAAGCATATATACCGTTAAAACAAGAGCATACTTAATACCAAAATAAGTCATCAGTGCCGGCATCATGGCTAGTTTTATTCCTCTTGCATACAGGAAAGAGGAAATTGGGCCATAAGAAATTCCCTTATCATGGAAATTTTTCATTAAAGGGTACCAGGCATATATTGGGCCGTGGCTGAACGTTCCCAACAAGGTCATTACAAGGTACTGGATATATCCTGGACTCCTGCTGATAACGCTCTTCAATTTTTTTTCGTCAATCAGATTAAATAAAAACATAAATATTAAAACAAATACGGGAAAACAGGTTTTTTTTTCTTTTTTTTCTGGTCTATCTTTTTGTGACCATCTTTTTTCTCTATCATCAGCCAATAGCTCCTAATGTTCCCACAGTTAACAGGGAAACAACGATTGCCAGTAGGATACTCAGGAGATTTCTGGTATAGGCAAACCTGCTACCAAGTAAATCCTTCTCTACAGGGATCTGGACAAATCCAACGGTAACCCAGGAAATAATGAATGCGGTTACTGCAAATAGGCTTATACCGCCAACTACCATTTCTTTACCAATTATGTAACTGTTTATAGAGTTTCCTGCTAGGAAACTGCCAAGCAGGGATCCTATGGCAGTGTCAACGAATTTGTTTTCGGTAAACAGATGTGAAATGGATTCAAAAGAAACAAAGGATTTCATCAAGCCTATCAAAAAAACAATGCTGAACATCATCGGGAGGGCATTTAATAGACTTTTCAGTGATTTCAAAAACACCTTCTTCATAGATTTTTTTTCCACTTTTACTCCCTGGTTTATATATGATTATTTTATAAAAGATACCTGTCAGTATTTTAAATACTTTGATTATCGAATATTAATGAAAACAATATGCTCTGTCAACAGAATCGGGATCAACAATTGCGGATGCAATCATAGAACGTATTGTTCAAAGCTCTATCAAAATTGAGTGTCATGGGGGAGGACTCAAACCTGCCACCCGGGTTTAGATAACACTAGTGGATGAGAAAAGCGACTTAGCTGGCAGGATAAAACAGGAATATCCATTCATCAAAAAAGTAACATCCCGCATATATTATTTGGAGATTTATTATACTTAATTACTGGAAATCTCGGTTATACAATATTCATATTATCCATTTGAAACTTACAGAAGATATATTCATATTATCCATTTGAAACTTACAGAAGATAAATTTTGATTATTAATCCTTGACAAGTGAAGATCATCTAACAATATAATTGCATGTTGCAATCAAATGTCTAGGAGCCCTACTAGAATGAAAAGCGAACAAAGAGAAAACAATAAAATAAACTGTTTAGGTGGAGCTCTTGCTGATTTAATTGTTAGTCCGATAAAGAGTTATCCAAAGCCAAAGTTGAATACATCCATATTTGTCGACAATCTCTCCTATTCCGCAGGGGGTGGAGCAGTAAACAGCTCTCAAGCCCTAGCCAAACTTGGTCTGGAGGTTTCGGTTTTCAGTAAGGTGGGAAATGATCCATTTGGCCACATGATAGTAAAATCCTTATCTGAGAACGGAGTCGATATTACAAATATTCTTGTTTCAGAAACAGGTCATACATCTACTGTCATTGTCGGTGTTCATGAAGATGCAGACAGGAGTTTCATTTCCTATCATGGATCATTATCAGAATATTCTGATAGTGATTTAACTGAAGAGACACTGTTTGACTGTTCATATTTACTATATTCAGATCTATTTAACCTACCCATGATTGATGGAAAACCCTTGTCTGGACTTCTTAATAGAGCAAAAAAGCAGGGGGTGATAACCTTATTGGATGCTACATGGGGAATATCAGGACTACGTCCTGATATATTTGAGGAAGTTCTTCCCTATGTTGACTATCTTCTACCCAGTGCCGACGAGTGCCGTCTTATGTATCCCGGAAAATCGGATGAGCAGCTCATAGCGCTTTTCCAAAAAAAAGGTGCTCATGCCGTAATTCTAAAAAGAGGGAGTCAGGGAGTCATCGGAACGGATGGTTCAAATATATATAAATCCTCCGCCTTGAAAAAATCCGAAGAAATTGTAGATACCACAGGTGCAGGGGATAGTTTTAATGCAGGATTTCTCTATGGTTTAGTAAAGGGCTACGATTTCGGTGATTGCATAAAAGCAGGTTCAATTGTTGCCGGTTGCTCACTTATGGGAACAGGCGCATGGTATTCTGGTGATGATCTTAAGCGGGAATTAAGCGAAGCTTTCGAGGAGTAGAAGATGGAATATACATTTCTGGTAAACGGATTTGAAAATACCATTGATTTTAATGTTGATGAAGTAGAAAAAGTTCATCGTTCCATACTATCGCGTCTTTCTGCACTCTATCGCGCAAAAAAAAGGAGAATAATATGCTTATATGCTGCTCCACCGGGGACTGGGAAGTCTACAAGTGTCGCTTTGTGGGAAATATTATCTCGAGAGGATTCTGATTTAGAAAATGTTCAGGCTCTACCAATAGATGGTTTTCATTATTCAAACCACTATCTTTCTTCTCATACCATCATCAGAGATGGGAAAACGAGCAGTTTGAAGTCTATTAAGGGAGCCCCTGAAACCTATAATGCAGAAGCTTTGAACATATGTGTGCAACAACTTGCAGCCGGAGAAATTGTAAGCTGGCCCTACTATGATAGGAATATCCATGAACCGGTTCTTAATGCGATTCCAGTAACAGCCCCAATCGTCGTTATCGAAGGGAACTGGGTTCTACATAAGGACGGGGATTGGGCAAGGTTAAGGAGTTATGCAGACTTCGCTGTATATCATGATGCAAAAGAAAACATTCTTAAAAAAAGGCTGATAGAACGAAAAATACGTGGCGGAGTTACTAGAACAGAAGCAGAGTCTCACTATCGGCGGTCAGATTGTAGAAATATCAAATGGGTTAGGGAAAACCACTTAGAAGGGGATGCGATTATTCACTGGAATAACGATTTAAATCGGTGGTGCCTAGATTGTTAATAGATTTGTTAAGGAGATCGAATGCTTAATTTCCCCAAAGGTATAAATTTATTTTTCTTTCTACTTATATCATTAAGTCCTATGCTATTTGGAATTGGCCAGAATGATGATAATAAAGGGTATGTTTTTGGCGCATCATATATGACTATGAACAACCCTTTTTTCATAGTTTTAAACGAAGGTATCAAAGATGTGGTCGAAGCTCGGGGTGATAAAGTTATTGCTCTGGATCCGGCACTGGATCAAGCAAAACAAATTATACAAATTCAAGACTTGATCGACCAGGGTGTTGATGTGATATTTCTCAATCCTGTTGACTGGAAAGGCGTCAGACCGGCATTGGAAGCAGCCAGGAAAGCCAGAATCCCGATAATAAATATAGACTCTCCGGTTTATGATTCTGATATGGTTGTTTCAATTATTACATCCAACAATTATAATGCCGGAGTCTTAGTGGCTCAAGATGTATTAAAGAGGATCGGTGAAAATGCAAAAGTTGTACTGCTGGAACATCCGGTAACAAAATCTGGACTGGACAGAACTCAGTCCTTTGCAGACACAACTAAAAACATGCCCGGTATTGAGATTATTGCCAGAGAAAATGCAAATGGTCAGCTGGAACAAGCTATGCCGGCAATGGAACAGATAATCCGGGATCACCTAGAATTTGATGTTGTTATGGGAACAAATGATCCTACGGTTATGGGCGCTCTGGCAGCTCTAAAGGTTGCGGGAAGAGAAAAAGGGGTACTGATTTATGGTGTTGACGGCTCACCTGATGCAAAAAAAATGGTAAAAGAAGGAAAAATAACAGCTACTGTAGCACAATCACCAATGGGCATCGGCCGTACTGCAGCTGAAGTTGCTTATAAACTGCTAGCAGGGGAAGACATTGAAAAAGAGATTCTTGTGCCGGTAGAGCTAATCGATTCATCTAATGTCGATAATTTTGGTTTGGACGGATGGCAGTAAAATAATATGAATTATCGGCGTAGTGTTGACAACAGCTACGGGAAATCAATCAATCTGATTATGAGCTTTTATTAAAAATGTGACAATTATGATGTTGTGTTCTACAGATTCTGCATTTAAAATCAAATATGCATAGTAATAATATACTGAAGGGAATTCAGTCATTATCTTCTTTCTTTAAGAATTTTCATAATGGTCTGATGGTTAAAGCTATCCGTGTAGCTTTAATTTTATTGAATTATGGTATTCTACTACTTACCACTATTATTATAGCCCATACGACTAATTTAGTATGTACTGATTTTGAAGCTTATAAACTGCTAAGTAGTTTTTCCAGTGTACCAATTCCTCCGGGATCTTTGATACTCTATAGTCAGATAGTGTTTTTGATGATAGTGGGACTAATTATATTAAGGTCAAGAATCAAAAATCTTTCAGAACTATTGAATTTTATACTTGTCAGCATTGATATTATTCTGGCTCTGATTTTATTGTACTATCTGAATATCAGTAATAAAAGTATATTGTTATTGATTATCACAAATATTATCGTATATGTGAATAAAAAACGTAACAAATACATCTTTCTAACATTTTGTGTTATTTTATATATAATTCTTGATTTTGATATTCTTTCTTCAAGACTCCACCTCTATTCTTTCGGAAATTATCTCTATTACTACAATGCATCTACAAGAATTGTACTTTTCGGGATAAGAAATTCACTGTATTCCGTGACTCTTGTTTTTTTTATCTTATTTATGATTTTTGAGATCCAGGTCTCTTTGGAGGAAACCAGACGGGTAAAACAACTGAATAAGGCTTTATTCGAGTCAACTCAGCAGCTCCGACTTTCCAATATTCAGTTAATGGAATATTGGAAACGAAATGAAGAAATGGCGAAGCTCAAAGAACGAAATCGTCTGGCAAGGGATATTCATGATACTATTGGTCATTATCTGACGGCTATAGATATGGGGATAAAAGTGTGTTTAAAGGCTATAGAAAAAGATCCGCAACTTCTACCTTCCCATTTGGGAAAAGTACATGAACTTACCCAGAAATCATTACTTGATATTAGAATGTCAATAAAAGAATTGCAGCCTGATGCTTTAACACGTTATGCTTTGCATTCTGCAATAAGCAATCTAGCAAAGGAAATTTCTAATTTTTCAAAAGCAAAAGTCGAGTTTTCGATTAATGGGGCAACATACAAACTGAATACGCAAATTGAGGAGTCAATATACCATATAGCACAGGAAGGCATTTCCAATGCTGTCAG
Source organism: Spirochaetaceae bacterium 4572_59 (assembly GCA_002084805.1). GTDB lineage: Bacteria > Spirochaetota > Spirochaetia > DSM-2461 > DSM-2461 > Oceanispirochaeta. The sequence goes on along the minus strand of NBMC01000040.1, from coordinate 8,839 downwards.
GCACAGTAATCCCAATAGCATTAGAATAATTCTAACCTACCAAAAGGATGGGGTGAATCTTCAAATAATTAATAACGGTTTAAAGCAAACAAATATTGTACCTGGCTTCGGGTTAACGCATATCAAAGAGAAGATTGAAGAATTATCAGGTTCATTTAATTACAGGGCTGATTCTAATAAGGAATTTACAATGCAAATATTCATTCCCCAGGCAAAGAGAACATCATGATTAGAGTTTTAATAGCAGATGATCAGGAATTAATAAGGGATAGTCTTTCCTATATCCTGGATACTTATTCTAAGATAAAAATTATCGGAACAGTCAGAAATGGAATTGAAGCTATTGATGCTGCAATATTGCTAAAGCCGGACATTATTCTGATGGATGTCAGAATGCCTGTAATGGATGGGATTAGAGCTATGGAAACGATCAGAGAAAAAGATCCATCTATTAAAATAATAGTGCTGACAACTTTTGATGAAGATGAATACATTTTTGAATCTATTAAGCAAGGAGCTGCAGGTTATTTACTAAAAAACTGTTCTACCGATGAACTTGCAAGTGCAATAGAAGATGTATATAGCGGGAAAGCTCTCTTAAACCCGGAAATAACAAAGAAAGTGTTCAACTTATTTTCCGACATGGCAAAATCTGTCCATACAAGTATAAACAGAGATGTATTGCCAAAATCAATAACCAAAAATGAACTGAAAATTATCAAGCTTACAGGAATGGGCTACTCCAATAAAGAAATAAATTATGAATTGAAAATGAGTGAAGGAACAGTCAGGAATTATATTAGCAGTATTTTACAAAAACTGAATCTGAGAGATAGAACTCAGATTGCCATTTTTGCTGTGCAGAACGGTTTAACCCTGATAGGGGAATAAAAAGCATGAAAAATACAATTATTATCAGTATTTTATTTTGTATGTTTTTCGTTAGTAGTTGTACTAATCGGGAAAAGCATCTTGAAATAGGCTTATTCTCAGGGAGTGTCTGGAACGTACCGTACTGGCAGAATTATAAATTATTTGATGATGCTATTGAAAAATTCACAGAACTGCATCCCGATGTTAGGGTCTCCTACCGCAGTGGAACCTTAAAGGAGAATTATTCCGAATGGATCAGTCAGAAAATTCTGAAAGGAGATGAACCTGATCTATTTCTGATATTGCCTGAAAATTTTATACTATTTGCCAAATTAGGTATTCTTGAATCATTGGACCATTATATGAATCGGGATTTTAACCGGCAATTGTATTTTAAAAATGCGCTGGATTCTGGACGTTATAAGAAAACTCAATATGGTCTTGCTATGGAAGTTGTTCCAACTTTCATGTTTGTAAATCAGACTATTTTGTCAGAAACCGGAATATCTTTACCTACTAATGATTGGACTTGGAATGATTTCTATTCCATATGCAAGAAGCTTAAAAATAATAATTCTATTAAAGCTGTTCAGGGATTTGATTGGAAAATAGCAGCCTATACAAACGGTCAGCAGTTATTTTCCGATATGGGAGATCAGGCTTACCTGTCAGAAGCAGGGGTATATGATGCTGTTAAGTTTGTCGGGGAAATAAATTCCATCTGTCCACCTGATGATTCTTTTGATTTTGAAGATGGGAATGTGGCTTTTGCACCCTTGCCTTTTTCCGAGTATCGAGCATATGCCTATTATCCTTACAGCATTCAAAAATATAAAAACTTTGACTGGCAAGCATTGCTTTTACCCCGCGGCCCGGAAGGTCATAATGGGGCTGATCTCAAAACATTATTAATGGGCATAAGTTCTCGATCAGATAAGAAGAATATTGCCTGGGAATTTATGCAGTTTTTAATTACTGACATAGAGATCCAGAAAAGCATATTTACGTATTCTCATGGTGTTCCCGTATTAAAGGAGATTCTGGAACTAGATGAAACCCAAATATTTTTGAATCGTGGAAAAGATACTAATGCTCCTTTATTAACTCCATTACAGATTACCCGTTCTATTGAAAATTCCCTAGTTTTCCCTCGGTTTGCCAAATATCAAGAGGCTATTAATATGGCAGACATTGCATTAGAAGAGATAGAGCAGCACCCCAGCAGACTACAACACCAGCTATCAGTGCTTAATATTGAATTAAATGATTATCTTGAGCATTAACCGTGAAATTAACCATGCTCTGATAAAACGAATGGGGTTATCAGAGCATGGTTCTTTTAAATCTAATTAACTTATTTTAAGTACTGGTCAACATTTTCTGATGTGACAAGTGTAAAGGGAACCATTTTTACTTTTGGAACTGTGTTTCCTGCAATAATATCGGCAATTAGAGATACTGCGGTACTGACCTGAGCCGCTCCATCCTGAAGAACCGTAGAGCGAAGAGTTCCTGCTTTGACCATACTCAAAGGTCCGGCATTACCATCGACACCAATAGCAACAATATCTTCACGTCCTATGGAGTTTACATAATTCTGAACAGCAGAAGACATATCATCGTTATCACATATAATAGCTTTAACATCATCTCCATACTCAGTTATAACATCACTGGCAAATCCAACAGCTTTGTCCGCAGACCAGTCTGCAGCATAATCACCTATAGCCTGCCACTTCGGGTCGTTCTCAAGTATGTTAAGGATTCCTTCCCCTCTCGCTTTCTGAGCAGAGTTCCCGACAACCCCCATCATGTGAGCGTACATACCTCCATCAGGGATTTGGGAATTAACAAAATTAGCCATCATTTCTCCGGCCTCAACATCATCAGATCCAACAAAGGCAGTCGCCAAAGCTTCCGTATTATTTGTTGTAGAGTTAACAACAATAATCGGAATTCCTGCTTCTGCACAACGTGATACAATAGGGGCACTACCTTCACTTTCAGCAGGAAGAAGTATTACAAAATTCGCACCACTTGCAATAGCATTTTCCAGTAGATTAACTTGAGTAATAGGATCTGTAAGTCCATCATACAACTGCCAGCTATTGATAGTTCCATCGGCTTTGAGTGCATTGAGAGATTCTTTTGCAGATCCGTTCAGCGTTGCGTGAAATGCATCAACTGTGTTCTTTGCTATGTAAGCAACTCTAACGCCATCTGTTTCTTCAGATGCTCCTGTTGCTCCAATTGTAGCGAGAGCAAGGCAAAAGAAAAGTGATAATCCAATAATTCTTTTCATTATAAAACTCCTCTAGTTTTTTCTTAACCCCGACCTGAGGGAAAAGTTTTCATTTATCTGAACCCGCGTTAAACGGGAATAGATTCAAGCATTTAATTTTTTCTGTTGATAAATTTGTCCAGCATTACTGCGGCTATAATTAACAATCCTTTCATAATGATCTGCCAGTACGAGCTGATTCCAATCAGATTCATACCATTGAAAATGAGACCGATAATCATTACACCTATAAAAGTACCGGGTATGGTAGAGATCCCGCCAGAAAAAGAAGTTCCTCCAATTACACAGGCTGCGATAGCATCAACTTCATAGCCAACACCGATATTTGGCTGGGCAGCATTGATTCGAGCAGTCATAATAATAGCTGCTATTCCTGCAAAGATTCCCATTATTACGAATGTACCGATGCGGGTCCATAAAACATTCACCCCAGAGGCTCTAGCTGATTTGATATTTCCTCCGACGGCATAAACATAACGTCCATATTTGGTCAATTGCAAAAGGACAAAGGCCAGCAAAGTAACGAACAGGAAGATCAAAGCGGGAAAAGGAATTGTCCCGAACAGCTTCCCCAGACCGATCTGTGCAAATTCCGGTTTTGCAAGGGCAAAGGAATATCCACCGGACATAACATAAGAGACCCCCCTGATGACCAGCATACTCGCTAAAGTAACAACAAAAGGAAACATATCAAACTTTGCAACAAGAAATCCATTGACCAAGCCAAACAATGCACAAATGATGATTGCCCCGGCACAGGCAAGGAAAATGCTCCCAGTCGCATTCATTATCAGCCCGATTGTGACACTTCCCAAAGCGAGCATTGACCCTATAGAGAGGTCTATTCCCCCGGCGGTAATTACAAAAACCATTCCCATCGCCAGCAATCCATTTATGGATACAGTTGTCAGTACATTTGAAAGGTTTAAAACTGTTAGAAACCTGGGTGAAGCGAATGACAATAAAATAAACATCCCAAGAAGAACAAATCCTATACCGTACCGTTTCATAAAAAAATTTATATCATGCTGGTCCATTTTTAAAAAATTGACTTTTTGTATCTGTACCTTATCCATTTTCATCTTATTCTTTACCTCTCACCAAACTCTTTTCTTAGTATTGTTTCTTGATTTACTTCGCCAGAAAGAATCTCAGCTCTTGTTACCTCACCATTTAGTGAACCTTCGTGATAAATCAAAATTCGATCACTCATTCCCATAACCTCGGGAAGTTCTGAAGAGACCATAATAATGGCCATACCTTCTGCTGCAAATTGACACATTAATGAATGGATTTCCGCCTTAGCTCCAACATCAACTCCTCTGGTCGGTTCATCAAGAATGATTAGATCAGGTCGGTCCATAAGCCACTTGGCAACGACTACTTTCTGTTGATTTCCACCACTTAAGGAAAATGCATCCGTTTTGAGGTTTGCCATTTTTATTCTTAATTTTGAAGCTATTTTACCGCAGGCTTCTCTTTCTTTTTTTTGATTTATCAGAATCCCTTTATGTTTTTTCTTTAGACTGGGTAATGAAATATTTTCCGTAATAGATCTAAAAAGACAAAGGCCATATTCCTTACGGTCCTCATTTATCATGGCAATGCCTTTATTCATGGCATCTCTGACATTTCTTATTTTAATTTCTTTGTCATTGAGATATATCTTACCGCTAGAAAGAGGATTTAATCCGAAAATAGCTTCCATTGTTTCACTGCGGCCAGAACCTACAAGTCCGGTAATGCCTAAGATTTCTCCGGCACGTACTTCAAAACTTATATCCTTAAACCCCTTACCACATAGCTTTTCCGTTCTGAATACAACATCTTTTATAGAACAATCAATTTTTGGAAATATGTTTTTGACGACACGACCAACCATCAACGAAATAAGTTCGTCTTTTGTTACATCTGAAATACTTCCAGAACCGATAAAACGTCCGTCCCGAAATACAGAGTAGGAATCACAAACGGCGAATATTTCATCCATTCGGTGAGAGATGTATACAATTGTTACTCCTTTCGATTGTAAATCTCTGATAGTTCTGAAAAGACGCTCGGTTTCTTCACTATCAAGCGATGATGTAGGTTCGTCCATCAATATCAGACGGGCATTTGTCGATACGGCCTTTACGATCTCTATCATCTGTATCTGTGCAAGTGTCAGATCTTCCATGTGTATTTTAGGACTCAAATTTATATCAAATTTTTTCAGCACATCGGCAGCTTTTTCATTTGTAGCTTTTTTATTTAAAATTGGAATTTTTTTGTAGGTTTCTTCGCGGTTGAGAAAGATACTTTCCGCAATTGATAAATAGGGTTGAGGATTCAGTTCCTGATGAATCATGGCAATTCCAGCATGAATCGCTTCTACTGGGCTTTTAGCCTGATAGGGAATACCTTCAAAAAATAAAGTACCGGAATTGGGTTGTACCAACCCGCCGATAATATTCATTAGAGTAGATTTCCCCGCCCCGTTTTCTCCGACTAAAGCATGTACTTGACCTTTTTTAAGCCTTAATTGAACGTCCTTAAGAGCTAGTATTCCCCCATATTGCTTGGTTATATCCTTACAATCCAGGATATATTTGCAACTATCGATTTCACTGTCAGCATTGTTATGCAATTATCTCTCCTTTATTTCCTGCAAAAGTTACTATTGACTTCAAAGTGAATCTTTATTGATCTAGCACAATCAGAAACGGATTTCCTATAAACATCACTAAAGTTAATCGAATGTTAAATCAGTTATGCAAAGGGTGAAAGATGTCAATTGTCATGTTATCGTGGGGATATTTGTCATGTTTGCAGATGACAAATGGCATCTGTTCTGTTCAAAAAAATAGAATTAAAATAGTGTTGTAATGAATTTTAAATATTAACTGTAGGAGATTGGATGTGAATCTATTGATGGGGATAGATCTCGGAACCTCGGGGCTGAAGACAATTATTGTAGAAGAAAAAGGTAAAGTTCTGGCAGAGGAGAAATGTTCTTACTCTTTTGATTCTCCAAAACCTGGTTATGCAGAACAAGATCCCGATGTCTGGTGGCACGCATGCAAAAGTACTGTTACAAAGCTTATGAATTTCTGCAGATCTGAGGATATCTCAGGATTAGGCTTTTCAGGTCAAATGCATGGTCTGGTGATGCTTGATGTTAATTATCAGTCAGTACGACCGGCAATATTGCACTGTGATACACGATCAACAAAACAGGTTGAAGAACTTCAATCAATCTTTGGAACAGAAGAGATCCGAAATTTAATGATGAATGCCGTTTATACTGGATTTTTATTACCTTCACTGTTATGGGTTAAGGAAAATGAACCGCAAACCTATGAGAAGATACGCTATGTTTGTCTTCCAAAGGACTACCTGAAATTAAAAATAACAGGAGAATTGTCAACAGATTATTCTGACGCCTCGGGAACTTTGGCATTTGATATTAAAAATCTTTGCTGGTCTGAAGAAATTTTGGATCGATTAAGTCTTGAAATAGAGATATTTCCCCAATGTTATAAATCAACGGACCGCATGGGATCTGTCTCTTTAGAGGCAGCAAAAATAACAGGGTTATCTGCCGGTACTCCTGTTATGGCTGGTGGCGGAGATCAGGTGATGCAGGGGATTGGAAATGGAATGATAAATGTCGGAGATGCGACAGTAAATATCGGAAGTAGTGGCCAAGTGAGTTTTCAGGTAGATCGTCCTGTTTTTAATTCCAACCTATCTACAAACACATTCTGCAGTTATCAGAAGGACAGATGGCTTCTTTTAGGGGCAACTATGACAGCAGGCTTGTCTTTAAAGTGGTGGCATCAGATTATAGGGGATGTTGATTACAGACAAATGGATAGAGAAGTCGCGGCAATACAGCCCGGAAGTAGTGGTATTCTCTTTTTACCCTACCTTAACGGAGAGCGAACACCTCATGTGGATCCAAATCTCAGCGGAATGTTCCTGGGGATTAATATTGGGGCATCTCAGGCCAACATGACAAGAGCCGTAATGGAAGGTGTGGCATATTCTTTAATGCAAGCCATAGAAGTTTGCGGGGAACTTGGGTTTTCTGCCACCTCCTTTGTTGCCTCCGGAGGTGGAGCTAGAAGTCAGCCATGGCTCCAACTACAGGCCGATATTTACAATGTACCCATTAGAGTTGCTACTTCTGAGGAACAGGCAGGTCTTGGTGCAGCAATTGTCGCAGGTGTTGGTGCCGGGATTTACTCAGATCTTGGAGAGGGGTGTCTCGCGGCTGTTCGTTACAGGGAAGATCTGATTTACCCGGATACAACGAATCATCAAATATATTTAGAATATTATGAGCTTTACAAAGAAATCTATTCTTCCAATAAGCTGTTGTTGAATAAAATAACCATGATGGGTCGTGGAAATACTTAACACATATTTTCCTAAGTCTCCAGAGAGGATTTTATAATTTCTGAATTAAGAGGCTCTTTCAAAAATCCTTCCGAGCCGTCTTTTCTCTTATCAAATGATATTACCTGAAAACCCCATCAAAAAATTAATGGATAAAAGCCCCTGCAACCTTTATGATGAAATTATGACATAACACATAGAGGACAAAAAGGACTTTTATCCATGAAAAGTATAACAGAAATCAGGACGTCCCCGGAAAGGAGAGGTTCGTCAGAAAGAGCCTCAGGGATATAAGATAAATCCACCACCAAAGAAAACAGGGAAAGCCTTGTGTCTGATTCAGCGAATGGATAGCTGTAGATTCCCGTGATTTTTATAAGAGAAAATTTAGAACTTGCCGAAATAATTAATAAGACCTCGAAGTGAAAGGATAAAAGAATGCGGGATCTCAAGACCAATATCCTCCCCGCCAAAACATAAATCATCAATTTTGCCGACTTTCAAATATGCCGATTCTGTAATTATGCTATTTCTGAAATCATTGCTTCATTTACTCGAGTTCGTCGTCTTCTACGTAATCAAAGGGAAATCAGTAATCCCGAAAATCGCTCTGATCTGGCAAGAGAATCAACGATACAAACGGTACTTCAAAGAGAAGAATATCAAACTTCCCTTCTCAATTCAGGAAAAGTGGTTTATCAGGTCAATGTTCATCAGCAATCCTAAAGCAAGACAATTTTTCACACTGGTAACACCTGAAACAATTCTTTATAGATGGAAGAAAGCTATCAAGGATTACTGGACTTATGATAGACCCAAAACCAGAAAGAGAGGCAGACCACCCATTACAAAAGCTATGAAATTACTGATCAAGAATCTCAAAATTAAAAACTATCTTTGGGGCTCTAAACGCATACAGGATGAGTTTAGCAAAATTTCTATAGATATCTCCAGGGAGACTATAAGGAAAGTTATTCAGGATTATCGAAAATCAGGAGACATAAAAGCCAACTATTCATGGAGTAAATTTTTGAAATCTCACTGGCAGTCCTTATTCGCATGTGACTTCTTTACAGTTGATATCTTTGGATTCAAGAGATTCTATGTCTTCTTTATTATCGAACTCAAGAGCCGTTGAATTGTCCATTACAATGTTACTCAGAATCCAAATATCAGATTCCCGGAATATGTCAATATAGATGTCACAAGTTCTTTGAAATAATTTATGATGCTTTTAACCTTTCCCGGGTCTCCGCTGAAGGATTTAAATATACTTCTTCAGTA
>NBMC01000039.1:40412-47139 GCA_002084805.1 Spirochaetaceae bacterium 4572_59 | reverse complement strand
TTCCGCAATCTGGCGGGCGATCACGGCTCTCAGAGCCGTGGTCATATCCGTGCTGTCCATCCGCTCCAGACGAATCAGTTCTATCTGTGCGATATCGTGAAGCCGGGGAACCATATCAATGTAATCGGTAGAACAGGGTTCAAGAGCCCCATTTCGGCCCGGTTTCTGACTGATCGTCCCTCCCGTATCCAGTATCAGAATACGGGGAATATTTTGCTTTCGGGATATATTACTCATACTTCACTTTTCCTTATATAAAGAAGAAAGGAAGGTTAATCGACAACAACCCCTTTCCTGATCAGAATATTAGCATAAAGAGCCCCTTCTCCTGTAGCAATAACAGCAAAAGATTTTTTGGCTCTTTCATAAAATTTAAAACGTTCAATGAAGTTAAAATCCTTAAAATCGGATTTATGTTTTTTTACTATCCTGGCATACTCATCCCAGATGGGGGTTTTGACAGGATCTCCGGGAACAACTTCCATAAGGGAGACAGGGACTTCATCACCATAGGGATCCAGGGGAAAAAGAGACAGAATGGCATCCAGCAGTTCAGGGCAGCCATGTCCGTCTGCTCTAATCACTCTCTGACCACAGGTTGAAGCGGGAAAATTCCCGTCAGATATTACAATTTCATCACCATGTCCCATTTCCATCAGAACTTTTACCAGTTCGGGAGACAGAATTCTTGGTATACCTTTAAGCATGAACTTCTCCTTTTATTATAACAAAGACACTATCAATGCTCTAATACACTAAAACTAATTTGTCAAGAAACACTGCCACCCCCGAGGCTATGGTTTTCCTCAAGTTCCCCTTGCCAACAAGGGGAAACAGGAGGACAATATAGACCACCTGTTTACGATTAACGGTGGTTCTCTGCCGGCCCAGTTGATTTATCCTGCCCGGCAGAGATTTACAGATTCCTGTTTTCAGGTATATGATCATATAATGAAGATTCAGGAAGATTCGCTTATTCCCAAATATCATCAGATAAAGGATTTCCTTCTCAGTTATATCAGGGAGAATCATCTACGTGAAGGAGATCCCCTCCCCTCAGAATCATCACTGATTAAAGAGTAACTATACGTCTTGCCTTTGATCTTCTTGTAAAAGAGGGTTTGGCGGAGAAACAACAAGGAAAAGGAACCTTCTACAGAGATCCCGGCTCCCGGAAAGCGAAAAGTACCCGTCTGATCGCTTTGATAGCTCCTCTTGACCTTCTCTCCGTTCGGGATGCCCTTCCTGCTATGGAGGAGTTTTTATACAAAAGAGGATATACTCTGTTGATCGGAAATTCATCGGAAGATATCCGAAAAGAACAGACTCTGCTGGAAAGGTTTGTGAATCAGAACATTGAGGGCCTGATAATACAGCCTCTCAGCAGGGATCAGAACAGTTTTCTTCAAACATTATCAGTTCCCTTCATCCTGCAGGAAGAAACAGTGCAAAGCTATACAGAGCCCCTCGGAAAACTTCTTGATATGATTGAATTAAAAAGATAAATGACACACAGGGAGTCTAGCCCAGGGAAACTCTCGGATCAGTTTCAGAATACTTATACGGGGAATCATCACAACCTGAGTCACATCACTGCAGACCACATTTGCCGTACGGGGAACCTTCAGAAACATACCGGCTTCACCGAAAACTTCCCCTTTTCCTATTGAACAGATATAACTGTCCTTACCATTTTCATTATTGATGCTGACAGAGATATTACCCTCAACAATTGAGTAAAAGGACTGATTCACCTCTCCCTGACGGATAATAACCTCCCCCTTATCAAATAGAAGGATTTCCGATCTTTCCAGAAGAAAATCCGAAGGAGCCGGATCCATAAAACGGAAGGGCATAACCTTTTTAATACGCTTATCCAACTCTTCGTTAAGATGAGCTTCTTTCATAATTACTATTATAGGACTCCCTTATTTTCAAAACCAGTTAATTTGGATTTTGAAGCAATTCAGAAGCACAGAGACGTTGTGTAGTCGTTAATGAAAAGTTTACCAGCAAAAGATTCAAGCATTAATGTAAACCTACATAATATTACAGGAGATTTCTAATGAAAAATAACTTAGCTCTCGGACTTCTGATTCTGACGGCGCTTTTCTTTACATCATGTGACGGAGGCAGTTCTTCCGGGTCATCCTCAAATAAAGATTTCGTCGGAACATGGTACACAGATGATAACGGTGATATTACAAAACTGGAATTTACAGATTCTACTTATATGGAGAGCGAAAAAGAGAGTGACGATAGTGATTACTCTTTCGACTCAAAGGGTATTGTTAAGATAGCTTCCAAGGGAATAATGGAAATTACTGTTACACATATTTTTATAAATATCTGGATGGATAAAGAGGGCTATGTTAAATACATGGTAGATGACTGGAACTATACTGAATCAGCAGCCAGCGAAGAGGCTGAATATGAATTCTATTCAGAGATTATGAATTATTCTGTTTCCATCGACCAGAGTTCACTCATATTTGGTAATGGAGCCTATAGCACGACCTATACATCCCTTGAACCATAAAACCGGGATTGTTCTGCTTCCTTCCCCTAGCAACACTCCCTTGACCGGAGGCCATCCCTGAACTCCGGTCTTGGAGATAAGAGGCATATTCGTTAAGATAGAATGATGGATAAGAATCCCTCTCCGAATTTCGATGAGATAATCACACCAATCTTAAACAACCACCACTTTGCCAGGCTTTCACAAATAAACCATCACGGTAACAGCATACTGGATCACAGTATGAAAGTATGCCGGCTGGCCTGGAGGATTGCGGGAAAGCTGAACCTTGATCAAAGAACCGTAGCCAGAGGAGCCTTGCTCCATGACTTTTTCCTCTATGACTGGAAAGAAGGCTCTAACAGCAGAAGACGTTTTTATGAGCTCCACAAGATGCACGGCTTTACCCATGCCCGGGAGGCACTTAAAAATGCAGAGGCAAACTTCACCCTGAATCCCAAGGAAAAAGACATCATCCTGAAGCATATGTTTCCCTTGAATATCAGGCCGCCCCGTTATGCCGAGAGCTGGGTTGTAACCCTGTCGGACAAGATCGTAGCCCTGTCTGAGCTGGGTCTCTATTTCCGTTACAATCTGAAATTTTTTTCAAGAGACAAGGAATAAGACTTTCAGATTCTTCAGGGGAGTAGCCCCAGGTTTTTCAGGTAAAAAAAACTCCACCGATATAAGCGGCACTGTTTGGGTGCCATAATCATATATTCAAAACTGCAGGTATCCAACAGAACCCAAGCTATCAATAAATAGCAGAAGATGGTTTCACAAATGAGAGAATAAATTAATTGGTTTTTTATATTAAATTCAACATATACTTAATATTAATAATACACGAGGAGAGTCTAATGAAAAAACTTTTATCTATTGGATTGGTATTGCTACTTTCTATGCTATTTTTTGCCTGCGATGACAGTAGCGATTCACCTACAAGTAATGAGGATTATGCGGGAACTTGGTATGAAGGTACTGATAAATTGATTCTGACGGACTCAACTTTTGAATCTTTCGAAGAGAATACCGCAGTTTATCAAGCAGTTACAAAAGGCACAATAACAAAGAAATCAACTACTACGTTTGATAAGACGGTTACCTCAGTATACCTCCATGATTATTATGATGATAGCATAACCGCAGCTGATGAAGGCTGGTATACGAAGGCTGAGCTTATAGCTTGGGGTATCAATAAGGGCGCTTGGACTGATGAAGCTACAATGAATGATGTATGGCAGGGAGATCCCTTTGCAACAAAGACCATGACCTTTTCCCTATCCGCTGATGGCCTGACACTGACCCTGGATGGTGATAGCTGGTCTACTACAGCCCCAGAATTACATTGAGTTTATAAACAAAATCCTGGATGATGTTCATCCAGGATTTTTTATTCCTTTCAGGAATTACCAAACCCGCAGGCCAGGGCATAGATGCCTACAATGTCACGGAGCTGTCGGGCCAGTAGTAGCGGCTTCTGTCACTAAAACTGTATTTCCGTTTAAAAAGCTGCTGTGCTTCTGTACCGGGGTAGTATTTTTTCCAAGAATTAGGTTTGTCCATCATAACGGCTTCCAGGGTGTCCTTCAAACCGGAGAGTTTCACAGAACTTCCTTCCAAAAGTTCCTTTTCCATGGATTCCAGATCAAAAAGAGCTTCTCTGAAGGCAAATGTCACCCAGAGACCGACCTTTAAGATATAGTAGTGGTCTTTCACCAGATTTGTAAGACCGGTTTCACTCTGATAATCTGTTGAGTGGGCTTCATAGACAAAGTGCTCGTTCTTTTCAATCATCCCGCTCAGATCGGAGGCGGCAATGGCTTCGCCTGCTCTGCTCAGGGGGATTTTTCTATCAATAAGCTTGTCGGTCTTTACCATATCCATGTCTGGGATAAAGAGTAGGGTATTCCGCTTTTGCAGACGCAACTACCTTCAATTTTTCATCGAAAAGAACCGTCTTGGTGCTGCTTGTACCGAGGTCTATGCTCAAAATATATTTTGCCATATCAAATCTCCTCCGGGTAGAAAATTATTTAATCCGGCTATGTGTTTTAAAACACTAGAATACATTAGGAGTTCCAATTTGTCAATTGAGAGAATACTTAGACTCGATATTTTTTTTAATGAAAAGAAATCAGGTTTTCCGGATAATCAGCTCGGTGAGAACGACTTCCTCCGGAGAGCTGTCTTCTCCTGCGGCCTTCGCCAGAAGCTGCTCTACAGCCCGACGGCCCATCTCTTTCAGATTCTGTTTGACCGTAGTAAGAGGAAAATAGATTGTTGTTTTATCAGTCATATCCCCGTATCCGACCAGCTGCACATCTTTTCCAGACAGGTAACCGTTCTCGGTCAGAGCCCCCACCACCCCAATAGCTTCATAGTCATTGGCGCAACAGATAGCATCGGGCAGCTCATGGTCCTTCAGAAAATTATTGACAGATTTATAAGCAGTTATAGCATCAAAATCAGTATCCATATAAAACAGATTCTTTCCTTCTTCAAGGCCGATTCTTTTACTAAAGGCAGCAAACCCGGCCATTTTCATGGAGGCATTATACTGATAGTCCCGGCCTTTCAGTATAAGAAAACTCTTACAGTTTTTCTTTCCATTCAAATAGGACATCAGATTATAGGTAGAGTTTTCATAATCATTAATAATAGAACAGGCACCGTCAAGGATCCACTCAATAGTCACAAAAGGGATTTGCCGCGCCGCGCGGAGACAGGTAGTACGAACCGAATCAAAAACCTCTTCGATGAAGATAACCGCTTCATGATTTTTGACAGCTTCTTCTAACTCCTCGATGGTTTTCCAATTCCAGATCAGTTTATCCGTATTAAGACTGTGCATTTTCAGTTCAATACTTTTCCCCTGAAGGGCGTCATAGACACCATTCATTATCTCCATAAAGAAGGAGAGCTTGGTTGAAGGGAGGAATATATGAATAAGCGAAGGAATTCTATCTTTGGAAACTGCGGTAAAGCTACCCTTCCCGGGTAAGCTGTATATAAGCCCCTCAGTCTTCAATTCATTCAAGACACGCTGGGCGGTAGCCAGGGAAACACCAGTCATACGAACAATATCCCTTGCAGAAGGAAGAGGGGCATGTTCTTCCAGCTCCCCTGCAATAATACTCTCCCTGATTTGACGGGCGATCTGCTGATAGGGAGGAATCCTGATTGTCCTGTCAATGGCTAATTTCATGTTTTTGCCCCAATAGTGTTTTAGAACACTAGAATAAAACAGATCTCTTTTTTTGTCAATTTAATTCAACATCCAAAAGGAAAGCAAGACTAAGAAAAAAATCACCAATTCTGCATAGTCTGTAAGATAAATACATTTGACAGGCCCTGCGATACAAGGCATTATTTCCACAATTGAATAAGATTTTAAAAAAGAGGTTAGAATGTTTAAAAGAAAATATATACAGGCAGTTATACTGTCTATTTTAATGACCTTTCCCCTGACAGCGGAAGAGGGGCTTATGTCCTACGAAACGATGGTCTCCCATCTGTCATCAGAACAGAAAGAAGCTCTGCAGAATGAGGGAGAAGTGACACTCTTTCATTTTGATGAGTTCGAAACTGGTTTACTACCGTTTATCCCCCAACGACAGGAAGTTCAAGATCTTCTGAAAACCCAGGATATGAATATGGGGATTGAAGGACTCTTTCTGAACAAAGATTTTTCTATTGATGAGTATCTGGCAGATCCGGAGAAAACAGCCCTGCATCTCTACAATACCATTCGCAGTGTCAGTACCCTGGAAGGAACCCAGTACTATTCCGCTTCCAGAGGGGAAATGAGGGATCTGTTCGTCGAATCCTGGATTATTCCCGATCTTGATTCCCCCAAAGAGAAGATTCCGGACAGCATCGTAAGCTCCATCCCGGCAAAAGACAGTATCTTAATTCACCAGAAAGATAAGAGTTTCGGAAAGAATGAATCCCTTATGGAGTTCAGTTATGAATCTCCGGTTATCACAGCTGTAATCATAAATAAAACATCCATGTTTTATAATAGCCTGATCCGTGTGATAAAACCTGAACGAATGCAGATGCACCTGATCATTATCCCCACGGAGAAAGGAATACTCTTCTACGGTATAACTGCCGCAGATACTCTGAATATCAAAGCCTTCCGGAAAAGAGCCAATAACTCCTTTTACAATAGAGTCAAAGCCCTTTACCAGTGGTATAGTACAG
>NBMC01000039.1:0-40391 GCA_002084805.1 Spirochaetaceae bacterium 4572_59 | reverse complement strand
CCCCCTCTCACCTTTTTTTTCCTCCAGCTCAGAAATCTTTTCTCTCAGCGCATTTACAACGACCATCAGCTTGTCCATTTTTTTATCCTGTTCCAGCATAATCATATTCATCTGCTGAATAGAATCCTCCAGATAGATAATTCTTGTATCCAATCGGATGATATCATCCTCCATAATTTTCTCCTTCCCATAAAACATGCCAAAAATAGCATACAATTTTAAATAAAAATATAATAAACTTAAATTTTGATAAGCAAGAATATCCTATTAGAGAGATTTTGCTAAGATCAAATTGTAATAAGGAGTCAATCATGGCAGATAAAAAAGCAGCATGGATAGGTACCGGAGTTATGGGGAAATCAATGTGTGCCCATCTTATGGATAAGGGATACAGTCTCACAGTCTATAACCGGACAAAATCCAAAGCAGATGAACTTGTAGCAAAGGGAGCCCTATGGTGCAATTCTCCCGCGGAAGCCGCAAAAGGCTGTGATGTGATTTTTACCATAGTAGCTTATCCCAGCGATGTGGAAAAAGTTATTCTGGGAGAGGAAGGGGTACTGCAGACTGCTCCCAGTGGCTCCGTCCTGGTTGACCTGACCACCAGCGAACCTTCCCTTGCCGTCAGAATATTTGAAGAAGCCGCCAAAAAAGGAATTGCCAGTGTGGATGCCCCCGTATCCGGTGGAGATGTGGGTGCTAAAAACGGAACCCTTGCAATCATGTGCGGCGGAGAAGTAAAAGCCTTTAACAGGGTTCTGCCCATGCTTGAAGCCTTTGGTGATAATATTAAACTAATGGGCGGGGCAGGAGCCGGACAGCATACCAAGATGTGTAACCAGACCCTGATTGCCGGCACCATGATAGGAGTTGTGGAGTCCCTTTTATATGCTAAAAAGGCAGGACTGGATATGAATGAAGTAATTGATGTTATTGGCAGCGGTGCGGCATCCTCTTGGTCTATCAATAATCTGGGCCGCCGCATAAGCGCGGGGAATTTCGATCCGGGATTCTTTATCAAGCATTTTGTAAAAGATATGGGCATCGCTTTGAAAGAAGCAGCTAGAATGAAGCTCAGCCTACCCGGCCTGGCTATGGCCAATCAATTTTATGTAGCCGCCATGGCACAGGGCCTTGAAAATCTGGGAACCCAGGGACTCTATAAAGTCTTTGAACAGATGAATCAGGAAGGCTGATAAATCTGGACCACTTGGTCCAGGTATTGTATTTACGACATTTATAAGGCAGAAAGCTCCGAGATCATATGATCAAGAAGTTTCAAAGCTGTCCGTTTCCGATAGGAAGCGGTCGATCTCTGATCATCAATGGGAGTTATTTTCTGTTCATAGGCTCCTCTGACAGCAGTCCAGTTCTTAGATAATTCTACAAGCTTACTT
The DNA here is from genome assembly GCA_002084805.1 of Spirochaetaceae bacterium 4572_59. Taxonomy (GTDB): domain Bacteria; phylum Spirochaetota; class Spirochaetia; order DSM-2461; family DSM-2461; genus Oceanispirochaeta. Next base: position 38,994 of record NBMC01000039.1, on the reverse strand, counting down.
CCCTTCAGTTTCTCCTCTTCCTCAGGAAGACGAACAACAACAGGACCTACTGCTCCTGCAGCCATCCGGATATCTTTTATGATAGAGTCCTCAATCAAAGCCCAGCCACAGTAGGAAAGTTTGGAAAGTGCATTGGCTTTACGGGTTCCCACCTTGCGATAGAATGCCTGCCCGGCTTTTTCTTTCCGGATAAACTCCATGGGGATCAGAATAGATTTTATCAGTTCATCCGACTGAAGATCATTCTTTCCCGGTCCAGTGATAAAATCCCGTACTGTAATAATCCGCTCTCCCCTGACAGAAATCAGGCAGAGAGAGGCATCCATAACAATCAGGGAAGGAAGAGAGTCAGCCGCAGGAGAAGAGTTTGCGATATTTCCCGCAAGGGTTGCCAGGTTCCGCACAGCAGGAGCCGCAATTTCACGGACTCCTCTGCGAAGGAGTTCCGGAAGTCTTTGTCCTGATGGATATCCTTCAGCTCCTTCAGATGGGAAATTCCCATTATATTACCGGGAAAACTCGGAGGCAGACTGCTCCAGTTCTCATAACGAACCATAAGATCCGTTCCGCCGGCTAAGGGGATAACAGCTTGGTCAGAACGGATTTTTAGAGCTTCTTTCAGATCATCAGGATAGAAGTAACTTACCATAGTCCCTTTCCTCTCTTGGCAGCCAGTTTGACCGCATCTACGATCATATCATAGCCGGTACAACGGCAGAGGTTGCCCGATAGTCCCCGGCGGATCTCATCCATTTCAGGATTGGCATTCTGTTCCAGGACCTTTTCACTGGCCATGACCATTCCGGGAGTGCAGAATCCGCACTGAACTGCACCGGCATCGGCAAAGGCATCGACAAGACACTTTCCCTTTTCCGTTTCACTGAAAGCTTCAATGGTTGTGATTTCCCGGCCTACAACGCTTCCCATGGGAACCATACAACTGTTTACCAGCTTGCCGTCCATGAAAACACTGCAAGCTCCGCATTCACCTTCTCCGCAGCCTTCCTTGGGTCCAGTCAGCTCAAAGTCTTCCCGCAGCACATCCAACAGGCGCTTCAGGGGAGATCCGTCATATTTTATATCTTTTCCGTTCAAACGAAAATCAATACTACCTTCCTTCATCTTTCAACTCCATCAGTGTTTCCGGTAAAACCGGGATTTCATCAATTTCTGCATCAACAGCCTGACAGACTGCCGCCGTAAAGGCGGGGGCGCCACCGTTAAAGACCATCTCCCCCACTCCTTTAGCGCCAAAGGGGCCATAATCATAGGGATTATCCAGCACATCACACTCCATAGGAGGAAAGTCCATACTGGTTGGGATCATATAATCCGCCAGAGTCGCCTGACGGTACCGGCCATCCTTCACTTCCAGTTTTTCCAGATTACTGTAGCCGAGGGCTTGTATCATGCCTCCCTGAATCTGCCCTTCCACAATTCTGCGGTCAATGGGAACACCCACATCGTAGGTCCCCCAGATTCCCTTAGTCTCGATTTCGAAAGTAATGGGATCCACTTCTATTTCCACAACATTAGCTCCCCAGCTGTAGGCAGGATAAGCATCACCCGTCAGGGCAACATTATCCCAGGGGACAGTATAACTAGAGGGAACATAGTCCTGAAAAATTGTCTGTTCTTCCCCTGATTTCCACTGTTCCTTCAGTTTTTCGCAGCCTTTCTTAACAAGATAACCAACGATGGTAATAGAACGGGAAGCTACGGTTGGACCGGAGTCGGGAACATCTCCCGTATCGGGAGTCATATACTGAACCCGATCCAGAGAGATTCCCAGGGTTTCCGAGGCAATCTTACAAAACGTAGTGATCAGTCCCTGCCCCATCTCTACATTGGAAGCAGAAACCCTCACCAGGTCATCCGTTGTTTTTACAATTCTGATACGAGCTTTGATCAAGTCCTGCTCACCGCTACCCGTAAAACCGCAACCGTGAAGAAAATAGGAGAAACCGATTCCTTTACAGGGTTCAGTTTTATAGGCCTCTAACTTTCTTTTGTAATCGGACATTTCCAGGATACGCTCTGTCAATTCAGGTAGAATAACCGTTTCATGAATTCGGCCGTCAGTAACAGTCTTATCACCCTGAACCAGCAGATAGGGTTCTCTTATCTCCAGGGGGTCCATTCCCAGCTCAAATGCCAGAAAGTTCATATGACATTCCATGGCAAACACTGCCTGAGGTGCGCCAAAACCGCGGAAGGCATCAGAGGGCACCTTATTAGTACAGAAAGCCCTCCCCTGTACATGCACATGAGGAAAGTTATAGACATTTGTAGCTGTAAAGACTGCTCGTTGTAAAACAACCATGGAGCAGCTTTCATAAGCGCCCCCGTCCAGACGCTGATCAATATCCATGGCCAAGATATTTCCGTTCTTATCCAGAGCCGTTCGGATATGGGTTGCACTGGGATGACGCTTGACAGAAAAAGCCAGGTCTTCCTTCCTATCCAGAATAAGGGATATTGGCTGTTTCAAATGATAGACAGCCACCCCGAGAGGGCAGGCCAATACATCGGGGAAATGCTCTTTCCCTCCAAAGGCTCCACCAGTAGGAGTTTGAATAACCCGGATATTCTCTTCGGGAAGCCCCAGAACACCGGTTATACTATGGCGGATATAAAAAGGACACTGAGAAGAAGCATGTATAACAATAGAGTCATTTTCCCAGTGGGCAAACAAACTCTGCGGTTCCAGATACACATGTTCCTGATATCCCGTATAGTAATCGTTTTCAAGAATCCGGTCTGCCTTTTCAAACAGACTGGCCGCATCACCATGATTGACTTCGAATTGGGTAAAGATGTTGTCATCCCCATGCTGGACTCCGCCATAAAGGGCCTCTGAGTCTTCCAGAGAATAACAGGGAGTCTCCTCCTCATACTCAACCCGGATGGCATCCCGTATTCTAAGGATTTCAGCCTTATCCGCTCCGACAATAAGGAAAATAATCTGACCGATAAAACGGATTTCCTTCTCTGCAAATACAGGCCAGTCATCCTGTACCATCTGTATACCGTTTTTCCCGGGGACATCTTTCGCTCCGAAAATATGATATCCCTCCGCTAAATCCGGCAGTTCAACCGACTTGATCCGTCCCCTGGGGATAGTTGAATAAAAGAATCGCCCATGAAGGGGAGAAACAGGAAAAAGGTCGGCCAGGTACTCCATCGCACCCTTAGCCTTATCAACGGCATCCTTTCTTCTGACTGATGCACTGATTTTCTGACTCATCAAAAAGCCCCCTGAAATATATTACAGCATAATTATTAGACGAGACTACTCATTTGTCCAGTAAGAATGAAAGAGGTCATACCTTAAAAGGACAAAAAAAAAGCTGCCCCTGACGGAACAGCTTTTTGTACAAAACAACGATTTAATCTACTGATTAGAAATCTTTTTCCTGTACAGTTTTTCTTTTATCATTCGTTGCATTTTCAACTGCAGCGTCACACATTTCACGAATTTTGTCTGACAGTACATCGATGACTTTGGCAGAACATTTCAGATCACCAGTTGTTTTAATGTAATTTTTAACCTTGGATGAAACTACTAAGGTTTCTTTTTCAGCCATAAATTGCTCCTTATGCCTATTTGATGAGGCCTATTCTATCATAAGTATCTATCAGAAATAAATAGAAAAAATCAATAGGGTAGAAAAATTAGCCCTCATCAATTAACATTATGACATATTTTTTCCAATTTACTACTTGGAGGTACTTTTTTGCGGGTTAAAAAACTAAGAATCATTATTTTCCTCCTCTTTTTAATCATACCTTTAAATGCTAATGAATCAGAAAGAACCTGGAATTGCTACCTGACAACCATCGGTCCGGGAGATCCGCTATATATATGGTTCGGTCATACCGGATTAATCCTGGAGAATACCCAAAGCGAAAGGGCTGTATTTTATGATTTTGGGAATTTTTCATTCAAGTCCGACCATTTCTACCGGAATTTTGCCATGGGAAGACTGATATATTTTTCGGTCGGGGTTTCGGCCAAGGCATATCTGAATTATATTGTCTCGGAAAACAGAGATGTCACCATACAAACCCTTAACCTCTCGGAAGAATCCGTTGCCGAAATGGCGGAATATCTGAACTGGAAAGTTCAAAAAGGGAACAATACATACCTGTATCACCATTATCTGGACAACTGTTCCACCCGTATCAGAGATTTAATAGATAAGGCCTGTGACGGCCAATTGAAAAAAGCAAGCGATTATTCAGCCGGTACCAGTTTTCGGGAGAGTTACCGCCGCTACAGCTATCACAGCTGGTGGCCCGACTGGCTTCTGTCTTTTCTGCAGGGACAGACCATTGATGAGGACATAAGCTATTGGGATACCATGTTCCTGCCGGAGGAGCTGATGAAACAGGTCGCAGATCTGCAGATTGAAACTCCCCGGGGGATGGAGCCTCTGGTATTGGAAACCGAATACCGCATCAGATCAGAGGGAAGACCGGCCACGCCGGAGAAGGCACCCTCAAATATCCGACAGGCCTTTATCAACGGTCTGATAGCGGGGATACTCCTTGTACTACTTCAATGGGCTGCCCTGAAAAAGAGAAACAGTATCAGAATAACAAGCCGGATTATCCTGACTGTCGTTCTCCTGATTTTCTCGATTATCGGAGGACTTCTCTACTTTATGATCTTTTTTACCAACCACAGCGTTACAAACCAGAACCTGAATATAGCCCTCTTCCATCCTTTCTATCTGTTCCTACTCTTTCTGTTTCCCAAAAAGAATATACTAAGACGGAAAAAGTTGATTATCAGCTTCTGGCAGATACAGGCTACCCTGTTTGCAACAATAGTACTAATAGGAATGATTCCTGCTTATCATCAGGGGAATGAACGGACAGTATTTGTTTTTCTACCCCTTCTGCTGCTTCAGATTACAGCACTCCCCCTGCTGATAAGAAGACAGATTACTGGGGAAGGTCAATCCTATGGTCTTTTAAACCGGGCCATCTCGCTGAAGCACGGTCAAGATGATCAGGATGAGCCATCACAGATATAAAAGCCTGCTCCCATTGATCCAACAGGTATTCAGCTGCCCCACAGATATCCTGTTCGCTCATCCCCATCAACTGATCCCGTTTCTTCTGCCGGATTTCATCACTAATACTGTAGAGATCCCTTTTTAAGGAGATCATCCCTTTCTCTGCCGGAGAGAGGGGGGTCAATTCTTTTCCGACAACAGAGATAAGAGATTTCCCCAGTTCTTCGCTATCACTGAAATGCAAATAATCTTGCAGGCTCTCTTTAAATGCATCCAGAGAGTCTTCTATATGAGGATCCCTGTAGCTGGCAAAGGAAAAAGTTTCTTCAATACCTGAAAGGGATGAAAAGGCACCATAGGCACCACCCTTCATCCGAATTTTCTCCCAGAGAGGACCAGTTTTCAGCATATGGCTTAACAGGATCTGAGCCGCATGCTCATTCGACCCCAGACGAGATCCTTTGATGGCAGCCCCGACAAAACCGATCAATGCGGGAATAGCCAGGCCCTCTTCCTGTATTTGTTCTTCCGAGAGCTTATTACTGCCATTCCGTGGCATTTCCGGATCCAGTTCCTCATTTTTTCCCGCCGAAACCGGGAGGATTTTTTTCCAATGAGCCTGAATTTCACGGTAGTGCTTATCCATAACAGATTCATCCATAGACAGACTCATGGTCAGCCCGGACTGAGAAAAGATCCTGTTTCGGATCTGTTTGAACACCCCGGCCAATCCTTCCGCTTTCAAATCCATCAAAAACTGAAGTTGAGAAATACCAAACCACTGATCTTCCTGGGCAGACGCCTTTGAAAGATGCCTTGTAGTTCTGAGAGAGACATAGGAGTGCCCACCGGGGATCAGGGACGCTTTCATATCATTCCGCAGTTCTGTCAGGATCTGCTCCAGCCTCAGGCTGTCATCGAAATTGGCCTCCAACAGCAGCTTAGCCGCTAGATCGAGGGCTTCCTGACTCTGGCTTTCCAGCATTTTAAGCCTGACATAAAGATAGCAGTCCGGCGTATCCTCCTGATATCGATCCAGAGAGAAGGATGCTTCCAGAGAGGCAGCAAAACCGCCGGTTTTCATAGCGAGATCACGGGTCACAACTTCGAAGGGAATACCGGGTAACCCCGTAGCAGTAAGAGATCGACAAAAAAGAGGAAGATAGGGATAAAACTCATCATTTAGTACTGACAGATCAAAGGCCATATCCGAATAAAGAATCCCGTTTGTAAAAACATTCTGTCTTAAAACAGGAAAACCCTCGGTCTGATCCCGTTCACAGGGAATAGTCCTGATCTTCCGGGGAATATCATCCCTATGAAGAGAGGGTATTGTTTCCCGTGCTTGGGGAGAGTCTTCTTCCTCTTGAAAAATCCTCAGTTTATGATTTTCCTGATCCAGGTCTGCTTTCTCCTTCTCAGACAGAGAGGCATCAATCTTTTCAAGCTCATTCTTTAAACGCTCCTCCTGCTTGTTTCTGCTTTCAGGATCCGGTTTCACAATCAGCAGAGAGTAATGAGGATTATCCAGGATCCATTCACGCAGAAGACCTTCAAAATAGCCCTTCTGTTCCGCCTTTTCCCGTAGCTGTTTCATAACAGAATCAAAGCGCATGGTAAGAACAGGTGGAAGATCATAATTCCAGCCCTTCAGAGCCTTTTTCAGAAGACGCAGTCCAAATGGCCCACCCCCTTTTATCTCTCTGGCCCGGAACTCAACAAGGCGCAGACAGCTCTCTTTCAGATCCTCAGGAAATCCGTTCTTCACAATTCCTTTCAGAACTGAAAAAACAAGCGCCCTGAACTTCTCTTTCTTCTCAGGATCAGAACCGCGCAAACCGATTGAAAAAACAGCCTCATTCAAATCAAAATCCATACCACTGACAGGAGAAACGTCCTCCCCAAGACCAGAATCATGCAAAGCCTTCTGCAGGGGTGCTCCGCTATTCCCCATAAGCATTTCTGTCATAATGGAAAGACTGAGGCTGCGGACGGGATCATCCGGTCCTGCAGTTTTCCAGTTCAGCATCAGGGTGGATTTTCCTTCGATGCCATCGTCCTCAGCAGAGGGATAGCTAAGCTCCATCTCAATGGGAGCCTTCCAGGGAGATTGAATGGAAACAGTAGAATCCACTTCTTTCCGGGTATAAGAAGAAAGAAACTTCTCCTCCAGGAATTTCAGATTCTTTTCAGAAGAGATATTTCCATACAAGAAGATGCGGCAATTAGAGGGGTGATACCATTTATGATGAAACTCTACAAACTGTTCATATGTCAGTGTGGGAATAGACTCCGGATCTCCTCCGGAATCCACACTATAAGAATTATCGGGAAAAAGAGAACGAATAGACCACTCAGCAACAATTCCCTCATGGGAGGAGTAATTCCCCTTCATCTCATTATACACAACACCCACACGTCGCAGATATCCCTCTTCGTTCCGTTCCAGACGGTGACCTTCCTGTCGGAAGACCTCTTTTTTGAGTAAGGGAAAGAATACGGCATCTCCGTATACATGCATCAGATTAAAATAATCCTTTTCCAGCATACTGGCAGAGGGATAGAGAGTTTTATCCGGATAGGTCATAGCATTCAAATAGGTATTCACACTCCCCTTCATCATTGAAAGAAAAGGATCCTTTACAGGAAAATGCTTTGAACCGCATAATACAGAATGCTCCAGAATATGAGCAACTCCTGTACTGTCCGAGGGAGGAGTCCGGAAGTTGAAGGAGAACATGTTCTCCTCATCATCATTATGGACATGGTAGATTTGACAGCCAGTGGGAATATGTTCAAAGAGAAAACCTTTGGCTCTGTATTCATCAAGTTCATCTGTGGAAATCAGACGGAAGGATTCCGGGATATCAATAGGATGGGACATAAAATACTCCTTAAAGCTGATCGTACAACTGAGAAATTCATATTGTGATTATTTTAATATAATAAGAGAGAGAAGAATATGATAGTTTTTAAAAAAGAGTCTTATGAACTGATTTTTTTCCGGGCGTTCTGTTTCTTGTTTTCCAGTCTGTTAACCGCCCCTCTCCATTTGAAAAAAGGACCAAAATTGGTAACATTAAAATACCCGGAATCACTAAGGATGGAGGAAGCCCTGGATGACTGCAGAGGAGATCTGCCGTAAACAACCATATTAGAAAAAAGATTCTCCGAAGGGAGATAGGCACTGAGCCGTCCGTAAGGAACATTTATTGCCGTCGGGATATGGCCCTTCCTATATTCATTTTCAGAGCGGACATCAAGAAGATAGTACTCGTACTGATCCTGCTCAATCAACTTCATAAGATTAGAGTTTAAAGAAAGGTCATTTCTGATTTCACGTCGTTTATTAATACGTTTTCTTAAATAATATGTTATCCCCACCAGAAAGCTGATACCCACTCCGGCGGCAGTTAATACCTGAGTCATAAGCGGATTGTAACACAGGAACGCATATGGGGAAAGACCCCAGAAAAAACACAGCTTGTGACCAGGCCATTTCGGGGACGCAGCAGTCAGGAAAAAGACCGCTGCCGGAACAAAAAAAGAGGTCCTGAAGGACCTCTCTCTCTAACTTAACGGCTTGAGCCGCCCTGAATCTTTCTAAGCTTTTTAGCCTGTTTACGGATCATAGCTTTCTTTTTACGATTCTTGATTGTGGAAGGCTTTTCAAAGTATTCACGTTTTTTCCATTCACGAATAATACCTTCCTTTTCAACCATACGTTTAAAACGCTTAATCGCTTTTTCAAGCGGTTCGTCGTCACTAATCTTTATGTTGGCGATAAAAAATCACCTCCCTTGGTCTTTAGTATCCGTTAATAATAGTCATAATCTGATCTTTGTCAATAAGTCCTTTATCAAGATATTTCATGGGATCAACAGGAATTGTATTAACCCGGAGTTCCCAATGCAGATGAGGTCCTGTAACGAGTCCTGTAGAACCCATTGTTCCCAGAGAATCGCCTGCAACGACCTGCTCATTCTCTTTAACTTCCATGGTATCCATATGGTAATAAATGGAATAAACCCCCGGAAAATGCTCCAGAACAATACTGTTTCCCGTAAGGATGCGTTTTTGTGCCAATACGACTTTTCCCGCCATAGGAGCTGTAATGGGAGTTCCCGTATCATTAGCAAGGTCCACTCCGCTATGTACCGAACCGGCTGTTCCGCCATCTGTATAAAGAAACTTTCTACGATCGCCAAACCAGGAAGTTATAGTATAGGACTCAACCGGAGAGATCATGGAGTCACAGGGGGCGACAGGCCCCTTGTCAACACTAAGCAGAATAGACCAGAGGCGGCGAGACTGTGCCAGTTTTTCCGGATCTGCACTGCTGCGGAGATTACTCATAGCTTTATTCAGCTTGATATCTTCTGTTTTAAAAGTTCGTCCCCGGATAAGAACCGGCCGTTCAAATTCCAGTAATCCCGAGTCTCTTTTTAATTCCGCCCGAAGGGTATAGGTTCCAACGGGAAGACCGGAATCGATTCCAATAAGACCGATATTGTTCTCTCCAGGCAGATCCTCATCCTGAAAGCTAACTCCGTCCACGAGGGCCCGTACCTTTCCACTGGAATCAGACAGAGAAAAACTCGCTTCATCTCCCGGATTACAACTGGTAAGCAGCCCCGTCAGAACATCCCCCAACAAAACCTGCCCAGAGCAGTAAAAATCAGCACTCCAGAGAGACGTCAGAGAGAGAAATAGTATAAGGAAGAGAGAAATCACAGTCCTTTTCATTGTGCAGGCTCCATATCAAGGATCACCAGTTGCAGGCTTTCCTTGTTCATATAGTAGTTTCTCTTAATATGATAAAGCAAATTCACCCTATTGTCAGGACGCATAAAATCCTGGAATTTTTCTGCACCATTCCAGTAGAGTGCCGGAAACTTCCCTTCCTTCGAAGAAAGAAGAAACTTCAGATGGTTCTGAGGTTCTTTGCCTATAAGGTCCGCCTTTTCCACCAGCAACCCCTTACTGAGAAAGACAAATGGTTTAAAACTATCGCCATAGGGCTCCATCCGCGAAACCATATCCCATAGATCAGGAGAGAGGAATTTCTCTGGAATTTCCGCATCGACTTCAGGAATGGCTTCTTCCCTGTCCCCGGGATCCCAGGTCTTGGTAAAATCAACTAACCTCTTCCGGAAAAGCTCTTCCTTATCTCCCTCCATACTGAATCCTGCGGCACAATCATGACCGCCGAAATCCGTAAAAAGATCAGACATACTAGCCAGGATCAACCTGACCGGACAATCCTTCATACTACGGACAGACCCAGAAAGGGAACCGTCTTCCTGTTTTGAAAGAATAATTGCGGGAACATTGAAACTGTTTACCATACGGGATGCCACTATCCCTGTCAGTCCCCGGGGAACCGGAAGATGGCTGATCAATACCAGCTTATTATGAAACTGTTCCATCTGGCTCCGGGCTTCTCCGGCAGCCTCCTCCCAGAGAGAGTCTCCCAGTTTTTTCCTTTCCTGGTTGAGGCTGTGCATTTCATCTGCCAGGGTTTCCCTTTTTCCAGAATCATCCGTAATTAACAGCTCCACAGCCAGATTAGCCTTTCCCATCCGGCCAGCGGAATTGATCCAGGGAGAGATTAACCAGGAAATATCCGAAGTTTCCAGGGTACGCCCCAGAAGCCTCTGTCTGATAAACAACTCCCGCAATCCCGGACGAACAGCCCGCATAAGAATGGGAACACCCTTACGAATAAGTATCCTGTTTTCATTATGCAGAGGCATCAGGTCGGCCAGGGTTCCCAGAGCGACAAGATCCAGGGAGTTGATAAACAGTTCGAACTCTTTGTTATAACGTTTCAGCATCAAGCCGGAAAAAAGGTAAAGAAAAGCCTGACCGTTATCCGCTTCTTCAGAGCTGTAGCGGGCATAGCGGCTGTTATCCCGGAGTTCCCGGAAGGTCCGGCCAGTAAGAGAGGGGAAATCCCGACAGATTTCTCCGGCAAGATCGACAATCTGAACCTCCGCGGCCTTAGCGAAGATTTTATTATGCCACTCCTGCTGTTCTTGTATCCCATAGGTAAAAAGGATCCAGCCCCGGAGCATTTCGGAAAGATCATCCAGAGGGATCTGCTGATCCAGAGGATAGATTTTCCGTTCGGTCTCCAACAGATTTACATATTTATAGATTTCAAGCTGCTGCTTCTCCACGTCCACATAGAAAAAACAGTAGCCCTGATTATAGAGCTCCGTTCGGGAAAAACTGAGGGCCCAGATAAATTTGGCAACCACACCGCAACCGGCCAATCCGTCAAAAGGATAAGTATCCTCTTTCACCTTCGGATTGATAATGGCAAAGGCATTAGGCAGATCTCCCTCCCGGGGAATATGATGATCCAGAACGATAACATCAATTCCCAGAGAACCGGCCAGTTCAATCTCCCGATAATCAGAGATTCCACAGTCTACACAGAAGATAAGAGTCCCATCCTGTGCGGCGAATTCCTTTATGACCTCTTGGTTCAGGCCATAGGATTCATCTCCGACAGGAACCCGCCAGTCCACATCTCCAGAGGCATCTTTCAGAGCTTCATACAAAAGAACCGTAGATGTAATTCCGTCCACATCACGATCTCCGCAGATAAGGATTTTCTCTTCCTCAGCTACAGCAGCATGAACGCGATCTACTGCATCAACCATTTGTCGAAAGAGAAAGGAATTATGCAGGTAACGGAGATCATCCTCCAAAAAATAGAGGAAGTCCTCCTCTGCAACTTCCCGTCTCATCAGAATGGAGGCCTGAAGAAGATCAATATGCATTTTTTCGGCTTTCAGTCTAAGCTGAGCGGGATCTATATTTTTTTTATTCCATTTCATACTATTTTATTTCCCGGAGAATCATGGAGGCCCTTCCTGAAATTTAATAATCCGCAGGAAATGATCCGTCCCCTCACTATTATCGATTTTTTCACGCTAAAGGAAAAGGACTCAGCCCTACTTAAAGTTCATACTGAGACGCATTATTTCGAACATTCTCTCGACTCGCCCGGTTCTCAACAGACAACCCAGTGATTTTTAAAACAGAATCATTAATCTCATCAATTCCACCGGAAATCTCCTGCATGGCAAGATTCAGCTGATAGTTCACATCCCGTAAATTACTGACAGTCTCCAGGATAACCTGATTCCCCCGGATCATCTCTTGAGAGCCGTCTTTCACACCACGGGCTATATCTTTCATCTCCCCTAGGGAGTTCAGAATTATACCCCCTCCGGCTGACTGTTCATTCATGGAGGAACGAATCTCTTTGGTGATATTGCCCATCAAATCTATATTATTCTGAATATCATCGTAGGATTTCCCGCTGATCCTGGACCCTTCCACCACATCGCCGATAGACCGGTTGATTTCTGATATTGAGTTTTTAACCTGCTTAGACTGAGAAGTAGACTGTTCTGCCAGTTTCCGGATTTCATCGGCGACTACGGCAAATCCCCGCCCGGCATCACCTGCATGGGCAGCTTCGATAGCTGCATTCATAGCTAAAAGATTTGTCCTTGCGGCAATCCCTGATATCAGGGCATTTGCAGCCTCCAGCTCCCGGGACTTATCAGAGATAGTTGCAACCAAGTCAGCCACATGTTGAATATTTGTTTGTCCGGTACTGGAAGAAACGATAAGCTCTTCCATACACTTCTCAGCCTCTTCTGTGGAAGCTGTAATATTCTGATTCTGAGCGATCAGCTCTTCTACTGCTGATGATGATTCAGCAATACTCTCGTTCTGCCTGTCAATTCCCTGATCCTGGGATTCAATACTCAGGATCATCTGTTCTACAGCCGAGACACTTGAGGCCACACTATCTTCCTGATGCTTGAACTGCCCCATAGAGCTATCTATATTTGTTTTAATCTGCTTCACTGCTGCTGCTGTTTCTTCAATATTAGATGAGAGTTCGAATCCGTTTTTCTCCAGTTCTCCCAAGGAATTGAGCATCCCGGTAAAAAAAGATCTCAGTGAGTCTATCAAGTCATTATAGCTTTTTGTGATGGAAGACAGCTCATCCTTTCCCTTAATTATTCCTTTCTCTGTCAGCTGCCCCATGGAAGCATGCTCCATCAGCTGTTCAAGGGGTTCCAGGCGCCCGATTATTCTTATTCGGACCAGCAGATACAAAAAAATAGCTAAAAGAAAATTACTGACAAGCAGAACCTGAACAAGAATTGAAATCAGCTTGTTACCGAGTTCAAAGACTTCCTTATCACTGATGGATACCCCGAATATCCAATCCAACTCTTCAATACGGGAAAAAGCTCCCAATCTTTCATCCTTCGTTACAGAATCAGTATAGGAATAAAAAACTTTCTGACTGTCCTGATTCTTCACATGGCGGACATAATCCTGTCTGCTCATATCTTTGAATAACAGTTCTGCGTCAGAATGTATAATCATTCGGTCATCTTTATCTGTTACAAAGGCATATCCGGTATTACCGATCTCTTTATTTGTGAGAAAATCCGTACTGAACAATCCCAGATCAAGAGAAACCCCTATTATACCGAGAACCTGTTCTCCCTCCCTGATAGGCGAACAAATTACAATGGTAGGATTGCCGGTTACCTTTGACTCTATTGCAGACTTACTTACAATTTTCTCTTTATTGCCTGTAAGCACTTCTTCGAAATACTCTCTGTCAGAAATATCACTCATTATGATATTGACACTGGTTGAGGCCCGGATCGTTCCATTTATATCGGAGACAAAGGTAGCTTCAAAATACGGACTCTGCTCCAAAATCTTTTTTAAAAGAATATTGATACTGGAATTGTCTCCATGGTTCAAACCTTCCATAAAAACATTATTGAGAGAATGTGCATAGAGAAGCTCGCTGATGTCTCGAATCTCCATTGTAAGCAAATTTTCCAGAGAATCAGCCATAACCATCAGGGTTTTCTCCTGACTCTGGGATATCATCTTATTAGCAGAAGATCTGAGAATCCCGGCCAAACCGGCAAACACAATGATTTGAAAAATTAAAAAATAAATTACAAAGGATACAATCAGACTATCCTTCAACTTTTTCCCTGTTCTGCCTTTTGCCATTACAATACCATCCGATTATATTATTAACTATCTGCACTCATAATAGACCTAACAGAATATGCTCACAAGCAGTTAAGAAGTAATAATTTCCAAACCGTCTATTTCAAAGGAAGAACCGGTCAGCCCCCTGAGAATCATCAAAAGATAGGTAAAAAGACTATCAATATCGGACGCTTCGGAGATACCCTCTTTTTCCTGCCCCAGCAGATAGGATCGGCCCTTAGCAGACAGGAGGGGCATGGTTCCGATTCTGCAGTGGGAACAAACCACGTGTCCCCCCGCATCATAACAGATAGTTCTGTTTTCGGGTGCCCGCCTGCCACAGCGGGCACAGCTTGTCAGATCGGGCTGTATACCTTCAAGATCAAGGAAGGTCCATAATGATTGGATAAGAACAGAGGGTACAGCAACAGGTTTCGACAGATCCAGCTGATCAAGCAAGTTGGCAGTCAAAAGGAAAAAACCTTCTGAGCCTGCCCCCCCATGTGTCTTGAGAATCAGTTCACACCAGAATGTGGCGGCATAGTACTTTTTCAAGCTACTGTGAAAGGAGTCATGAACATCGATACAGCTACCGTCTTTCAGCCTCCAGAGTTTCTTGACAGGATCAAAATAGAGTTCACCTTCACAGAGGGAAAAAGGCTGTATCAGAGGTCGGAGCCGTCCTTTTTTACCGGCAGCACCAAAGGCTGCCGCATAGATCAAGCCCTGACTGGCTGTCAGCATCAGCACGCTGCGGTGATTATCCCCCAGAGCCGAAGACTTCAGGGGAATATATCTGTCTTTATGCAGACGGTTCATTAGAGAATCAGGGAAAGATTTTTACGCTAAGGCTCATCAGATGGCGGGTATCATTTTCATAATTAACCGTATCGATGGCAGTAAAATCACCGTTGGACTTATAATCCGTATAATAGGAAAAAACATAAGAGTAGGAAAGACCGATACTTACGGGCTGTCCCTTGGAGCTCAGGTCCCATTCACCGCCCAGAGTTCCGATATGAAACCACTGATAGGTGCCGTCTTTCAGAAAGTCCTTTGAATCGTTGGTGTTATAGGCTCCCGCATCTTCAGGACTATCATCCCAGCTTGCAAAGCTGCTGCCCTGCCCTATTCCATGCCGAACCAGGCGATACCCGCCATTCAGGCTTATTCCCTGCGGCAGCAGAGACTCGAACCCCAGCATAATCTCATCGGTATTGGGTTCCAGACCGCTGCCCAGAGCTTCTCCACCGTTCATATAACCGGTTTCCATTCCAGGATTGTCGTCTCCAGATGAGGGATACCAGGGAGAGTCATCCACATAGTAGTGGGAATAGGTATAGGGTTCCACCTTTGTATACTGCAGAACAGCCGTGGTCATTGGCAGGCCAGGCACAGGTCCTTTGATACCGGTCTGAAAGCTGTACATATTGGCATAATTGCCGAAAAAATCGGGATGATTAAAACGGGCTTCATCCAGAAACAGTGAAAAGTAGGCTTTCCCCAGACCGGCCTTTGATACCACAATGGATCCGCCCAATGCCAGGTTATCATAATCTCCCACATTGTTCTGATTCAGAAAACGGCTCATAAGAGGCATCCAGTATCCCAGTTCGGAACGTTTCAGAAAGACTCCTCCGTCAAAAGCGGAAAGGTAGAGCCAGTCTGTAGGCATCAGTTCCACCTGCAGCAAGGAAAACATATTCTGCTGAGTAGAGGCGGTTCCCTTGATGCTGAAATCATCCATCTCCCGGAAGTTTTCTCCATAATCAAGAGTTCCTGTAATAAAAGAAAAATTCACCCATTTACGGGGTTTAACAGTTCCTTCTATTCCCATAAAAGCCTGAGCATCTCCATCCAGAAAGAGACTGCTCTCCCCGACAGCTCCCCACTCTCTTTTCAGACGGCCGAAACGGAATTCCGCCTGGTTATCAAAAAAAGAAGCGGCAATCTCGGTTTCATAGCTTCTTCCGAGTGCAAGGTCCGTAGGCATTCCGTTATATTTATTGGGAGAAGTAATGTAATTGATTCCCCCTTCCCAGTCTTTACTGTAAGAGTAGGGAGCATAAGCCGTGGGACCGTAGCTTGTAGCGCTATTGTAGTCATCTACCTTATAAAGGCCCATCTCTAAGGCTAATCCCCAGGAGATAGATTCTCCCAGATCACCAGAAGCTCCCATCCGGCCCTCAGCAAGAGCGGCAGAATCTTTTATGCTTGAAGCATTGGCGCTAATCTTCATATCTGCCGAAGTTTCCACCCTGAAGGGAAATACTTCATCATCAAAACGGTAATCACCATCTTTCAGGAGATCCTGGTCTTTATCTATTACATAATTATTATAAAGTCCCTGAAACACAACCTGTTCGGCAACGCTCATCCTACGACGAGTCCTATTCAGGTCTTCCAGAAGACCAAGCACAAAGGATTTTGTATAGGGTTTAACCTGAGGAAGGCGGTCAATATAGCCTCTCAGTTCCGCCTGTTCCAGAAAACTATATATTCTTTGATCATCCAAACTTACCGCATTATGGGTCTGTGCCGGAAGAATTGTAATCAAACAAAAAAACAGGAACCCTGTTAATAATGCTATTTTTCGCAAAAAAATCCACAGGGGTAATATATGGCAGAAGGTGAAATAATTGTAGCAGAACAGGCCTTGCCTGATAAACTGTTTATTGTACCGCTTCTGGGAAAACCCATATTTCCAGGTATCTTTACACCCATCATGATCACATCCAATGATGATATTGAAATTGTCAATCAGGCAATGGAAAATGATAAAGTTATAGGGCTGGTACTTCTCAGAGAAGAAGATGAATCAGCCACAGGTCCTGAAAATATTTACCAGATAGGAACCGCAGCAAAGATTGTCAAAAAAATAAATCTTCCCGATGGGGGAGTCAATATTTTCATTTCAACGGTCAAGCGATTTAAAATAAGGAAATTCTTTACCAGTGAAGCACCGATTATTGCGGCAGTTGAATATTTAGATGATATCAGCGATGAAGAACAGAAGGATGAAATGAAAGCCCTTACCCGTTCTCTCATCTCCGAGATGAAACAGATATCCGAAGACAATCCTCTCTTTTCAGAAGAGATGCGTTTGAATATGGTTAACATTGATAATCCCGGTAAAATTGCCGACTTTATCACATCCATACTAAACATAGATCGAGGACAGCAGCAGAAGATTCTGGAACAGCTGGACGTACGAACCAGAATGGAACAGGTTCTGGTCTATATCAAAAAAGAACAGGATCTGCTGCGGATACAAAAAAAGATCGCCACACAGATCAATGAAAAGATTGAGAAAAGCCAACGGGAATATTTCCTGCGGGAAGAGATCAAAGCCATTAAGAAAGAGCTGGGTGAACCGGTGGATGCAAAATCCAGCGAATATATCAAGTTCAAGGAGATGGTGGAAAAACTGGAATTTCAGGGAGAAGCTAAAGAGCAGGTAGAAAGAGAGATGGAAAAATTTTCCCTTATGGACCCTTCCTCTTCAGAATATATCGTAACAAGAAACTACCTGGATACCATCGTCAATCTCCCATGGAATGATCCCGCACCCGAAAAAATCGATATCCTCAAAGGAGAGAAAATCCTGAATAAGGATCACTACGGCCTTGAGGATGTTAAAGAGAGAATTCTAGAGTACCTGGCAGTCCGCAAGCTAAAAGAAGATAACAAAGGTTCCATAATTTGTCTGGTGGGCCCTCCGGGAGTAGGAAAAACTTCCATAGGAAAGTCCATTGCACGGGCTCTGAACCGAGAGTTCTTCCGCTTTTCCGTAGGAGGAATGCGGGATGAAGCAGAAATAAAAGGACACCGTCGAACATACGTTGGAGCTATGCCTGGTAAGATCATTCAGGGATTAAAGATAGTAAAGACTAAGGGTCCAGTTTTCATGATTGATGAAATCGATAAGCTAGGACAGTCCTACCAGGGAGATCCCTCTTCCGCACTGCTGGAAGTATTGGATCCCGAGCAGAATATTGCTTTCAGAGACCACTACCTGGATCTACCTTATGATCTATCCCATATCCTGTTTATCGCCACAGCTAATACCTTGGACAGCATCCCCCGTCCCCTTCTGGACCGGATGGAAATTATCCGGCTTTCTGGATATATCACAGACGAGAAGATTGAGATTGCCAGGAAGTATTTGATACCGAAATCCATGAAGAAACACGGCTTGAATAAGGGACAGCTTGTATTCAATAAAACGGCCCTCAGGAATATTGTAGACGGATACGCAAGAGAAGCGGGTGTTCGTACTTTTGAAAAAGCCATAGACAAGATCAACCGGAAGGTTGCCCGTAAAATTGTTAGTGGAGAAAAGAAATTTCCTATTCGTATAACCAAAGACAATCTGGAAGAGTATCTAAAAAAACCCTACTTTATTGAGGATGAAACCAAAAAGGTTAGCGCTCCCGGTATGACCATAGGACTGGCCTGGACCAGTATGGGAGGAGATACCCTTGTAATCGAAGCTATAAATATTCCCGGCAAAAGTGGAATAAAACTCACCGGTCAAATGGGTGACGTTATGAAAGAGTCAGCCAGTATAGCTTACTCCCATGTAAAACAGGTTGCCAGCAAGTACGGTGTTAAGCAGGAATTCTTTGACAAGAACCTGATTCACCTGCATATCCCCGAAGGAGCCACCCCAAAAGACGGCCCCTCCGCCGGAGTGACCATGGCCACTGCGTTGCTCTCTCTGGCAATGGGAAAAGCCATCAGGAAAAACCTTGCCATGACAGGAGAACTCTCCCTGACTGGAAAGGTTATGCCCATCGGCGGTCTGAAGGAAAAAACCATTGCCGCAAGACGAAACAAGATTAAGGATATTCTTATTCCCAAACAGAATGAGAGGGATTTGGATGAGATCCCGGAACACATCCGCAGTGGAATAACCTTTCATCCGGTAGAGACCTTTAAAGAGGTTATGAATCTGGTATTCTAAGCATAAACACTCTATGAAAGTCGCCTTCTGTCTGTTCTCAGACAGAAGGTTTTTTTTGGCAAATTATTCTGCCAATTAATAATGAGAATATTCTCGTTATTTATATTGACGGGGAGTCCTTTATAATTATAGTTTTATATATATATTTATCTATATTTAAAGATCGGAATAACCCTGATCAATAAGGAATAACAACTATGAAATATGATGCCATTATTATCGGAGGAAATCCTGCTGGAGCATCAGCAGCAAGTGCCTTCAAACAAACCTATAAGGATAAGTCTGTACTCGTAATCAGAAAAGAAAAAGATGCTCTGATTCCTTGCGGGATTCCCTATGCCATAGGTTCTCTCCCTTCTGTTGATGCAAATATCAAAGCTGTTGATGGATTGCAGAAAAAAGGCGTAGAGTTCGCCTATGACGAGGTAGTATCTGTTAATTCTGAAGAAAAAACTCTGAGCACTGCAGCTGGAGAGACTCACTCCTACTCCAAGCTGGTTTTTGCGACAGGTTCCAATCCCTTTGTTCCTCCCATTCCAGGAGCTGATCTTGATGGAATTATTACGATCCAGAAGAATACGGAGTATATCCGCTCTATTAGAGAGGACCTCCGTTCCGCCAAAAATCTGGTGGTAATTGGAGCAGGATTTATCGGTGTGGAAGTCTGCGATGAACTGGTAAAATTCTCTGAAAAGGTCACTCTTATTGAAGCAATGGACTCAATCCTGCCTCTGGCTTTCGATAAGGATATGTCCGATCATATTGAAGAGAAACTGAGTAGCCATGGTGTTTCCATCATAAAATCCGCCATGGTGTCCCGCATAGGTGGCAGTGATGGAAAAGTAAGTCATATTGAACTTAGCGATGGATCCACTCTTCCCGCAGACAAGGTTATATTATCCATAGGATACAGACCGAATACGGCTCTGGCAGGAAAAACTGGTCTTCTGCTTGGTTCTACCGGCGGAATATGGACGGATGAATACATGCGTACATCTGTTGAGGATATCTTTGCAGTAGGAGACTGTGTAGAACACAAGGACTACTTCTCCGGAAAACCCTCCCGTCTAATGCTGGCTTCAACAGGGGCGGCAGAAGCCCGTGTAGCCGGTTTTAATCTGTTCAATCTGAAAATTGTCCGTCATTGCAAGGGCAGTATCGCCATTTTTTCTTCCTCTCTCAATGATATCTCTATGGGAGCAGCCGGTCTGACAGAAAAGCAGGCTGAAAAAGAAGGATTTGATATAATACTGGCCCACAGCGAAGGAATGGATCGGCACCCCGGAAAAATCACTGATGCTTCGAAGGTTATGATAAAGGGTATCTTTTCTAAAGAGGGCGGAGTCCTTCTGGGTGCTCAGATTATCGGAGGAAAATCCACAGGAGAGATGATCAATATTCTTGGCCTGGCCATACAGAAATCCATGACAGCTTCAGAACTGGCTATCATGCAGTACGGCACACAGCCTCTGCTTACCAGCGGTCCCGGAGTCTACCCTATTGTTCTCTGTGCCATGAATGCCCTTGAAAAACTTATTAAATAGTAATTGTCCCTCTCTGAGAATACCATATTATTAATTCTCAGAAGAAAAAAAAAGCTCCTGGCCTTTGCAGAAAGACAGGAGCTTTTTTATTGAGAGAAAAACAGTTCTAATTGTAGCGGAGGAATGTCCTCTCTTCGCCCTTTTCCCACTCGGAATTAAGAGAAGAATAATTTTCCTTCAGAGTTTCAATTCCCGTTTCAATATTACCGGATTTAAACAGAACACAGAGGAATTTCTTCTTAATCCTTTTTAGATTTGGTCCGAATACCTTTGAGACAGTGCAGTGAACACCCTCCACCTTAAGTATCCCGGCAATTCCCTTTGCCTTTTCTGCGTCTCCATGACCGGAGTCGTCATCATCTTCTTCAGTTGTGTTATTGATCCTTTTCACAAATTCAGAACCGTCTGCTGATATTTCATAAATATCGTAATAGTCTGCGTCACCGAAATGACGGTCAATATAATTGATACCATCGTCGGTGGCAAAAGCTACAGTCATTTTATCCATTACAAACCTTTTATGCCTTAGTCAGAGAACCGGATTTGTAGGCATCGTAAGCTTCCTGAACGGTCATTGTTCCGGCACCCACATAAATTTCCAGACCAAGAGTCTTAAGAACGGCCGCGGCATTGCCTCCGGGACCGTTACCGGTAATCAGAACCTGAGCACCATATTCAGACAGTTTCTGAGCTGTTCTGGGGCCGGCTCCATGAGCTTCTTTCTCAATGGCACGGTTATCAAAGGATTCAACGGTCTTTGACTCTTCATCAAAAATAACAAAATACTCGGTTCTTCCGAAACGGGGATCCATGGCAACAGACATATCCGTGCCTTTCGCTGTAAATACTATCTTCATACTTTACTCCTTATACCTTTAAAATTTACTTAAAAGGCCTCTACTATTTGTTTTATTTTTTCCCAGCTAACGCTGATAATCTCTTTCAGTTCATCATCCCATTCGACGATAGTTTTACCGTTTGTTATGGCTTCGGTGAACTTCTCATTATAGGGGATTTCCCCGAGGAGAGAAATCTCATTCTCCATCAGAAAACTTTTCAGATCGTCCAGAATGTCTGAATTCAGATCAGCTTTATTGATGATACATCCGGCCTTGATACCAAACTTTTTCACAAGCTCGTACACTCTCATCAGATCATGAACACCGGAAACGGTAGGTTCTGTAACCAAAACAACATAATTCGCTCCAGAGAGAGAAGAAACCACAGGACATCCGATACCGGGGGACCCGTCAACCAATACCAATTTATGGCATTCACGGGACAAATTCTGGCACAGTAACCACAGCCGTCACAGCTGACGGGATCAACATGATACTTGCCAGCTATAATATCTATAGCATCAAAACGACAGACCTCCTGACATTTACCACAGGCAATACACAGATCAGGATCTATTTCAGCAAGTTCACCACTGTAAAAATCTTCTGATTTTCCGAAATCCGGCTCCAGAAGAAGATGCATATCCGCCGCATCAACATCACAGTCGGCTACCACAAGATCTTTACCCCCCAGCACAGAAAAGGATGCCGTAATAGAAGTTTTCCCTGTTCCGCCTTTTCCGGAAATAACTACGATCTCTTTCATTTTATACCCTGCCCTGCTGATTCAATATAAGTGACAACATTTTTAATGGCTTCTTTCACCCCGGGAATAGTCGGATACAGCAATTCTCCCCTGGAGTAGGTTTCCGCGATCTTCCTGTCATTGGGAATCATTGCAATAATTTCGATGCCCTCTTCTTCACAGTATTTTTCAACATTATTATCACCGATACCGTGTCGGTTTATTACAACAGCAAAGGGTTTCCCCAGCTGCCGGACCGTATCCACGGCCAGTTTCAGGTCGTGAAGACCAAAGGGCGTAGGTTCCGTAATCAGAATTACAAGATCCGACTCTTTCACGACCTCGATAACAGGACAGGATGTCCCTGGAGGAGAATCAATTATCTGAATGGTTTCTTCTGTGAAATTTTCATCCAGATAATGAATAGTCTGACTTATAAGAGGAACAGCCTGTTCGACACCAATATCAAGCTTGCTTTCTATGAAACTCAGATTACCAGAACGGAAAGATTTCAGAACTCCCATCTTTTTAGGAACCATGGGAAGAGAGCCTGCCGGGCAAAGTTCTGAACAGGCATAGCAACCATGACAGAGCTCGGGGAATACCATAATCATTTTCCCCATTTTCATTACAGCATTAAAGTTACACACTTCCTGACACTTTCCGCAGAGAGTACAATTGGTATCATCCCACTCAGGGACCTTAATGAATTTATCTTCCTGATGAATTAGTTCGCCCTGTATAAACAGCCCGGAGTTAGGTTCTTCCACATCCAAATCTGCCAATACAACGGGAACAGATTCTGCCATATAAGAGGATAAGTTGGTGGAAAGAGTAGTCTTTCCGGTACCGCCCTTACCACTGGCAATAGCTACTTTCATAAACACTTCCTTTGGCGGCTTCCATTGCTTTCTTCCATCATTATTGAAGCCGTTATGTATATATAGATTTTTATTTATGTTAGCAAAGCCTAATATAGATAGGGCAATTAAGTCAAGCGAAGCATCAGGGTTCCAATGCGGAAAAGAGACGGAATATCTCTCTTTACAGAAGAAAGATATTCCACTTTTATATATTAGCTGGTTAATATTATTTATTGATGCCCTTAATAGGAACAATGGCCTTACAGGCTGCCGTTACTACAGGGTAGGCAATGGGTGATGATGTCAGTGCGGGATGTGTTCCCATCTGGAATTTCACGATATCATCGGCAGTCATATGGTGCATAATGCAGGCTCCGATAACATTAACCAGTTCACCCGTTGATTTTCCACCGGAAACAGCTCCACCAAGGATAATTCCCGTATCCTTTGAAAAGATAAGTTTAACCTTCAGCATTGAGGAATTGGGCATTCCACCGGGGTGGGTATCCGTAGCCTGTGCCCTTGTAATAATGACATCCATCCCATTAGCTTTGGTGTTCCTTTCGGTAAGCCCTGCAACTCCGAATGCTCTTCCGTTAATAACAGTAGCAAAAGAACTGATAACACCACAGTTATGATGTGTGGGGGAGAACAGGTTAGCACCGGCGATACGGGCTTCTGATGTCGCAACGGATGCGAGCATAACTCCTGAGGGTTTTCCATCAAAAAAGGAGGATCTGGCAGCACAGTCTCCACAGGCAAATATATTATTGTCCGAAACACTCCGCATATACCTGTCAACCTGAATACCTTTTCTGAAACCAAGTTCCAGACCGGCTTTTTCCGCCAGGTTCGTATTTGGCAATGCTCCGATTCCCAGAATTACCAGATCGGCTTTGATTTCTTTTCCACTGGCAAGTTTAACAGCCTGGACTTTTTTACCACCATCGATAGAGACAACTCTCTCTTCCGTTAATATATGAACACCGGTTTCTTTCAGTTTTTCAGAGGCTTCTTCACAGTATTCGTCATCCAATGCCATCTGCAGACAGCTGGAAAGCATTTCGACAACAGTAACATTAACATCCCGCCCCTTACGACATTCATCGGCAAATTCCACACCGATAAACCCGCCGCCGATAATGACAATATCCTTTGCTTCATTCACTTTATCAAGAACATCTTTCAGATATCCAAACTCTTTTTTCACAACAAAAACATTTTCTTTGTCTAATCCGGGGAATGGGGGAACAAGAGGGACAGAGCCTGTGGCAAAAATGAGTTTACTATACTCGATCTGGGTCTCATTTTTGAGAGTAACCACCCTGCTTTCCTTATCTACAGAAACTGCTTCATCTGTAATAAGTTCAATATCATTAGTTTCGAGAAGTCCATCGGGAACGACATTATTTTCAGGTCCACCAACTGTTCCGAAAATATAGGGTATACCGCAGGGAATTAAAACTGTCCCCTCTTTTCTTACAAGAACAACCTTCTTGTCCGGATAGTGTCTTTTACAGCTGATAGCCGCTGAAATTCCTGATAAACCGCCTAATACCAATACATCTGTTTTCATCATATCTTCACACCTCTTGTTCATTAGATAACTTATTATTTATTTAAGAACTTTATGGTATTATTTATAATTACGTATTGATATAGATCAATTTGGGGTTGATAATTTGATAATTATTTATAAAAAGGGAAATTGATGCAAAGAATAGAGTTTTTGAGTAAAACACTCATGTTCAGTGGGCTCTCTGACAGTCAGCTGGAATTATTGGCAGGCTTAATAAGAGAACGAGAATATGAAGAGGGACAGTTTATCGTACGAGATAATGATATTGTGGACTCTTTATGCCTGCTCAACAACGGCAGTGTGAAGCTAACAAAATACTCTCCTAACGGTAAAGAACAGATCGTACATATCTATAGCCCCGGAGAAATGATGGGACTGTGTACCCTGTTTACAAATAATTTATTCCCGGCAAATGCCATAGCCCTGGAAGACTCCCGGGTTTATCTGATATCCAAAAAGAAACTTGAAAAAATTGCTTACAAAGAACAGTCTCTTCTTCTGAATCTTGTCTTCGCTCTCTCTGCCCGTCTGGCAGAATCCATGGGGATGGTAGAGGCCCTTTCCCTGCAAAAGGTTCCCCAAAGGCTGGCATCTTTTTTGATCTATTCTCTTACGATGACTGATGACACCCAAACAATAAGGCTCCCCTTCAATCATCTGGAACTCTCCAGGATGCTGGGGACGACTCCGGAAACCCTGTCCCGAGCATTTACCAGACTTAAAAAAGAGGGCACCATAAAAATAGAAGGGTCCAATATTATAATTGTAGATCTTGAGAGTCTTAAAGAAATGATTGTAGAACTTTAATAGGAGTAATTTAATGAATGTCGTTTTAATTGCCATTATGATTTTAATTTTAAGAATAGGACAGGATACACTCTTTCTGGCAAAAATTGATGCTTTCAACAGAGGGAATAAAATATATTCAATGAGTATCAATTTCCTTGAAGCCATGTATGGAATTACAGTTATCAAGATTATCCTGGGCCTGATGCAGAGAAATCCCTGGTATGTTCTGGTTTTCGGATTCGGATCCATGATCGGAGGTCTCCTTGTTTCGGGAATAAAGGGAAAACTGGATAAACGCTTACAAGGACAACGTAAGTATTTTGCCAGGATCTCTCTGGAGAATGATATTGACAGATCTGAATTGATCTCAATTTTAAAAGAGAAGAATTACGAGTTCACCATTGCCAGGAGAGAGTATCTGAACGGTAATTCCAAACTGATTATCGAAGGATCTCTGGATAATAGAAAAAGGATGCTTGAGTTAAAAGAAATCCTTCGGGGCAGACCGGGAAAACATGTCACAATTTTCAGAGCTGATGAAGTATATCTTCTGAAATAATACGGAGTTTTCTATGCAAAGCAATTTATTTACAATGGTGATTCAGCTCTTTTTCATATTCACACCCTTTTTTGTACTATCCATGTTCTTAACGATGACAGCCCATCTGAATAAGAGGAAAAAGCTTATTCTAGTAATGAAAACAACGCTCTCCGTAGAAATAATCTGCCTGATTATGATTTTTGGAGGCAATACAATTTTTTCACTCTTCAGCATTACTGTAGATGCCTTCAAGATAGGAGCCGGCGCTATCCTCTTCCTGAGTGCTGTAGATCTTGTTCAAGGAAAAGTTGCCCAGTCAAAAACCATCGAGGAGAATGATGACATATCGGTAGTCCCACTCTCCATACCTGTTACGGTGGGTCCGGCTACAACAGGAACCCTGATGGTAATGGGATCCAGCTTTAAAACAAGCCGGGACTATGTTATGGGATTAACGGCTGTTACCATTGCGGTTCTACTGGTAGGCCTGATTCTCCTGATTTCTCCCTGGCTTGAGAAAGTACTGAAAAAAAAAGGTATTACAATATTGAGTCGTTTGACAGGTCTGATTCTTTCAGCCTTATCTGCACAGATGATTTTCTCAGGAATTAAAAACATGCTTTTCTAAAAAAAGACAGGATAAATAGCCCGGCAGCCCTCTGATACCAGTTATCAGAGGGCTGCCGGATTTCACTGATTTATCTTAAACCAGCTCTGAAAGCTCTTTGTTAACAATATCAAGATCAAACTTTTTCGGATCAAAATCTCCCAGCCAGGAAAAATCCTCTTTCAGATCAGAGGGAGCATCGGGCTTCAGGGAGGCCAGAATCATACGAAACCCCTCGGGACCACCACAATCCTCTGGAGGACAGGCACCCTTCCCATCCTGGCAGACAGGCCCTAGGGAAGGGGTATCACAGCCATCCTGAACTTCATCCACACGGATAATATGATGCCAGCCTTCGCTCAGATCATAATGGTAGTGGAGCATATGGTCCTCTTCATTTAAAAGAGAGTTCAGTATACATTCCCCTTCATCCTGATAAACAATACCATCATCCTCTTGGGCAGAAGAACCCCAGAAAGAACCTGCCTGTTCAAAGCTGTGATCATACAGATCCCACCAGCCCATAACTTTTTGTAATACCAGATGAAACTGACCCAGGGTCAGTTGACCTGAAACACGGATTTTACGCCAGACCGGATGTCCTGACTCCTTCAGTTCTACCCGAAGAATCAGGATGCTCTCATCCCCGCACTCTCCATTATGAGACATGTGAGGATTAAGCATCTCCTCTACCTGTCCCATAAAGCGTCCAAAGACTGATTCACTCTGATCCAGAAGAAAACTCAGCTCTTTTACACTGTCGGGAGTTTCATCTTCCGGATGGTTAAGGCGCTCTAGAAGAGACTGCACAAATGTCAGAAGCTTTTCCATTTCCGCCTGGATTTCATTATTTCGCTGAAGCTCTTTCTGCTCTTCCTCATTCATAAAATCAGAAAGCTGAAGCCATTTATCTATCAGATCCATAATCCGGCTCCGCAGGGGAGCAAAAGTTTCATCCTCTTCTTTATCAAAGGAAGCCTGAACGTCCTTATATAGATCAAAAATCAGCTGTTCAAACAGGAGGGGATCATTGTCACCCGGCAGAACCACACCTGCTATCTGATAGAGTCTCCTGGATATAATATCCGCAGGATCACCGGCCCCGGCCAGGGCATCCCTTATCAGGGCAATTACCACCGTGGAAGCAAAGGGGAGTTCCATCTCCTGCAGATAATGGTTCAGATTGTTTAACTTTTCTTCAGTCATAATAATAGTCCTGTCTGCCAGTCCCTTTAATGACCGGTTTAGTTTTTTAGATACTGATTAAATCTATCATAAACCGGAAGATTCATAAATGGTCTACATCCTGATAGAAAAGAAATCAGCTCGAAACCTTCAAAGAAAAAACAGTACTTTTTCCCAGAATGATTCAGAAAGACCCTATTAACATTGAAAATTGAAATTGTAACTTTCAATGTTAAAATATGTTAATGATTCCGGAAAGAAACGATCCACGAAAAGATTGATGTTTGTCCTTTGTATGACTTTTTGGAACAGGGGATAATCTGATAAGCCAAGCACAAAAAAGAATCGGTTCCCCCTTTTAAAGAAGACCGGTCCAGGCGTCAGAGGCGAGAATCTCGTCACCCCGATCTGCAAAGAACTTGACAATACTGTCATACTCCTCCACAAAGGCGGAATACTCCAGAAACCAGGCCGGATCCGACTGGGTGGAAGGTTCGAGAAGCTCCTTTAGATTGTCCAGATAGACTTGAAGATCATCAATCAGATATTCTGTATTATCAGGACGGTCATCAAAAAAATACTTTTGAAACAGTGTGGTGTAGATCTCTCTGAACTCATCCGATTCCAGCATCCTTTCTGTAAAAAGATTATTCCCCCCCACATCGCTGTAAGTATATCCCCGATCATTATCCCAGGGAAGAATAACTGCTTTGGGAGAAAAGTAGATATAAAAGTTCAAACGGCTTGTATCCGGAACTCCGAAATAATCTCGGACGACCATATACCGGGCAATATTCTCCATATCCGTATTCTCTTCAATCCAGGAAACCCACTCTTCCTTTTCCATATTTGCACAATTAGTTAAAAGCCGGCTTAAAGATCCAAAATCATTATTGGAGGGAAACTTTTTCTCACTCTCTCCCTGAATAGGATAGTCCTTTGCAAAATCCCACAACTCAATCTTAAAAAGTTCGCCCTTGCTGTTGTAGACGTCATTCAGATCTTCATTATAAAGCTCTACAAGATTGTAGTACCCAAGGTATTCATCATTTAAATAGAGAGCAAGAGGTTCGAATGGCATAGCCGGTAATCCCACTGAAGCATAGGCGTGCATGGCAAGACTGTATTCCAGCCAGGGATTCCCTCCGGCATCCAGAGCATACTTCACATCATCCACCTCTATAGTAAAAGATTTCTTAGGCAGTATATTCAATCTTATAAATAAGCTTTCGTTTTTCTGTCATATCACTGATAAAGCCATTTATCAGAAAATAATTGTCCTCATAATACCCGTTATCATGGGACGACGAAGAAAGAGAGAAAGCACTGTCTCCCCAGAGATCATGAATAAAGTGGGGATAATAGCTGAAAATGAGCCCCATAAAGGAGTCTTCCCCTCCATGGGAGTAGGCCATTCCGGCTGTCATCTTCAGCTCGCTGCTGTTGGCACTGTACAGGATTTCTCCCACATGCCCCCAGCTGCCTTTCTTTCCGGATATCATCTGAAAATGCTGTACCCCCAGAGAACTGGAGCTGTACCAGCCCATGTCATCCAGGCGGTTTCTGACATATCCGTCTGTGGCGAAAGGGTATTCCCTTGAATTGAAAAAGTCATCAGTCAGAAGAGAATTCTCAAAAGTCCCCACTTGAATTTTGTTTTCACCCTTTTTATATCGTCCATAGACTTCATCAAGCTTTACCGCATCGTGGCCGGCATCCATCTCAAGCTTCAGCTTCCAGTATTTCATAGGTTTCATCCGAAATTTCAGTTTGCTGCCGATGGTGTAGTAGTCTTCATAGATCCGGTCCTGATCTGTCTTAAAATAAAATAGGGAACCGAACTCTATATTTTCAGAAATTTCTTCATAAGCGCTGAGAGACTGACTGAATCCCGATAGGATAAAGAAAAGCAGAACTCTCGCAATACCCTGTTTTGTATACTTAAACATAGCTGGCATTATCTTATGGACATTCTGAAAAAGACATACACAATCCTAGAACAAAGTTGAACTATCCTTGAATTTTATGCAGATTCCCTTTCCTTCTATAAAAATGAGGAATACATTGTACCATATGACGGAAATTATGAATTCAATCAATAACAAGGCCCCCCTTATCTGGGACTATACGGTATTCAGCAGTATTCTGCAGCTCTCATTAGCTCTTATCCTTATGCTTTTTCTGGCCTTAATATATAAAAAGCTCAATTCGGATGTGGAAGATTCTCATATAATGATGCATGCCATGGTCTATATCGGAGTGATCATGACCGGAACAATCATGTTGATTTCTTCAAATCCGGTTGTAGCCATCGGCCTTTTCGGTGCGATCTCCATAGTCCGCTTCCGTACAGCTCTACGCAGTCCAATCGACACATCCTTTATTTTTCTCTGTGTGGTGGTGGGAATCTCCTGCGGTCTTGGGATGTTCCTTCATGCCACGATCCTGACATTTTTTACAGGCGGACTGATGGTTGTTTTAAACAGAATCAGTTTTGGAAAGACTGAAACTTCCGGAATTAGATGTAACTTTACAATCAGTATCAGTAAACAATTTTTTCAACCCGAAATGATCGAACAAATGAATGCTCTATTCAAGGATAAAACCAGACTGCTGGAAATAAAGACCAAGAAGAAAAGAATAAAACTGAAATATTCCAGACAGCTTTCCAGTCTGAATGACACAAAAGAGATTCGGAAGATTCTGGAACCGATCTATAAACAGGATCCTTCCATGAAGCTGGCCATTGAGAAAAAATAGACAACTGGTAATAGCGGGATATACCCGGTATCAGCTGATTTTCCATACTTTCCTTTCATGGATTGATTTAGCGCTCATAACAGACTATAGTGTACAATAGATGACAGAAAGCCCTTTTAACAATCAGATTATGACTCTCAGTGAGGTCGCAGAATACCTCAAAGTAGCGGAAAAAACCATTCTCCGGATGATTCAGAAAGGGGAGATTCCCTGTGCAAAGGTGGCCAGTCAGTGGCGTTTCATGAGGCCCATGATAGATGACTGGCTTATATCCCGAATGAACGTAATTCCGAAAAACGATCTATCCTCTCTACTGATAAAGGAGGGATCCCTGGTTCCCCTTTCTCGTTTAATCAGAAGAGAAAGGATTTTAACAGGACTGCCGGCCGGCTCCAAGGAGGAGATGCTGGATGCCCTGATTGCACCCCTCTCCCTGAGCAGGGAAAACCGGAAGCTCTTTCTGAAGAAACTGATGCAGAGAGAGGATATGAGTTCTACAGCCATTGGACAATCCATTGCAATTCCTCATCTCCGCCGTCCCGAAGAAAATATCATAACCGGCCCGGAAGTAATCCTCGGGATCTGCCCGGAAGGCTGTGATTTTGATTCTATCGACAGTAAACCCACCTACCTTTTTTTCCTGATAATCACAGACAGCGAGGTTGTTCATCTGAGAATTATATCCAGAATCAGCCAGATTGCCGGAGATAGAAAACTAATAAGAAAGCTGGTCAATGCTACAGATGGAGAAAGAGCCCTGGGATTGATATTGGATTCAGAAAAGAGCGGAAAGTTCGAAGCGTCCTAATTTTCTAAAGAAATAAGGGCAGCCGGACTGTAAAACAAGTAATTTCGCCGGGTGTACTCTTCACAGAGATTTCACCATTATATGATTCAACAATATGCTGACAGATTGAAAGTCCCAGGCCTGTATTGGTTTTGGTTACCTTTGTTGTAAAAAAAGGTGAAAAAATCTGTTCCTGAATATCATCAGGGATGCCGTTTCCATTATCGGTAAAACAGATATCGACAAAGTCTCCGGGTTCCCGGGAGATATCAGTTGAGATTTGGATTTCTCCCTTATTCAACACAGCTTCAGAAGCATTGTTCAACAGATTGATAAAAAGCTGTTTCAGTTTGTTCTCATGTCCCCGTATCAAAAATTCCTTCCGGCAATACTGTTTGTGGAGCTGAATCTCCCTGAGCTTCAATTTATGCCCCATCAGAATAAGCACCTCATCCAGCAGATCATTTACATTCAGAACTTTCAGAGGCCTTACGCCCGCCCTGGAAAAGGAGAGCAGGCTACTGATAATCTCCACAATCCGACTCAGTTCCGACTGAATCTGCCGAACACAGTCAACGGCATTTTCACTCAAAGATTCCATTTGAAGAAGATCCAGATAGTTTTGAATGATTCCCAGAGGATTGTTAACCTCATGAGCTACTCCGGCAGCCATTTCTGCGGTAGAAACAAATTTCTCAGCCTGCTGCAGGTATTCACGGGTTTCGTAATCAGAGGAAAAATCCTCCAAGAATAAAAGAAGCCCCTGATTCTGATCCCCATTTTCCCCCAAAGGAGAAATCCGGATTTTCAATCTCTTGTTCCGGAGAAATTTAAGACTCTTCCACAAGCCATTCCGGCGCTCCATAATAGCATCATGGATTTCATCCTTCTTCTCTATGGGTAGAGCCATAAGGTATTCTGACAGATCAGACCCTGTCAGCTCCTCCGGTCTACACTCCAGAATCCGGGCAGCAGCTGTATTGATATCCTGAATTTCATTGCTGGGAGAAATAATCATGATTCCCTGGGGCATATCATTGATAATTTTTTTATCATAACGGGAAATCAAAAGGATCTTATGGTCTACATGTGTTTTTTGATCCTTCCGGTCCATGGTAAAATTAAAAGCCAGATTAACAAGACGCGCCCTATCCACACGGGAAACCTCTTCTGTAGTACGGCGCACACCATTATGAAGTATGGTAACCCTGTCGGCAATGCGGAAAATCTCATCAATATTAGAAGTTACATAAATGATACCTTTCCCCTCATCCCGGCAAAGATGCAGCAGTTTGTAAATATGCTCCTGCTCCTCAGGTGTTGTCTTCTGTGCAATTTCATCCAGAATCAGAATATCCGCTCCCCGGGCCAGCACTCTTAGAAAAGGAAGCATCTGTCGTCTGGTAGGAGTCAGCTCCATAACCTTCATCCTGGGATCTTCATCAAATCCGTAATATTCAAACAATTCCCGGCACTGCTGCAAAATGGCAGCCTTCCGTTTCGCCAGCATGATAGGGGGAAACTGACCAAGATAAACGTTATCCATCAGGCTACCGGTTGAAATGATCTCTTCGTTCTGATATACCATACCAATTCCCATCTGAACAGCCAGAGACGGAGTCAGAGTACTTATCAGTTTGCCCTTAATACGGATTACACCTTTCTGACAATTTAAGGATCCGCTGAGCAGTTTAACCAGGGAGGACTTCCCTGAACCATGATCACCGGACAAGCCATGAATCTCCCCGGGGTATAAATCAAAATCAATTCCTGTCAGGGCCTTCAGAGAACCATAGGAGTAACGTATATTCTGCATCTGAAGCAGAGCTTGGCGTATAATGGAATCCATCTAAACCTCTATACTCAGTTTCTTCATCTTATTATAAAGAGTTCGTCTGCTAATCCCCAGCAACTCGGCCGACCTGCTCCTGCTTCCACCTGTTTTGTCCAACGCCTCCAAAATAATTTCTCTGCTAATGCTATCAGAGACATACCTGAGAGGAATGGAATTCTCCTCAAAAGGATAGCGCTTATACTGCTCCGGCAGCAGATCCGCTGTCAGAACATTCTGATCACAGAAAATAACCATTCTTTCTACGGTATTACGAAGTTCCCGAACATTCCCGGGCCAGTGATGTCCCAGAAAAAGCGTCTTTGTTTCCAGATCCATTCCCGTAATCTGCTTATTATATT
Source organism: Spirochaetaceae bacterium 4572_59 (assembly GCA_002084805.1). GTDB lineage: Bacteria > Spirochaetota > Spirochaetia > DSM-2461 > DSM-2461 > Oceanispirochaeta. The sequence continues at coordinate 5,515 of NBMC01000039.1, read as the reverse complement.
TCAGACAGAACTCTTCAAGAAACTGATAAAACAAGGGTAGGATATCCTCACATCTCTCTTTTAATGCCGGCAATTCTATCTGTATGACTGAAAGCCGATAGAATAGATCCTCCCGGAAATTACCCTTTTTTATCTGTTCGTGCATTTCTTTGTTCGTAGCCGCTACAATCCGGACATCCATTTTACGGATAGTATGAGATCCCACCCGCTCATACTCTTTTTCCTGCAGAACACGTAGCAGTTTAGCCTGGGTTTTAATACTCATCTCCCCAATTTCATCCAGAAAGATAGTACCTCCTTCTGCTATTTCAAACTTACCCGGACGGGAATCTACTGCATCTGTAAAAGCACCTTTCTCATGACCGAAAAGTTCACTTTCAAGGAGAGAATCGGGAATGGCAGCGCAATTAATCTTAATAAACGGCCCTTTATGTTGTGAACTCTGAGAATGGATAATCGAAGCAGCCAGCTCTTTTCCCGTCCCGGACTCCCCGGTGATAAGAACTGGCGCATCCGTAGGTGCCGCCTTATTTAACATGATAATTTTATCCTGCATTTTTTTATTAAAAGAAGACAGGGACAGCATAGGGGCCTTTGTCCTGAATCCCTTATCCTCCTCAGGAAAAAGAGCGTCTATATCTTTTATAAGTTCAGTAAAACGAACAGGCTTTTCAAAAAAGTTGAGGGCACCATAGCGCATGGCCTGCACCACATTATTCACCGAGGCATAACCGGAAACCATCAGGATAGGAATCTCCCGAAAGCGGATTCGAATCTCCCTGATCAGATCGATTCCGGAGAGTCCCGGCATTTTTAGATCTGTTATGACCAGGTCCGCAGGCTTTTGCTTTAAAAGAGAAAGGGCCATTTCCGGACGCACCGTATAAACAGGATCATAGCCCCGTGCTTTTAACAAACGGGAAAGACTAACACAAAGCTGTTCTTCATCATCCACAATCAGAATTCGTTTACTCATAGGGGGATCATAATAGTTTTTGTTAAAATTTGACAAGGAAATCTAATAAAAGTACAAAGATGAGAAAAATTTTTCCCAGCTTCCCGGGAAATGAGAAATATCTTTTTCCCGATTTCCAGATTATTTCAATTTGTAAATATTTTAGTATTTATGTGCATTTTTATGTACCATAAGAATTTACAATTTTATTGTAATATTTTCTAATAGGTGGCATGTTAATTGCATAAATTATAAAAAAAACAAAAGGAGTGATATATGAAGAAAGGACTAATCCTTACAATTTGCCTGATGCTTATAAGCGGGGCATTATTTGCCAATGGGACTCAGGAAGCGGGAGATTCTGCTAAAGAAGTCAAAATTGGTTTTCTGGTAAAGATGCCTGAAGAACCCTGGTTTCAGAATGAATGGAAGTTTGCTCAGGAAGCTGGAGAGAAATACGGTTTTAAAGTTCTGGAAATCGGGACTCCCGATGGAGAGAAAGTACTCTCCGCTATCGATAACATTGCCGCTCAGGGAGCACAGGGATTCGTAATTTGTACTCCCGATGTAAAACTGGGTCCGGCCATTATGGCCAAAGCCAAAGCAAATGGTCTGAAAGTGATGAGTGTTGACGATCGTTTTGTCGGCGCTGACGGCTCTCCCATGGAAGAAGTTCCCCATATGGGAATTTCTGCCTATGAAATTGGAAAACAGGTTGGCTTCATCATGAAAGAACAGATGGATGCCAGAGGATGGAGCCAGGAAGAAACCGGTTTTATGAGAATCAGTTTCAATGAGTTGCCCACCGCTGTTGATAGAACAAGTGGTATGACAGATGCTCTTCTTGAGAAGGGATTTTCCGAAGATTACATGTATGAATCACCTGAAAAAACAACCGATACAGAAGGTGGATTCAATGCTGCAAACATCACAATTACCAAGAACCCCCAGATTAAACATTGGCTGATTGGTGGTCTGAATGATGAATCTGCCATGGGCGGAACAAGAGCCTGTGAAGGAAATGGTTTTTCTGCAGAAGATATCTGTGCGGTAGGAATCGGTGGAAGCGGTACAGCTACAGCTGAGTTTAAAAAAGACGAACTCACAGGATTTTATGCTACAGCTCTGATCTCTCCTAGAAGACACGGATACGAAACAAGTGAAGCTATCTACAAATGGATTAGCGAAGGAATCGAGCCTCCTGCAACCACATGGACTACCGCTGTTATGATGAACCGTGAGAACTACGAACAGAAACTCAAAGAAAACGGTTAAGTCAAGAACATCTTTCCGTAAATGAAATCTGAAAACAGGAGGAATTCTTCCTCCTGTTTTTCATACCAATAAAATTTTAAAGAGTTTTAACATGACAGCTTATTTACAATTTCAGTCAGTTTCAAAAAATTTTCCCGGCGTGCGCGCCCTGGACGGCGTATCCTTCAAAGTGAAGAGTGGAGAAGTCCGCGGCCTTATCGGAGAAAATGGAGCCGGTAAATCTACCCTGCTGAAAATTCTAAGTGGAGCATATTACCCCACTGAAGGAAAGATCATCATTAACGGAACCCCTCAGGACTTTCAGGGAACCCGGGATGCTCTGAATGCGGGCGTGGCCATAATATATCAGGAACTGAACCTTGTACCGGAGATGACAGTAGCAGAAAACCTGCTGTTGGGACACTTTCCCCTTAAGAGATCCGGTTTTATCGACTTTAAAAAAATGGAATCCATCGCCAGTGAAGAACTCAGCTATATACTGGAAGAAATAGACCCTAACAAGAAAATAAAAGAACTTTCCATTGGCCAGAGACAAATGATCGAAATAGCCAAGGCACTGCTGCACAACGCGGATATTATTGCCTTTGATGAACCAACCAGTTCCCTCTCTGACAAAGAAACTATCAGACTTTTCAATATCATTAAAAACCTGAAAGACAAAGGTAAATCAATTATCTATGTTTCCCATAGAATGGAAGAGATCTTCAAAATATGCGACTCCGTAACAGTATTCCGGGACGGCAGGATGATAGAAACCTTTATGGAGATGGATAAAGTTAACCATGATCTGCTGGTCAGCCGTATGGTCGGCCGTGATATTAAGGATATCTACTCCTACCGCAGCAGGCCTCTGGGAAATACTGTTCTTAAAGCAGAGAAAATTATCGGTCCCGGCCTGAAAAAGGCTGCCAGTTTTGAGCTGAAAAAAGGTGAGATACTGGGATTTTTCGGACTGGTGGGAGCCGGACGCTCTGAACTGATGAGACTAATATACGGGGCAGAGAAACACAGCGATGGAGAAATCTCGCTGGAGGGAAAACAATTAAGGATCCAGTCTCCCCGGAATGCCATTGATAATGGTATTTTCTTCTGTCCTGAAGATAGAAAAGATGATGGCATTATTCCCATTAGAAGTGTTGATGAAAATATCAACATAAGTGTACGACGCCACAGTATGAAGGCCGGATTCTTCCTGAATAAGAAAGAGGAAAGAAAAACAACAGACTCTTTTATTAAAACTCTGCAAATTAAAACCCCCAGCAGGGAAAATAGAGTGGGCAGTCTTTCAGGTGGAAATCAGCAAAAAGTTATATTGGCACGCTGGCTGGCGGAAGATGTGAATGTTTTGATCATGGATGAACCCACAAGAGGAATCGATGTAGGAACAAAAAATGAGATCTACCAACTGATGTATGATTTGACAGAAGAAGGAAAGTCCATCATCTGCGTATCCAGCGATCTTCCCGAAGTGATGGGTGTATCCGACCGTATGATTATTATGCGCGAAGGAGAAATTGTTGATTCCATGGAGAAACAGGACTATTCAGAAGAAATAATATTAAGTAAAGCTCTACCGGATATAGCCGGTGAAAAAATACCAGTATTAAAAAAGAAGGAAAATTAAATGGAAAATACTGCAACCATAAAACCGAAGAATAGTATTCTGACAATTTCCCGGAATCTATGGGAAAACTCCGGGATGCTGCTAATCTTCATCCTGCTGTTCATCTTACTGTCGATCTTTGTACCCTACTTCTTTACCTTAAGAAACATGATCGGTCTGGGACTGTCGGTATCCATGGTGGGGATGGTAGCCTGCACCATGCTGTTCTGTCTGGCGTCAGGAGACTTTGACCTGTCAGTAGAAAATATCGTGGCTTTTTCCGGAGTTACCGCTGCTGTTGTGATGAATGCTACAGGAAGTATCTTTCTCGGTATTATAGCTGGTATTCTGGGTGGAGGACTTATTGGTCTGATTAATGGTGTCATCATTGCCAAAGCGGGAATCAATGCTCTGATTACAACTTTGGCAATGGCTCAAATTGTCAGAGGACTGGCATTTATCGTCTCTGGCGGTAGTGCTGTTGGTGTTTCAGACAGCCGTTTCTTCATTCTGGGTAACGAACAGTTTCTGGGAATCCCTAATCCAATTTGGATCACTATTGTCTGTTTTATCATATTCGGAGTTTTGTTGAACAATACCTCCTATGGTAAAAACACTCTTGCAATTGGTGGAAATATGGAAGCCACACGCCTTGCAGGTGTGGCTGTTGATAAGATCAAAATTCTGATTTTTACCCTTCAGGGAATGATGGCCGGATTTGCTGGAGTTGTTCTGGCATCAAGGATGACCAGTGGACAGCCTAATACCTCTATAGGATTTTCTCTGGATGTTATTTCTGCCTGTGTACTCGGGGGAGTTTCACTATCGGGCGGTGTCGCACCGATTCAGGGTGCCATTGTAGGTGTGCTTATCATGGGTACAGTACAGAATGCCATGAACCTGATGAATATCCCCACCTTCTACCAGTATGTGGTTAGAGGTCTTATCCTGCTTATTGCCGTATTGATCGACCGTTTTAAACAGACCAACAGGAAAAACTAAGTTATCATCGAATAAAAAAAGGGGCTGTTTCACAGGAGACAGCCCTTTTTTATGATCAGATTTGCGCGGTATAGATCTTACCTCCAAGGAAATCACCATCAGCTGAAATCCCTTTTGAGAGATCGGCTGCACCGAAGGCGGCGCTTGTCAGCATTATCATCCTGCACTCTTTTCCGGTATAAAACTCAAGCCCTCTTTCTGTCATAAGGATAAGCCTTTTATGATTGTCAAAAAAGAATCCTCCCACCATTGAGGAAGCTTTGACAACAAGAGTGGGAAATGCCTTGTATGAACGGCCCGGAGGGACTCTCCGCCAGCTCCTGAAGGGGAAGTTCCAGTTCCGAAAAAGTGACGTTATCAATTGCAGAATTCATAGCCTACTCCTCCTGTAGAACAGCACATCTTCCACCGTCAATAATAATCGTCTCCCCGGTCATAAAGGCCGCATAGGGAGAGGATAGAAAAACGGAGAAACCACCAACCTGCTTAACTGTCCCAAGGGCTTTAACAGGATGGGTATCAATTGTCCTCCGTCTTTCTGCTTCGGGATCATCAAAATTATCAAACCATTTTTTACTTCCGCCGGTTTCGATAAAACCGGGAGCAAGGCCAATAACACGTATATCCGGGGCAAGGTCCAGTGCCATACTGCGGACAAGGCCCAGAAGGGCCGTTTTGCT
>NBMC01000079.1 GCA_002084805.1 Spirochaetaceae bacterium 4572_59 | reverse complement strand
GATACGGGCTGCGGAATCTCGGAAGAACAGCAAAAACATATATTCGAACCCTTCTACACCACCAAGGGAGATGCGGGTACAGGTCTGGGACTTTCCACTGTTTATGGCATCGTAAAGCAGCATAAGGGCAGCATCTGGCTCTACAGCGAAAAAAATAAAGGGACTACATTTAAAATCTATTTTCCCGTAACAGAGATTGTCTCCGTTAAAGAGGAGGAAAAACAATACCCCCCCCAAGAGAATGGGTTTGAAACAATCCTGCTGGTAGAAGATAACCAGCAGGTAAGAGACCTGACCCTGATGATACTGGAGGACAATGAATATACTGTTTTTTCTGCAAAAGACAGCATGGAAGCACTGGAAATTCTCAAGGAGAGAAAAGAGACGATAGACCTGATACTGACGGATGTCATACTCCCTGATCTGAATGGTAAGGAACTCTATGAAAGAGCTTCACAGATGCGTAGGGAAATCAAAGTTATCTATATGTCGGGTTATACCGATGATATCATCACTTTTCAACAGGAGGGGATTATAAATTTCATACATAAACCCTTTACCAGAAAAAAACTGATCAGAAAGTTGAAAGAGGTTCTGAGTCAGCCTTTAGAAATCTGATTATATTAAGATTAACGCAGATTGCCTGTAAAATATCACATATGTAAACTCAACCAACAGATGGAAGCTCCATGTTGATCTAGCCAGACAGCGGTTTCTATCTGATAGGAGGAAGAACTTCGACTGTTATAATTCATGTGAATTAGAGATAAACTAGCTCACGAAATCCTCCGACAATCGAAACAGGAGTACCAGAATTATTATGAAAATTAAGTATAACGCCCCCATATCCCTCAGTTTTGCCCTGATTTGCACCTTTATTCTGGTATGCGATCAGTACCTGGTACCCGGGATGATACAGGGTGTTTTCACCGCTGAAGGAGCCCTTACCTTCCAACTGGATGATTTTCCGGCCTATATCCGGCTGATAACCCATGCCTTCGGGCATGCAAACTGGGATCATCTCTTAAGCAATTTCACATTTATTCTGCTATTGGGTCCTGTGCTGGAAGAAAAGTACGGTTCCGGAAAAATAGCTCTGCTCATGATAATGACAACTCTGATCAACGGAATTCTGAACGCTTTTTTTTTCCCGACAGAACTGCTGGGGGCCAGCGGAATAGCCTTTATGATGATACTTCTCACCTCCTTCGCAGGCACAAAAGAGAGAGAGCTTCCCGTCTCTTTTCTGGCGATTCTGGGTCTCTACCTGGTGAGAGAAGTCATCAATATCGTCAATACAGATGATATTTCACAGATGTCACACATTGTAGGTGGCGGATGCGGAGCGGTTTATGGGATCTTTTTGAATGTAATCGGAACAAAACCTTCTAAAAAGAAAGGATCCTCCCCTGCCGGCCCCAGCAAGCTTCCCGCTAACGGCACCGTCATACAATAATGATTCTCCTTTGTACTTAGGGCATAAAAAAAAATAGTTTTGCACTAATGATTAGAATTCAGGTATGATAAGGTTCAATAAAAACTCAAATAGGAGATTTAGATGTTAAGTTTGGTTGGTATTCTCATTATTCTTATAGGATTTATAAGAAAGTATAATCCCATAGCGGTTGTTTTGACAGCCGGTATTGTAACAGGACTGGTAAGTGGAATCGATATAGTCAGGATTCTGGATATTCTGGGTACAACATTTGTAAAAACACGCTATATGTCACTGTTTCTGATTACCCTTCCCGTAATAGGTTTGCTTGAACGCTTTGGTCTCAGAGAAAGAGCGGTGACTCTTATAAAATCAATCAAATCTGTTACATCAGGTCGTATCCTTATTATATATACATTTTTCAGAGAACTGGCAGCAGCCTTCTCTCTCAGACTGGGCGGACATGTTCAGTTCATCAGACCACTTGTTCACCCCATGGCACAGGGTGCTGCAGAGAAAAACTTTAACGAAATTGATGAAAATGAAGAAGACATTATCAAGGGCCATTCTGCAGCTGCGGAAAATTATGCAAACTTTTTCGGACAGAATGTCTTTCCTGCTGCGGGAGGGGTTCTACTGGTTGTGGGAACTCTGGAAACCTTTGATATAACGGTGATACCTCTGGAAGTCTCCAAAGCGGCATTACCTGTAGCAGTAATAGCCTTTGTTTTCGCCATAATTCAGAACATATTACTGGACAGAAAGCTGAAAAAGAACCACACAAAACAAACTCAGAAAGCAAACGCATAAAGGAAATATGAAATGAAAACTATAATTCTTGAAATTATGTATATACTTGCAGGTCTGGTTGCAGTTGCAGCCGCATTTAACGCCCTGAAAGACAAAAAGCATCCTCACCCCAAAGAAACAGCAGCCTTCTGGGGTATTTTCGGACTGATTTTCCTTTTTGGGAAATATGTCCCCGGTTATGTTATAGGTGTTCTGATTATTGTAATCGGCATTCTGGCTGCTCTTAACAGAGTGTCTAACGGAAGCATGGAAACAGCAGAAGAATCAGAGAGAGCAAAAAGTGCTGAAAAACTGGGAAATAAAATATTTATTCCTGCCCTGACCATTGGTGTCGTAGCCTTTCTTGTGGCCCAGTACATAAAAAGCCTTGGTAGTCTTGTGGGACTGGGATTCGGTGCCATCATAGCCTCTATTGTAGCAATTCTAATGACCAGAGCAAAAGTAAAACACATTCCCTATGAAGGAGGCCGCTTGCTTCTGAGTGTAGGTGCCGCAGCCATTCTACCCCAGCTGCTCACAGCATTGGGTGCCCTGTTTAATGAAGCAGGCGTGGGTGAAGTAATTTCACATGCTATCGGAGGCATAATCCCCCAGGGAAATATTCTGGCTGGTGTTATTGCCTACTGTCTGGGAATGGCCCTGTTTACCATGATAATGGGTAACGCCTTTGCGGCCTTTGCTGTTATTACTACGGGTATAGGAATCCCGTTTGTCTTTTCTCAGGGAGCTAATCCAACAATAGCTGGTATTCTGGCTCTTACTGCCGGATACTGCGGTACCCTTATGACACCCATGGCGGCCAACTTCAATGTGGTACCGGCGGCCATCCTTAATACACAAAATAAAAACAGAGTTATAATATCGCAGATGCCTCTGGCATTTGCTCTATTGATAACACATATAATTCTCATGTACACACTGGCGTTCTGATTTTATCCCCGGCAGTTCTGCCGGGGTTCACAATTTAATAATATACAAATAATAGGAGACCGAGTTGAAAATATTGATAACAGGATTTGACCCTTTCGGAGGGGAAAGCATCAATCCTTCTTACGAAGCCATAAAAAGAATCAAATTAGATAATAGTGATATTGAACTTGTAACTGTCGAAATACCTACAGTTTTTGATAAGTGCATAGATACTCTGGACAGAAAAATTAAAGAGACAGAACCTGATATTGTTATTTGCACCGGTCAGGCAGGTGGTCGGTTTCCAATTACAGTGGAACGTGTGGGAATTAATATTATCGATGCACGTATTGCTGATAATGAAGGAAATCAGTACATTGATGCTCCCATTAAATCTGATGGTGAAAGCGCCTATTTTTCCAATCTTCCAATAAAAGCCATTGTAAAATCACTTATAAATAATAAAATACCTGCTGAAGTCTCCAATACGGCAGGAACCTTTGTCTGCAACAATATTCTGTATGGTCTGCTCTATCTCATTAATACAAAATATCCCCATATAAAAGGCGGTTTCATACATGTACCTTTCCTTCTGGAACAGGTTACAGATAAACGTAATACCCCCAGTATGTCGCTGGAAACTATTACTGAAGCTATGAAAATTATTGTGGAAACAGCGGCGGTAACTGAAACAGACATCAGCGAACAGGGCGGGGCTATCTGTTAAATGTTTAACTATTTTTTCGTCTACGGTACACTGAAAAAAGGCTGCAGAAACCACCATTTCCTGTCACAACACGGCATAGAATCATGCGGGGCGGCTTATACCAGAGGAAAACTGTACCATCTGATAAATGAAAATTACCCTGCCATGCTGCCGGGTACAGATCTCATTTCAGGAGAACTGTATAAAGTAGACAGCGCAGAAGAAATAAGTCATATTCTGGATAAACTGGAAAACTATAATGAAGAAAATGAGATAGAAAGTGAATATATAAGAAAAAAAATATCCGTCTCTGATGAGGCTGAATATGATATTTCAGCCTATGCTTATTGTTATAATATCAGAGAGATTGATGATTTTAAAAACAATTCAATCTACCTGCCTGCCGGAGAATGGAAAGAAATTCAGGCTTTTGTCAAGTAATTCTCACAGTCAGGGAAGCGACTCAAAAAAACTATAAAGCATCTGCTTTTCTACAATTAAAAACCGTTCATAAATGAGAGGGATGTGGAAACTCCCAAAAAGGAGGAGAAGCGTCCATCCTCATTAAAAGCAAAATTGAGCTGGATTTCCCCGATCAGGGTGTTCATAACAAGTCCGGCAGCCCCTCCACTGAAATAATGGAAGTCTCTGTAGCTTTCAACAGCGTCCTCCTCCCATAGGGTAGCGCTATTCCCGGCCAGCTGAAAGTAGATCTCGTTTCCCAGCCCTAAGGGAAGTGAACCAATCTGTTTCCGCAAAGCCAGCCCCGCCATTGCAACATTATCACCGCGTAATTCCTGAGGATAGTAAGCGTGAAGAGTAATAGATTGCCCGAGTGAGGGCTGTTCCATCGCGCTCAGACTTCCCCAGAGCAGCCCCTGAAACTCCCCTCTTGGTATCAGGATCAGTCCATCGGCCAGGGGGAGATACCACTCTCCGGCGGCAGCTGCAATCCCTGAGGACTGTCCTTCCTCGTCAAAGGAGTAATCTATCAGAAAAGCCGCTTTTCGCCCTCTTCTGGGAGCGATTGTACGGTCCAGGGTATCAATTTTCACAAGGATTTTCCCACCATATTGGGCCCAGTTTTCCTCAGCGGCCAAATCACCTCCCAGCCGTTTTTCTATCCAGTTATAATCTGTATACACGTGAAGGCCCAGATCCATTCTTTTAAAAAATGGTCTTTTTATATACAGACGCCCGCCCAGGGTCTGCAGTCCATAGAGAGATTCGACTGTATCATCCTTAAAAAAATACCGGGACCGGCTTAACAGATACGTCTCCGCCCCCATCTGAAGCTTACCATCCGGAACGGTATGCTCCAGGCCCACTATAAGAGAGGGGAAATCGGACAGCCATAATTCAAAAGATGCGGCATTGTTTTTCTGCTCTCCATACCATCTCTGATAAGCGGTTTTCAGGGTAAATTCCGTAATATGACTCTCTATCATCTGACTCGAAAAATCGATCCCCGAGCTGAAACGTTCATAGGCCCTGGTCAAAGGGGGTGCATGGACAATCAGATGAAAGGAGTCGGTTCCGACCGGTTCCAGCCGATACCAGAAATGAGTAAAACTCCCCCTGTCATAGAAGCTATAAAGATAAGCTCTCAGTTCCCGGAAAGAAGCCTCCCTGCCGATGGTTTCCTGTATTTCCCTCCGGATATTCTTTTCGGCTTCCGCATCCCCCCCTGAATAAACAGTGATTTTTGAAATATTTACGCGTCCCTCTGCCACTCTTTTCACAGGAGAGGGATCATTTCTATGGCCGATCTCATTTGAGAGAGCCCTGATTTCATCACGCATTTCCGATGCGGCCTTATATCCCAGGGCCATCATGGACCGTCCTTTCTCAAAATCCGTCTGATTATACCCTGTTAAATCCGGAGAGATGACAAGATCTGACGCATCCAGACTGGCCTGTTGCCGTTCTACTGTCCGGATCAGATCTGACTGTAAGGTTACGGCGGTAGCAGAGCTAAGCTTTTCAATATCCTTTTCCAGGGAGAACAGGGAGACTGCAATGACAATATCAGCCCCCATTTCCCGGGCTACCAGGCTAGGCAGATTATCAGACCAGCCACCGTCTATAACATAGCGGTCCTTATATTCAACGGGAGTAAAAACTCCCGGAACCGCCATGGATGCCCGGATAACCGTTTTCAGATCCCCCTCCCCGTAAACAATCTCTTCCCCGCTTATCAGATCTGTTCCGATAGCCCGGAAGGGAATGGGTAGATCGTCAAAATCCATCTCTACCGAATAAGGTGCCAACAGATTATCCAGGAGTTCCATCACATGCTGGGCATGGGAAAATCCCGCATTGGAGATATCCTTATCCTCTCGGGCTCCCACAGAAAGACGATAACGGGCCTGCCTTTCTTTCTGCTCAAAACTCAGTTCTCCCCGGACATAGCTGTCTGTCAGTGTGCTTTTCCAGTCGGTATCGTTAATCACAGATTCCAGCTCTTCCGGGG
>NBMC01000038.1 GCA_002084805.1 Spirochaetaceae bacterium 4572_59 | reverse complement strand
GGAGTATTCCTCTGCTTGCCCTACCTGGACTTCAAAAGACCACAGAAAAAGCTTCTCCCACACTTCCGGGATTTTCAGATTGCTATTTTCTCCGGCATCTCAAGACATAGAACCATTGTATTTATTCTTTTGGCATTTATTTCTCTCTGGGGAATTCTTCAGATACCAAAACTCAGAATAGAAAATCAGGAGTTTTTCGGAACCGTATCCTACTTTTTAGAGCTTGATACGGGAGAGAAAAACGGCTTGCTCTCCAAAGATGCTCTCCTTGAGATGGATCGGATCCACAGAAAGATGGAAGAAAATGACTCCATTGGCTACTCCTACTCCCTTCTGACGGTCCTGAAAAGGATGAATTATTTCTTCCAGGGATCCGAAGAATCTCTCTTAACGGACAAAAGCTTTGATGAGATCTACCCTATGCTAATTGAGCAGTACCTGCTCTACTACTCCTCTTCCGTGGATCCCATGGAGTATGAATCCTTAGTAGATGCTTCCTACCGATATTTTTCCATCAAGGGAATGGTCTATTATAAAAATGTGGACAACCTGAATGATTTTGAAAATGTTATTGAAGAAATCCGGGATGCTCTCCCAGCGGGATGGTCCATGACCGTTCACGGTATGATAGAGGAGCTTGGCACAGAACAGAGTAAGTTACGGTACAACTGGATCATATCCTTTCTCTTTGGAAACCTTCTGATTTTTCTAACAGTACTGCTGTTCTACAGAAAGCTGAAACTGGCAGTGCTTAGCTTGATACCGGCCATCTTCAGCATGATTTTTCTGGCAGCAATTGAATCCATTAAAGAGGGAACAAGCATGAAAGAAGGCTATGAATTCATAGTAAAATACAGTGGGATTCCCATTTTTCTTAGTTTTCTCACATCATTTTTTTCCTTCTCCGTACTACTTCTGTCCTCCTTCAAAGGAGCGAGGTAACAAATCCATGAAAAAAACAACTTGCTTCCTGCTCTGCCTATGCTTTTCCCTATCCCTGATGGCAGATGCCGATGTGGATAAAATTCTCAAAGAATTCGAAAAAACCTTGTATTTCCCCAATCTGTCGGGGTCTATAAAAGTTGAGATGATCTCCCAGAAAGGGGATGTCCGCGAAATCGAGGCGAAAGCCTATCAGAAGATCATCGATGAGAAACAGACTAATATGCTTTTCCTCTTTGACTATCCCCCCACTGTCAGAGATACAGGGATACTGCTACATACCTTCTTCAATGGTGATGACAACAATATGTGGATCTATCTCCCGGCGGTAAAAAGGATAAAAAGGGTGGCTCTGGAACAGTCCGGCGGTGGCTATTTTATGGGCAGCGACTTCACTTATTCCGATTTTATTATGAAACAGCATGACAACTACCAGAGAGAGTTTCTGGGTAAAGTAGACATAGACGGCAGATCCTGTTATGCCATAAAAGACTGGGCAAAAAATCTGAAGGAGAGACAGGAGAGAGGTTACGGCTATATGGTCAACTACTACAGCAGCTCCGATTTTTTTCTCTATGCAAGAGACTATTACGACTTATCTGAGAACCTTCTAAAAACATACCGTGTCAAGGAAGTTCTGAACAACAATGGAGCCATCTATCCCACCTCTGTGGTAATGCACAATGTTCAAAGCGATCATAAATCCATCCTGAAATTCTATGATTATGATATGGAAGAGATTCCTGAAAATATCTTTACCACCCGCTATTTGAGAAACAGATGATGAAGAAGATACTTATCCCCCTCCTGATATTCGCGACAGTCTTCACTCTCTGCGCTGCAGATTTCAGACTGCTGAGCTTTGCAGATTACTATGGCAGGATTGAACCCGGGGAATCCTATGACAGCTTAAGAACCCGCTTCTATATTCAGCCGGAGCTTCAGACCTCTCTGTTTAACTTTGATCTGACCCTATCAGCAAATCTCTGGTATCAGGGTGTGGGAGATGAAGATTTTATCGCGACAGACAATATTCTGAGAGAGGCCTATATTTCCTTTCCCCTCGGGGATTTTGATGTCGCTTTGGGACAAAAATTTGAAACCTTCGGTTTTGCCGATCTCTACAGTCCTTTAAATGTGATAAATGGATCCGATCCGACGATCTACAGTCTTGATGATGCGGTGGATGGCAAACGTGCCGATGCTATGATCCAAATACAATTTTACCCCAACTTTGATGACACAATTGAGCTCATATATGTCCCCTTCCCCCGGCCGGATTACATAGCAAAAGGAGAAGTAGAACTGGATAACGGGACAAACCGGGTCATCCTGAATTTCAATGAGGAGGCCTATCTGACAGATCCTGCCCACTCTATTTTTATGCGCTACTACCACTTCTCATCCAACTTTGATCTACAGCTTATATATGCCTGCTATGTAGAGCAGTCCCCGGGATTTGATCTGGAGAAGCTGGACAGTAACAGCCCCCTTCTGACAGGAACAGGGAAAACAGTTTATACCAGGAACAATCTCTTCGGGATAGGGGTCAGTACCCCTCTGGGAGAAACAATACTGTCTGAAGATTTTGCCTTCACTATGACTGAAGATAGTAACGGCAGTGATATGGGGATTAAGAATTCCAGGATCACGGCCAATACCCAGTTTACCCGTTCCATCCTGAACGGGACCTTTGCCCAGCTGAATGTGATCTATCAGTATATTCTGAACTATGATAATTTTAAGGGAGACTATGATGATCCCGTCTATTCAGACTTGAGTGAGGAGATCAATGACTACTTTGTTCAGCCCCAGCAGCATATAGCCTTTGCTGTTCTCCACTTACACAAAGCGTTCCTCAGGGAAAAACTCTTCCTGGCATTGAACACGGCCTATATTCACCCGGAGGTCTATATTGCTCCCCGCATAAGCTATGCTCTTTCAGATAGGCTGATGGTGGAGTCTGGTGCCGATATTTTTACATCGGAACCATCGGATAATGATCTGGTTCGTTCTAATCAGTATGACAATTTTTTTATCAGAATAAAGTATGAATACTGAGCTTTTTCAAAATACAACGCCAGCAACAAACAAAAATATCCCCCGATAGTCATACTAGCGGGGGATACTGTTTTATAAGACTGAATTCTGGATAAAAGGGTAATTTTATTCTTTTTCCAATATATGAATAGAATTGGGATCCATGGAGAAGGAAAGATCTGCTCCCACCTCGATAGTCACTTTTCTCATGGGATTATTCTCTGATATCTCGAAAATCTTTCCGAAAAGTTCAACCTCGTACTCATGATGAGACCCCATAAAAACGCTTTTTGTCACAGGAGCCTTGAAGTCGGTTTCCCCAAGTTTGAACGATTCAGGTCTGACCATAAATTTTACAGACTCACCTACTTCATGCCCCGTTGTTTTTTCCGTTTCGTAGATAACGCCATGGACATCCAGAAGAACATTGTCCCCTTTTTTGCCCACAATTTTACCATCCAGGATATTGGCCCGGCCGATAAACTGCGCCACAAATTCATTTACAGGTTTCTGGTAGATCTCACGGGGAGACCCCACCTGCATAATCATACCGTCTTTCATGATTACGACTTTATCGGAGAGTCCCATGGCCTCTTCCTGATCATGGGTTACATAGATGGAAGAGATCCCCACCTGCTTCTGGATTTTTCGGATCTCATCTCTCATATGCAGACGTAGTTTGGCATCAAGATTTGAGAGGGGCTCATCAAAGAGCAGTACACCCGATTCCATAATGAGAGCACGGGCCAGAGACACACGCTGTTGCTGTCCACCGGACATTTCTGAAGGAACGCGTTTGGCAAAATCTTCCATTTTCATCAGTTTGAGAATTTTATCCACACGGGACTGGATTTCACTCTTTGGGAGCTTCTGCAGTTTCAGACCATAGGCAATATTGTCATACACATTCATATGAGGGAAAAGAGCATAGTTCTGAAAAACCATGGCCGTATCCCTTTTGTCCGGAGTCAGATTCGCCACATTCTCATCACCGATAAAGATTTCACCCGATGTTGGGATTTCGAAACCTGCCAGCATTCGCAGTGTGGTTGTTTTTCCACATCCCGAAGGCCCCAGAAGACAGACAAATTCTCCTGGATTAATGGTCAGATTAATATTATCAACTGCTTTGACCTGGTCATTCTTGTTTGTTACAAATGTCTTGGTCAGATTTTTCAGTTCTACTTTTAATTTTTTACTCATCTGGAAGAGTCTCCTTATTCGGTACTGATATTTTTTACAGCCAGTTTGATCAGAAGCATGGCAATACTGACAATGATAATAAGAATGGTACAGTAAGCAGAAGCTACACCCATCCTTCCCACATCGATCTGTGCCATAATGGTTGTTGTCAACAGTTTATACCGGGCTGAAATCAGAAAGATAACAGTACTGACAAGGGTCATACTACGGGCAAAGGTAAAGATCAAACCGTTCAGAAAGGCATTTTTGATCATGGGAATGGTCACAGAGCTGAAGACCTTGCTACTGGAGGCACCCAAAACGCTGGCCGCTTCTTCAATAGAGGGATCAATCTGCTGCAGAGAGGTAATTCCGGAACGGACTCCTACAGGCAGACTCCTGATAATAAATGCCATGATAAGGATAAAAGCCGTACCTGTAATGGGAGGAATGATAGTCATCCCGAACATACCATAGGTTTTATTGTAGCTGATCACATAACCAAGACCTATAATGGTACCGGGGATGGCTAGAGCCATAATGGTTGTAAATTCGATAAAAGATTTTCCGAAGAATTTCTTTCTTACAATCAGAAAGGCAATAATCATACCCAAAGTCCCAGAAATAGGAGTAGCTATAGCTGCCAGCATGGTCGTCGTGATAACAGGCTGAAACAGTTTTGGCTTGAATATATATCGATAGTGTTCAAGGGTAGCGGTATAGTTTACGCCCCAGAGTTTCACAAAGGATCCGATGGGAATCAGGATATACATCATTATAACAAAGAGGGTAAAGGCCATCAGAATTCCTGTTGCGGGAACAACGATATTCCTGGATGTGATCAGATCCCGGTGTCTTGAAACTTTTCCTGTTACAGTGACATAGGACTTCTTGCTCACATAATATTTCTGCAGAACAAAAATTGAGATAGATATGGATAGAAGAACCATGGCCAGAGCCGTAGCTGTTCCAAACTGGTAATTTCCAACCCCCTCCTGATAGATCTTAACGGCAACTGTTGTAAAGTTTCCACCGATAACCACGGGGTTGGCAAAATCAGCAATGGACTGAATAAAGACCAGAAGGAAAGCGTTGGCCAGCCCCGGAGCCATCAAGGGAAGGGTTACCGAAGTAAAAACCCTGAAACGGGAAGCGCCTAGATCCCTTGAGGCTTCTTCTACAGATGGATCAATCCTCTGCAGAAGAGCGACTAGCATCATATAGGCTATTGGAAAAAAGCTCAGAGACTGAACCAGAACCAGTCCGTGAAAGCCGTAGATTTCTGCATCTTTAATGCCAAGGAGTCCCCGGGTAATCAATCCCACCCGACCGAAAAGAAGGATAGCCGAAAGGGCTACCACAAAGGGAGGAGAGATAATGGGGAGAATGGCGATAAAATCGAATATTTTTCGAAACCGTATTTTCATATAGGTTGTTACATAGGCAAAAATAAATCCTATTACAACCGAAATAGACGCCGTAACCAGACCGAGCATAATGGTATTGGTCAGTATCTGTACGTTCCCATACATGGAAAAAACATCTCTATAGTTTCCCAGAGCCAGACCGCTGTCGGTGCTAAGGCTTTCTTTGAGAATATTAAAAAGAGGGATTAGAATAAAAAATGTGACGAGTGCCAGAGTGAACACGATAATAGAGAGAAGGGCCGGATCATTTTTCAGATTGACCAGTGTTTTTATATCACTTTGGAATTTTAGTTTTTTAGTATTTGTCATGGAACCTCCTTACGGAATAAGTCAGACATAAAAAGGGCGTTCCCTGAGGAACAGCCCTTTTAAGTCTTATTTTGTAGGAGCAGTTGTACTGGTTTCAACACTGAAACGCTGAACAAGTCTCTTTTTATTTTCACCAGCCCACTGAAAATTATATTCAATCAACTTTGTATCTTTGATTGGCATAGCTTCTTCGGGAGGCATAGCATTTTTATTGGTGAGGAACTGAAAAGAACCAACAGTTTTTCCCATTTCCTGTACTTCTTTAGTCAGAACCCAATCAATGAAAATCTTACCATTGTCCTGGTCAGGACTGTTTTTAAGAAGTGCTACTCCACCAATTTCGTAACCGGTTCCTTCTGCAGGAGCAGAAATTACGATATCTGTGTATCCTTCTTTCTTGTATTTGATAGCATCATGGAGGAAGGTAATTCCTACAGTACATTCACCAAGACCTGCCATTCTACCGGGAGCAGTACCGGATTTTGTGAACTGTCTGACCTGGGGACTGAACTTTTTGAAATATTCCATGGCTTCATCTTCGCCCATCATCTGTACCAGAGTGGCAAGCATTGTGTAGGCTGTTCCAGAAGATCCGGGATGAGCTACAACTATTTCCTGATTGTATTCAGGTTTCAGAAAGTCAGCCCAGGACTGAGGCATTTCAAGGCCTCTCTCTTCCAGCATGGTTTTGTTACCGACAAATCCAAGGTAACCGATGTAGATACCGGTCCAGATTCCGTTAGGGTCTGCAAAACCTTCCTTGATGTTTACTGCTTCGGGTGAAATATATGGTTCGATGATACCTTCTGCATTAGCGGCAACGATACCGTCAACGGGTCCGCCATACCATACGGAAGCAGTCATATTATCTTTTTCAGCTTTCAGACGAGCCAGGATCTCTCCACTACTCATTCGAACGAATTCGGTTTTTATCCCGGTCTCCGCTTCAAACTCTTCAGCAATCATGGCGGCATGATCTTCCTGAAGGCCGGCATAAAAAACAAGAGAACCCTTATCTTCAGCTTTGCTGTCCTGCTGTCCTGCAGCAAAAGCGTTGC
This sequence comes from Spirochaetaceae bacterium 4572_59, assembly GCA_002084805.1. GTDB lineage: Bacteria > Spirochaetota > Spirochaetia > DSM-2461 > DSM-2461 > Oceanispirochaeta. The sequence goes on along the minus strand of NBMC01000038.1, from coordinate 11,123 downwards.
CTGAGAGTACAAGCAGCAATAAAGTAAACAGTACTATACTTTTCTTAAACATTTAAATTTCTCCTTCCTTGATTTATTGCCCTAATTTTAAATCACAGTAGTTCAATTTAAAAGTTAAAGCGTACAATTGTTACCGAACTGTCACAGGATTGTTACCGGATTGTTACTTGTGAATTCCCTTATTCCATGTTTGTTTTCAATAAAAAAAAGTTTCAACCATAGATCTGGAGATTTTTGATGAACAGTCCAGGAATTAATAGTACAATTAAGATGAGAAAAAAACATCTCAAAATCAAGTGAAAAATAGGGACATCCCTGTGTATAAGGCCAAACTTTTAAGATCATTCATGCTTTTTTCCCTACTACTCTATTTTCTTGTGACAGAAGAAAGTAGCGCAGTAGAAATTCTTTTGGGCATAACAGGTCTATATCTGCTTATTATCCTATTCTACAGCTATGGGCTGGCCAGTTCTCAGAATCATATTTTCGACTCACTTCTGCTGATCATCCCGGAACTTATCCTATCCCTTAGCCTGCTGTTTATGATCAATCCCTTTGTGATTCTGCCATTTATCTGCTTGCAGGCTGTGGAACTGGTTCTAGAAAGAAAGCATCTGCTTTTCATAAGGATATACCTTCTTGCCAGCTTTCCGGCCATGATAGGAGGATTGATTCTCAGAGGAGAATTCAGAGAAATATTCTACAGCCTTCCATCCCTGTGTACCGTCGTGATTCTGCTAACAATAATCCGCCTGCAGGACAGGAAAAACAGGCAGGAATATGATTATATGAAAAACCTGGTGGATAACAAGAACAAACTGCTGTCCACGCTGACCCATGAACTCCGCACCCCCCTGGCTGTGATAAAAACTTCCAATGAACTTGTTATGGAAGAGCGGCCGGGTCCTCTGAATGAAACACAGAAATCTCTGATATCCTCGTCCCTGGAAAATACAAAAAGACTGAATGCTCTGGTGGAAAATATTCTCTCACAGGTGAAGGTGGAATTTGCATGGTTTTCCATGAAGCAGAAACCCCTGGATATCCGCAAGCTTATACGGAAAACCGCTCTGGATATTAAACCCTACCTCGAAAGTAAAAACCAGAAGCTGAAATACAACTACCCGTCTCTGATGTCAAATACCATCGGCGACAAGAGATGGCTGGGACAGGTTCTTCTGAATCTGATTCATAACGGCATCAAGAACAGCCCTGAAAACTCCGAAATAACCATATTCGTTCAGGAAAACGAACAATGTATCGTCGTATCGGTCCACGACAGTGGCTCTGGAATTAAGAGTCATGAGATATCCCATGTTTTTAATGAGTTTTATCAATCAACTGATCCCACAAAGGATCTGAACGAAGGAGCCGGATTGGGACTGACCATCGTCCGTGATATAATTGAAAAACATAACGGACAGGTGTATATAAGTTCCCTCCCCCAAAGTGGGACAACAGTATCCTTCACCCTGCCCCTCTATAAAGGAGTCTTCTCTGGAACAAACAATACTGATCATTGAGGATGATCCCCATCTACTAACCATACTGGAGTATCTTATGCAGGACGAAGGCTTCCTGGTAAAATCCGCAGTATCGGGAGAGGAAGGTCTTGCCCTTATAAAGAAAGAGAAGATTGACCTGGTCCTGCTGGATATCAATCTTCCCGGAATAAACGGGCTTGAAGTCTGCAACAGGATAAAAATCAGCGAACATATCCCTGTAATAATTCTCAGCTGCCGGGATGAGGACAGCGATGTTATCTCCGGACTGGAAATCGGAGCAGAGGATTATATCAGAAAACCCTTCAATCATAAGGAACTGACCCTGCGGGTCAAAAAACTCCTCATAAGATCCGGAAGAGAGGAACAGAGTTCCATTAAAACCGGAAAACTCCTTATCAAAACAGACAGGGAGGAGGTCTACTTTAACTCCAGAGAGGTAAAACTGACCCCCATGGAGTACAAACTGCTGGAAGTACTGGGTAATAAAGTCGATTGGGTTATGTCCTGGCAGGTTCTACTGCGGAAAGTATGGGGTTATGAAGATTGGGAAGGCGGTCGTGAAATTATAAAGGTGAATATCCGGAGACTCCGAAAAAAAATTGAACCCGATCCGTCACAACCGGTCTATCTGCTGACCGAACGGGGCAGAGGCTACAAGCTGGCACAGCTATGATAAAGGGCCTCTCTGAAAGTCTCCCCCGAAAAACCACAACAGTTTTGTTGATGGTTCTTATCCTTCTCAACATGGCATTTTCTACAGGATGCAGCAGAGAGAAACATCAGCGTGTTACAGCCTACACCACTCTTGATGAAGAGCTGGCAAGAAAACTGTTCAAAGCCTTTACTGATGAAACAGGAATAAAAGTTGACTGGATCAGGCTGTCCACAGGAGAGTGTGTTGCCAGACTGGCGGCGGAGAGATCTAACCCCCATGCCAGTATATGGTTCGGAGGGGTGGGACTTGGTCATATTGAAGCCAGAAACATAGGACTGACAGAAGCCTACCGCTCACCCTACGCTCTTATGCCAATCAGATTCAGAGATCCCAAGTTCTACTGGACCGGTCTCTATGCCAGCCCTCTCTGTTTTGAAAGCAATACGGAAAAACTGAAACAGTACGGCCTGAAACCTCCCCTCTCCTGGAAGGATCTGATCAAACCGGAGTATAGAAATCACATACAGATGGCCAATCCCGGTTCTTCAGGGACCTCCTACAATATCATCTCAACACTAATACAGATATTCGGAGAAGAGGAGGCCTTTGCCTACCTGAGCCTTCTGGATAAAAATATCACCCACTACACAAGATCGGGTCTTGCCCCCGGTAAAAATATGAGCATAGGGGAAGTAGCTATTGCTATCGGGTACACACATGATGCTCTCAAGCTGCAGAAAGAGGGATATCCCATAGAAATAACCTTCCCCGAAGAGGGTACAGGCTATGAAATAGCCTCAATATCACGTATCAAGAATGCCCCCGAAAAAGAGAGAGAAGCTGCCAAGCTATTCTTTGACTGGGCACTGCAGGAGAGTGCGACAAAGATACTGGCCTCACAGAATGTGGTTCCTTTTCATAAAACACTTATCACCTTGGGAACCTTCTCTATCAATGATGTAAACATCGTTCATCAGGATGATGAATGGAGTGCCGCCAACAAGCAGAGGCTGGTTGAAAAATGGAATCAGCGGATAGGCTTCAAATATGAATAAATCCTTCGGAAAAATCAGAAAAGATCCCCGGCTGCTTATCACGGCCTCTATTATAACGCTCCTGCTGATTCTTTTTATTCTCTATCCCCTCTACTCGGCCTTTAAAATGAGTATCACCGGGGACGGAGGAATCAGCTTCTCTGTCTACCGGGAGGTTTTCACTCAGAAACAAAATATCAGAGCCATTTCTAACAGCCTGGTCCTGGCAACACTGACGGCGACATTTTCCACCTTTATAGGATTTACTTTCGCCTACTCCATCCACAGAGCCATTATCCCCGGTCAGAAATACTTCAGAGCCATGGCTATACTGCCACTCATTTCACCGCCCTTTATGTTTGCCCTCTCGCATATCCTTCTTTTTGGAAGAAACGGTCTGATTACAGCCAGACTTCTGGGAATAGACAGCCTGGGAATATACGGCCTGAACGGCCTGGTAGTTGTGCAGACCATGGGAATGTTCCCCCTGTCCTATCTGATACTCTCGGGCATTGTCCGGGCGGTTGATCCGGATCTGGAACTTTCCGCTATGAACCTCGGGGCCCGGCGACTGAGGGTTTTCCGGACCATAACCCTCCCCCTCACACTGCCGGGACTGCTGGCATCCTGGCTTATGGTGTTTATGGGCTCCCTGACGGACTTCGGTAATCCCATCATTATCGGAGGAGATTTCAATGTTTTGTCCGTGCAAGCCTATCTGGAATTCACAGGTATGGGAAATCTGCCAAGGGGAACAGCCCTTGCAATTCTTCTTCTTCTCCCGACGCTCTTCATTTTTACCCTGCAGAAACAGATCCTGAAACGGAGAAGTTACGTCTCGGCCAGCGGAAAGTCCGTCAGGAACAGTAGAGGTCTGGGCACTCCGGGCATAAGCAGAGCGCTCTTCATTTTCTGCCTTATGATTACGGTTTTTATACTGCTGATTTACATCACAATCATAGCCGGAAGCTTTATAACTCTCTGGGGAGAAGATTGGTCTTTTACCCTCAAGCACCTCTCCTACAGCTACGATGTAGGATTCAAAACCCTGATAAACACCCTGCTACTGGCTCTGATTTCAACCCCCATAACAGCGGCAATGGGAATACTCATAGCGTTTCTGGCAACAAATAAAGATCTTCCCGGCAGAAAAATCCTGGAATTCCTCTCACTACTCAGTTACGCCATACCCGGAACCGTTGTGGGCATAGGATATGTTCTGGCGTTCAACCGCAGCCCTTTCAAATTATCGGGAACCGCCTTTATACTGATTGCCGTCTATGTTTTCAGAAACCTCCCCATAACAGTGGAAGGAGGAATTGCCGCTTTAAGCCAGGTCTCCGGAGAGATAGAAGAATCCGCAGCCAACCTGGGAGGCAACAGCGCCTATATACTGAGACGAGTAACCCTTCCCATGATCCGTCCGGCATTCTTCGCGGGAGCGACCTATGCCTTTATCCGGAGCATGACTGCCATCAGCGCCATCATTTTTCTGATTTCCGCCCGATGGAACCATATGTCTGTACTGATTCTGGCCCAGACAGAGATCATGAGACTGGGAGTGGCCTCGGTCATGTCCTTTGTATTGATTATCCTGATTTCCATAATAATCTTTCTGGGCTCTCAAATGACAAAGCTGAAGGGAACAGGACTACCAGCATCCCTCAAACAGCTAAAGGCGTATTGAAACTATGATGAATTACATGACCCTTGCCAATCTTACAAAAAAATACAGCCGGGGAAAGGGGGATGAGATCCATGCATTGGACTCATTCAATCTGACCGTAAAAAAAGGAGAATTTGTTACCATTCTGGGTCCCTCTGGCTGCGGTAAAACAACAGCTCTCCGCATAATTGCAGGGTTTGAGGAACAGACTGAGGGTGATGTTTTCCTAAAAGGAGAAAATATCAACCATGTGGCCCCCTACAAACGCTTCATGCCCATGGTATTTCAAAGCTACGCCCTTTTCCCCCATATGAACGTTTATGAAAATATTGCTTATGGCCTGAGAGCTCTGAAAAAATCACGGGATATTATCCGAAACGATGTGGCCATGGCATGTCAGGTGGTAAACCTGGTGGGACTTGAAAAATGCTACCCGGGAGAACTGTCAGGGGGACAGCAGCAACGGGTGGCCCTGGCCCGGACTCTGGTACTGAAACCGGAGATGATTCTCTTTGACGAACCCCTCTCCAATCTGGATGTCAAACTGAGAATCCAGACCCGGACAGAGATAAAAAGAGTTCACAGGATGCTGGGCATAACAGTTCTGTATGTGACCCATGATCAGTCGGAAGCCCTCAGCATGTCCGACCGGATTGTCATTATGAACCACGGCAGAACGGTACAGGAAGGAACTCCCGAAGAGATTTACAACAACCCGATTAATTCCTTTGTGGCGGACTTTATCGGCAATGCCAATTTCATCTCGGCAGAAGTGGAAGAAATTGAGGGAAAAAGAGTAACCATCAGACTTCAGAACCGGATCATCGTTGTAAAACAGGAAAATCCCGAACTCAGCTTCTCCGAAGGAGAGGAAGTCTACCTCGCCATCAAACCCGAGGCAACCGGAATCAGCTCGGATAAGGCGGATTTTACCGGGATAGTGGATACCCGTTCCTTCCAGGGATCCCATACGGAGTATAAGATCGAGTTTGAAGGATCCTTTATCAATATTCATCAGTCAAACATGGGAAAAGAGATACAAACCTACCAGGCAGGAGACATAATCAATTTGAAATTCGACAAGGATTTGTTTCATCTCTATAAAAAATAGAAAGACTGACAGTATTGAAAGAAATATCTCTTGACAACAGTAGCAGTTTCAATAACAGTTTCAGTATGATTTTACTATTAGATTTTTCTGATTCCAGACAAGAAGTTTCCATAAAAAGAATATAATTGTCGGAAATTTTGTCCATTATAAAAAAATATATGATAAGAGGTTATAAGTGAAGAAGATTAATGATTACAGAGTTGGAGTGAGATTAACAACATTTCTGTCGCTGGTTATAATAATTGTGATAGGAATCCTTCTCCTTTTTGTTCAGAATAGAATCAACCGGCTGGCAAAGCATGATGCCCAGCAGATATCCGAAGCGGTAGTCGGTGAGTACGGCCTGTTTGTAGAAGAGAATACGGGCGACTTTATGTCCATAGGCGCAGGGCTGGCTCAAACCGCCGAAGCCTTACTGAACAGTGAAAACACGTCTCTCACAAGAGATGAGGCAAATAGCATTCTGTATAATACCATGGAGAATTATCCAGATTTGACGGGGGTCTGTTATTTATTCGAACCGGATCAGTTTGACGGAAGGGACAGTGAGTACCGCGGTACAGCCGGGAGTGATGAAACAGGCCGCTATGTCCCCTATTTATTCAGAGATTCCCAAGGTAAAATAGAGATGTCGCCATTACTGGGATTTGATGAGGATGATTTTTACAGGGAACCGAAAATAAGGAATGCCCCCTATGTAACCGATCCCTATGAATTCATGGTTGACGGAGAGAATGTTCTTATGATATCCCTGATGAATCCTGTTCGGAATGCCGCCGGAGAGTTTATCGGGGTTGTCGGCTGTGACGTGGCCATCGACTCCCTTGATAAGATGATCAGCAGTATCAGGCCCTTTGGAGACTCCAGCTTTCTGACCCTTTTCGCCGAAAACGGGATTATCATGGGTGGAGCAGGTGGTCATCTTGCGGGAGAGAATATCTATGACTTAGCGGGAGTTTCTCAGTTCACCCTGGATGGTATATCAGGAGACAAAGATTATATCATTGAAAGCTATGATGATTTTTTGAAGGAAGAGTTTTTAATCTATGGTTCTCACTTCTCAATCAAGGGTACAGACTATACCATGACCCTTCAGGCAAATATTCCCACATCAGTAATTTATAGGGAATCCAGAGAGGTTGTGTTTGTGGTCATCCTTCTGGGGATAGCCGCCCTGGCAGCCATCGTCATCGTCATATTCCTCTTTGCCCGGCAGTTGAGCCGCCAACTTAAAATGAGTATTGATTTTGCAGTGGAACTGTCCAGGGGGAATCTCTCGGCCAGCATCGACATTGACCAGAAGGATGAAGTAGGGCAGCTTGCCTCTGCCCTGAAATCAATGGCATCACAGCTCGAAAGGATTGTTAAAGATATTCAGACAGCCTCGCTGAACGTAGACCAAGGCAGCCAGCAGATCAGCACTACCGCTCAGGAAATGAGTCAGGGAGCAAGTGAACAGGCTTCCAGCACGGAAGAGGTTTCCGCATCTATTGAACAGATGACCAGCAATATTGAGCAAAATTCGGAAAACGCCGCTAAAACAGAGAAAATTGCTCTTAAAGCGGCTCAGGATGCCATCCGGGGAGGAGCCGCCGTCGATGAGACCGTCAGCGCAATGAAACTCATCGTTGAAAAGATCAACATTATCGATGATATCGCCCGGAATACAAACCTTCTTGCCCTGAATGCCGCCATTGAAGCGGCCAGGGTCGGAGAGGCAGGCAAGGGATTCGCCGTTGTAGCCAGTGAGGTCAGAAAACTGGCAGAACGAAGTCAGACCGCGGCGACTGAAATAACGGAAATGTCCCGCAGTAGCATGTTAGTTGCGGAAAACGCGGGCAAGCTGTTAGCTCAGATTATTCCGGATATTCAGAATACAGCAGAACTGGTACAGGGAATATCCGCATCCAGTGCGGAACAGAGTAGCGGAGCCCAGCAGATCAATTCCGCCATAATTCAGCTGGATAAGGTTGTTCAGATGAACGCCTCCTCATCGGAGGAACTGGCATCCATGTCGGAGGAGATGTCCTCCCAGTCCGATCAGCTGATCAGTTCCATAGGATTTTTCAGTATCGACCAGAAAACAAGCCGGAAAATCAATAATAGTAAAAGAGTGGTCAAGGCAGAGGACAAAGCGCTAGTTCAAACCCGCGCCCTCCCTGCCGTTTCTGATGATCTTGACGATTTTACCGAGTTCTAAAAGAAAACAAATCCCTCCCGTGTCCCGGGAGGGATTATCTGTTATCCGGAGCTGTAAGCTAGTGCGAATACCGGATCTTCTTCGTCAGAGGAATTCCCGAAAGTTCCAGCTGCCGATCCAAGTCGGCCATACAGTCCCGCAGGCCCTCTTCTGAAGCAGCTTCGCAGCGGATCGTCATATGGGGTTGTGTATTGGAAGCTCTTATCATCCAGAAACCGTCGGCCGTTTCCGTTCTTATACCATCAATATCCAGAAAACTACGCTTGTCATGAATCATTCTCAGAGTAATCTCCTCTATCAGAGCCTTTCTTTTCGCCGTTTCGAGGGGAATCCTGATCTCGCCGCTGTCATGATAGCGGGGAAAAGCTTCCCGTATCTCCGAGAGCTTCAGAGGATGCGCCATCAGGATATTCAGGAGTTTTACAGAGGCAAACATTCCATCATCCAGCCCCCGGTTTTCTTCAAAAAACATATGTCCGCTGGTTTCTCCCGCCAGAGGAATATTCTCAAACCGCATTTTTTCCTTCTGATTGGTATGGCCCACTTTCCAGATAACAGCTTCTCCTCCGTGAGATATAACATCATCCGTAAAAAAACGGCTGGCCTTTACTTCCGACATAATCTTTGAAGCGGGTCTCCTTTTTAAGAGATCCCTCGCAAAAAGAACCAGCAACTGGTCCCCTAAAAGCATTTTCCCCTTTCCATCGATAATACCAAGCCGGTCTCCGTCACCGTCGAAGGCAATCCCCAGGTCAGCCTCGTTCTCCAGCACAGCCTGCTTGAGATGCTCCAGGTTCTCCTCAAGACTGGGGTCGGGATGATGACAGGGAAAGGTTCCGTCCACCTCATTACAGATAGCATAATGTTTCCCGGGGAGTCTTTTTAAAAAGGCCGATAAAACCGCAGCTGAGGCCCCGTGACCGGGATCCCAGACCACTGAAAGGTCACAACTTTCCGGGACATCCAGAAATCCGATCAGGTACTCGACATAGGCATCTTTTATATCTGCCTTATTGTAGCGTCCTGAACCGGAACTGAAACAGCCTGCCGCACAGAGCTCTCCCATCTCCTGTATATCATCCCCATGAAAAGGCCTGTCCTTCAGCTGAAACTTGAATCCGTTATATTCAGAAGGATTATGGCTGGCCGTAACAATAATTCCTGCATCCGCCTTCAGGTGGTGAATCGCAAAGTAGACAACAGGAGTGGGTACAAGGCCCACATCAATAACATTGATTCCTGATTCCTGAAGTCCCTGAATCAGTTTTTGCGACAATTCCAGAGAACTTAATCTCCCGTCATAACCTACAATACAACTCTTTTCAGCTTTTCTGATCAGGATGGAACCAAAGGCTTTCCCGACAAAATAGGCATCCTGAGTATCCAGCTGAGAGCCGACAATACCCCTGATATCACAGGCCTTCAGTATCTCATTTGAAATTTTATGCTTCTGCTTCATTTATAATATCCTCTTACTTTTATACAAGCGGCAGCACAACTGTAAATTTTGCACCACCCTCTTCCGATTCCGATACCTCTATCGTACCGCCCAGTTCATCTACCATATGTTTTGTAATAGTCAGGCCTAAACCGTTCCCCGAGATTTTACGGTTGGTATATTTTTCCGCCCTGTAGAAACGATCGAAGATTTTATTCCGCTCATCCCCTGAAATCCCTACTCCGTTATCGGAGATACTGATTATGATTTCTGCTGAACCAGCATGAACAGAAATCCAGACTCTTCCATTTTCCGGCGTATACTTCAGGGCATTGTGGTAGATATTGAATATGATTTGTCTATACCAGCTGGCAACTCCCATCACTTCCGGAATAGGATCTTCAAAAAAAATTTCAGTATTAATCGATTTCTCTTCTCGCAGAGACTCAAAGAGACTGACCACATCAGTCAGAACGTCCTTTATCCTAATGATAGTATTTTCTACAGTTCTGGAAATATCCCCCTCAATTTTGGATAAGAGCAACAATTCATTAATCAGTTTTTTCAGTCTCTCGGTCTCCACCTCAATAATATTCAAAGAGGTATTACGGTCTTCATCACTTAAAATCTCCCAGGACTTAAGAGTTTCCACAAAGCCGTTAATCAATGTCAGAGGTGTCCTTAGTTCATGGGAGACATTCGCAATAAAATCATCCTTAAGTTGTTCGAGATGGTATGTTTCGGTGACATCACGAAGAAATACCAGAACAGCGCTGTGTTCATGGGGGACATACTTGTTAAAAACAGCTTCGACACTGATCTCCAGTATGATTTTATCATCTGTTCGTTGAGTGAATTCCACCGTTTTCAGTGTCTTGTTCACATCAGTGATTGCCTCGGCTATCTTATCCAGCACAGAGGACTGATGGTTCGGGACCTTCCGGATCTTAAAGAGCCCTATTTTATCCAGATCAAGCATTTCCTCGGCAGCGGGATTCACCATGATAATCCGATCCTGTCTGTCTGCCATCAGAAATCCGGATTTCAAATGAGATAAAAGGGTATTAATCCGGCTGTATTTTCTGTTATCCGATTCGATCAGCAGATTAAACCTGTCAACCAGGGAGTTAAAAGCATCGGCCAGCCCGGATAACTCGTCATCAGCCGCATCAACTCTAATTTTAGCAATTCCCCCTCTTCCGAATGTATCTGTCGACTGCAGCAACTTTCTGAGAGGCTTTCTAAACTGCCGACTGTAATACGCAATAAAGAAAGACATAATGCCTGCTCCCGCAAGAAGTAGAATCCCGCTCAGAAACAGGAATGCCATAAAAAACTTATGAACTTCCTTCTGAATATAGCTAACAGAAATAACCATTTCACGGGAATCCGTAACAAAGGTACGGGCTAGGGTAACTTGTATGGTCCCCTGATACTTATCCCTGATAAAACCAGAAGCATAGTCACTTACCTTCGCTTCCGACAGTTCCGCATTGATATATTTTCCGGAAACA
>NBMC01000037.1 GCA_002084805.1 Spirochaetaceae bacterium 4572_59 | reverse complement strand
CAGTCTTTCGCTCAGAAAATCTGAGGCCGGGCTGGTAATCATGAAATAGAAGAAAGTATTTTTTTTAATGTATAAGTTAGACATTTCTAACATGTTAGAGGAGTGAAACATGAAAATACAAAGCTTCCTCTCTCTTTCCTTTCCGGAGAAGCGGATTTGATCGTAAACATCGTTGATGCGGTTAATCTGGAAAGGAATCTCTACCTTACAACTCATTTATTGGAAATGAATGTCCCCATGCTTTTGATCATTAATATGAAGGATGTGGCGGAAACCAGAGATATTTCGATCGATGTTAAAGCGCTTTCCGCTAAACTTGGTATCCCCGTAGAGTATATTTCCGCTATCAGTAAAAATGCTCTACAGCTTGTAATCACTGCCGTTGATAAGGCTTCAAGCGTAAAAGTCCAATCAAAAGAGAGTATTAAAATTACTTATGAAAATGAAGTTGAAACGATTATATCGGAACTGATAGCAAAATTGAATAATCAGGCTGCTGAGATGCAGGTTAGTCCCCGCTGGTTGAGCATTAAACTCCTGGAAGGAAGTTCTAGCCTCCTGGAAAAACTTCAATTGGAAAATAGTGAAGAGATAGAGATATACCGGGACAGAATAGAAAAGGAAGTCGGAGATGAGGCGGATATTCTTATTGCCGATGCCCGCTATGGTTTTATCCATGGTCTTATGGTTTCTTCTGTAAAAAAAGGAGCTCCCCGAAAAACAATAACCGATAAGATTGACAAGTTTGTATTAAATCGCTTTCTCGGGATACCCATCTTTCTCGTTGCCATGTATCTGATCTTCTGGGTAACCATTAACCTCGGGGGAGCTTTTATCGATTTTTTTGATATTACATTTGGATCAGTATTTGTTGACGGCTCTGCCTTTCTGCTGGATAAACTGGGCAGTCCCGCCTGGATTAACGCCATTATTTCCACAGGAATAGGAGGGGGACTTCAGACCCTGGCAACCTTTGTTCCCATTATGTTCATGCTCTTTTTTATGTTGGCTCTTCTGGAAGATTCAGGTTATATGGCAAGAGCCGCCTTTGTTATGGACAGGTTTATGAGGTATATAGGTCTACCGGGAAAAGCTTTTATTCCCATGCTTGTCGGTTTCGGATGTACTGTCCCTGCCATTACAGCAACCAGAACCCTTGCCAATAAAAGGGACCGTTACCTGACTATTTTTATGACACCTTTTATGTCCTGTGGTGCAAGATTGCCTGTTTATGCTCTCTTTGCGGCGGCTCCAAAAATGGAGTTTTCGATCTCCATATCTTCTGCTGCAGAGGGAGAGGTAGAAGAAGAGGGTGAGTATGATCTCTGGGCGTCTCTGGGAGAAGCTGTTTCAACCATACCTGATAATCTTGCGGGGGCCTTTGATCCCGCTGTTCTGAGAGATCCTCTGGGAACAAATATCGGAGACGTATCGGATAGCTCTGCTGTGGCAGAAGATATGGAGATCGAAAACTCCATTTTTGGAGAGATGAGAAGCCGCTTTGCGGGCGGTCCGGCCGCGGCATTTGCCTACCTGCTTTTTATTCTTCTCTATGTACCCTGTCTGGTAGCTGTAGCTGCCATGTATAAAGAAATCGGTTTGATATTTACTGTCTTTCAGATGGTATACAGCACTGTTCTGGCATGGGTTGTGGCCACTCTGTTCTATCAGGTAACAGTAGGACATAGTGTTCTGTTTATAGGCGAAGCCCTATTGCTACTGGCAATTCTGATCGCTGGTATAAATTATTATGGGAAGAAAACTGCCCGAAAACAACAATACGCCTGATAATATCGAACATTAAAATGGGGTTGTTGTAAAAGTAAAATGCAGCAGCCCCTTTTTTCTGGTCCAATTGCGTATTTTTCTTTTAATTGGTATAATTTTGCAACGAAAACACTTGAATCAAGAAAAGATTTGAAGAGAGACGCCATGAGTTGTGAAAATCCTGTGATAATATTGATTCAGAACTATCACTTAAAAATTGAATATATAAGCAGTAAAACAAAACAATCTCAATCAATCGCTAAAATATATAAGAATCTTGTCGAAGATTTTACAATTTCACCATACCATTCTCTTTTCAAACTTGCATTTACCCCAGATGAGCTGAAACTTTCTGCTAATCTTGAATTCTGGAAGGGCTTTGCAAGACTTTTTACCGAAACACTCCGTTTGAGTGAATCTCTGGAAGTCTTGCGGGAAAAACAGATCGTATCAGTGGAAAAATCAATTCTTAAAGATCTCTGCGACAGGGCACCATATTTTCAGGGATTTGAATATTTAAACGATGAATGCCTCGATTTTCACTGGAAGGCGCTGAATGAGTATTTCAGCAATCAAATAAAAACGTATGAAGGTTCTGTTGAGAGCTTTTTTTTAAAATATTCACCGGATGTTCATCTCGTTGGCAAAATATATTTTCATCTTGTTGAGCAAAAAACAGAAAGTTCAGCCTTTGCTTTTATGGCGACATATTCAGCAGGATTGAACAGGAAAAATCAGGCACAACACAGGCCGTTGCAATATGCCCTCACGGAATTTGAAAATGATCAAGATAAACTTCTTGAATTACTCTCTACTGTATCAAATGCCGCCAAAGAAAGTAATTTTCTGAAAGATTTACTGGATTCGGGGGAACTTTTTTATCCTCTAAACTTCTCTCCTGATGAATCTTTCCAATTCTTAAAAGAAATCCCTCTTTATGAAAAAGCCGGTATTCTTTGTCGAATTCCAAACTGGTGGCGTAGGGGCAAAAAGTCAGCCTCCCTTTCAATTTCTTTCGGTGAAAAAAAACAAGCGTCCTTAATGGGTCTTGAATCTCTGATAGATTTTCAAGCAAGAATTATGATTGGAGATGTAGAGCTCAGCGCCGGCGAGGCGGAAGAAATCCTGAAACAATCAGAGGGACTGGCAAATATTAAAGGAAAATGGGTCGTAGTTGACAAGGACAAGCTTTCGCAAAGTCTTGACAACTGGGAAAAAGCTGCAAGTTTACTTTCAAACGAGAACATAGCTCTTAGCGACGCACTCCGAATGCTGATGAGCAGGCAAAATAACTCGCTTTCAGATATTCTTACTAATGATAATGTTGAAATCGGCATAGGCGATTGGTTAAAAGGCATTATGGGTAAAATGCGGAACCCTGAATTGCTTAAAGAAACAAAGATTACAAGGGATTTCAAGGCAGAACTCAGGCCGTATCAGCAAACAGGATTAAACTGGCTTACATTGCTTGATTCACTACGATTAGGAGCTTGTCTTGCCGATGATATGGGTCTTGGAAAGACCATACAGGTATTGGCTTTATTAAATGGCCTGCGGAAGAAAAAAAAATACACAACAAGCCTTCTCGTTTTACCGGTATCACTGATACATAACTGGGCGTCAGAGTTTGAAAAGTTTGCCCCTGCAATTAAGTTTATTATTGCTCATCCCGGTGGTGGAAAAGATATTCTGGGTAAGAATACCACAGCTGAGGAAATCTCAGAATGGGATATAATCATTACAAGTTATGGCTATGTAAAAAGATATCAGTGGATTCAGGATTTCAAATGGAATTACATCATCCTCGATGAAGCACAGGCCATAAAAAATGCCGCTACGGCCCAGACAAGGACTATTAAAAGCCTTAAAAGTAATAACCGTATTGTGCTTACCGGTACTCCCATTGAGAACAGGCTTTCCGACCTTTGGTCACTTTTTGACTTTCTCAATCCCGGAATGCTCGGCAATAAGAGCGAATTTTCAAAATTCATTAAAAATAGTGATGATCTGGGAGCTTTACGGCAGGTCATCAGTCCCTATATCCTGCGGAGGCTTAAGACGGATAAAAATGTCATCTCTGATCTTCCTGATAAAATAGAAGTTGATTCTTATTCAGGTCTGAGCAAGACACAGCGGCTGCTTTATAAGCAGCAGGTTGATATTTTAAAGAATGCTCTTGAAGACTCAGATGGGGGAATGAAACGAAAAGGACTGGTTTTGTCATCACTTATCAAATTCAAGCAGATTTGTAATCACCCTGACCAATATCTTGGGAATACGGCATATAAGCCTGCGGATAGCGGAAAGTTTGAACGGCTGCGTGAAATCTGTGAAACCATCTATCAAAAGCGGGAAAAGGTTCTGATTTTTACTCAGTTTAAAGAAATTATTGAACATCTGGAAATATTTCTGGAGGATATTTTTGAGCGTAAAGGCCTGATCCTTCATGGCTCCACGGCGGTTTCAAAACGGAAAGACCTGGTCAAGCAGTTTCAAAGTGACGAATATATACCATTTTTTATTTTGTCCATAAAAGCTGGTGGTACAGGCTTGAACCTTACCGCGGCTAATCATGTAATTCATTTTGACAGGTGGTGGAATCCGGCTGTTGAAAATCAGGCTACAGACAGAGCTTTTCGAATAGGACAGAAAAAAAGCGTAATGGTGCATAAATTCATCAGCGAGGGAACTATCGAAGAAAAAATTGCCATGATGCTGGAGGAAAAAAAGGCTTTATCCGATGAAGTTCTGAAGGGGTCCTCTGAATCAGCATTCATTACTGAGATGGATGATGAAGAACTGATCAATATGTTTTCTTTAAAGGCTGGAATATAATGAGCTGGAATAATTACGACTATGCCCCCTATGAAACTGTCGCTGAAAAAAAAGCAAAGGCTAAAAGAAAAATAGCCGCTCTGATTAAAAAAGGTAAAAAGATTTCGCCTGTTATTATTGAAGGCCGGAAGATAGCAAAAAGTTGGTGGGGTCTTGCATGGAACAAAAACATTGAAAATTATGCTGACTTTGCCAACAGGCTTTCACGGGGACGAAGTTATGTTACTCATGGCTGTGTTATAGATCTACAAATATTTGACGGACGAATTGAAGCTAAGGTATTAGGTTCCGGTAGTAGTTTATATAAATGTGAAATAGAGATTGACCCACTGGGCAAAAAAGACTGGGCAAATATTACAAAACTTGTAGAAGGCCGGATATCTTCACTTTCCGATTTACTAAAAGGAGAATTCCCGGTAGAACTTGAAGCTGTTTTAACAGATACAAAAATAGGTCTTTTTCCATCGCCTAAGAAATTCCATCCGCACTGCAACTGTCCCGACAGTGCGAAATTCTGCAAACATCTTGCAGCTGTTATCTATGGGGTCGGTAAGCGGCTGGATACGCAGCCAGAGCTCCTGTTCACTCTTCGGGGGGTCACTGCTTCAGAGCTTGTATCAGAGCTCGTTGCAAAAGAAAAAGACAACCTTATTGCAAAAGCCCGGAAAGTTAAAAGCACCCGGCTTATCAAGCTTGAAGACAATGATTTATCAAGCATGTTTGATATTGATTTTACAAAGCCATGAGCCTCTTTTATTTTCCCCTTAGAATGAGACCTGTAGCTCTAGACCATTTTGACACATTAAGTTAGACTGTACTAATAAAAGTAGTGAAGTATAACTTTCTTCAAAGGCTTATTTTTTTTAACAATAATGTTAGATGATGAGTACACACACTCAATTTCAGAAATGTCTGATGCTCACAGGATATGACGATTCATATATGAATCAAATAAAAAAAGCACAAACGAACGGACCATTTGTGCTTTCCTCTACATTGAACTCTCGTTCAACTCCATCTCACGAGAGACGGGCTATTTATTTACAAAAACAGAGAAACTACTCTATCGGGCGGATCTAATTCCTTATTCATAAGCTTACTCAAAACTCCTTTCATATAGAATTTTGTTCTTAATGAACATATCTTTAATATAGTCCTCTTTAGAGCAGAATGCAAATTTATCTGTCCGATTTCTCTGATTTAAAGAACGTATATTATGTAAGATCTATCTGTGTCTAGACTTAGCTGGTAAAAAAAATTATTCCAAAAATCCTGTAAAATTATAGATGCATATGAGGATAATAACAGCCATTATCCCGATAAACAGGTGGTCTATCTCTTTATGGGTCATTTTACGAGAAAAGTGGGATCCTAACAGACCTCCCGCAATACCACCTGTAATCATCAAGGCCAGAATAAACGGATCAAAGACAGGAACATTGCCTGAGGAAATGGTAAATATCAGATTAGTTATCTGTGAGAAGAAGATAATAAAGATGGAGCTGAGGGCTGCTGTTTTGGAATCCATTGAGAAGAAAAAGTATAGAACTGCCAGGTTAATCGGGCCTCCGCCGATACCAAGAAAGGACGCAATTCCTCCCAGTATGAGACCAATGCTAATGCTGAAGATATTTCCATCCTTGTGAAAGGGTTTGATCCTGTCTTTATAGAGGGTGAAAAAAACTACAGCTGTTGTAATCAGGGCCAGCATCAGGGATTGGGTCGCTCCGATAAAACGATCATTTCCGAAGCCAGCCTTAATAAGGTCAAAAAGCATCTTACCAAGCAGACCGCCGATGATTCCTCCGGCCGCCATAAGAGATCCAATCCTCTTATCAAGCTTTACAGAGGATTTCCTGCTTCGGAAAAGGGTCACGATTGTCATGGAAAGAACTGTAGTTCCAGACAGAAAACTGATGGTACTCACGTCAAAGGGACTTATGCTGTCCAGGACAGGTTTAATAATAACTCCGCCGCCGATGCCGCTGATGGCACCGACAATGGATGCCCCAATGCTGATAAAGAAGTATAAAATTGGCATATATTTTGTTCTCCGAAAGCCTTGGCCTTTTGATAAGTAATAGGATTTCTTATTGGAATAATAAAATTTCTTGTTATTATCTCAATTCAGCCTATAATGTTCAAGATTATCCTCGGGAATCCCTATCCCTTGATGGTTTTCCTTTCACCTTATTTCCTGTAAAATGAAAAAATATACATAAAAATGGTAAAAATCTTCAACATAAGGGGAAATAGGTATGAAACCAACAATTATTTATACAAAAACAGATGAGGCTCCGGCTTTAGCAACGTATTCATTGCTTCCAATCATCCAAAGTTATACAAAGGCTGCAGGAATAGAGGTAGAAACAAAGGATATTTCTCTGGCCGGGCGGATCATTGCCGCATTTCCCGATTATCTTGAGGAAGGGCAGAGAATTCCTGATGCATTAGCTGAATTAGGTGAGAAGGTGTGTCAGGCCGATGCCAATATTATTAAACTTCCCAATATAAGTGCTTCTATACCACAGCTGAAAGCAGCCGTGAAAGAACTTCAGGAAAAAGGGTATATGCTTCCCGATTATCCAGAAGATGCTCAGAGTGATGAAGAAAAGAAGATCCGCAGCCGTTATGACAAGATAAAAGGCAGTGCTGTCAATCCAGTTCTGCGGGAAGGAAACTCGGACCGCAGGGCTCCCAAAGCTGTCAAACAGTATGCTATGAAGCACCCCCACTCCATGGGAGAATGGAAGCCTGATTCTAAAACTCATGTTGCCAGTATGGACGGGGGAGATTTTTACGGAAGCGAAAAATCTGTTGAAATTGAAACTCCCTGTGATGTGAGGATTGAACATGTTGCAAATAGCGGTTCTGTTACTGTTTTAAAAGAAAATACAGCTCTTCTGAAAGGGGAGATTATTGATGCTGCTGTTATGAGTAGAAATGCACTCCGCTCTTTTTTAGAAAAAGAGATTGCCCATGCAAAAAAGGAGGATCTTCTTCTTTCTGTGCATTTAAAAGCTACTATGATGAAAGTTTCAGATCCGATTATTTTCGGTAATGCCGTTTCTGTCTTTTTTAAGGATGTATTCGAAGAATATGCTGATCTTTTTGCTGAACTGGGAGTGGACCCCAATAACGGTATGGGGGATCTGCTGCATAAAATACAAACTCTTCCCGATGCAAAAAGAAGCGAGGTCTGTGCCGCAATACAGGCTGCCTATGAAGAAGGACCGGAGCTGGCAATGGTAAATTCTGATAAGGGAATCACCAACCTGCATGTACCCAGTGATGTTATTATCGATGCTTCAATGCCGGCGGCCATCCGTTCCTCTGGCAAAATGTGGGGACCCGATGGACGGCTGAAGGATATGAAAGCCATTATTCCGGACAGATCCTATGCCGGTATTTATGAGGAGACTATCAAATACTGCAAAGAACACGGCGCTTTTGATCCTGCAAAAATGGGAAGTGTCTCCAATGTTGGACTGATGGCCCGGAAAGCGGAAGAGTATGGTTCTCATGATAAAACATTTGAGATCCCCCGGGCCGGTACGGTTCGGATAATCAGAACGGATGGTACTGTTCTTCTGGAACAGCCTGTGGAGGAGGGAGATATCTTCCGGATGTGCCAGGCCAAGGATGCTCCCATTCAGGATTGGATCAAACTGGCTGTTAAACGGGCCAGGGCAAGCGGATTACCTACTATTTTCTGGCTGGATGAAAAACGGGCACACGACGTACAGCTTGCTAAAAAAGTGGAAACCTATCTTTCTGATCACAATACGGATGGTCTGGATATCCGTATCATGTCTCCTGAAGAAGCAACTCGTTTTTCCCTGGAAAGAATCAGTGAGGGTAATGATACCATTTCTGTCACAGGAAATGTGCTCAGGGATTTCTTAACAGATCTTTTTCCAATCCTGGAGCTTGGAACCAGTGCTAAAATGCTGTCCATTGTTCCTCTTATGAACGGAGGAGGACTTTTTGAAACGGGCGCCGGAGGTTCTGCTCCCAAACATGTGCAGCAGTTTGTAACGGAGGGTCATCTGAGATGGGATTCTCTGGGAGAGTTTCTGGCACTGGCTGTTTCACTGGAACATCTGTCTATCACCTTTAATAATAGTAGGGCTGCTATTCTGGCTGACACTCTTGATAAGGCCACAAGCCTTGTCCTGGAGAATAACAAAGCGCCTTCCCGGAAAAAAGGAGAGCTTGATAACAGGGGCAGTCATTTTTATCTGGCCATGTACTGGGCTCAGGCATTAGCGGATCAAAGTAAGGATAAGGAGCTTCAGGCAACATTTCAGCCTCTGGCTTTCGAACTTGCGGAGAAGGAAGAGCAGATTGTGGCAGAACTGAATAGCCCTCAGGGCTCTGAGGTGGATATGGGTGGGTATTACCTTCCTGACCTCGATAAGGTCAGGAATGCCATGCGACCCAGTAAAACAATGAATGCTATAGTCGATTCACTATAGAGAATAAGGGGCCGGTATGGTACCGGTCCTGAAAAAACTGTTGATCCGCTCAGCTATCATTTCATAAGATTCTCCGCCTCCGGCGGGTATCCAGCCCCAGTGTTTTCATGATGGAATTATAGGACAAAAGAAGCAGATTTGGAATATCTCAGGGAGAATCCCTCTAAAGAATGAGAAACAGAGGGAATGATCAGGAGAGAGGCCCCAGCGGTATCTCCAACTGAAATACAACCTGATCGGAATACAGGTTCCGGGCTGTTAAATTCCCTCCGTGTTTCAGGGCGATCATGTAGCCAATGGCGAGACCCAGCCCACTTCCCCCCTCCCGATCCTGGTCCTTCCGCCAGTATCTGGTGAAAAGATGGGGCATTTCTTCTGAAGGAATCTGTCCTTTATTCCGTACTTCGATGATGACATTATCCGAAGACTCCTTCCTGAATACACTGACATCAATAACCAGACCGCTTCCGTAGCGGATGGCATTATGGATCAGATTTCCTATGGCCCTGTTCAGCAGCTTGGAATCAGCTATAAGTTTCTCCACTTCCACATCTTTATAGATAATAATGCCCTTTTTCTCCGCTTCCGGTGCATAACGTTCCAGCAGAGGAATTATCAGATCTTCTTCTGTATCCATCAGCCGGATATCTACTTCTCCCAGATTGTCTTCCAGCCGGTAGAGTAGGGACATATCATCTATCAGTGTATTCAGATATCCCAGTTCATTATAGAGATGCTTGAAGCGCTCTTTGCTCAGTTCCATTGCCCCCAGCTCTACCGCCTCCAGTTGAATATACAGACCTGCAATAGGACCTTTCAGATCGTGGGTTAAGTCCTGAAGACGGTGAACAAGGATATCTTCTTTCTGAATCAGCTGATTCTGGAGGTTTTCTGTGGATTTCAGGATGACATTCATCTCCATTGAGACTTTTCTTTGTGGAAAATCCAGATTTCGAGCACCCTCAGCCAGTTTATTTATAAATTCAGAAATATTTGAAATATTAGCGGTTAGTCTTTTGGTTCCGAAATAAGCAATCAACAATAGAAAAGGGATAGAAAGAAACAATGTAATAAAATAAAAGAGAAGAGTGTCTTTTGTTGTTTCCTCTATGGATTGCGTTCCCAGTAGTTTTTCAGGGGCTGGAATAGCCTTAAAGTAACAGGATTCAATTTTATCTCTTTTAATCCTGTTCATATTAAGATTAAAGCTTTCTTTCCTGCTGAGTTCATCGGGAATGCGTTTATTTCCCAATACCTTGATTATTCTATAATCCTTGTCATAAACGATTATTTTATCTGTTATAGTTAAGGTATAATTCATCAGGAAATCAGAAAGGGAGGATTCTGTGGTATCATAAATCCATGAATCACCATAGGTGTTGAAAAGAAACTGAATTTTCTGGATATCCTCTTCAAGTTCTCTTGAAATAATCTGTTTAACAAAAGATCTTACAACAATAATAAATAAACTCCCTACAAAAAGGGTCTGAATGGCAATCAGTATTAAAAGAAAACGGAGAATCCTTCGAAAATAACTACCCATTCCGATTATCTCCGGTAAAACGGAATCCGAATCCTCTCACGGCTTCAATCCAATGGGGAGATTTTAACTTGTTCCGGATATTTTTAATGTGTGAATCGATAGTTTTCAGGCTCTTCTCATCGGAGATATTCCAGAGAGATTTCTGAATCTGTTCCCGTGAAAGAATTGAGCCATTATGTGATATCAGTTTACTCAAAATCTCCCATTCGGTGGGAGTCAGTTTTAGGGCATTACCATCCAGAGAAACCCTGTGACTGTTCTGGTCTATTTCCAGGATGTTGTCATTGAGCTTCCAGCAGTTCCTGTCTAACTCTTGACCCGGTATGGTGCTTTCGGTCCTTTTTTTAATTGCTTCAATCCTGAGTATCATCTCCTTCAGAGAGAAGGGTTTTACAATATAGTCCGAGGCACCAAGTTCCAGACCGGTAATTCTATCGGACTCTTCACTGCGGCTTGTCAGAAACAGGAAGGGAACGGTCGTTTTTGATAGAACCTTTCTGGCAAATAAAAAACCGTTTCCATCAGGAAGGTTTACATCTACCACCGCCAGATCCGGCAGATTCGTGTTCAGGGATGATTCGGCTTCCTGGAGATTTCTGCAGCTTGTAACGCTGTAATCATTCAGTATTAGATAGTTTTCAACGGCTTCTCTGATGGAGTCGGAATCTTCAATAAGCAGGACGTTATACATATTTATATTATCCTTGAGAGAGTCGTATTGATCAATCAGGCCAGGTTTAAAAAAAATCTATAAAGAGTGTAGAGTTGTTGTAGATTCTGACAAATGCTAGAACAAAATAACAAATGCTAAAACAAAATAAAAAACTGGTTTGTAATAATACAAACCAGTCTTTTTAGTATTTGTGCCACCCCTTACAGGTTTATCCCGGACGGAGCATCTTATTAATAAATCAGATTAAAAGTTTACAGCACATCCTACGAATACACCACCGTCGTCAGCAACTGTTTCTGCACCGGGGATAAAACGGGCTGTTCCGCCCATACCGTCAGCTACTACATAACCAACTGTGTAGGTTACATTGTCAGATGCTGCTACTTCAGCCATGAGGGTCAGGTTCAGGAATGTGTCGGCATCAGCTGTTACACCGTTACTAACGAGGGCATCTTCAGATTCATCACCCAGGTAGAAGGCGGAACCGGCACGAAGGGTAACCATTTCGGATACCCCGTAGGCAAGGTCCAGACCGAGGAACTTTGCAGCCTGATCGTCGTTTCCTTCCAGGCCAACGGCAACTTTCAGGGCATCCAGGTAGAAAGCGGCACCAAATCCGTAGATGGACTCTTTTCCGGCGGCTACATCAGCCATATCCTGCTGAAAAGTACCAACCAGGTCCAATTTCATGCCATCACCCAGATCCAGTCCTGCGTATACTTCAGTACCGAAGATTCCGTCTGTATGACCGTCTTTGGCTGTCAGGTAGTAAACATCTGCCCAGAAGGGGGCAACGTTGATGGTAGCTCCCATCAGAACTTCTGCTGTGTCATCTGTTCCAGTAGAATCATCGATGCCATCCTTGTTTACATCTACATGTTTATTATTTGCATCCAATACATAGTCTTTTTTATCATAATTTTCAAACATATAAGCTACATAGGGGTTAATCATACCTTCTGCAAAGCTCAGAGCCACTTTGGCACCGGCTTCTACGTCTGTGTATGTACCACCGTAGTTATCAAACTCATATCCTGTGATGTAGTGGTTATCACCACCACCAAAGTCGGTGTAACCAAAGGTAGTTTCGATACCTACTTCATCAATACCAAGCACAGCGCTCCAGTCTGTTATGACTTTTGCATGGCTGAACTGGGGAGAAATACCAGAAAGAGTTTCAACTTTCTTTTTGTCTTCAATTTCTATTTTTAAAACATTGTTTTCATCAATATCGGCTACAATATTGATTTCAGCCTTGTCAAACTCACCGCTAACTTCATCACCGTTGATCATGGCACTGTAATCGAATTCTCCGGAAACAGTTGCTTCAGCAAAAGTAGGGGCAGCCATCATGGCCAGGACGATTGTTACAAGAACAAGAGTCTTTTTCATAATCTTATATCTCCATTCCATAGTTTATTTTTGTAAGAGGGAAACCCCCGCTTACAGATGTAATACTAGGGGTAGTTATGGCATGGCGTATGAAGTGAATATAGGAATGTATTTCAGGAATATGAAGAGACGTTGCAGTATGGTTTCAGATAAGCTTCACAAAGGGATGGCGACCCCGGGGCTGTACATTCTTTTTTGTTCATGCTATTTTCTTGTCTCTATCTCGTTGAATTTTCCGGTTAACAACTCATTTCAAAATATATAATCGCCTAAACTGGAGCAATTAAACATTGTGGGCTGGTTGCATACAGAACTTTCTTTATTTACCTAAAGGGAGTCTGGTTTAGGAGATATCTCATGAATTTTAATACATCGGGCCTGAGGTCCGAACTTTTGGATGCCGTCGAATCAAGAGGGTATAAGGAAATGACTCCCATTCAGTCTAAGGCTATACCGGCCATACTGGAAGGGAAAGATGTTCTGGGCGGTGCTCAGACAGGAACAGGTAAGACCGCGGCATTTGCCCTGCCTATCCTGCACCGTCTCAGTGATTCTGATGATTCTCAAAAAAGAAACAGAACTCCCAGAGCTCTGGTCTTAACACCCACAAGAGAGCTGGCTGATCAGGTAGGAGAGAGTTTTAAAGACTATGGTAAATATCTGAAACTGAGGACCATAAACCTGGATCAGATTGAAACTCTAATTCTGGATGAAGCGGACAGGATGCTGGATATGGGATTTATTCGTGATATTCAGAAAATTTTGAAATACCTGCCGGCAAAAAGACAGAATCTGATGTTTTCTGCTACTTATGATAAGGATATACGGAAACTGGCTAACGGTCTGCTGAATAATCCTGTGTCAGTAGAAGTAGCCGGGCGTAATACTGCTGCCGAAAAGGTAGAGCAGTTTGTCCACCATGTTGATAAAACACAGAAACGCCATCTTCTGGCGCATTTAATAAAAACCGAAGGCTGGTATCAGGTTCTGGTATTTGTCAGAACAAAGCACGGTGCCAACCGTCTTGCCAAGCAGCTTGCCCAGGGGAAAATACCCTCTGCCGCCATCCATGGAGACAAGAGCCAGGGGGCAAGAACCCGTGCTCTCAGTCAGTTTAAGCAGGGAGACCTTCAGGTGCTGGTAGCAACCGATGTCGCCGCCAGAGGAATCCATCTGGAAGAGCTTACTCATGTTGTCAACTTTGATCTGCCTCAGGTTCCTGAGGACTATGTTCACCGTATTGGTAGAACCGGTAGGGCAGGAAAGTCGGGAACTGCTATCTCATTTGTTTCTTCTGATGAAAAGAAACTGTTACAGAGAATTGAGACTCTTCTGAAGTCCTCTATCAAACAGGTCCGGGCGCAGAACTTTGTTCCTGTACAAGTAGAGACTCCTCAGGGTGGCAGTCATGGACGCGAACATTTTCAGAGATCCGGTCGCCCCCAGAGAGCTGCACGTCCTCAGGGAAGCTCTTATGGAAGAAGAAAATCTTCATAAAACGATTATATGTTCTATAATTAAAAGAATGGAATTAAAACAGATTTTAGTGGTACTGATGCTCTTTTGTTTTGTCACTCTGCAGGCAGAGTGGCAGAATCTGGAAGTCTTATCGGATGAGTCTCTCTGGAGCAGTTCCTCCCTGACTGAGTCATTAAAGGGAAAAACTGTGACCTATGGTCCGGATGCACTTTTTGATGGTGATTATCATACGGCCTGGGTGGAAGGGGTTCCGGGAAACGGGGTAGGTGAGTCGGTTCTGATTCAGACAAACCGCGGGATCGAGGAGTTTGCCATTGTAAACGGCTTTGCCCTTTCAAAGAGACTTTTCCTCAAAAATAACCGTATAAAAAATATATCATTCTACTTTGTCGCGGGGCTGACTGCTCCGGGGCTGGTCAGCGAACTGGATTATTCTCTCTACTTTACACAGGAGATGCTCTTCCGAGAAAATCTTCTTCTGGAAGATCACAGGGACGTTCAATCCTTCATGATGGGGGAGAGCGTTGATATCCAATGGACGTTTTTCAGAGAGATAGTGCAACAGTTCTCCCAGGACTACCCGGATCTTTTTCATATGATACTAGATGATCTGCATATGACCATGTTTGATTTTAATGAGGAGATGAATATCAGGCTGATTCTGGAAATTTATGGCTTTACGGGGCTTAAAATTGTAATCAGCGATGTCTATGCCGGATCGCATTATGATGATAGCTGTATCTCTGAAATTGATCTGACTCTGACTGATTACTGATAATTCAGGAAATTCTAAAGAATGATCCAACGGTCTTTATCCTGATTTTTTGCTGAATAGAGCGCTTTGTCCGCCCTGGACATAGTTTCTTCAAAAGACTTATCTTTTTCAAAATCCAATGCGGTAATTCCGATTGATACTGTAATATTTTTTTTGCCGTCCGGAAGCTGAATTGTCCGTATTCTTTCCAGAATTCTGTCGGCAATGATTTGTGTGGTTTTCTGATCTGTCTCTGGCAGAATAATGCAGAACTCCTCTCCTCCGTAGCGGTAGAGCTGATCAGATTTTCTGATAGTATCCTTAAAAACAAGGGAAGACGCCACCAATACTTCATCACCGGTTTTATGACCGTACTGATCATTTACGTTTTTAAAATTATCAAGGTCTATCATTAAAACCGATAAAGGCCGGTTGTAACGTTTTGCCTGGAAAAAGAGTTTTTCTCCATTGTCATAAAAACAGCGGCGGTTATTAATTCCTGTAAGGGGGTCAGTTAATGTTTGTTGGACCACCCTCTCATGGGTTTGAACATTATGAATGGCAATTGCCATAAAATCTCCGAATCCTTCTGCCAGGACTAGCTGCTCTTTATTAAAATCATCTGTCGCATATCCGTTACAGGATAGTAGCCCAAGTATTTTATCATTGATAATCAGAGGAACACCAATCCAGGAAGACCCCTGATGACCAGATTCCAGAAGTTCAAAATTGTTTAAATTTTGAAGGAACATGGCTTCTTTTTGTTTTATTACAAGGGCGTTCGGGCTTTGGGAGGATAATGGGATTGCTTTTTGTTCATTCAGTTCCTGACTGTTCCAGCCCTTGGTCCCAATAATATGAAGTTCATCATCTTTCAGCACTTGTACGGAAGCAGTTTTGTAGGGAATAACTTTTTTAATCTGCTGTAAAATAACATCTACAGCTTCTTCGAGTTCCATTAGGGAGGTCACAGTCTTAGCGGCGGCCTGTAGAGTCTCCAGTTCAAAAGTTTTTTTCTCTGCAGCCATTAATGCCTGGGATAGTTTATGTTCTGTTTCCTTCAGTGTTGTAATATCCCTGTCGGCACCCAGAAAAAGAGCGGGGTTCCCATCTCTGTCCCGGGAAAGAAAGATCCCTGAATTGTAAATCCATCTGTAATCTCCCTCTACTGTCCGGATACGGTATATCTGGTCGAATCTATCAGACTCATTATTTCTTATGCGTTCCATTTCGGTTTTGACATTTTCTCTGTCATCCGGATGAACAAGATCCATCCAGCTGATATTTTTCATATTTTCTTCTGTATAACCGAACTGTGTCATTATATCATTGATGAACCTTTCTCCCGTCTCATTGTTATCAAGAAAAACTCCGAGTTTAGCGAGAACTGTCTGAAATTCTTTTATGGGAATATCTCCGGAGGGACCAAGAGGCATAACGATTAACTTCCTATTTTTAATATAATAACACAATATAGCATAATTTGTTCAATTGAACAGTCATCTTGAGTTATTGCGCATTATTCGAACATATCCCGCTTAGAACAATGGAAGTAGGGCTTGTTGTCGTGGGGGATTGTTATGCTATGTGCAATATAATAGCGGAAATCCGGTAGTTATATAGCGTGCAGGATAACTGTTCTATTAGATTAGATCTCTTGTTCAAGAGATAA
Source organism: Spirochaetaceae bacterium 4572_59 (assembly GCA_002084805.1). Taxonomy (GTDB): domain Bacteria; phylum Spirochaetota; class Spirochaetia; order DSM-2461; family DSM-2461; genus Oceanispirochaeta. The sequence continues at coordinate 30,133 of NBMC01000037.1, read as the reverse complement.
TACCTGTCTTTAAAATCCGGGAATGAAGGTCTAATTCCGCTAATAGGCTGACATTTAAAGAGCTCCACAACCAGTATATCCGTCCTGAAATCTGATATGCGGGACTGTGAGAACACAACAAGTTTCCGAAATTTAGAATAAGACTTTTTGGAACTCCTTCGAATATCGGTGAAAATACCGATATATACTACTTTTTGCAGGGGAGTCTTAGATATATTCAAAACCCTCCGTAGCTTCTATTCTAAAAAAACGGCTTATTTCCTAGGAAACAAGCCGTTTTTATTGGGGGAGGGAAAGGTTATTACAGCAGTTTTATGCCCTTTTCTTCCATGGATATTTTTTTCTCTCTATAGAGACCGCCCACAGTTTTTTTGAAGATTTTCTTACTCATTTTGAGAGTTCGCTTAATCTCCTCAGGATTGCTTTTATCATAAAGGGGGAGGTACCCGCCGGCAGCTTTCAAGGCCCGTAAGATAACAGAGCGGGCATCATCTGTGGATTCTCTGAACCCCTGTCGTCTCAAGGAGGCATCAATCAGTCCGTCTTCCCGTATCTTTTTAATATAGGCTGTGCATTTGTCTCCGATATTCAGTTCTTCAAAAACTTCGTTCCGGTAGAGTAGTCCCTTGTATTTGCTATCAAGGATGACGCGGATTCCTGCTTCGTTATAACCGAATACAAGGCATTCCACTTTCTGGTTCTCTTTAAGGGCCGATGTGTCTTCTTCAAAAAACTCATCGAACTTTCCGGTTCCGATAACAGCAACTCCGTCATAGTCGGGGATTACCTGTACAACGCAGATATCTCCTTCCTGAAGTTCTTTACGGAGCAGTTGTGCCGGAACAAAGAGGTCTTTCTTGATTCCCCAGTCCAGGAAAACACCGAATTCAGTGGTGGAAACGACTTCCATGGCAGCAAATTCTCCCAGGCAGGCATAAGGTTTTTTTGTGGTGGCTCTCAGGCCGTCTTTCCCGTCAAGGAATACAAAAACCTCTATCTCAGTACCCGGTTTCATCTGCTCGGGAGCTTCGGAGGCAAGAAGGGGAATCTGTTCACCCTTTCCCTCGAGCATATAAAAACGACCGGTATAACGTTTTACTGTAAGTGTGTAGTAGCGACCGGATGTGATCGTATCTTTTTCTTCATTCATAAGGGATCAATTATAGCTCTTCCTTTCTGCTTTGTCACTTCACAGAGCCCTAATCCATGAAAAGCCCTTAAAAAGAAAAGAATATGGGGATAAAATAGTATAGTATATCCCCATATAAAATAAGAAAAGTGAAGGATTAGAAGATATGTTTACCGATTTATCAAATGAAATGCTCTCTCTCAGAATCTATTCAGCAGGTGCGGAGATGAAAAGTCTGAAACTTAAGGGAAAAGAGTATCTCTGGGGAGGTAGTTCCGACTCCTGGGCCGGCAGTTCTCCCCAGCTTTTTCCTGTTGTGGGGGCTATGCCTGAAGCGGGGTGGGAGTGGAAAGGTCATAAGCTGAACCTGGGAAATCATGGATTTGCCAGGACTAGTGATTTTGAAGTGATAAAAAAGAATGAGCAAGAGGTCGCTTTCCGTTTGAGAGACTGTGCTGAAACCCGGAAACAGTACCCTTTTCCCTTTATTCTGGATATCAGCTATCGTTTGAACGGCAATACCCTTACGGTAGATTATCATATAGAGAATCCTGCAGAGGAGGAACTCCTTTTCTCAATCGGAGCCCATCCCGGTTTTCTTTGTCCTTTGGATGAGAAATTGGAATTTTCAGATTATTATTTGAAATTCAATCAGCCTGAAAAAGTTTTCCGCCGTCTTAAAAATGATTTTCTTACAGGAGAAAAAGAGCTGGCTCTTGATAATCAGGATAGACTGGATCTGGATTTTTCTCTGTTTGACAGGGGTGCTCTGATCTTCTCTGATCTCAAATCCGACTCTGTCACTCTTGGCAGTGATAAGTCCGTCCGTTCTGTTCAGATGGATTTCAATGGATTTCCTTATTTCGGAATATGGACTATCGCTGGGAAAAAGGCTCCTTATGTCTGTCTTGAACCCTGGTATGGCATTGATTCTACAGAGGGTGACTCCTCTGATTTTGGAAAGAAAGAAGGGTTAGTCCGCTTAGCGGCTGGAGCTGAGTTTAACTGTTACTATACCCTGACACTCTCATAGGAAAAATTCATGGAGTCTCCCTTCCCCCCGTACCCCTTCCCCTCTGGCTTTCCGGAATGGTTTATCTGCGGGAAGATCTGGATCGATATGGGGCGTTCCCCTATAGGAAATAAATAAATAAATGATTGAACAAAAGTATCTCAAACGTAACTTCTTCTTAAATACTCTTGATGGAGTCAGTTTCTATCTTGGTATGATTTTTCTTTCCATGGAGAGTGTTCTTCCCGTATTCCTTTCTGAACTGGGGGCATCACCTTTCTGGATCTCTATGATTCCGGCTATTCGCAATATTGGGGTCTTTTTTCCTTCCATCTTTGTGGCCCGCAGGATACAGGGGCTGGTGCGGAAAAAGAGCTGGTTGATAAAAGCCGGGTCTCTACAGCGTCTTCCTTTTTTATTCAGTGGTCTATTTTGTTTTTATTTTGCAGCTGGTCATCCCCAAGCCGCCATTTTTTCTATCCTTTTGGCTATTTTCCTGATAAATTTGGGTGCTGGGTTTGCTATTCCTGCGTTTAGCTATTTTACGGCCAAGACCATACCGGTAAATATGAGAGGCAAGCTTTTTGCCATGAGAAATCTTTTCAGTTATCTCATTGGTTTTTTCTGTGGGGCTTTCATAAGCTGGATTATTACGAATATTGCCTTTCCTCAGAACTATTCGGTATTGATGCTGATCGGATTTGCCATTCTACTGGTTTATCTTCCTGCCATAGGTCTACAGAAAGAACCGGATGCCAAAACAGTTTTTAAAAGTGATAAGACCAAGAGGGACTTTATCAAACAGCTGGGGCAACTGTTAAAAAACAATGATGATCTGAAAAACTACATTCTGGGTAGAATCTTCTTTACCCTCGCCTTTGCTTCCAATAACTACTTTGCTGTTTTCCTTGTGAAAAAATATGATCTTCATGGGAGTACTGTCGGGCTTTTTACCATCATTACAGCAGGAACATTCCTGATTGCCAATCCTGTTCTTGGGATTCTGGCGGACAGGAAGGGGCATCTATACAATCATTATCTGGGAGCTTTTGTTCTGATTCTGTCATCTCTGATTGTTGTTTTTTCTCCCTCCTACCTGATCTCCCTTTCGGTGATATCTCTGGGAGCCTTAGCTCTGTGCGTGCAGAATGTCAGTTTTTTCAGCCTTCCCATGGAATTTGGCGAGGATCATGAAATTCCCATCTATGTGGGGCTTGTTGGCCTGTTTGTGGGAAGCGCGTCTCTTCTGATCATTGCGTTTGCCTTTATCGCAGAACGATTCGGTTATATTCCTATTTTTGTTATCTGTTCAGTCTGTGCTGTTCTGTCTCTTTTCTTTTATACCCGGACAACGGAGCCAAGACGGCGTGTTAAACCAAAAGTTCAGGATGTACAGTAGAGTATTCATATAAATGGGATTTCAATCAGTTCTTCTCTAAAGCTATATTAATAGCCCAGAAACTCTCGTATCTTCGGTAGAAAAAACGGCCCGTACTGCTCCAGTTTTGTCTCTCCCACACCGGAGACCCTTAAAAAAGCACTATTATCAACTGGCTTTAAGGCACTCATTTCCCTTAGGGTCTTGTCTGAGAAAATGACATAGGGCGGTACATTCTTCTTACGGGCCAGTTTGGTCCTTACCTCTTTTAAGAGATCAAACAGGTCTGTATTATAGTTGCCCGATTTGGCAAAAAGGTCTTCTTCTCCTGTGGGAACTTTTGGAAGCTTGTCATCCTTTTTTATAATGAAAAAGGGTTCCCTGCCAAAGAGGACTTCTCTCCCCTTCGGGCTTAGCTTCAGAGCGTTGTAGGATTCTGGATCCTGAATAACAGCCTTCTGACTGATCAGCTCCTCCACTATACCGCGCCACCACTTCTTGCTCTTGTCTTTTCCGACAGCGTAGGTTTTTATCTTTTCATGACCCAGCCGGCGTATTTTTTCCGTATCAGCACCCTGAACAATATCTATGATATGGGTCAGGCCGAAACGTTCTTCCGTGCGGATGACGGCAGATAGAATTTTCTGGGCATCTACCGAGCCGTTGACCTTTTCGATCTCTCCCGTACATATATCGCAGAAGCCGCAGTTATCCGCGGCAGGTTCGTCAAAGTATTCCAGAATCTGTTTACGACGGCAAACATTGACAGAGGCGTAGCTGCCCATCTTCTGCATATTCCTGCGGGCTCTCTCCTTCTCCTCGGGATTGTCCATCTTATCGATAAAATACTGGAGCTTAATCATATCTCCGGCGCTATAAAGAAGCAGGCAGTGGGATTCCAGTCCGTCTCTACCGGCGCGGCCGGTTTCCTGATAGTAGCCCTCCATGCTTTTTGGCAAATCTCCATGAACAACAAATCGGATATTACTCTTATCTATTCCCATTCCGAAGGCGATGGTGGCAACGATTACATCCACTTCGTCCCGGTTGAACATCTCCTGATTTTCTTCTCTTGTCGACTGAGGCAAACCCGCATGGTAGGGGAGGGCCTTTATCCCGCTCTGAACCAGATGGGCGGTGGTTTTCTCTACATCCTTCCGGCTGGTTCTGTAGACAATCCCCGCCTGATCTGAATGGTCCAGGATAAAACTGCTTATTTGGCGGAGGACTTTTTCCTTGCGGTCCACCCGGTAGAAGAGTTCTTTCCTGTTGAAGGATGCCCGCACCTGAAAGGGTTCATGAAGGCGGAGGATTCTGATGATATCTTCCTGTACCTTCTGTGTGGCTGTGGCTGTAAAGGCCGCAATGGGAATCTCTGGAAAGACATCCCTGACGCGGGAGAGAACAAGATAATCCGGGCGGAAGTCATGTCCCCATTCAGAGAGGCAGTGAGCCTCATCAATGGCAAAAAAAACTACATTCATTTCCTTCAGTTTTTCCAGATATCCTTCCAGGGCCAGACGTTCAGGGGATATATAAAGGAGTTTGATCTCTCCTTTGTACAGGCGTGAGTAAATGGCGGACGCTTTCTCTGCACTAAGAGTGCTGTTGATGAAAGCTGCGGGTATTCCCGTTTCAAGCGCGGCATCCACCTGATCCTTCATAAGAGCAATTAGAGGACTGATAACAATGGTGAGTCCTTTCAGACAGAGGGCCGGAATCTGGTAGCAGATGGACTTTCCTCCTCCCGTGGGCATGGAGGCAAAGGCATCTTTTCCGTCTAATACAGCTTGAATTATTTCTTCCTGATTAGGACGGAAGCTGTCATAACCGAACTGTTTCTGTAATAGCGAGAGGGGAGTAAACATTTGCTGTATATTACAGAGTTTACTTGATTTCTGCATCAATCAGACAGGAAAAAGTTAGAAATTTCCGGAATTCTTCTGATGAGATCAAAAACGTTCCTATAAAATAAAACGGTAACCCCGCCCCCTGAGGGTCTGAATATGCCGGGGGAGCTCCGACTCAGGTGGAAATTGTCAGTTCCGAAGATGGTTATACCAAAGAGCTCTATGTGGAAGAGGGGGATGTGCTTTATAAGAATACTGTTATGGCAGAACTTGAAGTTCCCTATCAGAAGAGAAAATCCCGGGCGGCCGAGCTGCTTGATGAAGTTGGTCTGGCTCATAGAATGCAACATCTGTCCACCATGATGAGTGGGGGAGAGCAGCAGAGAGTGACCATCGCCCTCTCCAACGATCCCGAGCAGGGAAAGAGAGCTCGTCGTGTCATCAATCTGCTTGTCTGGGAGGGTTCTACTAACGGTCCATCCTCTTATATGGAGGAACTCCGGCAGTCTGTACAGATTTTTTCTGTTTCCCTCTCTCTCCTTGGTATGGTTTTGATTTTTACATTTTTTGGGGAGTACCCTTATTGATCAGGATACTCCCTTTTTTCAGCTAATCTGTCTACTTCAGATAATCCAGCCAGGGGGACTGACGGTCTATCATCCGATTTACCATTTCTTTCAGTGGAGTTGCCCGGTTCACCACCGGGTTGGCCAGCAGAGATTGTATGGCATACTCTTTTTTACCTGTCAGAACGGCTTCGGCCAATAGATCGTAGGCTCCGCAGTAGTTCCGGAGAAGAGCCGCATAGCCTTTGGGTACATTCTCAAGCCTCCGTCCCTCAATACCGTTTTTTCCCACATAACCTGGTACCTCTACGGCTATCCAGTCGGGTAGGTCCGCAATCAGGCCGTTATTGGGTATGTTCACAGCTGCTTCCAAATAGCCGCTGTCATCTATCATGCCCTCAGCTATGGGAACAAAGCGTTCGTTTACATCCAGGGTAATCTCATGTTTGTTGCCTATTCCGAGCATGGCCTTGTAGAAGTCGAAGAAGTCCATGATACCCCTGTTATCAGATACCTCCCAGGCCCAGGATATGTACTCTCCAAAATGGCTGTCCCCTGTGATGGGCAGAAGGCCATAGTTTTCCATGATAAAGCGGAAGAGTTTCCGGTCGGCCCAGTCATAGGCGCTGTCTTTGATCCCCAGTTCACTACGGCTGGTAGAACCTTCTGTGTTGATAAGTTCACCGCTTTTTTTATAATGATCCAGCATATCACTGTAACCGGGCTCTCGGCTGAAAAAGCCAAAGGCTTTCTCCATTATTTCCGGATAGAGGTCTTTTCCCGTTTTCCTGTCTCTTGCTTCCAAAAGGCAGCTGAAATGATTCAGTCCTCCCGCAATCAGGTCCAGATCTTCATACTTTTTACCCAGCATATCCGGAATGTAGCGTTCCAGGGAGGCAATTTCATGGCACATACCGGTAAATTTGATCCCGGGGTACGCTCTGTGAACGGTGGTAGTAATGGCTGTCATCGGATTGGAGTAGCAGAAAATCTGCGCTTCCGGACAGATCTCCATGGCATCTCCGCAAATTGCCAGGATGGGTGGGATAATCCTCAGGGCATGGAACAGCCCTCCAGGACCTCCATTCTCTCCGTAGACCTGTTTAATTCCATATTGCTGGGGCACTTTCCAGTCCTCTTCCCAGAGAGAGAAACGGTCGCCCACTTCTATGGAGATAATAATAAAATCAGCTCCCTTAAAAGCTTCCTTCCTGTCTGTCGTGGCCCTTATACTGTAATCCAGTTTCTGTTTTTTCAGAAAAACCAGAGCTTCTTCTTTGACTTTATTTAAAGTTTCTTTGTTGATATCCAGAAGGACCAGTTCGGATTCTCTCAGTTTTGAGCTAGAGAAAATATCTCCCAGCATGCCCAGGCCGAATTGAGCGCTTCCAGCGCCAACCAGCACGATTCTTTTATTCATAGCTGCCTCTCCTCTTATTATGAGTTTCCCTTAAGGGATGCTTTATCATAGATGTTCTTTTTGAAATAAATCAACACAAATTTCAAGAATAATATCTAAATATATGAAAATATGTGAAAATAATTATGAAAACATTTCATAATTTAATTGACAGGACTCTGTGATGACAGCTATGATGTTCCCATGGGAAAAATTAGTCTGAAAGATATTGCCGGAAAGTCCGGAGTTAGTATAAGTACTGTAAGTAGAGTCATTAATGATCCCGAGCAGGTGCAGTTGCAAACACGGGATGCTGTCTATCAGGCCATGCGGGACCTGGGGTATAAGCCGTCGCTAAAAACGGATTTGACGAAAAAGGGGAGTGGGGCTATTGCCATGATCAGCTCTTATAAAGATTCTGAGTTTTTTATGGATTTCACCATGGCCCTGCAGGATGAACTGTCCCGCCATAAGCTCTATCCCCTTCTGATTGATACCAGGGGAAATAATTCTCTTTCGGATTTTATTGCCGGAAATAATGATTGGGTGAATCTGGTTGATGGAGCCATCGTTTTTTACTGTGAAATTGATCTGGCCGCCCGGGATTTTTTTCATACCCGGAATTTGCCTGTGGTAACGGTTCACAACCGTTGTCCCTATTTTTTCTCTGTGATGAATAATGACTACCTGGGGGGGTATGATACGGCGGACTATCTCTGGGGGAAAGGCTATCGAAAATTTGGAATGGTCTATTGGAATACCCTGAAAGATGAAAAAAGTCGGGATCGGAAAATCGGGTTCTGTAAATTTCTGGAAGAAAAGAATATGCCCCTGAACGAAGAGGAGCAGCTTGTACTGGGAGACATGACCATGGAGGGAGGCGCCCGGGCCACAGAACAGCTTCTATTCCGTTATAAAGCGGATGTGATTTTCTATGCCTGTGATACTATGGCCATCGGCGGTATGGAGTACTGCCGTGAGAAACATATCAGGATTCCCGAAGATCTTGGGATTATGGGTTTTGATGATATCCGTATGGCCGAAGCTATGAATCTTACAACTATGAAACAGTTTATCCCCGCTAAGGCCCGTTCCGTGTCCAATCATATTACAGATGCTATAAAGGGCGTGGTTCCCTCAGAGTTTCCGGAAGAAGTCACCTTCACCCCGGTGGTGGTGGAACGAAAAACAACCTGATATACTCATTATTTATATGAAAGAGTACAGTTACAAAGAGTGCCATCTCTGTGGTAGAGACTGCGGAGTGGATCGGACGAAAGAGATTGCCTTCTGCGGTCAGAGCGATACGCTTAGAATGGCCTGGGCGGGCCTGCATTTTGGTGAAGAGCCTCCTGTAACGGGTTCCGGGGGCAGTGGTACCCTCTTTTTTTCCGGTTGTACCCTTGGCTGCCCCTTCTGTCAGAACTGGCAAATCAGTCGTAACGGCATGGGACGAGACATTTCTACGGAGGAATTTGTCGAGATCTGCCGGGGTCTTCAGAATAGAGGGGCCGAAAACCTTAACCTGGTAACACCCTCTCATTTTATTCCCAGTCTGGTGGAACTTCTTCCTCTTCTGAAGCGTGAGAGGATAGATCTGCCAATCGTCTGGAACTCCTCCGGTCAGGAGGATCCCGGGGCATTGGATATGCTTATGGATTCTATCGATATTTTTCTTCCTGACCTGAAGACACTGGACCCTCGTGTGGCCCGTGAGATTTACCATTTTGAATCCTACCCGACTATTGCCGATGCGGCCCTTAAAAGAATGATTGCATCCCGGCCTCTTGAACTGGATGATAGGGGTGTGATGAAAAGGGGCGTGCTTCTGAGGCATCTGATTCTACCCGGAGAGATGGAATCCAGCAGACAGATCCTTGAATGGTTTGCTCAAAACGGCAAAGACCGGGCTCTTCTTTCTCTGATGAGTCAGTATACGCCGGTGCCTACAGTGGACTTTCCGGATTTGAAACCCGACCGCTATCTGGCTGAGAATGAGTATGAAAAGGTCTTGGAATGGCTGCAGCTGTATGATCTGGAAGACGGCTATATTCAGGAGCTTGTTACAGGAAACGACTGGCTGCCCGATTTTAATGACCCCTCTCCCTTCTCTTCGGAACTGTCCAAGCCCCTGTGGCACTGGAAAGAGGGATATCTTTAGGTTTTAAGAATTAAAACTTGTATTATCTTCTCAAATCGTCAATACCATTGACAATTTGAGAGCTTGGATTATTCGGGACCGATAATGGTTCCCTCAAAATCACCTTCATGGAAGATTTTGTTCAGATTTGAAAGGTCTTTACCATCTGCTGCAATAACCTTCATTTTCAGCTCACGAGCTTTTTTGGTGGCTACCGGGTCAAAGGGTGTGTTTTTGCCGGGAGTCCAGGTGTCTCCGCATATCTTCTGATACTCTTCCCAGCTGATCTTATCAAGGGCTTTGGCCGATGGATCCAGATTGGGATCGGCCGTATAAACTTTTTTAATATTTGAAAGGTTGAGAATGGTTCCGGCTCCAAAGGTTTCAGCCAGGAGCACCGCATCGTAATCGGTGGACCATCCGGGTTTCCATCCGGCTGCTACTAGGATTCGGCCTGTCATAGATTTTACAACGCTCGGGTCTGTTACCACAGGATCTTTACAGTAATCGCTCATAACGGCTTTTATCATCTGTGCATTCAATCTGGTGGCCATAATTCCGATCCAATCCAGCTCCTCGTTGGAGGGGTTTTTTTCTGTTCCCTTATACGCCTGCTGATACTTTCTTGCGGGGGCGCCACCACCTATTATAAGGATGATTTTTCTCTCTTCATCCTCTTTGAGCCAGTCAGTCAGAAAATCCCTCATTTCTTTAAGAAAATCCGTATCAATTTGTTCCGGGGCGACGATTGAGCCACCCAGATCAAGTACCTGAATTTTTTCCATTTTTATTTCCCTCGTTTACCGACGGTATTGTATATGGTTCGCTTATTATTTGACAAGGGCAGATGAGGGGGTTTTGCCTTGACAATACACCGTCTGATCGGGGTATAGTACATATTATGAGAAGAACTATGACATTTATCCTGTTGCTTCTGCTTGCAGGATTATATACGGTTGCTGCACAGGAAACCGCAGAAAAATATTTTGATAGAATTTCCGAGTATTACGGATCCGTAAATGACTATGAGGGCGACCTAGTAATTTCCCGGGGAGATCTGGAACAGAAAGCCCGGGTCTCCTACAAAAATCCTAATATGCTCCGTCTTGATTTTACCAGTCCAGAAGGGCAGGTTCTTGTTGTGAACAATGAGAAACTGGAACTCTACCTTCCTGTCTACAGAGTCTCATTTATTCAGCCCATTGGTAATCATTCTGATACGGCCCTGGCTAATATGGCAAATGCTCAGGGGCTGAAGCTGATGAAACAGAATTACAGTATTGGTTATGTTTCCGGTCCGGCTCCCGTTCCTCTGGAATCGGGGTCTGAAGAGATTGTCACAAAGCTTAAACTGCATTGGCGGTCCAGCAGTGAGGGGTTCCGGGAGCTTACCATGAGTATCGGTGATAACAATCTGATAAGAAGGATTGAAGGACTCACAACAGGTATGGAAAAAATCGACTTTGATTTTATAAATCTGGAAATCAACAAAGGCATTCCCGATGCCAGGTTTGACTATAAGAGTCCTCCCGAAGGAAACACTATTGAAAATTTTCTATTTGAACCTGAAAGTTGAGGCATTATGAAATCAATCGGAGAAACACTAAAAGAGGCCAGAGAGGTCAAAGGTGCCACTATCCATCAAATCTCGCTGGATCTGAATATTTCAAAGGAATATCTGATAGCTTTAGAAGATGAAAACTTTGAGATCTTTCCCGCGGAAACTTATCTTCTCGGATTTTTGAGAAACTATTCCGAATATCTCGGGCTTGATGTAGATAAGAATATCTCTTTGTACCGGAACTATAAAATCAGTGAGGAACCGGCTCCTCTTGAAGAACTTGTAGGAACACAGAAATCTTTTGCGATTCCTGTTCGTCTGATCCTGATGGTACTGGGGATCTGTGTTTTAGGCGCTGTCGGCTGGTATGCCTTTCAGATTATTTCTCCAAGGCTTGTCACTTCGGAAACTCCTGTTGAGCTTTATACGCCAGTGGATTACAGTCTTGATCTCAACTCTGCAGAGTGGTTGATGCGTACGGGCGACCGTATTCTTGTTCCTTACGGGGACGGTGAACTGGTGATGCAGCTGGTAGTGGAAGAAAAGCGTTGCCGTATAAAAATATCCGAACTGGTTGAAGAAGATATTGTGCTTTTTCCCGGAGATGAGAAAATACTGCCCGGTGGCGGCGGTATTCCTGTTCTTTCTCTGAAACTTTTTGGTTTGGATGAGAATGGAGCTATTCTGCAGGTGAATCGAACCGATGTTGTAACCGAGAATGTCTCTAGCAATGCTGTTGACCCTGTTCTTTCTGCTGTGAATGTGGCGGAGGATGCCGAAAAGATTCTTCTTTCAAATGTGGAAGATCCTGAAAACTTTACATTGAATGCTCAGTTTAACAGCTACTGTCTCTTCCGCTATCAGGCTGATGGGGAAGAGACAGTAGAAAAATATTATAGAGATGGAGACAGAATCCGTCTGGAGGTCGACCGTCACTTGATGGTTTGGGGATCCAGTGCTGGCTCAGTCTCTCTTTCGGTCTCAGGTGTAAGTGTAGCACCGGGAAAATCCGGTGAAGTTTTAGTAAAATTAATACAGTGGGTAAAGAATGATGACGGAAAATACAGTCTCGTCCTCTTCCCTGTCCAGTAAAACCTTTTATATTGAGAATCTTGGTTGTTCTAAAAATCAGGTTGATGCAGAAACAATAATCGCGGCTTTGAAAAGAGCCGGGTGGAAACATTGTGATAGTCCGGACAGGGCTGAGTTGATAATTGTAAATACATGTGGATTTATCAAATCCGCCAAAGAAGAATCCATTAATACATTATTTGAGTTCAGAGAGCAGTATCCCGACAGGAAAGTCCTGGCAGCGGGATGTTTTGCTCAACGATATAATGAAGAGTTGATGGATATGATTCCCGAGCTTGACGGCGTATTCGGGAACAGGGCCCCTGCCATGATTCCGGGTATTATTAATGATGTTATGAGCGGAGATAAACCCGTTTATGTACCGGAACAGGATCTTTCAGTTCCCTTGAGAGATGAGTTTCTCTCTTTTAAGGGTTCGGCCTTTGTTAAAATCGGCGAAGGTTGTAATAACCGCGGACTATCGATTCTATTATAGAAGAAATCAAAGACCTTCTCTCTAAGGGCGTTTTCGAGATTAATCTGGTATCCCAGGATCTGGCTAATTTCGGACTGGAACGGGGAAAGCGGGAATTGCTTGACCTTTTAACGCAGATTTCTGCTCTGGAAGGGAAATTCTGGCTTCGTCTGCTCTATATTCATCCGGATCATTTTCCTATGGAAATACTTCCTCTTATGAAGGATGATCCCAGAATCCTGCCATACTTTGATATTCCCTTTCAACATGCTGATGCGGGGATTTTGAAGCGGATGGGACGGAAGGGCGACAGAGAAACTTATCTGAATCTTATCCATAAGTTGCGGGAAGAGTTTCCCCATGGGGTGATCCGCTCTACAATTATGACCGGTTTTCCCGGAGAAACAAAAAAGAGTTTTGCCGAGGTAAAACGTTTTCTCATAGAAGCGAAACTGGATTGGGTGGGGTTCTTCCTCTATTCAAGAGAGGAGGGGACTGAGGCGTATGATTACAGAGGTGCCCTGGGAACCCGTATGGCCGCCGGACGCTCCAATAAGCAGAAAACCATTCTGGAAGACCTGCAGGAAGGGATAACAGAAGAACAGATGAACCGTTTTGTCGGTCAGGAGATGATTCTCATTGTAGAAGAAGAGGTGGAAGGTGAACCCCTTTATCTGACAAGAGGACATATTCAGGCTCCCGAAGTGGACGGCCTTGTCGTCCTTCGTGCTGAAAACCTCACAGCCGGACAGCTTGTTCGTGGTAAAATTATCAAGAGGAACGGCCTGGACCTGGAAGCTGTTTTGCTGGAGCATGATAATGCCTGAGCCGTCATGGCTTGACGCTCTTAATAAAGAACAGAAACTGGCGGTACAGCATAAGGCGGATCCGCTTCTGATACTGGCCGGTGCCGGTTCGGGCAAAACCCGTGTGGTTACCACTCGAATAGCCTATCTTGTTAAGCAGCTGGGGTTCCAGCCTTACTCAATTCTGGCGCTTACCTTTACCAATAAAGCTGCCGCGGAGATGCGGGAGAGGGTTGCCCAGCTTGTACCTGAAGCTGATGGTGTTATGATCCGGACATTCCACTCCTTCGGGGCCTGGCTGCTCCGGCGGAATGGTGCTCCTCTGGGGCTGAAAAGCAGTTTTACCATCTACGATGATGATGATACTCTGGGGCTTCTGAAAACCCTTTTTGAAAAGCTACCCCGGAATGAACTTAAACTGATAGCCCGGAATATCTCCCGGGCCAAGGATGACTGTCTCTCTCCAGAGGACAATCTGGAGCATATCAGTGCCGATCCAGAATTTCCTATATATTATGCCCGCTATGAGGAGCGTCTCAGGGAGATAGGCAATGCCGATTTTGGTGATCTTATCTACCAGAGTAAACGTCTCCTGGAGGAGAATAATGCGATCCGGCAACGGATACAGCAGCGTTTCCGGGTCGTTCTTGTGGACGAATATCAGGATTCTAACAGGGCTCAGTTTCACTTGCTTCAACAGCTGGTATCGAAGGATACCTGGCTTTGTGTTGTGGGTGATGACGATCAGTCCATCTACCGTTTCCGCGGAGCGGAAGTGGAGAATATTCTGAATTTTCAGGACCATTTTCCCTCTACCAAAGTGATTAAACTGGAGGAGAATTATCGTTCTACAGGTCATATCCTTGCTGTTGCCTCCCATGTTGTCTCCCATAACGAGGGACGACTCGGAAAAAATCTATGGACCAGGAAGGAAGAGGGGATCAAACCAAAGCTTGTCTATCTGGCCGATCAGAATGAGGAAGCACGCTTCTGTTCTCAGATTCTGCAGGATGGTAATTACAGCAATACGGCTATCCTTTACAGGACCAACGCCCAGTCCCGTATCTTTGAGAAGATATTCCGGGGCAATAATATCCCCTACAGGCTGGTGGGGACTGTCAGTTTTTACAGCCGTGAAGAGGTAAAAGACTCTCTGGCCTATCTTGGCTTTCTCAGTAATCCCGCCGATGAAGTAGCTTTTCGCCGGATTATTAATAAACCGGCCAGAGGAATCGGTGCTGTTTCTCTGAAAAAGATACTCAGCTCAAACGGCACAACAATCCTAACATCGGATTTAACTCCGGCTCTTGAAATGGCTGAAGGATTTCTTAAAGGAAAAGCCGCTAAAGGGGTAAAGGCTCTGAATAAAGTCCTGTCCAAGCTGAGGGCTGCCTTAGGTTCGGATGAAAATCTGGGTATATTTCTGAAAGATCTTGTTGTGGATACCGGCCTGCTTGATCATTACAAAGAGCAGGACAGGGTTGAAAATACTCAGAGGGTGAATAACTTGGAAGAGCTGGTCTCAGCCGCATCGGATTATCCGGCTACAGCAGAAGGCTTGGCGGAATTTCTGGAGCTGATTGAGCTGGATCAGGCCTCTCTCGCAGAGGAAGAGACTGATATTAACAGGGTTACCCTTATTACCATGCACAATACGAAAGGTCTGGAATTCGACCGTGTTATTATAAGCGGTCTGGAAGAAGGTCTTTTCCCCCGGGGTAGTCAAAATGATGACGAAGATGAGATCGAAGAAGAGAGACGCCTCTTTTATGTCAGTATTACACGGGCTCGGAAAGAGCTGTTTCTGACAAGTTGCCGGAGAAGAATGCTCTATGGACGGAGCGATGAAGCTTTTCCCAGTCGCTTTCTGGATGAACTCCCTGCAGACCATATCGAAGTGGAGGGGGCTGTCCCCACTGCAAAAATTGAATCAGATTATCCTCCCGGATCCAGGCTGTATCATGAAGACTACGGTGTCGGTGAGGTTGTCAGTAATGTGGAGAATGGGGGCCATCTTGTGATTATGGTTCGTTTTGAATCAGGTCAGTCCATGACTTTTCTTCCCGAATTCAACGGGTATCAGCTGGAAAAACTGGGAGATGAATGGTGAAGCACTATGATATAACATTATTACGGGAGATGCCTGTTATTCGCCGGGCTCGAGAATATCACCTTTTTGACAATACGGGTAAGCGCTTTCTGGATCTCTATCTAGATGGTGGAAAGGCTCTTCTGGGACATCGTCCCGAGGGATTTTCCCTTATAGTAAAGAATACCCTGGCAAGGGGCGTATACGCATCCTATCCTTCTCATGAAGAAGCTAATATGTTGAGAGCCGCGAAAATCCTCTGGGAGAGATATCCCCAGATCCGTTATTACAATAATTCAAAGCTGGTTGAACTGTGGTTGGCGGAACAGGGCCTTATTCGTTCAGTCGCGGATATTACTGACCCCTGTCTGGCTGGGACCGGCCGGACCTCTCTCTGGCGTCCCTGGATGCCTGCCGCTGAAGATGTGATTTTTCCTGTTCTGCCTGTTCCCGGAGAGTGCGGTATTCTTGTTTGCGCAAAAGATAGCATAGCAGAACTGCCTCAGGGGGATCTGCCTTCTCCGGTTAATGCTGCGGGGATCAATCGCTGTCTTTGGAATCTGACGGCTCTTCTGAAAAAATCGCCTGAATGCCCTGCGGACAGTCAGAGGCAGTTGCCGGCTTTTGCCGGATGGTGCAGAAAGGCTAACTATCTTTTGTGGGAGGGTGAGAACGCTGATTATCCTTCAGTGTTCCGCCGTTTTCTGGTAGAGGGCGTGCTTCTTCCTCCCGATCCGGATTGTCCGGCTGTTCTTCCGCCGGTACTTACCAGCGGTGATCTGAAAATCCTGAATAAACTCTTTGGCAAAGGAGAGTAGTTTTATGAACCTTCCTCTGATGCTTCTTCTGGAAACCGGCGGGAGCTGTCTGGCCTCTTTTCTGTGTATATGGGTATGGACACGCATCCGGGAAGAGGGCTGGCTGTTTTTGGTTTTGGGATTTTTGACTCAGTTTACCGGACTGCTGCTGGAGGTTCTTTCATCTCTGGGGATTCTACCCTCTTTTGTGGATGCTTCCGGAACTGTTGCCCTGTGGGCGGGGATCATTCAAATTCTTCCCTATCTGTTTTTTGCTCTGGGATTTGCTTTTTTTATATACCGTAACAGGCATTACTGAAAAAAACTGATAAAGTGTTTTCCGAAAGGCAATTCCTTATTGACAATAATTTACTCTTATGGGAGACTAATGAACCCGTTACGACTATATAAAAGACCTAGGAAAAGGCAGAAAAAGAAATGAAAACAATATTTGTTAAACCAAATGAAATAGAGCATAAGTGGTACGTGATTGATGCAGCAGGATTGCCCATGGGCCGTGTAGCTGTTAAAGCCGCCACTCTCCTTCGTGGAAAACATAAAGCTCTTTACACCCCTCACCAGGAAGTTGGTGATTTTGTTATTATCGTTAATGCTAAAGAAGTAGTAATGACCGGTAAAAAAAGATCAGATAAGATGTACTATCGTCACTCCGGTTACCTTGGTGGACTGAAATCAGAAACTTACGAAAAACTGCTTTCCAGAAAACCAACCGCACCTATGGAAAAAGCTGTTAAAGGTATGCTACCCAAGGGTACCCTTGGAAATAAGCTTTTCAGCAATGTGAAGATCTATGCCGGTGCGGAACATCCCCATGCGGCTCAGCAGCCCGAAAAGATTGAGATGTAAGGAACAGGAGATATACAGTGATTAAAAATCTTGCACATGGAACAGGAAGAAGAAAAACCTCCTCTGCTCGTGTTTACCTGAGACAGGGAAAAGGCGATATCAAAGTCAATGGAAAAGATATTAAAGAATTTTTCCCCATTGAACAGCAGGTTACAATGATCCGTCAGCCACTGGTTGTGTCTGATGCTGATGGAAAATATGATATTCTTATCAATGTTAAGGGTGGTGGAATTACCGGCCAGGCTGGTGCCTGTCTTCATGGTATTTCCAGAGCTCTTGTTGATCTGGATGAAAGCAACAGACCTACCTTGAAAGCTAACGGATTTCTCACAAGAGACTCCAGAATGGTTGAGAGAAAGAAATATGGACAGAGAGGAGCTCGTAGAAAGTTCCAGTTCTCAAAACGTTAATATTTTTATCGCAGCTTTGCGAAAAAGAGGAACCAGAGAAGAGACTATTGTGGTCTCTCTCTCAGAGGGTTCCTCTTTTTTTATTCCCGTAGACTGGAGTGATCGTTATCCTAAAGGATACAAATTAAAAGACGAGGACCTTGAAAAAATACGCCGCATGGACAGCCTTATTCGCTGTCGTGAGTGGGCAGCCAGGTTTTTAGCCTCAAAGGAAGAGTCTTCGGGACGTCTTATTCAAAAAATGGCCCTTAGGGGATATGAACAGGAGACTTCCCGGCTTGTATTGAAGCAGATGCAGGATATGGGTTTTCAGGATGATTCACGTTTTGCCGAACAATGGCTGATCTTAAGGATGAAAAATCATCCGGAGAGCCGAGCCTGTCTGGCAGCTGGTCTTTCCCGGCGGGGAGTGGGGCGGGAAGCCGCCGGCAAAGCTATTGCTGAGTATGTCAGTAGCGAAGCGGAGCATGACATGCTCCTCCGATGCATCCGTAAACTGATTCCCCATCCGGAAAACGCCGATGAGAAGCAAATCAGACGACTCGTCCGCCGCGGTTTTTCTTACAATTCCATAAAAAGGAATTTAACTCATGACAGTGATGACTGATTCACTGTATAATAAGTCAGCAATCCCGCTATGAAAGGACTGTTTGATGTGTGATATAAAAGAAATTCTTGTTGTTGAAGATGAAGATGCTATCCGACTAACTCTGAGGGATTACCTCTTGAGAAAAGGCTATTCTGTTTCTGTCGCGTCCGACGGTGTAGGTGCCATAAAACTGCTCTTGGATAAGCCTGAAATTCGCATTATTGTTACGGATTACAGGATGGAAATCTTTGGTGGTGATTACTGGATTAAATTCCTGAAACAGTACTGTTCAGATAAAGAAGTCATTGTCACCAGTGGATTTCTCAGACCAGAATTCACTATTCCCTATAAAGTCTTTTACAAACCTTATGATTATGCTGAGCTGGAAGAAGCTCTTTCTGAAATATTTTCACATGACTGAAGCCTGGACAATTCAGGTAAAAGGACGTGTTCAGGAAGTGGAATTTTCGGCTGAACACGTTTCGAAATAACATACTGAATAATGCAAGGCTTATTTCATGTCAAAAATTAAAAAAAATAAAACAAAGATAACTCTTCAGGATATCGCTGATTCTCTTGGTATTTCCCGCGGGTCGGTAGATAGAGCTCTGCATAACAGAGGGGATATCAATCAGGAGACCAGGGAGAAAATCCTTAGCAAGGCCCGTGAACTTGGCTATGTAGACAGGCATCTTTCTCAGTTTATTTCATTGCAGGAAGAACGGAAAATCGCTGTAGTTATTCCGGACCCGCCTGGTTTTTTCTTTCATCAGCTGTTGGATGGTGTGCGGCAGGGAGAGCTGGAATCTGTTGCTTCAGGACTCCGTCTTGAACTGCTTTCCTACTCACAGGATAAGAAAAACCTTGCAGCTGTTCTAAGATCTTTATATGAGCGTGAAATTAACAGACCGGCCGGGGTTTTACTGGTTCCAGCTTATGATCCTGAGTTGGAGAGCATGCTGAATCCGGAAGATAAGGTACCGCTGATTACAGTTAATACAGATGTTCTGGCTACTAACAGGCTCTGCTTTATAGGTCAGGATCTTTACAGGAGCGGAAGATTGGGGGCGGAACTGCTTCAGAAAATGATCCACTTCGGTGAGTATCTCTGTATCTCCGGTTCTCCCGCAGTATGGGCACATAGTGAAAGACTTCGTGGTATTTCGGATTTTCTGGCGAATAGTAATCTGATTCAATCCGCTAATACATATTACTGTGATGATATTTCTGATCAGGCGGAAATGATTCTGAAGAAGCAGTTGGAAGAGCAGAAGAACCTTAAAGGCATCCTCTGTCTTACCGGAGCGGCAACGCTTGGTGCTGCCAGGTGTATTAGAAAATATAATGGTCCAAAACCTGTATTAGTGGGTTACGATCAATCCGAGGAGCTACTCGGGTATTTGCAGCAGGGTGTTGTGGATGCTCTAATTTCACAGGATGTATTCAATCAGGGCTACTATGCCTATAAACTGATGGTGAAGCTTATAGGCGAAGGGTATAAGCCTGAGAGAAGCTTTTATTGTACGCAAACCGATATTCTCCTGAAAGAACACTCTTACAGAGAAAACAGTATTCCCGACTTTCTGAAGTCTTCCTGATTTAAGATTGACAAATCAGTAGTAAAATTCTACTCTTATTACCGTGCATATGCACGATAATAAAATGTTTCATCTGACAAAGGAGATTGATATGATAAAAGGGGACTGGAGTTCTACAAATTTTAAATGGAAACCTGACTTTGAAGAGTCGATGGCGCGTATAGAAGCATGGTACCTCTCGGATATTATTGACCGCCCTCCGGTACGTTTCCATCATCATAATGCTCAATTTAATCACAATGAAAGTTCAGCTAAAACTTGGCCGGATTTGAAATCCCGCTGGTTTGATGCAGAGTATCAGGTAGAATCTTTTATAGAGCAAAATAAAAATAAGGTTTTTAGAGGAGAGACATTTCCAATTTTTGATCCGAATCTGGGGCCGGACATTCTTCAGGGGTTTTGCGGCCAAAAGATTGATTTTGGAGAAATTACATCATGGACTTATCCTCAAATTGAGTCGGAAGAAGATCTGGATAAGATTGTAATGGATAAAGAGAATGTCTATTTTAAAAAAATTGAAGAGTTGACCCGTCTGGCTCTGGACCGTTGTGACGGTCGTTATATTGTCGGTTATACGGATTTTCACCCTGGAATGGACTTTGTTGCCTCCTGGCGGGGGAATGATAAAGTCTGCCTGGATTTCTATCTCAATCCGGAACTGCTCAAGAAACTGATTGATATTTCTACTAGAGATTTTCAAGCAATTTTTGACCATTTTCATGATATCCTGAGCGCTGAGGGCCATCCTTCTGCAAACTGGATGGGTGTTCCTTCTGCCGGAAAACTCCACATTCCCAGTAATGATTTTTCATCCCTTATCGGAAGAGAGTTATTTGATGAGTACTGTTTGCCTATTCTGCAGAAGGAGGTTAAAGCTATGGACACTAATATCTTCCATCTGGACGGGAAGGGTGTGTCTAAGCATATCGATTCTATTCTGACTGTACCGGAGATTGATGCTATTCAATGGGTTCAGGGCGTGGGGGAAGATCAGCCCATTATGCAATGGATTCCCTTTCTGAAAAAACTGCAGAAAGCTAAAATGCCGGTGATTGTGGATGTTGCTCTGGAAGAGCTGGAAACCTTTATGGATGAGATGTCTCCCGAGGGGCTTCTGCTATGGACCGGCTGTGATTCTGACGAGCAGGAAGAGGATGTTCTGAAACGCTTGAAACGCTGGCGCTGATAATCTAAAAACCGGAAATAAAAAAATCCCCGGAGCATCAGCTTCGGGGATTATTACTTATCAATAAAATAAGATTACTATCTTTTGATGGAGTAGAAAGCATCCCATCCGGCGTATGTGCTGCGTCCTTCCAGGTCATCCTCAATCCGCATCAGCTGATTGTATTTGGCAACTCTGTCAGAACGGCTCATGGAACCGGTCTTGATCTGTCCAGTTTCCAACGCTACTACCAGGTCGGCAATAGTTGTGTCTGAAGTTTCACCGGAACGGTGAGAGATAATAGAAGTGTAACCGGCTCTTTTAGCCATCTCTACTGCTTCGTAGGTTTCGGTAAGGGTTCCGATCTGATTAACTTTGATCAGAATACTGTTTGCGATTCCCTTCTCAATTCCTTCTTTCAGTCTGACAGTGTTGGTAACGAACAGGTCGTCTCCAACCAGCTGTACCTTATCACCAATTTTCTCGGTCAGAACTTTCCATCCTGCCCAGTCATCTTCGTTCATACCATCTTCGAGGGAGATAATGGGGTATCTTTCACACCAGTCCGCCCAGAAGTCAACCATCTGCTCAGCAGTCAGTTTTTCTCCGGTAGACCATTTCAGCTCGTACATGTAGGAACCATCAGCCTGTTTTTCAGAGAACTCTGAAGCAGCAGGGTCAAGAGCGATCATTACGTCTTTACCGGGCTCCAGTCCACAAGCTTTGATGGCATCCATGATGAACTGAAGAGCTTCTTCGTTAGATTTGAAGTTAGGAGCGAATCCACCTTCATCACCAACAGCAGTAGAGTAACCGGCTTTTTTCAGCAGGCTTTTCAGGTTGTGGAAAATCTCGGCAATCCAGCGGACTGCTTCTCTGATAGATTCAGCACCTACAGGCATTACCATAAATTCCTGGAAGTCTACAGAGTTGTCAGCATGACTTCCACCGTTGATGATATTTGCCATGGGAACGGGAAGTACGTTTGAGTGGAAGGTTCCAAGATATTTGAAAAGATCAATTTCCAGGTGCTGAGCCGCAGCGCGGGCAGTAGCCATGGAAACACCCAGGATAGCATTAGCTCCCAGTTTGCTTTTGTTATCGGTTCCGTCCAGTTCGATCATGGTTTTATCCACATCAACCTGGTTGAGCGCGCTCAGTCCGACGACGGCGTCTGCAATTACGGTATTTACATTTTCAACGGCTTTAAGAACACCCTTTCCGAGGTAACGTTTTTTATCTCCGTCTCTCAGTTCAACAGCTTCGTGTACACCTGTAGATGCTCCTGAAGGAACAGCTGCTCTACCGAAAGATCCATCTGCCAGCATTACATCTACTTCAACAGTGGGATTTCCTCTGGAATCAAGAATCTCTCTTGCCTCAACATATTCAATTGTATCCATTAATAACTCCTAGTTAACAGCCCTGTTTCACAGAGCAGGGTCTATATGGGCGGGTTTATTTATCCGCGTTCTATTAATATGTGTAATCATGAGGTTAAAGTCAAGTTTCCCGAGCTATCTTATGACGATTATTTGCTTTATGTAGAGTTATTAAAGGAATCTGGTAGTCCGAGGGGGAGATATGGAGTTCCTGTCAATAAATGTATGCTTGGGTTCATATATTATCTCTATGTAAAATCTGCTACATTGGTTTATATGAAAATACAAATAACAGATCTTTCCAGAATGACAAGAGAAAATGAACTTTCCAAGCTGTTTACACCCTATGGAACTGTTTCTTCCACAACTATTGTAATGGATAAAAAAACAAGGAAATCAAAGGGTTTTGCTTTTGTTGTGATGCCTGATGAAAAAGAAGCGCTTCTCGCCATAAAAAAATTACACAAAACGAAAGTTAATGGTCAAAAGATGAGTGTAAAGAAAACAATGGCCAAAGAATCATAACCGAATCCCATGGGAAGACCAAGTTTATAGCTATGAACCGCTAGCTCTTATGGGACTATCCTACCATGAGTTGACTTAGCTAAAAGTGTTTTTTTATTCCAGAAGAGACTGTTCCGTTCCCTTGAGATCCTTTCCTTGACCAGTTCGATTCAAGTACACTAAAATTAACATATGAAATACTCCTGTTTAATCGGAAAAACTATGCGGCACCAGGCTGGACCCTCTATGCTGGAGGGAAATTCTCTTCTGTTTCAGGGCGGTTTTATCCGTATACTTGGAAAAGGCCTGATTTCTTTTCTTCCCATGGGGACAAAAGTCATAAATAATCTGAAAATTCTGATTGCCCAAGAGATGCATTTTATAGGCGGAGAGGAATTTCAGGTTCCTCTGGTCAACCCTTTTTCTATTTGGGAAAAAAGCGGCAGAAGTAATTTGGTCGATGGTTCTCTTGTTGTTTTTAAGGATAGTAAGGGAAGAAAACTGGTTTTATCTCCTACTCATGAGGAAGCGGCTGTCGAGTTGGCCAAGTCGGTTGTCAACTCCTACAAGGACTTCCCTATTTTTTTCTATCAGTTTCAGACCAAGTTCCGTGATGAATCCCGTACCCGGGCGGAGTTGATCAGGGCCAGGGAGTTCGTTATGAAAGATGCCTACTCCTTTCACCGTAGCTACTCTGAGCTTAATAACTTCTTTCCGAAAGTATTCAACTCTTATATGAATATATTTAAACGATGCAATATCCCTGTTATTCCTGCGGAATCCGGAGTTGGTATGATGGGCGGATCCAAAGCTTATGAGTTTTTGTATCCTCATGATCAGGGGCGGGATGTGGTCCTGGTTTGTCCCCATTGCGGTTACAGGGCCAATCGTTCTGTTGCCATTGGTGTAAAACCATCACACAGTGAAATCCTTTATGGTATGGAGAGAGTGTCTGTTTCAGAAAAAAGAAATTTGGAGAAGCAGGCGGCAGAGCTGAATATTTCTCCTGGAAAGATTGTGAAACCCCGGGTATATATGACAGCCGACGGACCGGTGATGGCTGTTGTCCGGGGAGATTATGATGTCAGCTTGGATAAACTGGCTATGATTCTTGGATGTGCGGTGAGCAAGCCGGCCAATGATTCGATTTTAAGGGATTTTAAGCTTATTCCGGGATTTATGTCGCCTGTTCCAGCTCCGGATGGTGTACGGGTTATTGTGGATGATCTTGTGGTCAGTACTCCCAATCTGGCAATGGGGCTTAATGAAGATGGCTTCTATTATGTAAATGTCAATTTCGGTCGGGATTTTGATCTTCCGGAAACAGGAGATATTGCCCAGTTGAATGAAGGTGACCTCTGTATGGGATGCGGTAAGGCTCTGGATTCAGTTAAGGCTTTTGAACTGGGAAATATTTTCAAGTTGGATGATTACTATACCAGGAAAATGAATTTTTCATTTAATGATGATAAGGGAAAGCAGTACTATCCTTTTATGGGATCATACGGTCTTGGCTTAGGTCGCCTTGTCAGCTGTATTGCCGAAGCCAACCGGGATAATAAGGGATTAGTCTGGCCTATAGAACTGGCACCTTATACCTTCTATCTGATGGGAATCGGTAAATCTTCCAGAATAAGTTCTGTGGTGGATGAAATTGCCCGTGAGCTGGGCGAGGAAAATGTTCTCCTGGATGATCGCAAAGAGTCTATCGGAGTGAAGTTCCGGGATTCGGACCTGCTGGGAATCCCATTGCGTATGGTTGTTTCCCGACATTTTATCGAAAAAGGTGAAATTGATATGAGAGACCGTCGCAGCGGCCGGAAATGGTATATAAAAAGAGAAAATTTGAAAAAAGAGATAAAAAAATGGAGAGATGATCAGAGTCTCTGATCATATGAGGAGAAAGGAATGCCGGGACAATTTAAAATGACAGCTGAACTGATGGACCAGATAATCTTCGGTATGGAGAATCAAAAAAAAGAGCTTCTCCTTGATAGTGAGAGTGGCTTGATTGTTCAGAAAACATTTCTGTCTAAAGAAGACCTTGCAGCAGGGGATGCGGAAGAACGCTATTTTCAGCTCCCGGAATGGAAACCTTCCGATGGTTTCAGGCTTATGGAAGGATTTGCAGGAGCTTTGAAAAATCCTATCTACAGGGAGCGTCTCAGAGAAATCCTGTCATCAGGCAGGGGCGTGTTCCGGGGCTTTAAAAATGTTTTGAAAGAGAGACCTGATCTGGAGAAAAAGTGGTTTCTGTATAAAGAACGGCAGATGAAGCAGCGGGTCAGAGAGTGGTACTCAGATCTCTGCGGATATTGGGATGTCAGAGACGCCGGGGACGAGCCTGTTGATACGGAAGATCTGTTTCTGGGGGATTTTTCTGTTCAGATCAGGAAAGGGGATGATCCGGAGATCCTGCAGTACCGGCAGGACTTTTTTGATGAACTGTACCGGGAATATTCAGAAAATCTACAAAGAATTCTTGTCCGGAAGAATGACTGGCGGGGAAGATGTCCTGATCTTGCTTTAAAGGCTGTGACTCCCGGGGGTGTTGTTGGTGGTATTCTTACAGCTTTTTTTGATGAGAGTGGGGGGCAGCTGTTTCTTTTTATTGACAGCCTGTATATTCTTCCAGAATTCCGCGGTGCCGGAATTGCCTCGGGACTGGTGGATTATACGGCCGGAATAGCCTATGAAAAAACTGTAACAAATCTGTTCTGTTTTATTCAGGCCGAAGGGGATGTTATGTTGGAGAATCTGAAAAGAAAAGGATTTAAACTGTTTCGTCAAACTCTGGAACTGGATGTTCCCAGCTGGTTCTCCGAAACAGGTCATTCCTTAAAGTAGCTTTTTTCTTTTAACTTCCGCCAGATTGTGTTGTTTTTCAAGTTCAGCCATAACCTGATCCACCACATACTGTTTGGGATCTTCACCTTCGGGTGTTTCATCAAATTTGCTCTGACGGAACTCCTTACCCTCTACAGCTTTTGAAACAGTAAAATACATCACATCTTCCCGGAGGGTATCCTTCTCCATATCGTTTTCCTGGCAGGGGACGAGAAGATTGCCGTTGATACTGATAAACTCTACAAAATCAAAAACCTTTAGATAGGTATAGATTTCTCTGACACCTTTTTTTGAATCGGGTTGCCAGGGGCGGTAGCGTGTTCCCGCCGGGAATACAATAATGATATTTCCGGAGTATTTTCGTCTTGTCAATTCCCTCATGGCAGCATGATTTATGGGATTACTTATCTGTTTGATCTCTTCCAGTTTTTCCGGATTGGTCTCTTTGTCTATGGTGCGGCTGGGGTATATGACGATTGTTGTATAAGAATTAGAGAAGGTAGCCGTGAGTTCACTACCCTCGGAGAGCTTCATACCCTGAATAGGAATGAGGCAGTTGGCAATATCGGGTCCCAGATCGGGGTGTTTCTCTATGAGTCTGAATAATGCGGGGTAATCAAAGTTGCTATAGTGTTCAATCAGCAGGAGACAGGACTTGCCGGCCTTGGCCTGCTTATAAAGATACTTCAGATTTTCAACGCCGCTGATACCGCTACCGGCTTTCATCAACGTATCCAGAAGGGATCCTATTATCTCTCGATTGGCTGGATCTCCCTCAAGGTAGATATTGTCGGGACGGGCCTGATAATCACCGGTCAGATTCTTTTTCATTTCAGACACCATGGCCTGAAATTTATCAATTGATTTATACATATACTAATTATAATGCCTCTATTAGGGAGCTTTTGCAAGTGATCGTATTTATTAATTTTATGTTGTAGCCTCAGTTTGGGACTTGTGTGAACGGGGATGAATAGTTAGCTATTTTCAGGAATCTTTTTGATCGTTTTTGTACAGATTTTTTTTCAATAGGAGAATCTTATCCATATAAGGAATATTTTATGTATTTATATAAGCAAATATCTTTATAATATCCCTAATAAAACTGTACTTCTTTGCCCTTTGGAAAAGTATGCATATTATATACATAAAGAGGCCAGATATTTTATTCTTATATGCTTTTTTAGAGAGTGTTTAAGTCACATCATAACATTGACTTATAGACTGAATGCTGTTTTAATTAATAATTAGCTCCACTGAGATGCTTTGTTACGTAATTGGCAGAGTCTTTTTTCAGGAGTATAATTTCTACAAATTCTTATAAGGAGTATTCTTCGTGAAAAAAGTAGTATTTCGTACTATGGTTTTTGCTCTTCTCGCTTCTGTCGCCATGATTGCCGGCTGTAAAAAAGAAGCACCTGTTGAAGTAGCAGAAGTCGAAAAAGGTCCGGTTGTAATGAACTGGAACCTGAATTCTGATCCCAAAACAATTGACCCCAGCCTTAACGGTGCTTCTGACGGCGGTGACGTTATCAGTAATACCTTTGAAGGTCTTGTTCGTGAAAGAAGCGGAAATGTTGTTCCCGGTGTTGCGAAAACTTGGGACGTTTCTGAAGACGGTAAAGTTATTACCTTTCACCTGAGAGAGTCAAAATGGTCTGACGGATCTCCTCTGACTGCTAACGATTTTGTATATGGTTGGAAACACGGTATTGATCCCAATACTGCTTCCGAATACGGATGGATCTGGCATTACACCAATGTTGTCAATGCAGAAGCTGCCAATAACGGTGATGTTTCTCTGGACGAAGTCGGAATCAGAGCTATTGACGACCTGACTTTTGAAGTTACTCTGTCAGCTCCTACCGACTATTTCGTATCTCTTTCTTCTTTTTATCATTTCAGACCCCTCAAACAGTCTGTTGTTGAAGATCCTGCCGGTGCCGAAGGTGCCTGGGCAAAAGATCCCAAACTGGCTGTTTCAAACGGTCCCTACAAGCTGACTTCCTACACCATCGGTGGTGGAATGACTCTTGAGAAGAACGAGTATTTCTGGAATGTCGCCAAAGTCGGTATCGATGTAATCAATGTAAAATTTATCGATCAGGCTTCTACCGCCTACACTGCCTATCAGGCTGGCGATTTTGACTTCCTGAATGATGTTCCCCCTGCAGAAATTCCTGCTCTGATTGCAGAAAATCCTGAATTTTACGTATATCCTCTGCTGGGAACCTACTACTACAACTTCAATATGGATCTGGAGTTGTGGGGTGATGCAAGAGTCAGAAGAGCTCTGGCTTATGGTCTAGACAGAGAAAAAATCTGTGAAGCCCTGGCAAGAGGAAACGTTCCTGCCGCCGGTTTCGTTCCCCCCGGATTCCCCGATGATAAGGGTGCAGACTTTTTCGAAACTGCCGGTACCTATGGTCTTTCTACAGACAGCGGTTCTATTGAAGAAGCCAGGAAACTTCTGGCTGAAGCCGGATATCCCGATGGAGAAGGTTTTCCTTCTTTTACACTGATGTATAACACTTCCGAAAGTCATCAGATGGTTGCGGAAATGGTTCAGGAAATGTGGAAAACCAATCTGGGAATCGAGTGTACTCTCGAAAATCAGGAATGGGCCGTATTTCAGGATACCAGAAAACAGGGTAACTATGAAGTCGCCCGTGGTGGCTGGTTAACAGACTTTTTGGATCCCATGGGTCTGCTGGCAATCTTTGTAGACGGTAATGATTATAATGATCCGAACTATAACAATGCCGACTACAATGCCTCTATGGCAAAAGCATCTTCATCCTATGGTTCCGAACATTATAAAGCCCTTTATAAAGCTCAGGATATTCTGATGAATGATATGCCTATCGTTCCTGTATACCACTACACCGATTACTTTCTCTCCAGTCCTAAACTTAAGGGTTGGGACAGAAGTATGCTGGGTCAAATTGACTTCAGTACTGCCTACATTCAGGAATAGAAAATAATTTGTAATTTGGGGGGCTGCCCGGACGGGCAGCCCCTTTTTAAGGAGTTAATGTATGAAACAATATATCGTACGACGCCTGATTTATTCCCTGTTGACAATCATTCTGATTGCAACGGTAACTTTCTTTATGATGCACTCCATTCCTGGAGGACCTTTTACAAGAGAGCGGCCGGTACCCCCGGAAATCATGCGTGTACTGAACGAGAAGTATCACCTGGATGATCCCCTGTGGAAGCAGTATGTGGATTATATGAAAGGCCTGGTAACCTTTGATCTGGGACCGTCTTTCTCAAAGATCGGGACTTCTGTCAATGATCTGATACTTTCCGGTTTTCCTCTGACAGCCCGTGTGGGTGGTCTGGCAGTTCTTATGATTATTCTGCTGGGAATTCCTGTGGGGATAATATCTGCGTTAAAACAGAATCAGCCGATCGATTATTTTGTGATGTTTATGGCCACCCTGGGGGTTACAATTCCAAGTTTTGTGATTGCTTCACTTATGATTTATTTCTTTGCAGGTAAGCTGGGGTGGATTCCTCCTTTTGGACTTAGTGGTCCCGCCAGTTATATCGGACCAGTGGTTGCGCTCTCCGGATATTCTCTGTCTTTTGTGGCCCGTCTTACCCGTTCCAGTATGCTGGAAGTTCTGCGTCAGGATTATGTACGGACTGCCCGTGCTAATGGACTTCGTACCATGTCGGTTATCGGTAAGCATGCAGTAAAAAATGCTCTGATTCCCGTTGTCACCTATATAGGTCCGACCGTTGCGGCTCTTATGACCGGATCTTTTGTTGTTGAGAAAGTTTTTGCCATTCCCGGAATCGGTCGTTATTTTGTAGAGAGTGTTTCAAACAGAGACTATACAACCATTATGGGTGTAACAGTTCTTTATGCCGCTTTCTATGTACTCATGGTATTTCTGGTTGATATGCTGTATGCCGTGATTGATCCGCGGATACGTTTTGAGAAGGAGACAGGGTAAATCATGGAATCCAAAGACTTTCAATTTATAGATAAAGCAACGAGAGAAATTCCTGAAATTATGCGTCCCAGTCTGACTTACTGGCAGGATGCGTGGCGCCGTCTGAAAAATCATAAAATGGCCATGAGCGGACTTGTTGGTGTTATTTTTATTATTTGTTTTGCCGTATTCGGTCCCATGCTGGTCAAAAACAGCTATTCAGATCAGAATCTGGACTATTCTAATCTTCCTCCACGGCTGGATATTTACCAGTTGAATGAAAATTATTTTGTGTTTTTAACCAATGATTACAAAGTTCTGAGAGTTTCAAAGAACGGTGAAATCCTTTCCAGATTAGAAAAAGTAAAAACTGATCCAATTAAAAAATTATATACATATCAGGATGAAAACGAAACGGTTGTTCTTGATTTTTCATACAATCTCTTAGCTGATAAAATGAATAGCCCCTTTGATTTTTCTTTCAAATATAAGGGAGAAGAAATCACAGAATCATATAAAAAGGTTTTTAACAAAACCTATATCTTCGGTAG
>NBMC01000001.1 GCA_002084805.1 Spirochaetaceae bacterium 4572_59 | reverse complement strand
GTAAAGTAGTATTTAGTTATCTACAAATATTGAAGTTGCTTTCGTATCATATGAATCTCCATCAGAAAGGGCTTCTAACACACCATTCTTCCAGTAACAGGATTTTATAGAAGTGTCACTATCAGAATAATAGCCAGCAATATAGATATCGGACCCTGAAACAACTATAGATTTTGCCTCAGAATCGTCCCCTGATGCTGTTTCATCATAGAGAACTACGGGAGCCCCGCCATTCAACCAATAACAGGAAATAAAATTCACTCCATTCTTATATGATCCGGCAACATATATATCTGATCCATTAAGAAATATTGAATTCCCTATAGAGATAGAACTATCATGCAGAATTATTCTTGAACTATTGACCCAATAACATGCATTCTTACCAGAATTATCAGACCATCCAGAAGTATAGACTGTACTATTTTGCACTGTAATTGATTCTGCTCTACCCCAATTTGCAGGACTAAGATCTGTTTTTGTTGTGTTTTTCCAATAACATGCTATTTCAGTACCTGAAGCATTAACATAATATCCTGCTGAATAGATATCGGAACCATCATAATAAATTGAGTTTATTTCAGAATTTTTTCCAACTACAGGAATGATTTTAGTAATAGAACCATTCACCCAATAACAAGCAACTTTTACACCATCACCTTCCTCACAAAACCCAGATACATAAATATCACTCCCAGATACAAATATATCATAAGCTTCTGCATGATACCCCGCACTACTGTTATTAAATAGGTCTATTGGAGATCCACTATTCAACCAATAACAGGAAACTTTATTTGAACCATTATAATAAAATCCTGCAACATACACATCTCCTTCTGAAACATATACAGAATTGGCGTGAGAATTTGAATCACTATATAAATCCGTCTGCCCGCTTTCATTATTTAGCCAAAAACAGGAAACATCTGACGGAGAACCTGCATAATAACCAGCAATATAGATATCTCCAATTCCGGGTATAACTTCAGATACAGTTACATCACATCCGGCCACAAAACCGCCGTCTTCCGTAGTCACAGAGACAACAGCCGTTCCCGCGGTCACAGCCGTTACAATCCCTTCGGAGGAAACAGACGCCACCGCCACATTGGATGTCGTCCACGTTACATTCTGATTGGTCGCATCATCCGGAGATACAGATGCAATAAGAGTTGTAGTACCACCGACATTTAGGGATGTACTTGAAATATTCAGACTGACACTTGTCACTGAGACATCGTCATCATCACCGCCACCAAAGAATTTACAGGCGGAAAATACTAATACAATACTGACTACAAGGATGACTGACAAAGATGATAATGGTTTTTTGATGTCCATAACTCATCTCCTAAAATCGTTTTTAACTTTTATAAATGGTTAAAGGTTCACCATATCGCAAAAGGATATGGCAACAGTCTCTCAAAGTAGGTATCATTAATCATACATCATTAAACCTGATTTTTCTTGCCTAGGGCAGAAAATTCCCGCTACCGGCAACCGTAACCGTAACCGTAAAACGAACCGTCAAGGCATCCAGCTCAGTCGAACAACCCTTAGCGTCATCTGTCCAGAATTTTGCAGAACCCACAAAAGGAGCGCTACGGCGAACAGTCAGAACCCCGGTAATTTCATTAAGGACAATAACAGCCGGTAGAGGCGTATTCTCATCCAACACGACCCTCACCGTGTTGCCATCTTCATCGTACAGATAGAGATTATCCGGATTGGTATCGCACTGCAGTTGAAACGTCTGCAGCTTCTCACCACTGGAAACATCTATCATCTCAGGGCTGATCAGAGGCAGGGGATCATGATTGATATTCTCCGGGTGAATGATTTGACATCCAACGAAAAAAAACAAAAAAATCAGGAATAAACAAATTAAAGTTTTGATCATATGCACCACCTTATGTAAAGGAGGGACACGAAACAGTGTTTTTATATAAGAGCAGGATTTAATAAATGAACTTAACCCTTACCATAATCAAAGAGACTCAGAACCGAGTCGAGAACTACAGCCATACAGTTTCAAAAATTTTGTTTTCATAAGCCCCTGTCGACAGAAGAAATTGAAAACATCTACTCTCTTTCGCTTCGATCTTGAAGAACAGCTGTTTCCCGACTACAATTCCCTCATGGAATTCACAATAGATCAATCCAAATGTACCCGCTGTGGTATCTGTATGAAAGAATGCCCTCCTAAAACAATAAGAAGGAACAACGAGACGAAAGAAGTCCGCATCTTTCAGGAGAACTGTATTGAATGCAGTCATTGCGGGATGGTCTGTCCTGAGGCTGCCATTCTTGTTGATGGAGAGCCCCTCCCTCTGATTCCCGATCATAAAGATCTCACCGATTATGAGATTGCCGACCGGCTTATCCGGACCAAGCGGTCTATCCGGAAATACAAAAGTGCGCCACTATTACAGGAGGATTTAGAGGAGATACTGAAAACCGGAGAGTTAACGGCGACAGCCTCCAATTCCCAACAGTGTGAAGCCCTGGTTCTACAGGGGGGAGAAGTCGCAGCAGCCAGTGCCATGATGGCGCGGGAATTACTCAAACTAACAGATCTTTTAAGGAATCCTCTTTTCCGCTTGCTGACCAGAAAAACATCTATAGCCCGCTACACCGACCCCCGGAAGGTCAACAGCTTCAGCCATGCTCTGAAAATGGCTCTGAAGGGGAAAGCTGATCCTCTTTTCTTTCATGCCCCTGCGCTGGTGATCCTCACCTACCCCAAAAAGGGGAAGCGTTTCGGGCGCAGCGACTGCGCCCTGGCAGGGGCCCATATGATGCTGAGCGCCCATGCCCGGAGGCTGGGATCCTGCATGATAGGATTTGCAGAAATCGCCCTGCGGAAAAAATCGACAAGGAAGGAACTCGGCATCCCAGCAGACCGTAGAATCGGTCTGATATTCACCTTGGGATATGCGGATCAGAACTATTACCGCTATCCGAAAAGAAAGCACTGGGACGGCTTTTTTTCTTAAACCCCAGAGCTTAATGCTCTCAGGATAACTTTTAACATATACTCCACAAATACCCCGGAATGCAGTTCGAAATGAGCCCTGTTAAATGCGTCATAATATTCATTCTGAGAGTCCCGGATAACAGATTCAATGGCAAGGTCCCAGAAAAGGGGCCTCCAGTGATTGGGGCTGCAGTATATCCAACTGCTTATAGGCGGCAAGGGCATTTTTTACCTCCAGAAGAACATCCGGGGGGGCCTGAACAGGTCTCCCCTCCAGAATCGCTATTAGCTGTTCCTCTGAAAGACTATTCCCCTCCATCTCTCCAGTTTTGGTATTCCTCTGCTTAACAGCCATGCTTACCGTAAAAGAGTCAAAGCAACTTAAGTTTATCAATTACATATTCATAAGGAATAAATTCCTGCTCCAGGCGAAGTTTCTCCCCATAGCGATTATCTATGAGATCTTTCATAAGCTGTGCCTCATCAGATGTCAGTGCCTTTGCTACGCTGGGGGCCGGCTTATCCTCCCGCCCCCAATGGGCTTTATGATTCAGAAAACACTCCCTGTCCATCAATACAGACCGGGCATGGGGATATTTCTCCCGGAATTGCGCAAGAATGGCAAAACCGTGGCTATCCAGATCCCCCCAGTAATAGAGTTCTTTCTTATTTATCCAAGCGGCCCCTTCCATGGCGTCAAAGTGATAGCCGCGACCGAATACAACAAGAGAATCCGCTATAAGAGGAAAGGATAACGCCGTAATATCGTTCTCCACCACAAAAACCTTGCTGACATTTGGATTCATCCTCCGGAACTCTTCAGCCGGAACGGTCAGATCGGAAAATCCGCTGTAACTGTCTCCGGGAGAAGCAAAGCGGAACCTGATCAGATCGGGACGGGAGAGAAAACCGTAACGCTTTTCAAAATTCCGGACCCCCTTGAACCGCTCGTCAAACGAAGAGGATGGCAGAACACGGTCCAGAAGCGCTGTAAGAATTCCTCTATGCCCCTCGATGAATTTTGTATCCACCCCTTCCAGAGATAGCTGCCGGAGATAGATTCCGGGCCGTGGATTCTCCTTTATCCAATAAAGAATCCGGATTAAGCGTTCCCAGTCTGTTTCAAATTCCAATAGGGAATGAGGCTTTTCGAGGCACCATCCCCGAAGTTCGGGAAAAACTGAGGACAAGGTTTCCGACAGCTTAAGATAGGATTTATACTCCTTTTTTTTTCCAAGGAATCCCAGAAAATTCTGTTCATCCGTAAAAAGCAGGGCACAGGGCAGGGAATTCCGTCCCAATTCCCGGTGGTTCACGACCCTTTTCTCAAGCTCCCAGAATACATTGTC
The DNA here is from genome assembly GCA_002084805.1 of Spirochaetaceae bacterium 4572_59. Taxonomy (GTDB): domain Bacteria; phylum Spirochaetota; class Spirochaetia; order DSM-2461; family DSM-2461; genus Oceanispirochaeta. The sequence continues at coordinate 129,085 of NBMC01000001.1, read as the reverse complement.
AGGCCTTTCATCCAGAGAGCGTATCCAGCGGCGGACTTCATCAAAGCGTGAGGATATTTCTGACGAGGACCTCCTTCCTCTTTCTGTACTCCTCAATGGTAAAGTGGCGCAAAAGAGAACGCTTTCCATTTTCGTTGGAGACGAAGCCGACGCTGGAGACATAAGGTTCGATAATATGAATTTTCTGCAGAGGGGTAATAACCAGCAGCTGCAAATTCAGCTTTTTAAAGAGTTCCAGACCGTAACGGGCCGACTCATCCGATCCCCGTCCGAAAGCCTCATCAATCACAACGAAACGGAAACTACGCGAGCGGACCTCATTAAACTCCAGCCCGAACTGATAAGCCAGACTGGCCGCCAGAATAGTATATGCAAGTTTCTCCTTCTGTCCTCCGGATTTCCCTCCCGAGTCAGTATGGTGTTCGTACTCAGAGTCATCCTCCTTCCAGCGTTCGGAAGCGGCAAAGTCAAACCAGTTCCTCACATCACATACTTTTCGGGTCCAGCGGCGGTCCAGCTCACTGCTACCCTCCCTACCCCGGAAACGGTCAATAATTCTCCTGACCTCAGATCCTGACGGAACTGGCGGATCTCCACATCGTTGGAACTCATGGCATCCAAGATGATATAGCGGTCTTTATTGTATTCGATGGCAGACATGGAACGGTTAATCTTCTCGATTCTATCCTCAATTTCCTTCCGCTCCCGGTTAAGCTGGGCCTGAAAGTTTGCAATTTCCCTGATAGTATTCTCGTTGAGTAGCTCCTTGAACCGGTTTTCGAACTGTGGCAGATCGTCCCTCATAAGCCTGGTCAGCATGGCACGGTACTCATCTCCCGCGTCAATTCCGGCATCCATCTCTCTGGTTTCATTGACATAATCGCGTTTGAAATCCTGCATATCCCGGACGATATTCTGAGCAAGCCGATCCTGTTTTTTCACATCCCCGTCGATTCGGGTCTGCAGCTTCAAACGGAGATCATGCTGCCGGGCATCACAGTTCTCTACGCTCAGTTTTCTGTCCTTCAGAATCTCCTTCATAAGAGGTTCAATCAACGCAGCCCAGATCTCCGTACTCTTCTCAGAACCATCGGCAGCCTCAGCCGCAGCATTCCTCTGTTCCCGGGCATTGCGGATCTTCTCCTGCAGAGTGATAAAGTCCCCTTTTGTCTTTTCAAGTTTTTCCTTCAATTCCCGGCGTTTTAGCTCCAGACCTTCCAGCTGCTCATACAGAGTCTTCAGAATATCCGAATGCTCTTCCAGCTGCCAAATCTCTTTTTTCAACTCCTCAATCCGTTCGGCCAGGGGCTGCCAGCGGATATCCTCATAGTGTCCATAATGCTGAAGCCCCAGAAGAGCATCCCTTTTATCATCACGAAGACTTCTCTCTCTATCTAATCGGGCAAGATCCTCAGACAGAGTCTTCATCTCTTTTTCGACCCGTTCCATCAGGAGCCCCAGGGCTTCCAGCTTGGCGCGGTTCATCCATCCAAGCACATAGCGGCTTCTATCATCAATGCGGTTTCGGTCGTCCTTCTCATGACGGCTTCCTCCGCTCTTCATCAGACCAGTCCGGGTCAATCCCTTCCGGACCTTCCGGAATTCCTCCATGGATTCACAGCAGGAATAATCGAAGCGCTTAAAAAGCTCTCCCTCCAGCCAATTATTCATAGGATGGTCCGCTTTCAGCTCCACTTTACCCAGAAGAGAGTTCTCTTCCGTCTCATAATCCTGCCCTTCTCCGTACAGGTATGTTTTATAGAACACCAGCCGTCCCTTCAGATGGGTCCGGTTCACCCAGTCCGCCACCCTTTGATAGTGGGAATCGGGAATCAGTAGGCTAAGTGCGAAACTCCGCAACAGCCTTTCAAGAGCCCCTTCCCAGGGAGACTCGCCCTCACGGACTTTTATCAATTCACCCGCAAAGGGCAGCTCCTCTTCCGGAATATCCAGATCACGGCAAAGCGCTTCCCGTATTGCCAGCTGCTTCGAATCGATATTGCTTTTTCGCTTCTTCAATGAAGAAATCTCATACTCCAGCGCTCTATGTTTCCGGTTCTTTTCGGCAAACTCCACGGTACATTCGGTCCGCCTGTTATCGCCATCCCGGCTCTCGACCTCCATCTCCCGCAGCATCTGATCCAGCCGGCTTCTATTGTCAACAAAATCCCCGGAGTTCCGGACTTCCGGCAGGTTCAGGAGCTCCGCCAAATGAGCGTACTCCTCATAACGGCTGAACCGTCTCTGCTTCTCTTCACTCAATTGACGGAACTCACCCTTAAGTTGTTCCAGCCGATTGCCTCCGTTTTCGAAGACTGCCTGTTTCAGCCTGTCGCGCTCCTCTTCCTGAAGCCCCTGCCTCTCCTCCAGAGATTCCACGCTGAGGCGCTTTTTCTCCTGTTTCTCCTCCAGGCCGCTGATCCTCTCTTCCAGGAGGCCCTGTTTTAATCGGGAGAAATAGGGTTCCAGCCCCTCGCGGCAGAGCCGTCTGTTGGCGATCCCGGCAGACAGAGCGTTATGCCCATCGAGGTTTTCCACCAGAGGCGTCAGCCTTCTAATCTGATCCTTTGCCTTCAGCACCGCCTGATGAGATCGATTCAGATCGTCGAAATGACCGATAAGAGCCTCAATCCGGGGTGCTACATCGAAGGATTCCAGCATATGCTCCCGTACGAAAGAGGTAAGATTCCCTATGGATTTCATGGATACGGTTTGATGAAACAGTTCCAGAGCCTGCTCGTTTTGAAGACCGAAACGACGGCGGAAGGCTGCTCCATAGGCGGCAAAGGTATCAAAGGGCGGCTCCGTCCTATCCAGGGCTTTCAGTTTCCTCTTCAGGAGGGAAATATCCCCTCCAAAATCGGAAAAATACTCCCGGATATTCAGGCTCTCATCGGAAACCAGATAGAAGCGGGAAGGCTGGCCCCCTGAATCTTTCTGCCAGAAGACCTGAGCCAGTGTGACAGACTGCTGAAAGCCTTCATTCCGAAAAACACCCAGCAGAACGGAATAGCTGTTCCTGTCCCGCAGGGGAACAGGTTTGGCGGCATGCCCCTCATCGCTCCGTTCAGATTTGTAATATCCCAAAACGTAGGACCGCAGGGAGCGCTCCTTTTTCTCCGCACCGGCAGCCTTGTTGTAGCGAATTTTCCCCGGCGGTACCAAGAGGGTGGTCACCGCATCCACCAGAGTGGACTTACCCGAACCGATATCCCCCGTCAGCAGACCGTTTTTACCAGCCAGGGGAAACTCCCACACTGCATTATGAAATGTTCCCCAGTTAAAGAGTTCCATCCGTTCCAGCCGGAATCCCGCCAAACCATCGTCTTCGGAGAATTCGAGAAAGCCATCGCCGCCAGTCATAGCTCATCCCCCTCATCCAGTCCGCCATGCCTCTTATACTCATTAAGTTTCAGATCAAGTTCATTTAGCCACTGGGCGTCCACAAATGCTTTGAGGATCCTCTTTATCTCCAGTTTTTGCTTATCCTCTCCCAGATAACGGATAAATCCCATTTCAGCAGCCCTTTTCATATATCCCTCGGCCCTGCGTACAAATTGAACCTCGTTCATCCCCACAGGAAAATAGACCGCCAGCATATCCAGAACATCCTGTTTATCCAGAATAATCCTCACTTCGCCACTGCCCGCATCATGCTCGGACATTTTTCTCCTCAAGAGAGCGAGAAGCAGACTGACGGGATAGGAGAGAGGCCTGCGACTGATCAAGCGGGGGACGGACTCCTCCTGCAGATCCAGGTTCCTCAGATAGGCAAATCCCTCCTCTTCGTCGATGACAAGATCCAAAGCCATACGGGAAAGATATTCCCGCAGTTCGCTCTGACTGTTGAGGAGCTGCTGCCAGCGGGAGGGATTATCCTCCCGGTTCATCACCGATTTCATCAGTGAAACCAGCAGTATTGAAAATTCGCTTTCACCCTTTGTTTCGTTCATAGCCTGTCCTGTTAAATAGTATTCTGGGTATCTTTGCCTGCCTTTGAATGCCGACATGATCGGTCCACACTACAAGTTCCTTCTCTTTATCATCCACCAAGGCAGATAGCTGTTCCTCTGCAATATGCAGATAGGTAAGGAGTTCGGCCAAGCCTTCCTCCAGGGGATGCTCCTGCAGAATCTGTCCCAGTGTGGCCTGATCCACTTTCTGCAAAAACCGTCTGATATTCCCGTTCAGTCTCTTCTTATCCACAAAGGTCTGCTTGAATAATGCTTTGTCATCCAGATCACTCAGATCGATCTCATCCATGGAGGCCTGCAGATCCTGTGTAAGCGGTGGAGAAAACAGAGGGTGCTCCATGGGCATCCGAACATCCGGCTTAAATCCGCCCAACTCCATAAAGATCCCCTCGGGAGTGTCTCCCCGGATTTTGAGAGCCTGTTGTTCAATACTGTCCAGGAGCCGGCTGATCCTCCGGTTCTCATAAAAGCTTTTATCGTCCAGAAAACGGCGCAGCTGTTGACTCAGCCGGGCTACGGTGCGCTGGGTCTGCTCTCCCGCACGCATCCAGTCAAAGTGTATGCGCCTGTAACGGGAAAAATCCTCCAACCCTTTTACCGGCTCCAGGGAGCAAACAGTATCCAGTAGATCAGAAAGTTCCTCCTGACTGGCGGAGGACATCAAGAAATCCCAGAAGGCTGAAAAGCTCTGACCTTCGTCAGATCCGGAGATGGCGTCCCGTTCCCCCAGCAGGGTTTTAAGGAGACCACTCTTCTCCCCGGTCCATGAAGCGATTTTTTCACGGGTTTCACGGTCTAGATCACGGAAGTTCTGCTCCACCGCTCTGAAATCGCTTAATAGTTCACCGGACTGCCGTTCAAACTGAAGAAATCGCTCTCTTACTTCGCGGTCACTCAGCAGAGGGACATCGCCCTCCCGGACCCTCTTGATCTCACGGTCGATCCTGACCTTCTCTTCCTCCAGACGGGCGATTCTGGCATCCTCATCCTCCTCCATCCCATGGACAATCTGCTTCAGCAGCTCGATGCTGGAATAGAGGCGGCTTTCTGTTCCGATAAAGGAACGCTCGAAAAGCTCACGCATCCACTGAAGAGATTTTTCACTGGCCGGGGTCAGATCAAAATGGGGTTCGTCGATCCCCGGAGGATAGAATTTTCGCAGCCAGCCCTTGTCGTTCCGGCTCCATTCGTTCAGATAATCTGCCGCACTGCGGGGAAAACGGTCCTCCGATTCCAATTCCCGCAGGGAGAAAAGGTAGTCTTCCAGTCGCATGATAATCTCTGATTCGCGAATCTGCCTGACCGCCACATCTGAAAAGACACGGTCAAGGAATCCTGCGATAAGGGGGCTCTTCAGTTCAAAATAATCCAGGGGCATGTATTCTGTCTCCGTCCGGAATACCGGTAGTATCAGTATATAAGGAGGACTTATGCTAGGACAAGAAGATTAGATAGAAATCACAAGTCAAGTTCCATTATGACCTTAGCTAAAGAGATCGTTTCTTCCTGAAAGAAATCCTGTTTTTTCACTTGTCAGGATTCCCGGATCTTCCCTGAAGGGAGCAGAATACAGAGAGGCAGCATTCCCGCGGCAATACCCCTTAGTTTCAATATTGGTGAGGGCTGGGATGGTTTGATCTGCTCTGCCCTTTTGCAGCATATTCCAGACAAGCTTCTTTTTGATACGGCCCATACTTTCCACCTTCTTTTGAGGAAGGACGGGGTTCTTAAATTATCGGGACCTCCCTGAAAATCTGAAAGTAATCAGAGAGTACCTCAATCTCTAAATTGCCTATAAAATCGATCCCTGTCCGTTCCAGAAAATCATCCCTCAGAGAGTCATCAATCACCATACGCTGTCGGAGAATTTGATCCTGGATATCTTTCTCCCCCTTCTTCAATAGGCCGAAAAGAAGTGATTTCTCCCTATTATCCAATAGGGATTCCTTTTTTAAGGATCTCTTCAATTTCTTTCTGATTCCGGAAACTTCATTAAGATGAGTCTGCAAGGAGGAATATCGACTCAGTTTCTTCCTGCCGAATCTGTTCCAGAAAGTAGTGTAGAACTTCTCAGAATCTATCCCGGCCATGGCTTTATAGAACCGAGTGGTATGAGGAATCAGAGCACGGCATTTTAGGATGGCTTCTTCTGTAATGACTCCATCCCGAAGATGAACGCGGCCTGCTACAAAGTATGGGATATGGGAAAGATGGGCGGTTATTTCCCGTTTGAGTGCCGGTTCAAAATACCGGATAGCCCCATCCCGACTATTTAATCCGGAATAATCTATATTGTAGTCCTGGTCGTTGATCTTAAGGCTTATTGTTTTGTCCATTTATGTTCCTGCAGATTGTTTAAGTTTTATATCATTTCTACGTTACAGAGACGGAGGGACATATAGTGAGGGTTTATTTGGAAAGAGAAGAAATTAAGTCTGTGTTCAGACCGGTACTAGCGGTATAAGGTCAAATCCGCATTCTGGACCCTGAATTATTATTTCATAACGTTCCAGGAATATGAGAACTTATCGCCGGGCGCTCGCGACCAGAGGCAATTTGGGTAAAGCCGAAGGCGGAACCTCATATTCCTTGTTATAGGCAGTACCGTTTCCAAGCGCCAGAGCACAGGAAAGGGAGAGCCGGTTTCTACCTATTAATTGTTAATACTAAGCACATTTATCAATCGTGACATGTAGAACAGTATGTGACATGATGTCAAATATAGAGCCCGGATCTATATATTTTTCATCAGTAAGACACTCATACAATGATCTTTTGGTATAACTATTCTCGATAGATTTTCTAATCTCCTTTTTGTAGACATTATCCAGGTAATCCATATCATCAATATGGATCGTGATAATGCTACTTATCGATTCATCATCCATTTTTTCTTCACAAACATCTTTAATTACAAGTGCTTCCTCTTCGGTTATTTTATATTTTTCACGAATGCTATCGAGAACTTCTTTAACAGTTACTTTTTGGGGCTTTCTATTTCCAGTACCAGCATTCCCATTTTTTTTCGTATATTTACCTTCCAGTTTCTTTTCTCCAACATAAGAGACCGCAGCTTTGGTTACATAGATTCCTTGCATTATTCTTTTTAACTCCGAGTCAGAACCTTCTTTTATCATCTGCGGCACGATAAATTCTGTAAAAATCCCAAATATCATAAAATCCTCTTTTATTTCGAAGAAATTACTCATAAAAATGCAGGTTGAACTATATTTTGATAAAAGTCTGATATATTCTTTTTGTTGCTCAATATCATTTGTTTTGTCTTTAAACAGGATTCTTAATCTATTCGCTTGAGTCTGTAGATTTGTATCTGAACCTGCGCTAATAATTTCAACTGTTTCTTTTGCAGTAGATAGGTTATAGATATTCCACGAGAGAATTTCATTATATAGGCTCTCAAGCTTTTTGATATCCGGCTCAATAGGCTCAAAGGGCGTTCCATCGCGATATTTTTTGAAGGCATTAATTATCTCATCCGCATTATTAGTGAAATCTACAACTACAACTCTGTCTTTATTCTCATGGCAACGATTAAGACGTGATACTGTCTGGACCGCATTCCGATCACTAACGGGTTTATCAAGAAACATTCCCGCTAATAAAGGTTGATCAAAGCCTGTTTGAAATTTATTAGCAACGATAAGAAGACGATATTTATCTGTATCAAATAAATCCTCAATGAGCTCGCCATTACTTAGACCATTAACTTGTTGTTCTGTAATGTCTTTTCCTGTTTCTGGATTAGTAAAATCAGAAAATGCATAGAGAACATGATAATCATACTCTTCAGAATCTACTTTTCTTTTTTCTTTTAATTTTTCTTTTAAAACTTTATAGTACTCTAAGCCTGCAATTCTCGATGCTGTTACTATCATAGCTTTCGCTTTACAGTTTATCAAATCTGAAATATTCTCTTCAAATATTCGGAGCATTAGTTCAGCTTTATATTGAATAAGTCCTTTATCCTGATAAGCGATGTTTTTCAACATTTTACTGATAATTCCTGGAGGAAAAGTCTTCTCATCACTGAATGGGATAATCCGGCTTTCCAGATTATAAAGAGTTTTATATGAGATTATACTTGAGGCAACATCAATGATATAACCTTCCTGAATTGCTTCTGACTCTGAATATATATCAAAAGGTGCGCCAAACAACTGTACTGTTGATTGACTCGGAGTTGCTGTAAACGCCACTGTCAACAAATTGGGAAATTCAGCCTTCTGTAATTCATCGTTTATAGTATCCTCGTCATCGGAGAGTTCCTCTACAGCAATAGTATCCTCTTTTTTAAATAAATTACGGATATTAGTCCCAGATTTACCTTCTTGAGATCTGTGAGCCTCATCGATTAATAAAGCGATTCTTAAGGATTTTAGCTCTGGATCATTTTTCAGTTTTTCAATAATCCAGTTAATCTTTTGCTGAGTTGTAACAATGATTTGTTCTCGATTTTTAATAAAACGAGGTAAATAATCTGCCTTTTTAGCGAATTTCATTTTGTTATTTAAATGAGTGAAGTTATCCAATTCATCACGAACATTTTTATCCAAAACTTTTCTATCTGTGAGGATAAATACTATATCTATTATTTTTTTACTTGTTCCAGGAACATAAAGACTGTTTAAGCGATCAGCTAACCAGGAAATGGTCAGAGTTTTACCAGAACCTGCAGAATGATTGATCAAATACCGCTTACCACAATTTCCATTTTCAACAAAAAAACTTATCAGATTCTGCGATAAGGAGGTAACCACACGTGATTGGTGGTAACGCGGGAAAATAGTAAAAGCGTTTTTCCCCGGCACGCCTTCTGATGCAGAAGTTTTAGGAACATAAATCAGGAAAAAGCTAAGCATTTCCAGTATAGAATCCCTGCTTAGTACATAACGGTACAGATATTCAACGGAATACTCATTCTGGTTTTCAGGTTGATTAACGAGACCGGAATTATACCACCGGAAATTTTCTTCACGGGAGGGATTGGTTGCTGCTTTAACTTCACTGGTATCAGAAGCAATATAGAGAAATGGTAAATTAAAGATCTTATCTGTATGATTTCGACCAACAAATTGAGTAACAGCATCATGTACATTTTGATTTTTCTCATGTTTCAATTCTATAACGATTATAGGCAAGCCATTAAGAAAAAGAACAATATCAGGACGTTTCTCTTCATCTATCTCAAGCTGAGGGATAAATGCAATTGTATTGTTTTCAGGAATTTCTGATGATTCCTGTGATCGAGGAATACGGTCAAAAAGCTTAAAATGGATTCCTCGAACGTTTAATCCGTTACGGAAAATAATCCACAAAGGTTTATGTTTTGTTTCTTCCTTTATAGCCCTAATGATTTCATCATTAGTATCAGTTCCATAATTATGCTCTAGCTCGGCATATCGATAGAGCTGTGTCTTCTTTAAATATGCGATTAAATCATCTTCAATTAGATACCATTCTTTATCTGTAAGATTAGAATTTGTATATTTTTTATATCCATGAATATTAGATAGTGCATTCTCAAAGTGCCTCTGAAAATCCAGTTCTGTTCCCATTATTCTTCCCTGCTAATTGCTTCAAATATACTAAGTTTTATTTCTTCATTATCCATATTGTCATCAAGTACAGCCTGTATAATATCCCGTAGTAGATCCTTCTCAATTTTTCCTGCTGCCAGATGATAACTTATATTTTCCATTTCACGGATAAAGCGTGAAACTATGAAAACATATCCATTAAGAAGCAAAAACTGAGCGCCGAGGGATATTGCAATTCGTTTATTTCCATCTTCAAAACAATGAAATTTATTCGCACAGAAAAAAAGGTGAGTTAATTTATCCACAAACTCAGGGTAATAAAGATCATTTTGAATATGAGTTAATACGCTTTCCAGCCTACCTAAGTCCATAACTCCGTCAGAACCGCCGCCGCTGACAGCTATAGTTTTATGATATACTTCGAGGGCGTTTTCAATGGTGATATAAACAGTATGGCTCAATCCCTCTCCTTTAGGCGTTTAAAAACATCCTTTGCTTCTTCCATACGATCTGCCAGCTCCTTGCTTTTCTGGCCGATGAACCGTTCAAATTCATCAGCCTGTACCGGTGAGATATACTCTTTAAGCTGCATATGCAAAGCATCGCGAAAAGCCAAATCTCTGCTGGCCATTTTATTCCTAGCCCGTTCTACAAGTGGTTTCCAATGGGGTTGTTTTTCAAACTCGGAAAATAAAGCATCAGCTTCGAGACTAGAAAGCATAGAGCCTTTCTGTTTATATGCTTCCTCAAGGGTTTTGGCAAAGCCGTATTCATATGAGGCTATTAAATCAAGAATTTCTGAATAGAAAGTGTTCCGAACCTTATCTTTCTCATGGAGTTTTAATATTTTTCTGTATCCTCGAGAATTTTCTTTAAAAATGCTTACATATATTTTGTCGGTATATAGAGGATATTTGAATTTTCCCATATCCAGGTAGTTTTTCAAAGAATCAGTGAATTCCCTTCGGTAGTTCTCCTCTTGAAAATAGGAAATTATAAAATCTTCATCCCGCTGATTTATATATTTAGTTGAGCCGCCGGTTTGCTTGTTTATTGTATCAATGACAATATCCAGTATCATCTTCCGTAGAATTTTAGCTTTCTCGCTCTCTGTAATCAGCATTCCCAGGTCTAAAAAAGAGCGGAAATCAAAGATACCCAGGCTGGGAGCCTTTTTGATGTTAACGAAATACATTTCGTCGACATCCGACTCTGATATGGCTAATTTTAAATTCTTCAAGGATTTACCTCGTAAAACTTCGTAACCGTTTTTCTTAAGTTCCTCTTCGTTTTGGGCAAGATAATTATCAATGGTTCTGGGGCTTATTTCAAAGAAATCAGCAACCTGCTCTTTCGTCAGGACAGCGTCTCCCTTATAGCTGATAGTGTGAATTCCTATATTGCTTCGGATTTCTTCCAGAGCATAGGGATTATTGAGAATGTTCTGCCGTTCTACTCCAGATACGGTCAAGTCTTTTGCCATTACACAGCCTCCGGAATCTCAGTTTCTGTTATACGACGTTTACCGGTAACACATTCGTGGATTAGGGATTTTTTGTAGTCCTTCAGTTTTTCTATTTGGAGGGTTATTTTTTCAAAAACAGAGTCGATTTCGGAGGTTTTTTGATCGAGATAGGCAACGATGAGTTTTTGTTCTTTTATTTTAGGTTTTAAAAAATATAGATTTCGAAGAATAGTAAGAGATACAAATTCCTGAACACCCCCCTTGGAAATTATCTCAAATTGTGTCTTATTTAATTCACTTTCTAAAAAATAAAAAAGATACTTCGTACTAGTAAATTCATTTTTAGACGTTTTAAATAAGGCCACATTCTTTATAGAAAATGGTTCTTCTTTCTTAACTATAGCAGAGTTGCCAATAGTACCAATCATAGGCATGATAATATCATCTTTCATAACATTAGACCTTTTATAATAATTATCATGATAATCAGAGTTAATATATTTTACAGCAGAAAAATCTATTTCATTATTTGTAATATCTTTGGAAGTTACAAAGGGATAATTCCCTACAGAAGTTTCCTCATATGTTGGCGTATCATGAGTACCATCTTTGATCTCAATATAATATTTTAGTTTTTTTATTTCCCAACCCTTTGGTATTTCACCAATCCATTCAATACTTGAATCTTTCATTTCCACCGAATCATCCAGGCCTTTTGTAACAGCTTTGTAGATAATGGATTTCTTTAACTCTTCCAACTTTTCCAGCTGTTTCTTTTTCACGGAAACTGCTTTATCGATGATGGCGGTAATTTTATCAAGGTAGGCGGAAATAAGTTTTTGTTCGTAAAGCGAAGGGAGAGGGTAAATAAAACATTCAAACGTTTTTTGATATAAATGATTAATAGTAGTTCCAACTTTTGAGTATTCAATAAACTGAGGAAATAAGTCTGAAATCAATATCCAATAAAAAAAAATTGGGATAAACTCTTTATTCCTTACACGAGTAACAAAAACCCCACTATTTAGTGTAGCTGGTTTAGGTAAGGAATCTATTAAAGCGATTTTACCGATTGTTCCATCTTTTGTTATCAAAACATCGTCAGACTTTAATTGAATTTTAATATCTTGTTGGAACCTATCCCTTTCTACATAATGACAATCATTCCAGTTAACTTTTCCATCTTCAAATTCTGTACCCGTTACTAAATAATAATTCCCTTCATCTAAATATTCTTCTGAAGTCAAACCTTGCCAACCGATACGCCCATGAATAAATGCAGTGCGTTTCAGAGTTCTAACACCCCAATCTTTCGGAATCTTTCCAATCCATTCTATACCAGAATCTTTCAGATCAACATTTATCACTTCAGCCCCTTGAGAATCTCTTCCGCTTCTTTTTCCAGCTTCCAGAACTCATTTAGTATTTCATCTGCAGGCTTTGGAGGCTCATATTTATAGAAATATTTATTAGGCAGTATTTCATAACCTAGCTGGGGACGGTCTTCCCATTTGATGATAGGTTTGGCAATCTCCCTTTCCAGAAAAGCTTCTATATCTTCACCATTGGGTATATATTCATCATCCTGAATGTAATGCTTGTGGGTGTATTTCGCTGAAAGCTCCCATGTTTTTAAAGCTTTAAAGATCTTAGCGGTAGTTTTCTCTTTCTTCAAAACCGGAAAATCTGTTAGAGCTAAAGCTGTAAGCTGTACTTCAAAGGATTTTGAATCAGCATTTATCTTTAACGCATATTCCTTCTTTTCATCCTCGGGAGAAACAAGGGAAACTAAAAAATCCAGATCACCATACAGGTCGAATTTTTTCTTCACATTCGAATTTGACAACTGAACATCAAAACCTTCTGTAACCATCATGGGCTGGTCCTTTTCATCGGTCTGCCAGAATGTTACAGCTACTTTATGAAATGCAAAATCCTTATTGCTGAATATTTTTACATTTTCATTCTCATACCCGTTTTTCCAACCCTGCTTGTACTGTTTTTCTATCCAGGATCTATGCTCATCTGTAATCCTGTTTCGCTTGTGTCCAAAGGACTTCGGTTCCTTTTCAAATTGATTGCGGGCATCGATAATCATTACGTTCTCTTTATGCTCACTAAGTTTCTTGTTAGATAACAGCCAAATGTAGGTGAATATACCTGTATTGTAAAATAACTGGTCCGGCAGCATAACAATGGCATCCAACAAGTCGTTTTCCAGAATCCAGCGGCGAATCTCACTTTCTCCTGATCCGCAGTCACCATTACTTAAGGGAGAACCATTAAAAATAATGGCAACTTTGCTACCGCCTTCATTTACCTGTTTCATTTTTGAAATAATAGTCTGGAGAAAAAGCAATGCTCCGTCATTTGTTCGTGGCATCCCTGCTTTATACCGTGATTTTTCCAACTTTCTGGCTTCTTTCTCATACCCGTCTTCTCCGCCCCAGGTTACTCCGAAAGGAGGATTTGACAGCATATAGTCAAATTTATCGGAATTACCGGCAAGCTGATCACCGGGATCATCACTCTCGGGATCATGGGGTACTAGAGAATTCCCGTAATAAATATAGGCATTGGCATCATTTTTAATAAGCATATCTGCTTTGCAAATTGCATAGTTTTGTGGTTGTATTTCATGGCCGTGAAGAGTAATCAAGGTTTCCATCTTTGATTTCTGATTTTCATCCTTTACTCTGTCCAACACATGAGCTTTAGCGACAGATAGCATTCCGCCAGTTCCACAGGCCGGGTCATATATGGAAACATGTTTATCCTTCACAGCAATATCAAGTAATTCAACCATCAAACGGATTACTTCTCTGGGAGTAAAGTGTTCTCCGGCTTCTTCTCCACTTTGCTCAGAAAAGCGTCGTAACAATTCTTCATAGATATAACCCATTTCTATATTACTGATTCTATTGGGGTTTAAATCTTGATTTCTATATTGATTGATGATTGGTGCAAGTCGGCCATTCTTTTTCATTTGTCCAATAACAGCTCGGTAATTAAAATGGTCAATAATTTCCTGAATGTTTTCGGAGAATCCATTTATATAATCCCGGAAGTTTTTTTCCATGATGGTGTGATCTTCCTGATAGATGGCATCCAGAGACCAGTTTGTTGAATTGAAAAAATGGTATGTGGATAATTCCATCTTTTTTACCATTTCCTCCAAATTCTTAGCTGCAATATCAGGGCGTTTAGATTGGATTTCACTTCTTGTTGCTTCTCGCATTTCAATAAGGACACATTCAATACGCCGGATCACGATGATTGGAAGAATAACGCTTTGGTATTCATATGCTTTAAATTTACCCCGAAGCCGTTCTGCTGACTTCCAGATTTCGTTTGTTAAATTATTTAGTGTTTCTTGTGTTATCATTTATTCCTCTTCTCTTAGCCCGGTACGGATGCTGTGCTTCTTAGGGCACGTGGATTTTATGTTTTCACAGCCAATACTATCATATTTCAAACATTTTTGGCGCGGTATTGCTTTTAGCTGCATTTATGCCAAACCATTGATTTCACTCAAACCAAACTCCTAATAAATTAAGCACAATTCCTATAACAATTTGATCACCCACACACCCTAGCGTCAAGGATCGCAAGGGCGCCAACGGCGGTGCCGCAGGGACGAAACCCCTGAAGAGCCTGCCCCTGGCGCAGCCAGGGAGACGCCCAAAATCTTAATTAAGAGAGTTCAACCATACATATTTCCCAGCCGAGAAGCCGTCTCCTTAATCCTCTCAATCAAGTCCACAGGAGAGGCCACATGCACATCCGCCCCCCAGCCCAGAACCCACTGACCGATCGTCTCAATCTGCCCCGAAGAAAAGCTCAAAACCACCGAACCATCCGCCAGCTCTTCCAGCTTCTGATCCCTGTGCCAGATCTTCTCACGGATAAGATCCGCCACCCGAGGAGTGAAAGTCAGAACAAAATCATACTTCTCCCTCCGGCTGTAAATACCCCACTCAGGATCTACATAATCCTCCAGACGAAAATCCGCGGGGATGGTAAAGGTGGTATTAGTTTTATAAGGCTTTTGCATACGGCCCAGAGCATAGGTTCTTATATTCCCCCGACTCGGATCGCGTGCAACGATATACCAGCTACCCCTGAAAGCCAGCAGATAGGAGGTCATCCGCCCCAGGGAGTCCCGCAGTTCATTAAAATCGTCTACATAATTAAAGTGGTTTAAGATTTCACTTGAAAGAGCCAGGGCCATAACCTCACCCTCGGAGAGACTGACGGAAGGGAGAAAGTAGGAGCTATCGCTGTAAGTGTAGAGCTCATTGTGACGGTTATAATCCAGAGGGGCATGGAGGCGGTCACGCATATAGGCAAAGTCCCGCTCCACCGATTTGCCGCTGACTTCAAAAAGCACCAGAAGCTCTTCTTTTGTGCAACCACCTCGGTCACGGATAATGCGGTCTATGCCTAAGATACGTTCCAGCTGATTTTTTCCCATATGATGAGATGCACTCCCTGTGTTTGATCAGTATATCCTCATGAGACTATATTGAAAATACTTTTTAAACTTCTTCTAGCATATGCTCATAATTGTGTTTACTTATTATGGTCTGAATGTCAGATAATCCCCAAAGTCATACCCTCCGAACAAGGCGATATGTTTTTTCCCGCGGAGCATTTTCTCTAAATCACTTTTTGTGGAATTTTTAATAATGGAGATCCATAGAGAATCCGGACAGTTCTTAAGCCTGTCTATCCTTTACCGAAAAGAGAGGGACTCCCCAGTTGCCTGCTACACGGCTCCACTTCACAAGCTCCGAACCCTGCTCGTATCGCATGAGAGCAGTTCATCAATCTCTTCTATTTCAAACTTCTCAGGGAGCGGACCGAATTCAAGAATATCCACCAGATAGATGCTTCCCCAACTGATCCTGTCTTAGCGATGGTGACCTCTCTCCCCCTTTTCCCTCCCCCTTTTCCTTGCGGCCTGTATCCGGGGTTAGACAGAAGAGACTGGTTCTGGTATTATTTTGCCATTATGAGCAAATACCCTTTTAAAGAAATAGAAGCCCGATGGCAAAAATACTGGAAAGACAATAAGACTTTCAAGGTCTCTGAAGATCCGGCCTTTCCCCGGGACAAGAGAGCCTACGTTCTGGATATGTTTCCCTACCCCTCTGGTGCGGGACTGCATGTTGGTCACCCCGAAGGATATACGGCGACGGATATTTACTGTCGTTATATGAGAATGAACGGTTATAATGTTCTTCATCCCATGGGTTTCGACTCTTTTGGTCTCCCTGCGGAAAACTACGCAATCAAGACGGGTACCCATCCCACAATTACAACCGAAGCTAATATTAATAATTTCCTGAAGCAGATTAAGGCTCTGGGATTTTCATATGACTGGGACCGTCAGGTTTCAACCCATACATCAGAATACTATCACTGGACTCAGTGGATTTTCCTTCAACTTTATAAGGCAGGTCTGGCTTACGAGTCAGAGATGCCCATTAACTGGTGTCCCGACTGTAAAACCGGTCTGGCCAATGAAGAAGTTCTGGACGGTAGATGTGAACGCTGTGGTCATCAGGTAGAGAGAAAGAACCTGCGTCAGTGGGTTTTCAAGATTACCGAGTATGCCGATAAGCTACTGGAAGATCTGGATACTTTGGACTGGCCCGACTCTGTTAAGGCCATGCAGCGCAACTGGATTGGACGCTCCGAGGGTGCTAATGTTGTTTTCAAGACTGAGAAGACCGATGATACCATCGAAGTTTATACCACCCGGCCCGATACTCTCTTCGGTGCCACTTATATGGTTCTAGCTCCCGAGCATAAGCTGGTAGAGAAACTTACCACTCCTGAACAGAAAGATGAGGTTGATGCCTATGTGCGTCAGGCCAATCTGAAGTCAGATCTGGAGAGAACCGAACTGGCCAAGGAGAAATCCGGTGTGTTTACCGGTTCCTACGCCATCAATCCCTTAAACAATGAGAAGATCCCCGTATGGGTGGCCGACTATGTTCTGATTTCCTATGGTTCCGGTGCCATTATGGCCGTTCCAGCTCATGACGGGAGAGACTGGGAGTTTGCTAAAAAATTCAATCTGCCTATTATCGAGGTTCTGGAAGGCGGAAACGTAGAAGAGGAAGCCTTTACAGGGGACGGAGGTCATATAAACTCAGGGTTCCTGGATGGTCTTGGAAAAGAAGAAGCAATCAGAAAGGTTATTTCCTGGCTGGAAGAGCAGAAAATCGGTACGGGGGCTGTTAACTACAAGCTACGTGACTGGATTTTCAGCCGTCAGAGATACTGGGGAGAACCGATTCCCCTGGTACACTGCGAGAAATGCGGAACTGTTCCGGTTCCCGAGGATCAGCTTCCTCTAGTTCTGCCTCCCACAGAAAATTTTGAACCTTCCGGAACAGGGGAATCACCTCTGGCCAATATAACAGACTGGGTAAATTGCAGCTGTCCAACATGTGGTGGTCCTGCAAAAAGAGAGACCAATACCATGCCTCAGTGGGCTGGTAGCTGCTGGTATTTCCTTCGTTATATCGATCCGAAAAATGCCACTGCCATGGTAAGCAAAGAGGCTGAAAACTACTGGATGCCTGTAGATCTTTACGTGGGTGGTGCGGAACATGCAGTTCTCCATCTGCTCTACTCCCGTTTCTGGCACAAAGTGCTTTTCGATCTGGGTCTGGTTAAGGATAAAGAACCCTTCCAGAGATTGATCAACCAGGGAATGATCACCTCCTTCGCCTATCAACGAAAGGATAAATCTCTGGTAGCTACCGACCTGGTGGAAGAAAGAGACGGCAAGTATGTTGAAGCATCCACCGGTGAAGAGGTATCACAGGTTATCGCCAAGATGAGTAAGTCTCTGAAAAATGTTATCAATCCCGATGATATCATAAGAGATTTTGGGGCGGACTCCATGAGAATGTACGAGATGTTTATGGGCCCCCTGCAGGTTTCAAAACCTTGGCAGACCAAGGGACTGGCTGGTGTAAACCGTTTTTTGAACCGTGTGTGGGATATTGCAGAAAGAGAAATTACAGAGGAAGAGCCCTCCAAGGATATGCTCAAGGTTCTGCATAAGACCATCAAAAAGGTAAGTGATGATACTAGAGATCTGGAGTTCAACACCGGTATTGCCCAGATGATGATCTTCATCAACGAGGCTTACAAGCTGAAGAAGTGCTACAGAAAGCTCTGGGAACCCTTTGTTCTGATGCTGGCTCCCTATGCGCCTCATATCTGTGAAGAGATGTGGACAAAACTGGGGAAGGACAACACCCTGGCCTACGAATCATGGCCTGTTTGGATTGAAGAGTTCACAAAGGATGACGAAAAAGAGATCGTTGTACAGATCAACGGTAAGGTCCGCTGCAAGATTATTATGGCGGCAGGAACCTCTCCTGATGAGATGAAGGCTGCGGCTCACGCTCAGGATAAAGTGAAAGCCCTCACTGAAGGCAAAACGATTATTAAAGAGATTGTCATTCCGGATAAACTGGTTAATATTGTTGTAAAGTAAGTATTCCAAGCAGTTTGCTGCTTTTATTCCCCGGACTATGGTCAGGGGGATTTTTTTTGGGGAATGCGGTGGGGAAATGGGGACGGAGGTTAATTCTTTTAGCTGTCTTTGCCCAACGGTTTAACAGGATGTTTAAACAAATCGGGCATGTCTGGTATGATCGTTTTAAAAGCAAAATTATTCAG
Source organism: Spirochaetaceae bacterium 4572_59 (assembly GCA_002084805.1). Classification (GTDB taxonomy): domain Bacteria; phylum Spirochaetota; class Spirochaetia; order DSM-2461; family DSM-2461; genus Oceanispirochaeta. The sequence continues at coordinate 110,381 of NBMC01000001.1, read as the reverse complement.
GATTTCAGACAGTTCCTCCAGACTTTTAACTATATATCTTTGAATCCTGTAAAAGCCGGATTATGTCAGGAAAGTGGAGAATACCCATTTAGCGGTATAAAATTTATTCGTGAGAAGATTCATGACCTTCTGGACCCTCCGGATAACTACTTATATCTGGTTATTCCGGAATTACACTATCCTGATAATTAGAAAAAATTCTGTTCGATTGAGACATCTCATGACTGTTATTCAGAAATAATATGCAATATTTACAAATCAGAATGAATAAAGGAAGGACCCTAGTAGGAATGAACAGACAAATTAACCTGAGTGCAAGCTGGCTGAATATTATGGGAGACGAGTTCGAAAAACCCTACATGACAAAGCTCCGGCAGTTTCTTGTAACAGAAAAAAAGAATGGAAAAACCCTCTTTCCTCCTGGAAACCAGATTTTCTATGCCCTGAACCGCACTCCCTTTAATAAAGTAAAGGTGGTTATCCTCGGACAGGACCCCTATCACGGTGGCGGACAGGCCCATGGACTCTGCTTTTCTGTTCAGCCCACTGTGGCAGCACCTCCGTCCCTCCTCAATATATATAAAGAGATGGAAACAGACTTGGGGCTGGTTCCTCCCTCCCATGGTTGCCTTTCCAGCTGGGCTGATCAGGGTGTTCTGATGCTAAACTCTGTTCTGACGGTTGAAGCCCATAAGGCAGGATCCCACCGGGGACGGGGCTGGGAAAAGTTTACTGACCGGGTAATCAGGGAGCTGGAAAGCCACCGTGAAAACCTTGTATTTATCCTATGGGGCGGATATGCCCGCAAAAAAGGTAACTTTATCGATAGAAAAAAACACCTTGTCATTGAGAGTCCCCATCCCTCTCCTCTCTCTTCCTACAGGGGATTTTTTGGTAGCCGGCCCTTCAGCCTATCCAACACTTATCTGGAAGAAACGGGGCAGGCCCCCATTAAATGGAAACTACCGGAAGTCGCAAAGTTATAGATTAAGGCTACCTTATTCAGCTGAAAAATAATCAGGCAGCTTTCTATTGAAATCTGCCTCTGTGCCTTTGAATAAGTACTTCAGATCAGTAGGCTATTCACGGACCATGGAGCTTGCATTATCATCACTGAATCCATCGATAACAGTGATTAAATCAGATTCGGTTACGATGGAGCATGTAATGTCATCTGTTGTCTCATCAAATTCTATAGATTCATAATGATAATCTCCAGGACTCGTATAAGGATCATCAATAAAATCGTCAAGATTATAGTTTGTCAAACAGTAAAGCTTATCCTCAGAATATTCATCAATCTGCATTATCATATGATCTGAATCAGGCATTATGACTTTCACAAGATACCATTCTGTATCCGATTTTTTCTCGGAAATCAGCAGAGTACCTGATTCGATCCACCACCCGATACCTTCAGAATCTTCATTATTTTCATAGATTGTCAGTATAATTTCTGCTTTTGTTACGGTACCGTTTTTAAGGACACCGCTCAGGGTAAAGACCAGCCTGATTGTGCCGAAGCTCCCGCTGGCACTGACAAAAAAAGTTCCATCCTCCAATAAGTTTCTTACAATTATTACTATAGATCCGTAAGTAGTATAGTTCTTCTGCCTCCCTCTTCCGGTTCTTCATAATCATCCGCGATCCTGGATGGTAGCCCCCTTCTTCTGAGGATGAAGCAGAGTAAAGACCTCGCCCCTATCATCAACGGCAATAATAAAGACATCTCCTGAATTCAGATTCAGATAGGAGTGGATTCCCTCACAGAGTTCAAGTTTCAGGGTTTCGGAGACATCAAGCACAAGGGGGTCAAGCCATGCAGCCCCTGGAAGCCAGCAACCGGCAGGAAAAAGAATATCCAGGGCATAGAGATACTTCTTCCGTATGTACCAGCTGCGCATTTCCCTTGCTACCATCTGACGGCCAAGAAGATCCCAGTCCAAAATCCAGGGGTTGGGATCCCCCTTCTCCCGGATTGTATCAGAAAGTCTGCGAAGATTGATGGTGGAAAGTGGCATTCCAGCTTTAGCCACATCAATCAGAAATGATACTCCCGCACCTCCGGGCCAGCTGAGATTCAAAACAGAGGACTCGCCCGACTCATGCAAGCCTCCTGCCGGACAGGGAGCATAGTAATTATTCATAAAGGGGGGATAAAGCAGGCAGAGAAGCGGAGTCTCTTTGGTGATATGCAGAGAGAGAGAAGCCTCACCCCTGTAGGGAAGTTCCAGCATTTTGATCTGATTCCCCTCAGAGTAGGCCTCAAGGGTCCAGAGGGCCTCTTCCGGAAAGACAGGAAGATGCTGAGGATAAGCTGGCAGATTGATCTGAATGGTTTCCTCGCTCAGAGGCCTGCAGCTCCAGAAGAGAAATGAAAGAAGTAAAAAGGGCAGGATCATACTCTCTTTACTGACCAGTCTCTCCTCTTACTTCAGTTCTTTAGAGCTTTCCTCTGTTTTTTATAGATATCCCGGATACGGATCAGCAGATCCCGGTTTTCCCGCCCGGCAAAGTCCGGATAGGTCCACTCCAGAGGGTGAAAATCCCGATCCTTGAACTGAAGGGTCAACTCGCCATAGATCCCGCGGTTCATGGGAATACGGTGAACATTATTTTTGGTAGTTGCCAGTATAAACTTACTCAGAGAGAGGATACCTGGATCCAGGTTAACCTTACGGTCCGCTCCCTCAGCATAGTCCAGTTCGATCTCATTTGTCCGGATCTTGATGGCTGGAAGATCCTCAGGGGCAACCAGCTCCTTAAAGGAGAAAAAGCAACGGTAGATAGAAGATCCCATCTCTCTATTATAGTAGTCGGTATATTCAAAGAGGACAGGTTCCGACTTCAAATCAATGTCACCCCAGCAATGGATCAGACGATCTTCCAATTCAGGAAGAACCTCTATGCGTGAGATCAAAACACCCACAAGCAGTTTCTCTTTTTCAAAAATTGAAAGTTCACCCATATCTATTCCTTCTTCATTAAATTCATCCATTCTATTGTTGTTACTTTACTCATATTCGACAATAATGGCCAGTATGAGTCATAATGAAATGTTTGAAGCCCGCTTGGATGAAGCACTCACCAGAAGGGCCATGGTTTTGGGGAAAGATGATATTCCTGCACTAAAAGAAGCCTGCCGGACCTATGAGGCTGCCTGTACCGGAATTTACAAGGTATTTCTGGAAAAGGCTCTTATACAGGAAGATCAGTACGACTATGAACAGAAAATTTCAGACTTGAAACCACCGCCCTCCGATCCTTTCCCGGAATCTGATACTTTTATTCAGATGAATCAGCGTTTGAGCGTTTTGCAGGCTCAGCTTGACTTTCTGAATAATTTTTTCTTTTTCAGCCCCGAAACAATGAACCTGAAAACAATAAGAAGTATTCTTGGGCTGACGAATTATATCCACTGGAAGGATCTGTCCCCTACATCCTCCCATATGATGACCCGGAACCTGACCCTCTATGTGGAAAAAATCAAACAAACCGGCGATACCATGGCCATCAGCATTCTGGCCAATTCGATAAAAGTTCTTCAGGGACAGCAGAAACAGATAAAAATACTGCTGAAAAAAATATCCATTTATGCCAAACAAAACTATAAACTGCAGGCTAGAGTTAATGTGCTATCCAAAATGACCCTGGATCCCAAGAGGATTCTTTCCGATCATAGTGGAACCATGCAGGCTATCAAGTTCGAGTTCCCCGTTAAATGGCAGGGAGCCCCATTCTACAGAGAACTGATAGAGGAAATTCTGGAGGAAGATTTCGGAAATATGAAAGAGTCTCTCCGAGAGAGAATTCTGGAATCTCTTGAAGTAAAACAAAAGACCGTAGAGAAAAAAACAAGAAACCTGGACAAAGAACTGAAAGAAGAATTGATGGGGCTAGTGGGAGAACTGGCAAAAGCCTACCTTCCTCTTGAAACCATTATTACTCGAATGGATGGAAATAGCCGTTTAATGGATGAAAATCCGAGTTCCTTCTCCCAGAAACTAAGCCGATGGATTACCCGTGTCATGTTAAAGAGAATCGAAGTCTTTTATGATATCCAGGAGGAACAGCTCGGGAAGGGTAAAAATCGTGAACACCTTAACTTTACCAGCTATATCAACTGGCTCAGAATGAAGGCGAACTTCTATAAGTCTCTTAATGTACCCACAAGCCAGACTTATATCAGGGCATCGGAATCATCCACAGTGGCGCTGGAGGAATTCCTGACAAAAAACCAGCAGGAACTGAAACGTATTCTGAACAAAGTATCAACTCTGGAAACTTTTTTTAAAGAAGCCACCGAAGGTGAGATCAAGAAAAGAGTGAAAGGATATAAATTGGAAATAAAGCAGTTAAAGGGTGTGATCACAAAAGTCATAGCAGGCCTGAAAGATTATCAGGCCCGCCAGGAAGAGATGGATCAGCTGAAAAATCTGGGAATAGACCCCAATGCCGAATAATCTATTTTGACTGATACAGTCCCATTATTCTGAAATCTTCTGCCATATTGCTGATTTTATCTACAGCCTTATCAAAAATACTTCTGTCTTCTGGTAGCTCAAGATCTACATAAAACATATAAGACCAGGGTTTTCCATGAATAGGCCGGGATTCCAGCTTGGTCATATTCAGACCGTATTCGGAAAACACAGAGAGACAGCCACTAAGAGCTCCCGCTTTATCAGGAGTAGAAAAGACAACTGATACCTTGTCACAGTCGTCAATGCTACGAGCCATATCCTCTCTCGCAATGATAGCAAAACGCGTATAATTATGAGGATTGCTTTCAAGTCCTTCCGCCAGTATATCCAATCCGTAATAGTCTGCAGCATCCACACCAGCAATTGCTGCGATTGTCAAATCATCCTGTTGGGAAACATAGGAAGCGGCCCCGGCTGTATCAAAGAAGGAAACAGCTTCGATACCATTTTTCTCAAGATACTCCGTACACTGCGAGAGCGCCTGGGGATGAGAGTAAACCTTCTTGATTTCCTCCGCAGAAGCGCCTTTCCTAGCCAGTAGATTATGACGGATACGGACCTTGATTTCTCCGATAATCCGTAAGTCGGGATAGAGGTAGAGAAGGTCATAATTTTCAAGAATGGAACCGGCTACCGAGTTTTCCAGAGGAACGATTCCCCAGTCGGATTTACCACTAAGGACCTCTTTGAAGATATCCTTGAATTTCGAAACCGGAACGGCTTCCACATCAGTACCCTGAAAAAATGTATTGGCAGCCAGCTCACTGTAGGCACCTTTGGTCCCCTGGAATACGGCTCGGGGCTTACTGTCCTTCAGGGAGATTTTTGAATCATGCACCGAAGCGGCCATAGCCTGGTGACGGAGATCGGGTATACGGGTAATCTCTTTTCCCACAACCGGTGAGAGCGCTTCGATATCACACATCAGTTTTTCAAATTGTTCGGGGTACAGGGACTGAGGGCCATCGGAAGTCGCATTATCGGGGTCTGGATGGACTTCGATAATCAGCCCGTTTGCACCGGCGGCAACTCCCGCAAGAGCCATGGGCAGAACCTTATTTCTCAAACCTGTTCCATGGGAAGGATCCACAATAACCGGCAGGTGACTCAATTTCTGAACAACCGGAATAGCGGAAAGGTCCAGGGTATTTCTGGTCATGGTTTCAAAGGTTCGGATTCCTCTCTCACAAAGGATTACCTTGTCTGTACCGGCGGAAAGCAGATATTCCGCAGCCATAAGCCACTCCTGAATGGTGGCAGAGAGTCCCCTTTTCAGGATAACCGGCATATCCATGGATCCGACCTTCTTGAGAAGTTCGAAGTTCTGCATATTCCGGGCACCGATCTGGAAGACATCTATATAGTCCCTCATCATTTCAGCGTCAGAGGGAGATACTATTTCAGTGACAACGGGAAGACCGGTCAGTTCTCCAGCTTCTTTCAGATATTTACAGCCTTCTTCACCCAGCCCCTGAAATGCATAAGGGGAAGTACGCGGCTTAAAAGCCCCGCCGCGGAGCATTACCGCACCGGCTTTTTTAACAGCAATGGCAGATGTAATAATCTGTTCACGGGATTCAACGGCACAGGGCCCTGCAATAACACAAACCCTGGGGCCCCCAATTTTTACAGGACCCACATTAAATACAGTATCGTCTTTCTTTAATTCTCTGGAAGCCAGCTTATAAGGCTGGGTTATGGGAATAACCTGAGCGACCCCCGGCAAAAGTTCAATCTGTCTTGAATCCATGGCAATGCTGCCAACGGCTCCAAGGACCGTTTCTTTCTCACCCACAATCTCACGGACGGTAAGCCCTTTTGATTTCAAGTACTCGACAATATGCTCTTTCTCAGAGACTTTAACCGTATTATGTAGAACTATAATCATTCTGTCAGCTTAGTTTATTTCCTCCGTTTGTTCCATAAGGAGAGTTACGTTCTTGACGGATTTCATAACTGGAAACTCTATTTCTGAAGGCTGAATCTCCTCAGGAATATTCCCCTGAGCCAAGTCGTCCCGTAAGGCCAGAACTTTATCAACATAGTGGAGAGTCATCATAGGGGTCCGGCTGGATTTTACACGGTAGGGACCGGCATTATACATAGCCAGAGCCGTTACTTCGTTCACCCCCGTATCCAGACAGTAGCGCAGGTAGGCAACACCCAGTGAAACATTGATAGAAGGATCAAAAAATTCATCCTCTTCCAAGTCAGGAAAAGACCTTGAGTTCAACTGAAAAACACCCCTGTCCACAGAGTTGCTGTTACGATTAACAGCACGTATATTAAAGCTACTTTCCGCATAGGCCAAAGCAAAAGCCAGAGCCGGCTGAATCCCGTTTTTCTCAGATTCTTTTATTATCAGTTCAGCCAGATCCCGGTCTCCCGTAACAATGCTGTAATATTCAAGCTGATCACTTTCGTCAGCCGAAGGATTCCGGTATACTATATCCCTTAACAGAGATTCATATGTATCACGCTCAGCCAACTCGGGCGAAGCGGATTTCAGAGTAGGTTGTGCTAGACAGCTTGAGAAAAGAAGGCTCAGGCATCCTAAGGCAATTAGTTTTAAAAATTTCATTAAATTCCCAACAAATATAAAATTATTCAGCAGAATCATCCTGAAATAAAAGCCCTTACTCAAGAGAACAAATCAGCTATTTGATGATTTTTGTGTGATTTTTCTGGTTTTCCGCCGATTAAAGTGATATAGAATACTTGAAAATGAATAGAAACAAAAACTTTTTAACATCTCAGGGAGAAACTGTTTCCAGAACGGCCTTTGGTGGATGGGCCATTGGCGGGGAATATTGGGGTCCTCAGGAACACAAGGATTCTGTCCGGGCAATCCATATGGCTCTCAAGCTGGGAGTGAACCATTTTGATACTGCCCCTGTCTATGGAAAAGGCCGTTCGGAACAGCTTATAGGACAGCAGCTGAAAAAAGTCAGAGAACACTGTCTGATTGCCACTAAGGCCTTTTATACAGATCCTGAAACGCTTCAGAAGAGCTTTGAAACAAGCCTGAAAAGACTCTTAACAGATTATATAGATATTTTTTATATTCACTGGCCTCTGAGTGGCAGGGATATGCGTCCGGGAATGGAAGTACTGGAAAAACTGAGAACCCAGGGCCGGATCAGGTCTATCGGTGTCAGTAACTTTTCGCTCAATCAGATCCGTATGGTTCAGGAAGCCGGAACAGTGGATATCTATCAGGGGGGCTACAATATCTTATGGCCCCGTCTGGAAGAAAAGATTCTTCCCTTCTGCCGGGATCAGAATATTGAGTTTATCCCTTACGGAGTACTGGCCCAGGGGATTCTCACTGAAAGGGGAATAGAAAAGCTACAGCAGACCCATAAGGGATTCCGTCATAAGATGATTCTCTACCGGCAAGAGATGCATGCGCAACTCCTACCGCTACTAAAACAGATAAAAGATGTCTGTTCCCGGAGAGGCTGGTCTGTGGAGAATTGTGTGACAGCCTATACAATTGAACAGACAGTATCTCCCTCTGTTCTTCTGGGGGTAAGAAACCGTACGCAGGCAGAAAGTAATTTTAACCTGCCCGGCGGACCTCTTCCGGAAGAAATCCGTCAGGTTTTGCAGAACTGCCGATTAAAGGTAAACAGTTTTATCCCTGATGCTGAAAATATGTTTGATCATAAAAGTTGATATATACAATATAAATATGGGAGAATAGGAACCAAGGTGAAACAATTGTGAAAAAAATACTTTACGCGGAAGATGAGTTTACGAACAGGAAAATTGTCGAGATGGTATGCCGAAAACTGAATATTATCTGTATTCTTGCCGAAGATGGTCTGCAGGCATTAGAGCTTTTCCGTAAGGAAATTCCCGATCTTGTAATCCTTGATCAGTACATGCCTGGTTTTAACGGTGATATCGTAGCCGAAAAAATCAGAAGAGAAAATGATCAAATTCCCATGATTGCGATTACAAGTGATGACGAAGCTGTAACCCTCCTCGAGAAGTCCGGTTTTAATCGTGTACTGGTAAAGCCGGTAAAAAGCCGAGATTATGAATCTTTGCTCAATACATACCTGGAGTAATATATGATTGTCCTAAAAAAAACAGGATTATTTCTGATTCTCTCTATTCTTCTGATAACATCCGCAGTTGCGGAAGAGGATATTTCTTTTACCGTAAATTTTGCCCCCTCTGATTTTTCACTGAATCCTCAGTATGGGTTCACCACTTCGGAAGCTCAGATCTTTACAGCCCTTTATGAGGGACTGGTCACATATCATCCGGCGACTCTTTTACCTGAACCGGGCCTTGCCGAATCCTGGGAGATCAGTGAAGACGGCAGGATTTATACCTTTCACCTGAGAGATAATCTGAAATGGAGCAACGGAGATGCCCTTACTGCCGAGCAGATTAAAATGTCCTGGCTGAAACTTCTTTCTCCCTCTGTTTCCGCAGATTATGCATCTTTACTGGATGATATCCCGGGGGCCCATGCCTACAGAACGGGACAGGGCAAAGCGGAAGCGGTTGCCATTGAAGCCGTAGACGACAGGACATTTATAGTTCATCTTGACCGGAAGCTTCCCTATTTTCTGCAAATACTCTGTCACTACAGTTTCGTCCCCCTTCATCCGAGTCTATTAAACCTGGAAAACTGGTGGACCTCTGAAAACATTCCCACAAATGGGCCATTTGCCTATACGGGCGAGACAAAAAAGAACCGGATTATCCTCAGAAAGAACAAGGAATACTGGGATCGTGATTCCGTAAAGTTTACCAGCTTAAATCTGCAGTTCAGTAAATATCCGGAAGAATTAATGGATCAGTTCAGACTCTATGAAGTGGACTGGATTGTTTCAGGCTGGAACGGAGTTTCCCCCGATCCTCAGAAACTGGAGATCAATCCACTGTTTGCCACCTCCTATTATTACTTTAATAACAATCAGGTTCCCTGGGATAATCCCAAGGTAAGAAGGGGCCTTTCCCTCTTGCTCCCCTGGGACAAAATCAGGGCTCAGGAATTTCTGCCTACCAGCAGACTCATCCCCTCTATCCCGGGCTATCCCAAGATTAAGGGAATCGAAGCCGCTTCTGCAGAACAGGGACTGACTCTGCTGAAAGAAGCCGGATACCCCGAAGGTAGGGGACTGCCCGAAATACGTCTGAGGGTTCCCTATGCTGACAGTGAGGCCCTTAAACTGATAAAAGAGACTTGGGAAAACTACCTGGATACCAAAGTTATTCTGGAGGAAGTCCCCTTCCCCGACTACTTTCAGTCTCTGAAAGAGGATGATTATGCTCTGGGACAGATAACGTGGATTGGAGACTATGCTGATCCCATGACATTCCTGCAGATGTGGGAAGAAGGCAGCAGTTTGAACGATGCAGGATTCTATAGCGAAGAGTACAATCGACTCTTGAATGAAGCGGTTGATGAAAACAGGCTGGAAAAAATGGGCGAAGCGGAAAAACTTCTATTGGAATCTGCACAGGTACTGCCCATGGGACACTCCCCGGCGCTGAACCTACTGGATCTGCGTTTTCTCTCAGGCTGGTATCACAATGTACTGGATATTCATCCTTTCAAGTATATGGGCTTCCTGAACGAGTTTGTCATTCCCGGTACTATTTGAATTCGAAAACCTGGACTTTAACCAGGGCTACGGTTACGATTCCAGGAACATTTTTGTATTTCTCATAGCGGTGGAGTTGATTATTAACCAGCTCCACAATTTCTTCCTTCAGCTGATCTTCATTAGGCGATGATAGTTCCACAGCTTTTTTCCTGCAAAAAAGGTTTCGGAGAGCATCCTGCAAAACAGGATGCAGCTCTGCAAGGCTGTACTGAGTCTTCTTGTCTCCCCAGGCATAAGCCAATTCTACTTTTATAATAAAGAATAAAGGGTTTTCATCATTGGTCGTTCCGGAGATTTCAGGAAGGTTTTTATAATAGGAAACTTCCGCTAAGCCTTTGGAACAGGATGATATTGTTAGAACTAGAGCCATCAGAGGCAGTAAAATCTTTAAGTATTTCAACATACTTTTAGTGTCGGCAGGATAAAGGAACAGATCAAGCCCTTGTCAAAAAGGGCTGATACGTTTTATTCTATCCTATGGAAAAAATCTACATTACTTACAACCAAATACACAACACAATGAAAGACCTATCTGAACAGGTTAAAGCCTCAGGGTTTAATCCAGATCTGATGGTTGCCATCGGCACGGGAGGATTTATTCCTGCCAGGATGGCAAAAACCTTTTTAAATATACCAATTCTGACTGTCGGGATTGCCTACTACGATCTGGATGATAATCCCACAGAAAAACCTACTATTACCCAATGGATGGATCAGCCTGATAAGCAGATCCGTGGAAAGAAGGTTCTTCTGGTGGATGAAGTGGATGATACCAGGGCGACCATAGGCTTCTGCCTTGATGAATTGAAAAAGCATGAACCTGCTGAAATTGCCATCTGTGTTATTCACAATAAGAAAAAAAAGAAGAAGCATGAGATTCCCGACTGGATAAATCACTACTTTATTGGTGAGAATCTTCAGGATGAGTGGATCTGCTACCCCTGGGATGCGGAAGATACTGACATGCAGGATAAATTATCCAGATAACCCCCTCCCGCAGATACTCCTGAACAGACGGGACAGCGATAGTTCCTGGCTCCCGTTCTGACAGGAGGATGAATGAATCATAGTGGCCAAAAAAAATTGACCTCTGCTAGAAATACATTATAATTCATGGATGAACTGTTAGAATTCAGCCGGCCTCACATAAAGCAGGATTTTTTTTGCCATGGAGTTTTTAATGAATAGAATCCGACTTACCCGCATCATTCTTCTTTTCATTACTCTCTTTCCGCTTTTGTTAAACTCCTGTACAGAAAAGGATACAGTTCAATCTGATAAAAAGGAAACTCTATCAGTCTCTGAGAAAAAAGAGGACGAAGGAATACTGCTGAGGATAATGATTTTCAGTGCCTATGCACCAGAGAAATATGTTGCAGCTTTTGAGAAATCCATGAGCGATAAATATGGTATTCCTGTTGAAATAAAAATAGATTTCATCAACAACCATGATGATTATTACGATCCCATCCGCTCAGGCAGTACTGATATAGTAGTACTGAGTCATCACATCTTCAAAGATGAACGTTTTAATTACATTACAAAAGGCTTATTGTCTCCCATTAATCTAAAGAATATTCCCAATGCAGAACATCTGGCTCCTGAACTTCTGAATGCAGATTATCATCGTATTGGTGATACCCTTTATGGGATTCCTGTTGCGAATGGTCCTTATGGATTGGCATACAATACCCTGAAATTTGAAAATCCTCCAAAAAGCTGGCAAATTTTCTGGGATCCGGCCTATCGGAAAAGCTATGTACTCTCAAGATATGAGTATCTCTACAACATTAATATCACGGCTCTGGCAATGGGATATGCGCAGGAAGAGATCAGCAGTTATGACCTGTTGAATAACCCGAATTTTAAGAAGAAACTCAGTGAGCTGACAGGGAATGCCCACTCATTCTGGGAGGGTGTTGATACAGCGGAGGCTCTGTATGGTCACAGTATTGCCACCGCATGGGGAGATTCATTCTCCGGATTGAAAGAGAGGGGGGAAGAGTGGAGAATGGGTTTTCCGGAAGAGGGCTGCCTCTGGTGGATAGATGATTTTGCTCTGACAAAAGCTGTTGAAACGAATCCGTTAAAAAAGCAATTAGCAGAAGAGTGGATCAATAAGGCTCTTTCTCAGGAATATCAGCTTGAAAATATTGCACGAACAGTCGGAACATATCCGGTGATAACCAATCTGACAGCTCTCTTAAGCGAAGAGGAGACAGATCGTTTTTTCTCTATGGAAACAGAGGCGTTTTTTGATTCTCATATTCTTCAAAGCACCATTACAGAGAGAGATCGAAACGGGTTAAAGCTGCTTTGGGAAGAGGCGATTAAAGCAGGAAGAGAACCATGAAGCCTCTACTCTCCTTTATCAAGCCCTCTTCAAGCCCCTCAATTGCCGGCAGGCTCTTCAGAATATTCATTATTTTCTATCTGTTTATAACTATTTTTCTAACAGTGATCCAGATGACGGTCTCGTACAGGATGCAGAGACAAAAGAATCAACTCGAATTAAAGAATATCCAGAGGGTCTTTGAGGCTGAGTTAGCTATTGATCTCTGGCATCTGAATTCTGAGTCGTTTATATCAACCATTGAAGGAATCCGGAAGCTTCCTGTCGTCTCCGGAATTAAAATTATCAATGAAGACGGTATAATCATTGTTCATAGCGGATTGGTTCAGATTGATGAGGTACTGACTGAAACGGAGCCCCACATCCAGATTCTGGGAGTGGAGAAAAAAGATTATGAGCTGCACAGAATATCCCGGAATCACTATGGTGCTTTTTCTCATAGCTTTCCCTTGCATTATCAAAACAAAGATTTCAATAAAAACCTGGGACAGGTCATCCTCTATTCTGATATGTCGATTACACTGCATGAAATGCAGTCACGATTCCTGCTTATCATCACTGCTACCACGATAAAAATTATTTTGATGTGGCTTGTTTCTCACTGGTTATTCAATAATTTCTTGAAAAAACCATTATATGAATTTACCACTGCCACCAGCAAGATCTCATTGAATAACTTGAAATCCTTTCGAATCCAGGTAGAAACAGGGGGAGAAAATGAGCTGAAATTGTTGAAAGATTCCTTTAATAGTATGATAGGAAATTTAAACGATTCCATTGAGGAAAAGGAAGAGGCAAACGATAGAGCTCGGGTTTTGCAGAATTATCTTTCCAATATTATTGATTCAATGCCCTCGGTGATTATCGGTGTTGACCCCGAATATAAAATTACCCAATGGAATGTCTCAGCTGAAAAATACAGCAGATCTCCCGGGGAGATCTCCCGGGGCTGTTATCTGCCGGATCTGTTTCCTCTTTTAAAACCGGATTTACAGAACATTGCCAGAAGTCTCGACAATAAGGAGATCATTCGGGAACAATATAGAAAAATACAGCTGAATGATGGGATCGAGTACCATAACCTGATCATTTATCCTCTGATTGCCAATGGGATTTCCGGCGCTGTAATCCGACTAGACAATGTCACTAAAGAGTTTGAACTGGAAGAGCAACTGCGGCATAGCCAGAAAATGGATGCTATCGGCCAGCTGGCTGGCGGAGTCGCACATGATTTCAATAATGCTCTGGTCGGGATTCTAGGCGGAGCAGAAATCCTGCTACCCTATATTTCAGGGAACCCTAGTGCAGAAAAGTTTCACAGAATGATAATGCAGTCCGCGGAAAGGGCATCACTGTTAACTCAGAAATTATTGAGTTTTTCCAGAAAGCAGTTTCCCTGCTCAACAATTATCGATATACATGAAATCCTACGGGAGACCTCTGAGATTTTGAAAAGCACAATTGATCTGAGGATTCAGATATACTCTTCGTTTCAGGCAGGTACAAGTACAGTAACAGGGGATCCATCCCTGTTGCAGAGTCTGTTTCTGAATCTTGGAATCAATGCCAGCCATGCCATAACTGGGGACGGTATAATTTCTTTCATATCATCAAATCTGGACTTGGATGAAGATTTCTGTAATGCTTCCGCCTTTGATATTGAACCGGGGCGGTACATCCAGATTGAGATCAGAGACAGCGGTAAAGGTATTGCACCTGAAAACCTTGATAAGATATTTGATCCTTTCTTTACTACGAAAAAACAGGGAAAGGGTACGGGTCTCGGCTTATCAACAGCCTTTGGAACAGCTACACAGCATAAGGGTTCTATTACCGTCAGCAGCATACAGGGCAGAGGAACGAGTTTCTTTATACTGTTACCGATTACAATCGACAGAGTCTCTATGAAACCAGAGAATTCTCAGATTGCAGAGGGTAGCGGAAAAATACTGCTTATAGACGATGAAGAGGTTGTTCGCATTACTGCAAAAGTAATCCTGGAAGAGCTGGGGTACGAGGTTGTCATGTCAGAGGATGGTTACCAGGGCTTGGAGGTTCTCAGAGCAGAATCTGAACACATCGATCTGGTCATTCTTGATATGATTATGCCCAATATGGGCGGTAGGGACTGTCTGACTGGTATAAGGAAGATAGCTCCGGAAATGCCAGTCATTCTCTCTTCTGGTTTTAGCCAGGAAGAGGATTTAAAGGAAGTCAAAAAAATGGGGATCTCCGGTTTCATCAGTAAACCCTATACAAAATCTGCCATAGGTATGAAGATTCAGGAAGCTTTTAAGAAATTTAACTTCCCGAAAACCTGATGATAGCCCCTTCCGGGGCAACTGATAATGTAAAAAAACTGCCCCCGAGAGCAGCTTTTATATTTTCTGGTACTAAGACTTATTTTCTGGAGATAAAGGCATCATCATCTTCACCATCAGCAACATGCTTTCCAACCCAGTTGACATCCCCGCTGTAAACCAGAGAACTGTCTGCCAGAACATCAGCGCTAAGGATTCCATTCATAGATAGAATTACAGAGCTGCTACCGTGAGTTTCCACATCGACTTTACTCATTCCGGGAAAGTCTGCTTCAAGAACTGCACTCTGACTAGTATTTATTTTCGCCGTATCAACATTCAATCCATCCAGCAGAGCAACACTGTCTGTGAACAGTTCAAATTCCAAATCATGGGAATAACCGGTCAGATCAATATTGGCAGCGCTGAGCCCCTTAATTTTCATCACATTTGTATTTATCACGCCGTCTACATGAGATTCTGAGACATAAAACATCAGTTCTGGAGCATTCAGGTCACTTTCGATGGCAAGAGAACTATCTTTTATCACATACAATGTAAAAGAGTCTTCCATATCTCCCATGGCAAAGGTTCCGGAAGTGCCTTCAGACAGAAAAAGAGAGACCAGAGAGGGTACCGTAATATTGACAGTAACTGGCATATCAGAATCGGATTGAATTTCCAGAAAACCGTTGTCGTTATTCAGAGAAACAGCTTCAACATAAGCCTGATCACCCTTCAGCTGAAGAGTACAGTTTTCTCCTTCTTCTACTGTAAAGTCAGAAATACCCACCAAGGAGATTTCATTGATTGAAGAGAACTCTTTATTCACAACCGTATCTGTACCGCTGGCAGTAACATTACTTTCCTGCTGTCCACTTGCCGCAAGAGAAAATACCATACTGATGCTGAGCAGCGCAGTAGCCATAACTTTTCTTAATGTAATTGAACCTTTCATTTCAGGTCCTCCTGTTTGTCGTTTCGGTTTATACCGTTACAATCTGTTAATGCAATGACTGTGCCAAAAATACAAAGAAGAGGAGACTCAACCAGTTAATTCCTTCAACTACATAGTTTTAATTATTAAATAAAAATATTATATGATTCAAAACAGATTTTTAACATGTAAAAAAAAATTACAGAGATACAGAAGGGGGCAAAATCGCCCATTATTCCGGGGGCTGTGCACTTTATTCACAAACAGCTATAGTGTGTAAAATTTTCACATCTCCTCAGAGCTTAAAGGCAATATAGGCCTATTAAATAGAGATGGCACAATAATTGTATAGGTATTTAGATGAAAAAGCATCAGCACAAATTCAGCAGAAAAAAATCCGCCTCCAATCTCCCTGTAAAAATATACTATTTGGCCCAAATACTATCATTTTTGAGCATCACCCTTTTAACGGTTCTACTCATCAGATTTAACCTTCATGAGAAAAAAATTCTAGCAAAGATGCATATGGATCAGAGTACCATGAAGCTGCTGTCTGCCTTCCTGACAGATACAACAGATATGTTTCTAACAAGGGCCCCTGAGATTGAAGGGATTGTCATTTATGAAGCTGATGGGACCACCCTGTTTTCATATGGGGAAATAATAAGGGACCCCCGGATTTATAACTACGATGAACTCAATATTATCAATACAGATTCAAAAAGAAGCCTGCTATTATCGAACTCAGTCATAAACATGCAAAGGGATTTCCCACCGGAAAGAACGCGATTCCTGGATAATAAATATATTGGTAATGATATTATTTTCCATATTGAAGAGAAAAATCAGAGATTTTTCCATGATATTAGAAAGCTTATATATATACAGATAATCATCCACCTTATTACATTGCTTATCTTTATGCAGGCCCATCGATTTTACCAAAAAAGCAGCAGCATGCGGGAGCAATTAAAATCCCAGGAAAATCTAGTTATTCTGGGTTCAGCTCTTAGAACACTTACCCATGAAATGAAAAATCCTCTGGCAGCTATCAGACTTCAATCCGGTTTTATAAACAGGTTGTATCCCGAAGATCTTAAGGAAGAAACATACGTTATAAACTGTGAAGTTGAACGATTATCCCATCTGATGGGAACCGTAAGAGACTATTTAAAAAACCCTGTGGGCAATCAAGAAAGTATTGACCCTAGCTCTTTTCTGCATAAGATTCGTAAACTATACCCCAGTGTGATCAAATGGATAATCCCGGAGGAAAAATACAGCATCACAATTGATCCGGATAAGTTCCGGTCTATCTTGGAAAATCTCTTAAATAATGCGATGGAAAGCGGATCAGAACCTGACAAAATCACAGTGGAAATAAACAAGGTAAAGAAATGGATCTATATCAGTGTAAGGGATGAAGGATCGGGTATCCCTGAGGATATAAAAGAAAGGATTTTTGATCCATTTTTCACAACAAAATCCAGAGGTAGCGGAGTGGGATTGATGATAAGCAAACGCTTTCTAGAGGCTGTAGGCGGGAATTTAGAGATAGAGTCAACAGAGGGAAAAATGACAGAGGTATTATTTTGGGTTCCTACAAACAATAAAGGCAAAAATCAGTGAATGTATTAGTAGTAGATGATGAAAAAAATATCCGCGAGATCATGATAAAAGTCCTGAAACTTGAAAATATTAATTGCGCCGGAGCAGAAAACGGATTATCCGCTCAAAGGATGCTACAGGAGAAATCCTTCGATATTGTAGTCAGTGATTTGAAGATGCCCGGCATGAGCGGACAGGAACTCCTTGAATGGATAGGAAAGGAAGGTCTGAATATTCCTGTGATTATGATGTCGGCCTTCGGGCAGGCGGAAGATGCGGTAAGGGCCTTAAAACAGGGCGCTTTTGACTATATTGTAAAGCCTTTTGCTCCTGAAGAAATGTTGCACCGGATCCGTACGGCCTATAAAAGCAAAATGATGGAACTGCAGCTCGACGAAAAATTGAAGGATGATTCTTACATCACCCACTCCCCGGGAATGCTGAAACTGAAAGAAAGGATGCTGAGAGTGGCACCGACCCCCTCAATGGTCCTGATAACAGGAGAAAGCGGTAGTGGAAAGGAAGTTAGCGCCCGCTTTATACATAAGAACTCTCAGGTCTCGAATGGACCATTTATAAGTATCAATATTGGAGGAATACCTGAAAACCTGCTTGAAAGCGAACTCTTTGGTTATGAAAAAGGGGCCTTTACAGGTGCGGAGAAAAGAAAGATAGGCCTGTTCGAGACAGCGGCAGGAGGGACGCTCTTCTTGGACGAAATAGGAGAAATGCCAAGCAGTCTTCAAGTGAAACTTCTGAGAGTCTTTCAGGATAAAACAATCAGAAGACTGGGAGGAATTTCAGACATTCCCATCAATGCCCGTATCATATCAGCCACGAACAAAAACCTTGAAGAGGAAGTCAAAAAACAGACTTTCCGGGAAGATCTTTTTTACAGACTCAATGTTGCCAGGATTGAACTGATGCCCCTCCGGGAGCGAAAAGAGGATATACTAGCTATCAGTATCAGTCTGCTGAAAAAACTTAATAAAAAAATGGGTTCCAATATCCGCACAATCTCAGATCAGGCCATTGAGTGGCTGGAAAGCTATGATTTTCCAGGTAATATCCGGGAGCTAGAAAATATTCTGGAAAGAGCCTGTATTTTTTCGGGCGGAACAGAATTCGTCCTGAAGGATCTTGATCTTCCAGGAAATTTTAATCGCAGTGTTGATAAAATTGAAAGGGGTACAATTCAGGAAATGGAAGTAAAGATGACAAAGAAAGCTCTTCATAAATGGGAAGGGAACAGGACGAAAGCTGCTAAAGAACTTGGCATTTCACGGAGAACTATTCTTAATAAAATTAAGGAATTCAATTTGGAATAGCCCTAAAAATCAATCCTTCCTGAAGTTCAGAGGATCTTCAGGAAGGATTTAAAGGATAAATTAGAGGATAATTTTATTATAGGATACGGATCGTTTTGTTTCTCCGCTTATGACCTGGACCTTATCAACCGTAATGGCAATGATTTCTCCAAGCAATTCCTCTTTTTTAAAGAGGTATTTTATCTTATCGTGAATCTTCAATTTATCTCGAACTTTTCTGGCATTTTCTTTCTGATTCAGCTTTGCGAAATCTCTTTCATCTGCTTTAATGGCATATTCCAATTCAGTTCGCAGAATCACTTTATCCTCATATGATAGATTTTCATAAACGTACTTATATGCATCTGTTTTCTTTGCTCTGGCCATTCAACTCTCCTGAAAAAAATCGTATATCCTTTTTTTAATATACGGGAGAATTACTAATATTGAAAGAAAAAAAACGAATAAAACTGTTTTTTTTTCATTGTTTATATGAAAAGATATGACGTTGTCTCTCTCAAAAGTTTGACAGAGACAATGCCTAATTTATTTAGTTTAGTTAATTATAATTTACTCAGTCCATCCTGAATCATCTCTTCAGCGCTTTCTTCCGGGGTATCATCCAGAGAACGGGGTAGAACCAGATTCAGAATAATACCGACCAGGGCTGCCAATGCAACACCACCCAACTCGAAATTTAATCCATCAGCAATGGGAAACCTGATTATTCCGCCGCCGATACCCAGAACAAGGATAACAGAAGAGATAGTCAGATGCCGTTTCTCTCCATAATTTACACCACTTTCCACAACTGTCCGGATACCCGCACTGGCAATAATACCGAAGAGCATCATACTGACACCTCCCATAACAGGAATGGGAATAGTCTGAATCAGGGCACCGAATTTTGTGATAAAAGAAAGAACAAGAGCCAGAACTGCAGCTCCTCCGATTACCCAGATACTATAGACTCGGGTGATAGCCATTACTCCGATATTTTCGCCGTAGGTCGTATTGGGAGGTCCGCCGAACAGAGCGGCAAAAGAGGTCGCAATACCGTCCCCCGCCAGGGTTCTGTGAAGTCCGGGATCTTTATAGAAATCCCTTCCTACAACCTTACTGAGAACAAGGGTATCTCCCAGATGCTCAGCAATAGTTGCTAGAGACACAATCAGGAATGTCAGTATGGGTATCCAGTGAAATTTAGGGATAACAGGCTTGGTTAGTCCAAACCAGACAGCCTCTTTCACTCCAGAAAAGTCAATGAGGTTATAGGCAGGGAAAAAGGCTCCCATAATCAGGGTAAAAAAGTACCCGCCAATAATACCGATCAAAATGGGAATCACATTGAAAAATCCTTTCAGCACGATAGAAGAAACCACCGCAATGCCCAGGGTTACAGCAGCAATACTGAAGAAAGCCAGATGATAGGTCCCGGTACCGCCGGTCATGGCCATATCCATAGCAACCGGAGCCAGTTTCAAACCGATGACCATAATAATAGAACCAATAACAACAGGTGGCAGGAGACGGTCCATCCAGACGATACCAAAACGACTTATGATAAAGGATATCATGCAGTAAAACAGACCGACACAAAACGCTCCTCCCAGAGCATAAGCAACACCGAAATCTGCTGATGAACTGATAGCAATAATGGGAGCGATAAAAGCAAAGGAGGATCCAAGATAAGCTGGGACCTTGCCTTTTGTGATAAGGATGTACAACAATGTACCGACACCTGAGGTGAACAGTGCTGTTGAGGGACTCAGACCGGTGAGGATCGGAACAAGAATGGTAGCGCCGAACATGGCGAAAACATGCTGGATGCTCAGGGGAATCCACAGTTTCAGCTCGGGTTTCACATGAACATCAATTTGAACTTCAGACATAATACCTCCAGAAATTTTTGGCAAAAAAAATCCCCGATATGGAATTCATATCGGGGTAATAATACCGTATTTATAAAACAGGACAGCGAATAATATAGTTTCAACTTTTTTCGGTGTACCTTCATAAGTCATTTTTTATCATGTCTTTAATATGTCGGTCAAGGACTTGTCAGACATATTTAAAAAGGATTCTACTTGCTTGAGATGGATAGAATCGCTACTATGGTAGACTGACTGATCCCTGTATAGGACCGCTATTTCTCTGGAGGATAATGAAATGAATTTAGTATGTCTGGATCTGGAAGGAGTTCTGGTACCTGAAATATGGATCAACTTTGCCCTGAAAACCGGTATAGAAGAACTTAAACTGACAACAAGGGATATTCCCGATTACGATGTCCTTATGAATAAACGCCTGGCTATCCTGGATGAAAACAATCTTAAACTGAAGGATATTCAGAAAGTGATCGCATCCATGGATCCTCTTCCCGGAGCATACGACTTTCTACAGAACCTGAGAGAACGAACACAGCTGATCATCCTGTCGGATACCTTTGACCAGTTTGCCGCTCCTCTCATGAAAAAACTGGATTGGCCAACCCTGTTCTGCAATACTCTTGTAGTGGATGAGACCAATCGTATAAGCGGCTACACTCTCCGTCAGAAAGACGGGAAGAAGAAAGCTGTAAATGCTTTTCAATCCCTGGGCTGCCGTGTAATGGCTTCGGGAGACTCCTATAATGATCTGACCATGATTCAGAATGCAGATAAAGGGATGTTCTTCCGGGCTCCCGATTCCATCTCCAAGGAATATCCTCAGTACCCAACGGTCACAGAATATAATGATCTATTATACGCGGTAGATGAGTTTATGGCTCAAGATAGGGTTCTAAGCTCTTTAGAACCTGTAAATAAGCTGTCCTGACATTTTTGTATGCCAGGGCGGCATCTTCCCTCCGGCCGTCTCGGCCGGCAAATTCCAGCGCTTCTGCGGCCATTCCGAGAACATCCATTGAAAGGTTGCGTGAACTACCTTTAATGGCATGTCCAAGAGAACGAACTTCTTCCATATCAGCAAAAACTTCGGGGTCTTCCAACTGACTGATATAGAGATCCATCTGTTCCTTAAAGGGTTTTAACAGAGAAATAAGCAGTTCCATATCACCCATAAAAGTATCCAGAGCCTGGGAGAAATCAAAAACAGCAAGAGAAGCTGTTCCAGCCTCAATATCTTCCAGCATCTCTAAATCATGAAGCTCCTCAAGAGCTCCCTCCTCTTCTGGAAGTTCGTCGTTCAGAAGGTTCAGTTCTTCCACTCTCTCTTCACGGTTCAGCCATTTCTGCAGAATTGGTTGAATATCCTTGTTTTTAAAAGGTTTCGGAAGAAAATCATTCATCCCGCACTCCAGGCATTTTTCTCTTTCACCCTTCAAAGCATTGGCGGTAACCGCAATAATCGGAGTATGGATTCCTATTTCCCTTATTTGACGGGTCGATTCATAACCGTTCATCACTGGCATCTGACAGTCCATAAAGATAAGATCAGGTAGTTCGGTTTCTGCTTTTTCAAGAGCTATTTTTCCATTTTCAGCCAAAACAACTTCAAGCCCCTGTTTTAAAAGGATAGCCTCAAACAATTTCCTGTTAACAGGATGATCTTCGGCAATCAAAACTTTACCTGTCACTTTGCTCTGCCGGATAGACAGGGAATATTCCGGATGATAGACCTGGTCGACCCGGTCCAGTTCTTCCAGTTCTTCAAGCTCTCCCGGTTCTGATCTTTCCGGAAAAAGTGCCTGAATACACTTGTCCCAGAGGTCCCGTTTCCGGATAGGTTTATTCACATAGGCTGAAAACCAGCCCAGCAGTTTCATCTTAGCTTCTTCAGTTCCCTTAGCCTTAAGAGACATCAATATCAGAGCGGTCTGTGTCAGTGTATGGTGAGCCCGTACCTGACTGGCAAGCTGCCAGCCGTCTATATCCGGCATCAGTTGATCTGTGATGCAGATATCATAGGGGGTACCCTCCTCTTTAACCTTCCATTTCATCTTCTGAAAGGCTTCCCGGCCGCTACCAGCCTCTTCCACTCGGCAGCCCCAACTTGAAAGATAATTAACCAGGACTTCCCGGATCTTCCAGTTATCATCCACTAAAAGAATAGAAATTCTATTCAAATCCTGTCCAAAGCAATCCTTATCAAGGATTGTGACCCCCGGATTCAGGCGGGGAAAACTCAAAGTAAAAAAAAATTCAGATCCGATCCCCTCAGAGCTCTGGATCTCCAGGCTTCCACCCATTTTCTGAACCAGATTTTTACAGATAGTCAGTCCCAGACCTGTTCCACCAAAGCGACGGGTTGTGGAGGAGTCTGCCTGTGTAAACGCTTCAAAAAGTTTCTTCTGTTTCTCTTCGGGAATTCCGATACCACTGTCTTCCACAACAAACTTTATGGTCGTATTCTGCTCATTCTGATCTAGCTTTTTCAGATAGATCATAACCTGACCTTCTGTGGTGAATTTCACAGCATTATTGACAAGGTTCATAATAATCTGACGGAGTCTGGTAGGATCAGCTTCAATAAACAGATCCAGAGTAGGATCCGCATAAAAACCAAGTTCAACGCCCTTATTATGGGCCTCCAGGGCAACAATATCGATAGAATCCTCTACAAGTACCTGAAGATTGCATTCTGTACAGTCAAGTTCAAGCTGGCCGGCCTCTATTTTTGAAAAATCCAGAATATCATTGATAAGGGAGAGTAGAACATCTGCACTAAACCTGATTTGGGAACTGTATTCATCCTGTTCCTGATCCAGTTCTGTTGTATCCATCAGCTCGGCCATTCCGATAATTGTATGGATAGGAGTTCTGATTTCATGACTCATATTCGCCAGAAAGTCAGACTTGGTTTTGGTAGCTTTTTCCGCATCATCCCGGGAGGAGCGGAGCTGCTCCTCCCTCATATGTTGATCAGAGATATCATCTTCCATAAGAAAGATATGGGAATCTTTATTATTTCTTATCAGGCGGATGGCAAACCATTTTTGTCCTCCATGTTTCAGGGGGACTGCGATAACAATCTCTTCCTGCCGGCTGTTCTTTTTCAGAAAAGCATCTAAGAAGTGAGTCCATTTTCCCTGAGCAGCGATATAACGGATTTCAAGAGTATCCCGTCTGATCTGAAAAAGACCCTTAATACGGCTGTTTACATAGAGGGGATGACCATCCTTATCCAGGAGTGCAACCCCACGGGGGAACTCATTAAATAGCTCAATCCAGTCAAGATTCATCTGTTCTGCGGGCATCACTTACTACTCCGACAATTTCCTGAGCATAACGTCCAATACTTTGGCAATAATACCTTCCGGCTTCAAAGGTTTGATCATATAGCTGTCTACACCAAGCTCTTTCGCCTTCATTACGCTCTCTTTTTTTGACATGGCGGAAAAGATAATAACAGGAAATGTAACTTCCTGTTCTCTCAGCCTCTCAAGAACCTGAAAACCGTCTATTCCCGGCATCATCAGATCCAGAAACAACATATCATACTGCTTCTCAGCAAGAGCCTCCAGAAAGCTGGAGCCATCTGAGTAATAATCCAGCTGCCACTTGGTTTTTTCAACGGCCTTAGCGATGATTTTATGAACAATAAAATCATCATCAACAACAGCAACATTTATAGATCTTGCCATAAGACCACTTTTCATATTAACACTCTCATCCTGAAAATTCAGCTGAAAAACTTCACTGTCTCTCAAATCACTTTTAGAAGACAGGAGTGAATCCTGAATATTATTCTGTTCGGAGGTCATCGATTCTAGACCTTTTATTCCAAGGAGTCCACTGACCGCTTTATCCAGGGATTTTGCAATTTCGACAGCTTTATACACAGGGTGGTATTTCACATAGTTTTTAATATTGTCATCCAGGGTGAGGATCTTAACCAGGTTCAGATGGCTGACAAATTTCTCAACCTCTTCCAGCAGGCGTTCCAGTTTCGGCTCATCCTCGGAACGGAGAGAGATATCTGTCATCAGGATCAGAATCCGAGGATGCTGAACCTTATAGAGTTTCAGAAGTTCAGCTATTTTATACTGTAACAGGTTGATCTTTTCTTTATTAAATCCTCGGGCAATCTCTACAAATAGAATCTGATCATTCAGATGGGCATCAAGCAAACAGGGGGTTTCATCCACCTTGATTTCAACACCCAGCAGCTCAGAGAGCGCAGACAGAAGAGCATCAATCTTAATGGGTTTGTTCAGAAATTTACGAATACCAAAAGGGGCTACTTCCACAATTTTCTGACGGTCCACATTGGACGAAGCCATAATAACGGGAATATCCCTGGCATTAGGATCTTTCTGCTTATCCTTGAGCACATCCATACTGCTCTTACGAGAGAGCATATAATCCATAATGATAACATCCGGGAGTACCCCTCGGATTTTTGCAATACCGTCCAGGCCATTAATGGCGGAAGAGACTTCAAATCCATATGTATCCAGCTGTTTCAGCATAAAATCCCGATACATGGGAGAATCATCTATGACAAGAACTTTTTTCATTGAGGAACCTTTGCATAGTATTATTTACTTTATAACACAATATCGGCTGAATCTCTAGAAAGATTGCATCTTTTACACATTCCATCCATAATTCGCACATGGAAGAGTACTCTTTTTTAGGAAGAATCCGCGCACTCTCTCTGGAATCGGTTCGTCTGGACACGATACTGCCCGGAGAAGAAGAACAGCGGCTCCTTATGGCTCAGGCCTTTTACAACGAAGATGGCCTCATTATCAGAAAACAGGAGAGGACCAATTCTACTCTCTACGAATATAACGATCAGGGCCTCTGTGTAAAGGAACGTATTCTCAGCGGAGATGGACAGATTCAGAAAGAAACCCGGATTCTCTACAATCTTGATCACAAACTTTCCGAAGAGTCGGGCGGTGAAAAGAAAACATTTCATTACAACAACAATGGTCAGATGGATTATTCCACCAGCTTTTTAAATGGCATCCAGGAAAGCATCTCCACCTACAACTATGATGATTGGAATCGGCTCATTAAAATGGAAATACTGGACCCCGGGGGTCGCCCACTCCGGAGCTACCAATACAGTAGAAATGAAAAAGGGCTTATCTCCGAAGAGATAATTATTAATCAGGATAATATTATTCTGGAACACAACTTCTTTGAATATCCTGTTTTTCATCAGGAGAACTGGCTGAAGAGAATTTGCAGCCGGGGAGAAGTATGGGAGGAACGAGTTCCCATAGAAGCGGTATACCGGGGGATCTCCCTGCCGGGAGGCCTTTCCGAATCGTTGCCGGGGGCACCACACGGGGTCTCTCTTTCTCATGAAGCGACCGGAATTACCCCAAACGTCCCTACTCCCGAAGAATCGGACATTCAAGAAGAGTGCCGAGAATTCCAGAACGGGACTTATATGGGATTCCTCAACCATGATGATAAACCCCACAAGTCTGGAGAGTTCAAAGGGAAGGATGGTTCTCAGTATAAAGGCCAGTTTAAAGAGGGCCTTATGTCCGGACAGGGAGACCTGATAACAGCCGATGGACGTCACTACAGGGGAGAGTTCTCTGAAAATACTCCTCATGGAGACGGGGAATGTCTCTGGCCTGACGGCAGTCACTACAGGGGAAGCTTCAAGAAAGGTCAGATGCACGGGATAGGGGTTTTTACCTGGCCAGACGGAAGCCGCTTCACGGGACTGTTTGACAAAAACCGCACAACCGAACAGGGGCTGCTGGAATATGCATCAGACCTGGAGGAAATGATTTGAAATACCGCTGCCTGATCCTGGATCACGACGATACATCCGTACAGAGTACGCCTGAAATACACTATCTGGCAGCCGGGGCCGCCCATCTTCCGGAACTGGTTTTCGGCTGGGACATGGACGAAACAAAAAAGGAAGCCCCACCCATACCCGGTAGAACAGATACTGTCAGCCTACGGATTATCCAGGGAGGAGGCCCTGATCGTTGATGACCTGAAACCCGCCGTGGAGATGAGCCGCCGAAGCGCTGTTGCCATTGCCGGAGCAGGATGGGGACACAGCATAGGGATCATTCAGGAGTATATGGGAAAAAACTGTCTGGCCTATTTCCGCTCGGTGGTAGAGTTCAGGCGCTTTCTGTTTCCCTGAGAAAGGACTCGCAACAAACTGAAACAAACTCGTAGGCATGGGATGATAAAAAAAATCACAGGGACATTACATGTCCCTGTGATTTCTGTAAACCGTATGTAGGAGAATTTTATCAGTGCTACTGCGGTTTGTTTGTTTCGGAAAAAGCTGTACCTGAAGTAAAAGAGTTGAACTCCATTCCGAAATCAGTCTGAACTGATTTCACCCATACTTCTCAGCTCTTCCAGTGCTGAATCTTTCTCAGAGACTTTTGTTTTTTTAATTGCCTTACGAAGAGCATTATTCCACTGTTTTTCAGGGATTTCTTCTTTCATCTCTTCTAGGAGCAAAAGGATTTCTTCGCTGCTCTCAATGTTGTAGATTTTATTTCCGTCATGGAAGAATAGATCTGCCAATTCGTTTATATAATCCCCAACGCTACGCGCGTCCTTAACACCTTTTCTGACCAGGACTTCTTCTTTCTTTCGTGATTTTCTTAATTCCCGGTCTTTTCTGGCAATGTCTGTACTTTTCATATACTACCCTCACTGCAAAACCGGTTAGAATATACCGTTTCATGGAAAAAATGACAACCTGATTAATCGCAAATCAGGGAAATATCAGGTTCAAACCGTCATGGATTCCCCACAAGCACTGATCCTTATCTCCAATAAGAGTCGCCATCAACATGGCTTCTGAATAAGAGACAGTATCATTCCATGGTTCAAAAACATTCTCGGCCGAATGGATCCGTATCACATAGTTATTCAGATAATGATTCCGGACGGGATCCCTCCATTTCCTCCAAGGGCCCTGGTAATATTCATCAAGAATTGACAACAACTCCTCCCCCGGTTTTTCAAGAGAGAAAGAAAATAGGATTCCCTCTTTTTCAAAGCGAATAATTCCCCGGCTGTCCATCCGGGGAATGAGCTGATCATAGCGTTGGGATGAAAGAACAACAGCTGTCAAAAAGCTGTCCTCCTCCAGGGCCGAAGAATAGACAGGCAGTGTTTCAGACCGGCTGAAAGCATCCAGCTTTACGGTTCTCATAACACTCCTGAATTCGGATCGCCCGAAACGGCCGTCATCATAATCATCATAGATCGTAACGGATTTTTCAAGGGGAAATCGCTGTTCCGCCAATAGAGGGACAACACTGAGAAGTATGAAAATCAGACCGAAAAACGTATTCAGCCTTTTATGGTATAAACCGGATCTCATCAACTTCAAAGCCCGCTCCTTCAAACAGATCTGTTATCAGCTGAACAGCACCCCTTTCAGCCTCACGGAGAAGTCCTTTATCCACAGCCAGACCTTCAATTCGGGGAGTCATCCTTTCAATCAGGAGGCTCCACTGATCAGGTGTCATCTTCAGCTCGGGGTAGCCCTGTCCCTCTAAAGGTCTGTCTATAATAATTATATCAGTAATATTGGCAGCCGGTAAGTTCAGGCTGATATTTTCTCCCTTGGGACCATGGATGCTCAATAAATCTCGCCCCTCCTGCTCAGGCCCCCCCGGAGGTAGACGCACACCGGCCTTCAGGCCAGCTTCGATCACAACAAAGGACAGAGAATCATTGGCAGGATCCAACCCGCTTTCCCGGCAAATCCGGTATAAACCAGCATATTTCCAGAGTTCAGGAATTTTCCGGTCCGCATACATTTCAGGAGACTCATTCAGGAGATAGTCCTCTCTCCTGTATTTATAAAGTCTCTGAAGTTGCTTCCAGGGAACTTCATCTCCCTCCTCGATAAAATCATAGGGGAAAAGGATTTTAAGGGAGTACTCCGCTGTATTAATAAGAGAGCTCTGGGATGAATCCACCAAGGAGGTATAAACAGTCGTCATGCGTGAGGGTTCCCACGGGAGCTGCAGAGAGAGTTGAGAAACAATTATAAGGCTTGCCGGAGCCATGGACAGGATCAACAGAACTGCCAGAAGAGAACGGATCTTCATAACAGCTCCCTCCTGAATGAGATATGGATATTTTCATAACCTGCCATACGCAGCATCCCATAAAAGATCTGCCGTGCCCGGGCTTCCGCATCATTTTCAAGCCCCTGCTGCACAGCCTGCTCCCGGATATTCTCTTTTTCCTTTGTCAGAAGGGGAAGAAAATCTCCGGTTGTTATCGAAGAAAAACGTTCTTTTATAACAACCTGCTCCAAAGAGCTGTCATCAGCATCGATATTAAGGATTTCTCCGGGAGGAAGAATCAGAAAAGCTGAACGTCCACTGGTATTCAGAGAAAAACCACTGGAAAGGTCGATACCCGCAGAAACATGAAACTCTGCGGTAAAAAGAAGTGATCGCTCCTGAATAAAATTCTCCTTTACCCTGGAATAAAAAACACTTCTGTATATCTGCCGGTTTGTGACAAGCTCCCTGATTTGAACCAGCTCATCATACAGCTCTTGTTCTCGGAGACGAATCTGCCTGTATCTGCCACAAAATCCGGCAGCGACAATAAGCAGACAGAAGACGATTCCCGCCAACAGGACAGAGAGACGGACTGAACGGCGTGTTTTTTTTCTCTTGGGGGACATACATCAATTATGTTCCCAGAAGAAATAAGAAATCAATTATTTATTTTTTAAATTATCCGGAACAGGCTGATCAGCCAAGCAAAGGCTCCAAATATGTGACAGCCAGTGTATACTGTCGTTTATAGTCACCACCAAAGGAGAGCACAGTATCTCCCTTATCAAGATGTGACTGATAATCCGCAGCAATCTCCCGCAATCTTTTAACAATCCCGGGACAGGCATCGGGATGATTAACCAGCCAGCTGATGCACCCGCCGCTTCCCATAATCAAAACTGACTCCAACTGTTGAAAAAGACTGTTAAAACCATAGCCTTCCAGATTACAGCCTATGGCAAATTTATATCCCTGTACAATAGCCTCATCCAATCCTGTCAGGCTGCCGATCTCTTCGGGAAATTTCCTGGCACAGGCTGTCAGCATGGCAATGGCAATAAAAGTGGGAAAGTAGTGATAATCCATCAGATCCTCTTCAGAAACTTCTGAAGGATCGGGAGAAATACTCCAGGAGCCGTCGTTAAGACCGGGAACAGCCTTTCTCTGACCATCGATGAGAGACTGACAGTATACAATCAATTTCTCCACCCCGTAGTCATCATTGGGAACTTTTCCGGCAAGGACATTATCCAGAAATATTCTGCGGGCACCCACCCGTTCCGACATATCACTGTAATCATTGTCTTTATTTACAAAAAACTTTTTAAGTGTAAGAATCATAGGATCATAATAAATAAAATTCAGGGCTCGTTCAACAGTTCTGAAGCAAGGATATATCAATGGATAACAATCTGTCCGGAAAATTTAAAGAAAAAACTCACTGTCTCCCTGTTAGGGTCTATTACAGCGATACCGATGCGAGCGGAATTGTTTATCACAGCCGTTATATCGATATGGCCGAACATGGACGCAGTGAGATGCTCCGCCATATGGGAGGACATCAGGGTCAGGCTATGAAAGAAGACAAAATTGCCTTTGTAATCCGCTCTTTAAGCATCAACTACAACCAACCGGCAGTTTTGGATGATCTCCTGCGAGTAGAATCACAGGTCATACGCTGCGAAACTTTTACTATCCAGTTTATTCAGAGAATTATGAGGGGAGATGACTGTTTAGCCGAATTGAAAGTGAAAGCCGGCAGTGTCTCTCTTCAAACAGGACGGCCCAGCCCTATGCTAAAAGCATGGAAAGCCTCTATTGAAGAATTTCTGCCGACCAAAGAGTAGAAAAAAGGAGAAGGAATTTCTATCAGAAACTACCAGCTTCCGAGATTGTCTTTAATACCATTTCGGACTATGGACTGAAACTCCTTTCTTTTAGACTCATCCAGAACAATCCGCTTCTGTTCCAGTGTCTGAATAAAGGCACTGGCCCCCCCCTGCTGATAACCAGTCTGCAGTACAGGAACCTGTTCTGAATCCATCAGCCAGATGGAGGGAAAGCCCTGTACTCCAAAGAGAGACATCATTAGCTGGTTCTGCTTCTGCGTTTCTTCACTCAGTTTTATACCCTTAGGATAGTCCAAGAAAACCAGTATCAGGTTTTCTTCCGCATAGGAGAGGAACTCTTCTGTTTCAAAAATTTCATCCATCAGGCGGTGACACCATACACACCAGTCAGATCCGGTGAAATTCAGCAAAATATCCTTTCCGCTTTCTTCTGATTCCCGGATAGCACTCAATAGATCACTGGACCATCCTTCCGGCGGATAAGCTTCAGCGGAAAGAAACAACCCTGAGTAGAGAATCATAAGCGCGGCAATTATATTTCTTATTTTCATCAATACACTCCAAATATTCATTTTATCATATATGGGAATATACTATATATTTGCTCATCATTCCAGAAAAAGTTACATCTTCATGTTTTTCTCATTGTAACTTCTTCCCGAGAAAGGTATTTTCAAAGTTAGGTTCACAGGAGGAAGTCTTCTTTCATGATTAGGGTAGAACAGCTATATAAGAATTACGGCAGCATTCAAGCTGTACAGGATTTAAACCTGGAGGCCCGTAGAGGAGAAGTTCTGGGTCTGCTTGGTCCCAACGGAGCTGGAAAGACAACGACTCTCCGTATCATCGCAGGCTATCTGAAACCATCTTCAGGAAGGGTCTTGGTCGAGGGTATCAATATTGAAGACGATCCACTTCAGGCAAAAAGCCTGCTGGCTTACCTTCCGGAATCAGCACCCCTTGCCGGAGAAATGCTCTCTCTTGATTACCTTCAGTATATAGGGGAGATTCGAAAGCTCAATAAAAAGACTGTATCCTCACGTATTCAGAAACTGAGCAGCCAATGCGGCATCCGTAGCGTTATGCACAGACCCATACGAAGTCTCTCCAAGGGCTTCAGGCAGAGAGTCGGCCTTTGCTCCGCACTCATGGGAGATCCAAAGATTCTCATCCTGGATGAACCGGCTTCGGGTCTGGATCCGAACCAGATCAGAGAGATACGAAAACTGATAAGACTGATCGGACAGGATAAAACTGTCATTCTCTCCACTCATATTCTCAGTGAAGCCGAAGCTGTCTGCGACCGCGTTGTCATAATCAAGCATGGTCAGCTAGCCGCAGAGGGAACAACACAGATGCTCAGAGAACAGGCCTCTGGACAAACTCTGCAGCTAGAACTGAAGGGAGGGACCATTGAGGAATACCGTACAGAGTTGTTAAGCCTTGATAAAATTAACAGCCTGGAAGTGAATAACCAAAAGAAAGGTGCTGGATCCGTATTACAGCTCCGGACACAGGGTGATCTCAGAGAAGAAATCTTTACTGCTGTTAAACGTAAAAACTGGACTCTTCTTGAAATGTCCCGACAGCAGAAAACCCTAGAACATATTTTCCAGGAGCTCACATTGGATCAGACAAAGGGAAGCAAAGAATGAAGCCGAGTCCCGTCAGATCCATTCTGCGAAGAGAGATCCGTTCATTCTTCAACTCCCCTACAGCTTATATGGTGATTTTTGTCTTCCTGATCCTGGAGGGATGGCTTTTTGTTTCACCCTTTTTTCTGGCAGGCCGTGCAGATATGCGGGATTTTTTCTCCCTGCTACCTCTGATTCTCGCCATACTGATACCTGCCCTGACCATGGGACTCTATTCAGGGGAGTTAAGCAGTGGTCACGATGAGATTCTGGGAACACTGCCCCTTTCCTCAAGGCAGATATTATGGGGCAAGTTCCTGGCAGTCACTGCTTTTACAGGGATACTGCTACTGCCCACACTATCCTATGGATTTTTTATTTCTGCCACTGGAGATCTTGACTGGGGACCCGTTCTGGGAGGATATGCGGGAGCGCTCCTCCTGGGAAGCACTTACAGTGCGGTGGGACTCCTCTGCTCGTCCCTGACAAAACGGCAGGTTGTAGCTTTTCTGCTTTCATCAGGGATCTGTCTCTTCTCGGCGCTGCTGGATGATCTGCTGCTTTTCATCCCCGGAAGATTTCGGGGCTTTCTGACACTTTTTAGTATCGGGTCTCACTTTCAGAGCTTTACGGGCGGTCTGATAGACCTCCGGGACCTTCTATATTTTCTGTCCATTGACGCTATCTGTCTTATGCTGCTAGCCAAATCCACATTCCGTCAGCAGGGATGGAGAAGTCTTAGACGTGTACAGGTCCTTCTTAGCTGTATCCTGATCCTGATGTTAAACCGGATTGCCGGGGATCTTCCTCTCCGTATGGACCTGACATCCAATCAGATCCATACCATTTCCGATGTAAGCCGACAGATCCTGCAAGAACTGGAAGAACCTGTAAGCATAGGAATTTATCTGTCTGAAAATCTGCCACAACCCTATGACAATCTGGAAAAAAGCCTGGGTGACCTGATGAAGAGCTATAGCCTGGTGGGCAACAGACATTTCAGATACAGGATTCACATGATTTCCGGAGGGGGGGATGAGGATATCAAGATGGCTGAAGGATATGGAATCCAGGCTTTTCCTATTCAGGATATTGACAATGATGAAGTAAAACTTGTTAATGCTTGGATGGGGCTCGTTATCATACAGGGAGACAGACAGCAAATCCTGCCGATTCTGGATCCGAAAAGCAATCTGGAATACAAAATCAGTTCCGCCCTCCTGAAACTAACCCGCCAGTCCGGACAGTTATTAAACCTGGAAGAGGATATCAGCATAAGCCTTACGCTTTCATCCAGCCTGTTGAACAGATTTGAAGAACTGAAGTCCTATCCCCTTTTATTGCAAAAATCCATTGAGGAAATAAATCCTCAGTACTACGGAAAACTAGAGTTCAATTCTCTTACGACAAAAGATACGTCTCTCCGTGCAGTTCTGACCATAAATGGCAACGGAAGATCCTATGAAAAAACCCTTCTGAAGGATAGCAGGGAGGGACTGCAGATTTACTCGCCCCAGGACATGCTTTCCCTTATAGAAGATGCGGTCCCCCTGCTCTTGGGCAGCGCGGGCAGCCTTGGCTATCTGACAAGCCATGGCACAAAAGCTCTCTATGGTCAGGGGGGATTGAACAATTTCAGTCGTCTTGTCTCTGAAAATTATGAGATCCGGCCCCTCTCTCTCAAAGATGCTTTGCCCGAAAATCTTTCTTTACTGCTTATTGCAGGAGCTGTTGATCCCTTCTCACCGTCAGAACTGGCCCGATTGAAAGATTTCCTGGATGGAGGAGGCTCTCTGGCTCTCTTCCATGATAGTTATCGGGAAATAATCCCCAGCCAGGAAGAGATCAGCAATGGAAAACTCCCTGAATATATTCCCGACAGAACCGGTCTGAAGGGACTTCTGAAATCCTACGGTCTAACTCTGGAAACAGCCTACGTACTGGATACACACTGTTTTATTGAACAGCTCCAGGAGGATGACGGTAGCCTGACTGAGATTCCCATCTACTATGCCCCGGAAATCGATAAAAACGGGATTAACAGGAACTACCCGGCCATGGGAAACCTCAACGGTCTGATTGCCCTGAACAGTTCTCCCGTAAGAAGCGAGTCCGAGGGGAGTTTCTACAGGATAACCACCCTGTTCAGCTCATCCGGAAGCTCTTGGCTTATGGATAAAGATATAAACCTATACAATCCTCTTGCCATCTTTCCTCCTGAAGAAGAAGCGAGAAATAGCTTTCCCCTGGCAGCGGTCAGCGAAAACCTGAAAAGCGGAGGAAGAATATTCCTGGCTGGATCTTCATCCTATCTGGAAGACATTCTCATAGACCAGCAGGGAGAAACCCCCAATGCCATGCTGGTTCTCAACATACTGGATGTGCTTGACGACCGCCCCGAAATGGCTCTGCTGAGATCCAAGGGACAGAGCTATAATCCTCTGGAACCCACAACTCAGGCAAGGCGGAATCGTATAAAGGTTTTTAATATGGCATTACTTCCCCTTCTGGCTGTCCTGATGGGAATACCCATTTATTTCCGTTATAGGAAACGACAAAATAGAATTCAGGAATTCTTTATGAATGAGCAAAAGCTATGAAAAAGTATAACCCTCAAATCCTGGAAATATTAATTCTTATTTTTTTGATATTATCCGCCGGAATAACACTTATTATAGTGGAGAGTCCCGGGAGAAATGACAGCCTTCCTGTCCGCATCCTTCCGGATTGGGACAATTTGACCCTTATCCGTGTTGAAAGATCACAGGAGGTTCAAGGAGAAAAAATTTTTGAATTGGAAAGGGATAAGGACAGATGGGTGATTCAGCCCCTGAATCGGCCTGCGGGAGAAAAGGAATTAAAGGTTCTTAAAACACAACTGTCTTCTCTTCAGCCTGTTGAGCTAATTGCTGAGGAAGGCCCTTATGAGCGTTTCGGATTGAATGAAAAGCTGCAGATTAAAGTAATATTAAAAACAGAAAACAAAAGAGAAGTTCTGCTGATAGGATCAGCAACACCATCAGGAAATTACAACTATATCCGCTTTGAAAATGATCCGGCCGTCTATACTGTCAGAGGAAAACTTCATAAGAGCCTCTCAGAAAAGGCCTCATTCTATCGGAACAGACAGGTTCTTTCTTTCAAAGCAGCTGATATAAAATCTCTTATTCTCAGCAGAAAAGGGGACTCAAAAGTTATTTTTCGCAACAGAGATGAGTGGTGGGACAGTAATGGTATAATAGCAGAATCGGCAGAACTGAATAGCTATGTATCAAGACTGAGTCAGCTTAAGTGCCTATCCTACCTGGAAGAGGAAGAATCATTAAAGCTGAAATCACAGAATGAGCCCCTGATCTCTCTGCTTTTAAAATCCGAAAGAGCCTCTTGGGAGCTGAAGATTCTAAAAGAAAATAACGGGAACTATAGCGCCGGAACAGAAGAGCAGGCTGATGCTTTTCTCATATCCCGCTATGACGGAGATTTTCTGAAAAATCTGTCAGGATTCTGAATTGGAACTATCCGCCCTGACGGCTTCATCTACAACATGTTTCAGGATCATATCTATTCGCTCCATATATTCCTCATTATAGAGAAACAGACCACCCATAATATTCTCCAGATCCCGGAGAATCCGGTCCTTTGGAAACCGAGGAACAGTGTTCATCCGGGAAAGAGGAATCATGAAATAGCGTTCCGGAACCAGAGTCATAAAAAGACGGGGATCGTATTCCCCCAGGAGACAACCGGATCGGATGACGCCTTCCGAGGAGATATCAATCTCCTCCCTGCCGATCTCAAGCCAGTCAGCGGGATAAAGATCATTTCCACCACGATACCAAATTTTAACACCAAGGCCATGAATCCGCTTCATAAGAGCAAGTATCCCGTCCCCCCACTGTTCCCCCAGAGAAACAAGCATTGTCTGCTTCCCCATATGACCAAGCTCCAGAGCATCAGCCCCCAGAGAAACAAGTCTTTCAGCTTCTTTAAACAGACGATCCTGCCAGGATTTCGAATGAGGATCCATAATATAGAAGGCTCTTTCATAGGATTTTTCTATGATGGATTTCCCAATAGGATCCTTAAAAACGGACTCTTTAAGTTTAAAATCATTATCAACAAGATTCTTATCGGCAATTCTTATATTCATATAGAAACTAACTTTCTGTCCCTTTCTGTGAACCTCCCGGATAGCTTCTTTCAGCCGTTCTTCACCGCCCAGGAAAGCGGAAGGTTTATAGTCAGGATACAGAAGATCATGCCCATGGGCGTAACCGAAAATATGCAGCCAGTTATCAGAACCCAACCATTTCTTCATAACAGCGGCAATATCCCCCAGAACCATAAACCCCTTATCACTTGGAACCATACAGTCATAATCAGGACCGATCAGTCCGACCTGAAGCAGGTTATTCCCATTCTTGACAGCCTCTTCAGGGAGAGGCCATTTTACCTTATGTATAATTCTTCCCAGCCAGTCCAGAGCATCTTCCGGGCTGCCTGTAAAACGGGTTACAATCCAGCAGGACCGACCGCTTTTCGCCGTAAAGAAAACTTTATTGTTAAGGGGTGCTTTTACATTGATGCGGGAGACCCGGCCTTTTTCATCCGGCATAGCACTCAGTATAATACCACCTTCACTGTCCCCGATAATAACAGTACGACAGGAGGCCGAAATAGGATAGAGAACAGAGAATCCCTTGCTTTGGCTTTCGTGATCTTCCAGTATGCCATGAATATCCGACAGAGAACCCCGTTCTCCTTCATTATTGGGCCACCAGAACCATCCGCTGTTCTCTTTTTCAATATTGATTTCGAGTTTTAAAGTTGAAATAGTATTTCCCGACAGTATTCTGAAGATATAGAGAGGTCCGGACCGGGTTGTTTCCATAGGGCCGTCAATATGAAGCCGACAGGAAAGTTCCGCTGTGTTATAGATGACAGAATCATTACTCAATATAGCCTCCCCTTTTAAGGGTCAACCGCAGTTATCTTTCAGGTAAACCAGAATCATCTCTTCTGCCGCGACCAGATAGGCATCGAGAAGGAATGCAGACTCATCGATCAGGTACTGTACGGAAGCACCCATCAACAGCGAAACAGTCATAGCCGGAACCTGATCTACCCGGTCGGCTCTGAATTCACCTTTTTTTACACCTTCTTCAATTACCTCATATAAATTATATCGCCAATTGTCATATGATTTCTGAATTTTTTCCCTTAATTCGGGATCAGTTGTTCCCTGTACCCAGAAATCAAACTGTATATATTCCACTTCCCTCTTCTTTATAGACCGCTTTTTCTCTTCAAAAAAAGCATGCATTTTACTAGAGGAGCTCCCGTCAGAATCAGCAAAATCACAGTGACGTTCCTGTCTGAAAAGCAAAAGAATATAATCCAGTAGTTTTGAAAGAAGTTCTTTTTTGGTATGAAAATAATAGTGAAGGATTCCCTGACTCATCCCGGCTTCTTCGGCTATATGCCTCATCCTGGTTCCACTAATTTTTTCACGGGCTATTACATTTAAAGCAGCCTGCATTATTTTTTTGGAACTGCTTTCGTGGTCTTTCTTCTGGCTCATAGAAATGTATTTTACCACAGAAGTCAAAATTTATCATGTCTTTACAGCTAAGCGATTCAGAGGATTGCCGCTACAGTAGCAGCCATTGTAGAACGGAGCATTCCTTCCACAAGCAGCGAGATGGGATGAAAGAAATATTGATCGTAACGCAGAACTTCAAGGCTATAGTTCTTCAAAGGACGAAGACTAAGCTTTCTCTGTACAAGGGTCTTCAACGAATTCAGATCTTCCGGATCGGGATTTTCATTCTCTCTTTTGAGAGAACGGGATTAGGAGTAGGGTTCTCCTGATAAAACTGGCCTAGATCGGTCTCAATAGAACGGGCAATCCTGTTCAAATAATTCTTTTCCCTGTTGTTAAAAATACGGAATGAGATGATTAGGGAAAGAGTTCCCATCAGGATAATAGCTCCCAGAGCCAGAAGGATATGAGAGTAGACCAGTTTTGTTTTAATGGAAACGTTACGCAGATGACTCCCGGATATAAGATTAACGTCAGTTTATAAAAAAAGGAGGACCTCCACAACGGGAAGTCCTCGCTAATTCATTTTTCAGCTGCAGCTTCCCGGGGGAAACGCAGATTATCAGGATTATTTCTGGTAAAGTGGTCTTTTCTGGTAAGTGGTATGAAGCAGCTGATGCGCCTTTTCACTGAGGGGTTCACCAAGATAGTCCTTGTAGATCTTAATAATTTCAGGGTTTTCATAAGAACTTCTCACAACAGAGTTCTCATCATCCTTGTAGATACCGGCAATCCTCTTCTCACGAATATTATCTTCCGTACCATAGGGCTGTCCACCACCGGCGATACAACCACCACGACAGGCCATTACCTCAATAAAGTGGTAGGGAGGCTCTTCACCTTTATCACGGGCAGCTCTGATCTCCTCCATAAGAGATTTAACATTGGCCATACCATGAGCAACAGCGACCTTGATCTCCTTTCCGGCAAAGTCAACCGAACCGGCTTTTACACCTTCCATTCCACGAACATCGTTCACATTGACATCAGCCAGGTCCTTATCGGTTACCAATTTGTAAGCGGTTCTGACGGCCGCTTCCATAACTCCACCGGTAACACCAAAGATGGTTCCCGCACCGGAGTAATCTCCGATGGGGCTGTCAGCGTCTTCATCCTGCAGATTGGCAAAATCGATACCGGCAGTTTTAATCATACGGGCCAGCTCTCTTGTTGTCAGAACCAGGTCAACATCGTTAACACCTGAGGCCTGCATATTATCATCACGTCCAATTTCATACTTCTTGGCGGTACAGGGCATGATCGCTACAGAAAAGATATTTTCCTTTTTTATCTTAGCCTTTTCGGCGTAGTAGGTTTTGGTAACAGCACCCTGCATCATCATGGGAGATTTTGCGGTAGAGAAGTGAGGAATCATATCGGGGTAGTATTTCTCCATATAATCGGTCCACGCGGGACAACAGGAGGTAATCTGAGGCAGAATTCCCCTACCCTTTGTGATTCTCTGAACCAGTTCTGTTCCCTCTTCCATAATGGTAAGATCAGCTGCAAAATTGGTATCAAATACGGCATCGGCGCCCAGTCTTCTCAGAGCAGAATAGATTTTACCTGTTGAAATTTCACCGGGTTCCATTCCAAAAGCTTCACCTAGGGCGACACGAACTGCAGGAGCAATCTGGACGGCTAAGTGCGTACTTTCATCCTCCACTGCATTACACCATTCACTTGTCTGGTCTTTTTCATGAATGGCTCCGACAGGACAGTGAGCCGAACACTGACCACATTTGATACAGGGACTCTCATTCAGAAGAACACCTGCTGCGGGAGCGATTCTTGTTTCGTGTCCTCTATGAAGGAATTCCAGAGCCCATACATCCTGTAACTGCTGACAAACCTGCGCACAGCGTCCGCACTGAATACATTTGGAAGGATCAAATACCAGAGAGGCGGTAGACTCATCCTTTGGAAGATCGGGAATATCCATATGGAAGGGGATTTCCCGGATACTGAAGTCAGCGGCCAGTTCCTGAAGTTCACAGGTTCCATTTCTGGCACAGATCAAACAATCTTTGGGATGATTTGACAGTATCAACTCAACAACGGTTTTCCGGGTTTTCTGAATCTCCGGATCATGGGTGATATAGTTCTGTCCAGCCACAACTTTTGTAGCACAGGCTCTGACCATTTTAGGAGAACCTTCTACTTTAACAACACAGATACCACAGGCGGCCCAGGGCTCCAGGTCGGAGTGGGTACAAAGGGACGGGATTTTAACTCCGACCGTTTTTGCCGCTTTTAAAATGGTTGTATCTTTATCAACCTCTACAGGCTGACCATTGATCTTTATTTCTACAGTTTCCACTGATTTACTCCTTGCTTACTATTAAGATACTGTAATAGCGTCGAACTTACAGCCTTCATAACAGGCGCCACACTTGATACACTTATCCTGGTCGATCACATGGGGTTTCTTCCGCTCTCCACTGATACAATTTACAGGACACTTTCTGGCACAAACGGTACAACCGATACACTTATCAGCAATAATTTCGTAGTGGACCAGATCCTTACACTTACCGGCTCGGCACTTACCGTCCTCAATATGTTCTCTGTACTCTTCGTAAAAGTTTTCAATAGTTGAAAGGATGGGGTTGGGTGCGGTCTGTCCCAAACCACAGAGCGAGGCCTTTTTCATAGCACTTCCGATGTCTTTCATCTTCTCAAGATCTTCCATCTCACCCTTGCCCTTGGTAATTTTATCAAGGTATTCATAGAGTTTCTTGGTTCCGATTCTACAGGGAGCACACTTTCCACAAGATTCTTCTACAGAAAAATCCAGATAAAACTTTGTAACATCAACAATGCAGTCATCTTCGTCCATTACGATAAGACCACCGGACCCCATCATGGAACCGATTGCGATAAGGTTATCAAAGTCGATGGGGGTATCCAGATCTTTTTCGGTAATAACACCACCGGAAGGTCCACCTGTCTGAGCAGCCTTAAACTTTTTACCGCTGGGAATTCCACCACCCACATCAAATACGATTTCCCGGAGGGTTGTTCCCATAGGAACTTCCACAAGACCGGAGTTCTTGATTTTACCTGTCAGGGCAAACACCTTGGTTCCCTTAGATTTTTCGGTACCGATCTTGGAGAACCATTCTCCGCCCTTATTAATAATAACGGGGATATTGGCAAATGTTTCTACATTATTGATTACCGTAGGTTTCTGAAACATACCTTTTACAGCGGGGAAGGGTGGTTTGGGTGTGGGCATACCCCGGTTTCCTTCAATGGAAGCCAAAAGAGCCGTTTCTTCACCACATACAAAGGCTCCTGCACCCAATCTTACTTCAAGATCAAAGTTGAAACCGGATCCCAGAATATCATCTCCCAGAAGTCCGTATTCACGGGCCTGTTTCATTGCTGTTTCCAGTCTTTCAATAGCCAGAGGATATTCCGCTCTGATATAGATGGCACCTTTATTGGCACCGACACAGTAAGCCGCAATAGTCATTGCTTCCAATACCGAGTGGGGATCACCTTCCAAGGTGGAACGGTCCATATAGGCACCGGGATCTCCCTCATCAGCATTACAGACTACATACTTCTGTTCATCCTGAACCTGTTTGGTAAAATTCCATTTCATCCAGGTGGGGAATCCCGCACCACCGCGTCCGCGGAGTCCGGCTATTTTCAGTTCATCAATGATACCTTCGGGTTTCATTTCAAACAGACATTTTTCCAGAGCGGCATAACCGTCACGGGCAATATATTCATCAATTTTTTCAGGGTCGATAAGACCACAGTTTCTCAGAACGATACGGTACTGTTTCTGGTAGAACTCAATATTCTCGATATCAAAGGCTTCACCCTTGGCACCCTGATCACTCTTATACTGAAGACGATCAATAATTCTTCCTTTGACGATGGTTTCAGCTATTATTTCTTTTGAATCTTCGGGTTTAACTTCAACATAGAAAGCCTGTTCAGGAAGAACTTTTACAATAGGTCCTTTTTCACAAAACCCGAAACATCCGGTTTTTACGATCTGTACATCTTCGGCGACACCCTGAGCCTCTGCTTCAGAGAGGAGAGATTTATAGATATCACCTCCTCCTGCGGATTCACAGGCGGTACCACCACAAACCAGTATATAATTCTTTACTGCCATGTTTTCCTCTCTTTCCTATTTAATTATGTCTCCGGCGGGTTTATCAACAATGTGATTATCCACCAGATTTTTTTTCATAACATGAGACTCGACTATCTCTTTTGCAACCGCAGCATCCACATGACCGTAAATTGTATCGGGCATACCGGGGACTTTTACATCAACCGTGGGTTCGGCATAACAGAGGCCCATACAACCGGTTTGTTTTACAACGATATTATTCAAATTATTTTTTTCAATTGTCTCGAGAAAACTATCCAGAGCGTCTTTTGCTCCGGCGGCTATTCCACAGGTTCCCATTCCAACAATAATATGTATCTCTTTTCCGTCAACGTCTCTGCGGCTCATCTCTGATTTCTGACTTGATCTCAGTTTACGCAGTTCTTCGAGGGTCATTTTTGCCATTTAATGTATCTCCTTCAATTGGCTTAACAAATCTTCTTCCTGAGAGCGCATATAATCCCTTAAAAGGATCATAGCAGCAGAATCATTGAAATCTCCCAATACTTCCTTCAGCTCAATACGGCTGAGGGTGTATCCGGTCTCCCTTTTATCATCACTGACCAGTTTTCGATTAATAACCAGTTCGTAATCCCCTTCAAAACAGAAGGCCTGCCTGAACAAGCCAGGCCAGTCTCCCTCCGGGGGTGTATCAACATTCCCCAGGTTGAACTGTATGTCTAAAGAGGTTCCCATGTTCTTCTCAGAATGTATCTCAAAACGTCCATCCGTCTGTTCTACCGTCTGTATCAGAAAGGGGATTCCAAGACCGATCTTCCTTTGGCTGTGCTTGATCCCGTCCGTATAGAACGGATCACTCACTTTTTTCAGCTCTCCTTCTGTCATCCCGCAGCCGTTATCGCACAGGCGGACAGTCAGATAATTATCGGATCGGATCAGATCAAGGGTAATTCTTTCGGCTTTCGCCTCTATGGAGTTCTGGATCAGATCCAGAATCATGTCACTCAATGAATAGTGCATCTGCTCTTTGTACTACTTGAACTTTGCAATGATCTCAGGAAGCTTATCAGTTGTAAGCTTTCCGAAGACTTCCTGACCAACGGTAAGCACAGGGGCCAAACCGCAACAGCCGATACATCGAACTGCTTCCAGTGTAAACTGACCATCATCGGTCGTACCACCGCAGCCGACACCGAGAAGCTGTTCAAGCTCGCCAACCAGATCCTGTCCACCCTTCAGGTAACAAGCTGTACCCATACAGACAGAGATCGTGTGTTTTCCCGGTTTTTCCAGTTTGAAAAAATGGTAAAACGTAATGACACCGTAAATTTTTGCCAGGGGTACATCCAGCATCTTCCCCAATTCTTCAGCTATTCCCTTAGGGATATAACCGAACTCTCCCTGAACCCGATGCAGGATCATAATCAAGTTACCGGGCTTTTTCTTCCACTCAGTAATAAAACTGAGAAGCCCTTCACTCATTTTCAATTCTTTTGTTTCAACAGGCATGGAACCTCCACTAAAATCTATATAAAAATATTGATTAATCTAGTATAAGGTTTCTTTCTGAAAAATTCAATGATTTTTGACTGTGTTTTGTGATTAAAAACTCTTAGGTGAGACTAATTTACATTTGTTGTGAATTGCGTTACAATATAAGGGTTATGAGACCAAATACAGAGTACACAACGCGATTAATCAAATATAAGAGGATTTTAATTCAATTAAAATCTTTGGGATTGGAAAAAGTTTTCTCCAATAATTTAGGCGATGCTGTAGGTGTTTCCCCAGCCATGGTGCGAAAAGATTTGTCCAAGATGAGTCTGTCTCTGGGAAACAAAAAGGGCGGTTACAATATCAATGATCTAATTGAATCCTTCAATCAGATCCTCGGAAGCAGCGAACTGCAGGATGTTGTC
The DNA here is from genome assembly GCA_002084805.1 of Spirochaetaceae bacterium 4572_59. Taxonomy (GTDB): domain Bacteria; phylum Spirochaetota; class Spirochaetia; order DSM-2461; family DSM-2461; genus Oceanispirochaeta. The sequence continues at coordinate 66,688 of NBMC01000001.1, read as the reverse complement.
GTGGTGGGTTGCGGAAACCTGGGAAAAGCCTTGATCAAGCATGAAGCCTTTCATAAAGAAGGGATTAATATAACCGCAGGATTTGATATAACCCCCCGGGAAGCTGAAATAAATAGAATTCCCATCTATCCCATGGAAGTTTTAAACAACTACCTGACCCAGCATGAAATCAGAGTTGCTATCCTCTGCGTTCCCGCAGAGGCAGCATCCCGTGCAAGAGACCTTTTGCTGGAAGCCAGAATTCAGGGTATCCTGAATTTCTCTCCGGTTGAGCTGAAAAATACAGAAACCTGCCGGATACAGAATGTAAACATCTGTCTGGAAATTGAAAACCTTTTTTTCCAGATCAGCGAAGAGGGGACAGTATAGAACGACCTTAGATTGACTAAAGACGATTTTCCCTATCGAAGGGTTTGCCGAGAACAGCCGGTTCCATCTGCAAATTCTTCCGGACAAAGACCAGAACAAGAATAGCCATGACATAGGCACCCGATCAACCACCAGACCGTACTTTCTGAATATATCATGAATTTTATTTCTGGCCACTGTCATATTAACCAGGCCCTGCTGTGAGGAACCGGCCAAAATGTAAAAACCCTCATTGATAAAGGTCTGAGCCAGCGCGCCTGCTTTCAGAACATTGATGCTTTTACTTACACAAAAAAAGATGTAAGATAGTTATATGCACGTCATACCTCTCAACACAGATAATTCACCCTCTGTCATCCTTGAAATGATTTTCCGTCTGAAGATAAAAAATGTCATGACCAAAGATGTTAAGACCGCCGAAAGAAACAGTTCCATGCGACATATCCAGGAAATTATGAAACAGGAGCGAATCACCGGAGTTCCCATTGTGGAAGGTTCCAGACTGATGGGAATTGTCAGCATGGAGGATCTTCTTTCTGCCATGGAGCAGGGAAAGATTGAAGAAAGCGCCCGGCATAATATGACTAGGAATGTTATCGTCCTGGAAGAGGACATGCCCCTCTCCTTTGCTATCAATTATATGGATAAGTATCATTACGGTCGCTTTCCCGTTCTTAATATTCACAAAAAACTTGTCGGGATTATAACCAGCCGGGATATCGTTAACCATCTGCTTCTTGAAATGAACACGGAAATGACCCGTCTGGAAGAGCTGATCCCGAAAACAAAGGCGGAAAACGATGGCCCGGTGAAAATGAATTTTATGTGCCACCGCTTTGACTTTGAGAATGCCGGTAGAGCATCAACCGAAATAAAAAAGGCTCTTAAAAAGCGGCAGATTGACCGGAAAATCATCCGCCGTATTGCCGTAGCCTCCTATGAGCTGGAAATAAACCAGGTGGTTCACTCCAAGGGTGGACGAATGAAGTTTGATCTGAATAGTGATAGTGTAAAAATTACCGCGGCAGATAATGGACCCGGTATTGAAAATGTTGAGAAAGCCCTTACGGAAGGGTTTTCTACTGCCAACGACTGGATCCGCTCTCTCGGATTCGGCGCAGGCATGGGCCTTCCCAACGTAATGAGAGTCTCTGATGAATTTAATATCGAATCGATAGCCGGGGAAGGAACCGTTGTGTCCTGCCTGATCTATACCCATCCGGAAAAAGAGAAAGGAGAGAAAGAATGAAGGTTAAGGACTTATCCGATAAACTGGGATATGAGTGCCTGGTATCCGAAAGCAATAACGAGGAGATTTCAGAGGGTTACTGTTCTGATCTGCTCAGCGATGTAATGGGGAATGCTCCTGAAGATTCTGTCCTGATAACGATTCAGGCTCATAAGAATACGGTTGCTGTTGCATCCCTTGCGGGAATAAAGGCTATTCTGATCTGCAACAACAGACCAGCCCCTGAAGGCATGCTCAGCTCAGCTACGGATGAAGAGATATCTGTTTTCCGCACCAAAGACAACCAGTTCACCGCTTCCTGGAAGGTTCACGCTCATCTGGCATGACCTGTCGTATTGATCTGCATAATCATTCCTGCCTCAGTCCCTGCGCTAGCCTTGAAATGTCACCTTCCCGCCTTGTGCGAGAGGCCTACAAAAAAAATATCAATATACTGGCTCTCACGGACCATAACGCCGTGGATAATCTTCCCGCCTTTAAGATCTGCTGTGAACGGGCCGGAATATGCCCAGTCTTCGGCCTGGAAGTCACCGGACGAGAGGAAGCTCACCTGCTCTGCCTGTTTGGAGAGCTGAAAACAGCCATGAAATTCGGATATGAGATATATGAAAACCTAAGCAGCGTGATCAATGATCCGGAAAAAATGGGAGATCAGATTATTGTGGATGAGGATGAAAATATTCTGGGAGAGCTGGAGAAATTTCTTGCCGGCGGTGCTGTGGATTACGCCATGGAAGAGCTGATTCCCATGGTCCACGAAAGAGGCGGTCTGTTTATCCCGGCCCATATCGACCGTCCGGCCTTCAGTATCTCCAGCCAGCTTGGATTTCTTCCTGCAAACAGCTATGATGCTGTGGAAGTAATGCATTCCCCCTGCTCTCTCAACAGCTTCGGCTATCCTGAGATTACCGGTTCGGATGCCCATTATCCTGAAAATGTGGGGCAGAGAAGCTTTACTATCGACCTGCCCCATGCTAATTTTGATTCTTTCAAAGCATTTCTTCATAAAAGTAATTAAATTTAAAACTTTCTCCCTAATCTGGATATCCCGACCAATAGAGAATATAATAAAAAGGAACTAAAATGACTTTTTGCCATGTTATTACAACAGGTAAAACTTTAAGGAGATAAACACATGAAAAGAAATTTAATTATCATTGGATCTCTTCTAATGATTTTTGCAATGATGGCCGGCTGTGCTTCAACAGCTTCCGAGCCCGAACAGAGAAGAGATCTTCCCGAATGGTACCTGAATCCTCCCGTAGCAGAAGATGTCATCTATGGACTTGGCCAGGCAAAGATGTCTACAGACAGTCTGTCCAGAGATACAGCTATTTCCCGTGCTAGAACCGACATTGCAAAACAGGTTAACACCCGTGTACAGAATGTCATGACAGACTATGCACAGCAGGCTGGAGAAGGGGAGAACGCCCAGTTCATCAGCATGGTTGAAACTATTACCAAACAGATTTCAGATGTAGAACTGAAGGGTGCGGTAACTGAAAAAGTTTATGCAGCCGTTGACGGTAACTGGTATGCAATGGTTTCCTACCCCAAAACAGAAATCACAGATGCAGTTGAAGATATCTTCGTAAGAAATGAAGAAGCCGCTTTCGCTGAGTTCAAATCTGATCAGGCTCTGAAAATGCTCGAAGAGAGCATAGCTAATGATCCTCTGAAATCTGAAGAAGCTGGAAACTAAGCATATTCCTTGTTAGAAGAATTAAGCCGCCGGAGTGATCCGGCGGTTTTTTTGTTATGAACAAACCCATTTTCGAAATATTTAAGTTTATACACCACCCCTGATTATTGAATCCAGAGCTCTGGAGATAATCCGGGAGGATCAATTCCCCCGCCAGTCATTGGCCTTCTTCCAGGCCTCCAAATCGTCTTTTTCCTCTTTCTGAAAATCACGAAAGGCTTCCATCTCCTTCTTGTAGAACTCTTTGAACTGGGCCATGGTATACTCGTAATCAAAGTAGTCCGTCCGGTGATACTCACCGTCAAAAGGTTCCTGCTCAGAAGCGGCAAGCGCCACGTCGTCCCGGGTTTCTTTTACACCAATAACAACGGCCTCTTCCACAGTCTCCAGCTCTTTCAGTATGGCTAGATTGTCCGTGGCATAGCCCTCACCGTAGCCGTTGTAGGCCTGAACTATATAGTAGATTATCCCCGCATCGGGAATATCACTGAAAGAGACATCCATATAGGCGGAATCTGCAGAACTTCCGATCTGAAGAAAGGACTCCTTTTCGGCAGACCATCTGTAGACATTGTATCCCTCCGCCTCTTCCACCGGCTCCCAGACCAGTACGGGATTTTTCCTGTAAAATGCAAAATCCAGGTTTGCAGGAATACCTGGAGGCATCTTTACTTCGGCAGTCCATCCCTCAACAATCTCGCTGAAATCACTCTCCAGGGAGCCTGTCTTCTTCCGGTTCACACTCTTAACAGCATAGACATAGCTAACACCAGGGGGGAGTTCCTCATCGAGATAGACAGGCTCTTCCGTTTTGGCTACTTCCTTGAGTACCCCCTCTTTGTTATTCACTTTGTAAATAATGTAGGCATCCGCATCTTCCACGGCGCTCCAGGAAAGATCAATCCTGTCCTTATAGACCCCCTTTGTTCCACTCAGATCCAAAGGGGCTGAAATCAGCTCGGGAACAGAATCAATAGAGTCGTACATTAGCGCACAGTTATAGGTACACAATGGTTCGAAAAGGTCGTAATCCATCCACATGAATCCGTCTTCCCCCCACCATGTTCCCCAGGAGTTAACGATTAACAGAGCGCCTTTCCTGTCGTCGTAGCCGACGATACACATGGCATGGCCGCCCGAGGCAGATCCTTCTACCCGATTGTAGATACCACCTTTATAGTCATAAAAGTTTTTATAGACCTGAAAACCGCCTACAACAGGCAGTCCCTCAGCCAGAGCAGTTTTAACGGTCTGCAGATCCACTGACCAGGTCTGGGTTTTACTGTTGTACTGATCCAGATTCCTGTGGGAGACAGATCTGTATTTCTCAGCTTCAGAGAGGACGTTCTTGTCTGGGAGAATTTTTATATTTTCCGTATGGGGAAAAACACTGAGAGTGGGAACACCCTGTTTTTCGATCAGGATCATATGATCCACAATAGAGGTTCCCCGGTTCACACCTCCGGTAATCTGGTTATAGGTAAAGAGAGGACTGTACTGATGATCTTCTGTTTCGGCGCCCCACTGACGTTCCTGGTTCTCCTGTATGGTTTTTGCATAGTAGACCGTAGACCAGGCGGAACAGCTGCCTATGGGACCCTGACTCTTTACGGGAGGAAGGAACTGTCTTAAATCTACCCGGAAGGGTAAGCCTTCCAATTTCAAACCGTCACCCGGAGCAGCATCTTTTTCCAGGATAATGCCTTTAGGATTTGCCTGCGGCATGGACTGATTCAAAGCCGTTGGAACAGGGTCGAGGCCCTGAGCCTGCTGGGCGTTAAGGCTAAAAGCCAGCGACAAAAAACTTAGTAATAAACATATATTAATCCGGGTCATCATATGCTCCTCATTCTACAAATATTAACTCATGTATAATACAATTTCTCTGAAATTAGTTATCATGCAGAACAATAAATCACAATAGCAAATTGATAATACGGAGAATCAGGTTTATATTTGAAGAGAACCCTGAATGAGGATACTATGAAAACAAAGCATTATCATATATTGTTACTTTCCCTGATTATCCAGCTGACTGCAGTTTTTCCAGCCATTTCGGAAATTCGAGCGAAAATTGTCGACCTGGATGGAGATATCTCAATATCCCGGAATGGAGAGTTTCTCGAGTACGACGAGATCGACTACGGGACCGAAATTTTAGCCTATGATATTATTCAGACCGGCCCCGACGGATATGCCGAGATTGCAATCGAAACCCCCGTTTCTCCCGATGTAATAGTCCATATCATGGAAGATACGACTCTCTTTATGGAACATGTCATAAAAAAACAGTCCCCCCAGACCTCCATTAACCTTCACAGAGGAGCAGTTCAAACAAGAGCCGCCGCTCTGATTCAGGGTGGGCAGCTGAATATAAAAACCGATTCATCCGTAATGGGTGTACGAGGAACAGTCTTTTCTGTTGTAATAGCAGCCGATTCTTCTCTCCTCGTCACATGCCGGGATGGAAAAGTACAGTGCTCTACAGATGGAAAGGATTCTTATATTCAGCCCGGAAGTATTTATGAAGCAGATTCCAAGGGTGATATTGAGACAAAAAGCCTTGAACCTGAAAAAATAGATTCCTACATATCCGATTGGAAACAGATTCGGCTGGATGCCCTTCTGATCAACGGGGCTGTGTCTCTGAATCATTACGCCAATTTGTACCTGCAGAGTGCTCCCGGCTTCCTGGAGACCTTTGCGGATCTTAGTTCCAAACAGGATATCTTTCAGAAGTGGGAGAGAATTATTGAAAAGAATGAATCCATATCCATGGGCGAAGCCACCAGAGACAAAATATCCTTAAGTAACGGTATTATACGCCTGCGGTCAAGACTCCCCATGATGGAAAATATCTATTACACACTCTACGATCTGACCGCTATAATGGATCAGTCCGACCAGGTTCGTATGAAACTTTCTGAAACAACCATCAGAACACTTCAGATTTATGATAAGAGACGGAATGAGTTCAAAGAAAAGCTGGCCCTTGCCCGTTATTATTTCCGTATCTTTCTAGAAATAGACAAGCAGGCCTCGGGGCAGAGCCTAATGCCCTCTTCCGATCTGATGGAAAACTTTCTACTGGATGAACCCCTTTATATCGTTCCGCCAGAACCGAGTCTTCCTCGGAATTCATCGTTCTGATTCAAAGGGCTTATTTATGAAAAATAAAAAGGGCTGATGACTCAGTCCCTTTTTCAATTAATACGAAAAAATAGTCCTATACGTTAAATTTAAAGAACATGCAATCGCCATCCTGGACGACATATTCTTTTCCTTCTATTCGCAGCTTACCGGCAGACTTTATAGCCCCTTCTGTCCCGGCTTCAAAAAGGTCGTCACAGTGATAGACATCTGCCTTGATAAATCCTTTTTCAAAATCCGTATGGATAACTCCTGCCGTCTGAGGAGCTTTCATTCCCTCCTGAAAAGTCCATGCTTTATTCTCTGTGCCGCCTACAGTAAAAAAAGTACGGAGTCCCAGAGTCTTATAGGTGGTTCGAACCAGACGGGAAAGACCGGATTCTTCCAGTCCCGCTTCCTCAAGAAATACAGCCCGCTCTTCCGGATCATCCAAAGCTGCAATATCCGCTTCAAGTTTTCCGCAGAGAACAACAGCCTCAGTACCTTCCTTATCGGCAATATCCCTTACCTGTTTAACAAAGTCGCCCTGTCCGTCCAGTCCATCCTCATCCACATTACAGAGATAGATCTGCTTTTTCATGGTAATAAGATGCAAATCATAAAGAAGTGCCTTCTCATCATCAGTCAGATCCAACTGCCGGGCAGCATGGCCTTCTCCCAGATGAGCAGCAAGCCTCTCCAGAAGAGGTTTGATTTTCAGAGCAGTATCACGGATTTTCTTGTCCCCGCTCCGTGCAAACCTGTCATTCTTACTAAGCCGGTTCTCCACAGACCCAAGATCTGCAAGGGCCAGCTCAATATTGATAACTTCAATATCATCACTAGGATTGATTTTATTCTCCACGTGAACAATATCAGGGTTTTCAAAACAACGGACAACATGAACGATCATTCCGACTTCCCGGATATTCGCCAGGAATTTATTCCCTAGGCCTTCTCCCTTGGAAGCGCCTTTAACAAGACCTGCAATGTCAACAAATTCCACAATAGCAGGAATCACTTTATCCGCCGGAACCAGTTCGGCAATCTTTTCAAGCCGAGAATCTGGAACGCTTACAATACCCACATTGGGATCAATTGTACAGAAAGGATAGTTAGCTGCTTCAGCCGGTGCGGCTGTCAGCGCAGAAAAGATAGTGGACTTACCGACATTCGGAAGTCCTACAATACCACAATTTAAACTCATATAAACTCCAGAAATAATCGAGGTGTTACTGTTTCTTCAAACGGGCGGACTCTTTGAAACTGGGGCACTGCCTACCAGTAGCTTTGCGAACTTCCATGGAGGGCAGACTACGGCTCTTAATACCGAAAATGCGGCATCCTCTTGGAAAAGCCGGATCCCAAGTAACAAAAAAATGCTCACAGCGTAGACAGTTGGGAACCTTGTTCTTATCCACCTGTTATCTATTCCCCTTTCAGATAATACTGCATCAACTGCAGGAAATAATAGATCTTTTTATACAACTCACTCATTTGATTGACAAGAGGTTCTTCGCTCATCGCTTCAATCTCTTTCCAATTTACAATCAATTCGTGCTTGGGTGCACGATAATCATCAATACAACGCTTCAGATTCTTTCCGATAGCAAGCAAATGCTGTGCCGAGTTATTCAGGATAGAATAGGCCTGATCATTTACCGTATTCAATACATTACGCATAGAATCCAGAGCATTCCGGTCTCTATCTGCCGCCCGAACAAGTCTTTTCAGTTTTGTTCCCAAATCAGTTTCATCAGCAAGTGAATTATCAAACTGAATTAATTCGTCTGTCATAGTCATAAGCTGATGATAGGACTCGGAAAACTGCTGAGATGCTATATTTGAAGACCATTTTCCCGTAATCAGCAAGCGGTCCACCATCTGCCGGATAGGACCTTTATAGTAATCAAGAAAGAAGGCTTTCAGGAAATTCAAGGGTTCAACATAGGCAAAGCCGGAATTCACTTTCTTCGAAAATGCCATATTGGCTTTCTCTGTATAATATTTCATCCGGAAAACAGAGGTAGTACCGTAGATATTCACAAGAAGAGAATCTCGCTGACTTTTTTTTCTGTCATCCACAATACTCATCAGAATCTGCTCTGCCGTATTTTTGATATCAGAGAGATAATCCTCAACAATCTCGAAAGTATAGGATTCGGGAAGAACCTTATACCCCGGATTTTCGTCCAGAACTTTAACAACAAGCCCCAGTATACTGGTTTTCTTCAATTCTTTTACTATCTGCAGAACCTTCTTCCATCCGTCCCTTGATATGGCTTCCATATCCCGGTACTGGGAAAGCACATCCAGAATAACATCCCAATCCTCTGATTCATTAAAAACAGACAGAATCATATCAAAATCTTTCAAATCGTCAACAATATATTCCCCATTGATACTCTCAAATCTTGGAATATATTTAAAATCCCGTTCCGGTAGCAGAGAGTCGAACTTTTTAAGCAGGAAATAATAATCGAACTTAATAAAATCCTGCATCACCATCATAGAACTGTAGAGTCTGTTGATGTCTTTTGCAGCCTTCATATCAAAAAAAGTGTATGTCTGAATCAGTTCCTCTTTGATCTGGTCTCTGACATTCTTCAAAGACTTGGAGGCTGCACAGCGCTTCCTGATGCTGGATTCAGAAAGAGACCCTACCAGCTTTTTCTGATCTTCAGAGAGAAAATTTTCAATAATAATGGCACGGATGACTCCGGAGTCTTTCAATGACTCCAGAAGAACCTGAGCAGGTCCGACCACCTTATACATATCATAGAAGAGCTTAGCAAGAGCCGGTTGAGCCGTATTTCCTTTTACCCTGAAGTATTTGCTTCTCTTCTTGAGATCTTTTTTAATTTCTTTTATAAGGCGTCGCTTATCTTTCTCCGCATCACCTATTGTTACAAAGAGACTAAGTATTTTATCCAAAAAGCCTGATGACCCATTTTTGACCATCTTCATAATTTAGGTTAAATTAAAACTGCTGTCAACGACAAATCCTGTCTCTTGACAACTGGAGGAAAAAACTGAATCAGAATATTTTATTTTCACTTTTTAAAAAACAGGGATTTTCTGCTGTAAGGATGGTTCCAAAAGAGAGTCCCCTTGCTAAAGAAATTATAGAAGACCAGGGATTCTCCTCCGACGGTCAGATCATCATTGCCATGTTTCCTATACACAGGGAAAATGAAGCAAAGGAAAAAGGAATGGGGCAGATCGCCCCATTTTCCTGCCGAAATTACTACAAAGAAACAATTAACCGTATGAAACTAATTGTTAAACAGGTGGCACCGCAACTGACAAAAAAACAGTATCGCCTGTTTTCAAACTCCCGGCTTCCTGAAAAAAGTCTTGCTCTGGAAGCAGGCTTGGGATTCCGCGGAAAAAACAGCCTTCTCATAAATCGCAGCATAGGGAGTCGTGGAGTTCTGGCCGGTATGATCCTGCCGGGTGAAATAAAAGTTTTAGAATATTCTCCCGAAGAAAACGACGAGGCACTATCAAACTGCGGGAACTGCCGGCTCTGTGAAAAAGCCTGCCCGGGGGGAGCTATCAGCGATGAAGGATTCTGTAAGGAAAAATGCCTGCAGTTCTGGACCACCGAATCAGGAATAGTTCCGGATGATATTAAAAGAAACTGGGGCAGCATACTCTACGGCTGCACAATCTGCCAGGATATTTGTCCATGGAACCGGAAGATTCCCGAAAGCAGAGCCATTGATCTCGGTGCTCTCCCACAGGGAATCCCTCTCACATTCCTTTTGACTGCAGCTCAGGAGGAGATTAAATCCTATTTCAGAAACAGCAACATGGGCATGAGCTGGATAACCCCCCGCATGCTGCAACGAAATGCCGTTCTATGTGCCGCCAACGAAGGCTTATCCGAATTGATACCACTTATTGAGAAAAGACTCTCAGAGGCGAAGGATCCCTCTCTGGAAGATGCCTGCAGATGGGCGTTAAAAGTTCTTAAAAGAGACCAGGATTAGTTGAGGTGAGAAACTGACCAAGCTTATCCAATTGAGGGATTCTTTTATAAACTGGCTGTTTTACCTTATGTGAGTCCACATCAATTCTGACAACACAGAGGTATAGTTCGTTCAAGCGATCTGCCAGAATATTCAGATTCGCCTTAAGATTATCAGCAGCCATACTAGCTAGTATTTTTTCCGATGCTGAGACAGCGCTCAGGGACGGACTGTTTTTCAGGTAGGGAACAATCTCCATTCTCGCCCGGTAGATAAAAAGGGCCATTCCATATATACCATTATAAATTTCTTCAAAACGGTATCCCTGCTGCTTATAATAATCCAGCTTATCCGTAATACCTTCAATTCCGCTACGTATTTCATAGGGCAGGTCCAATGAGATAAGAGCCGAACGAATAAAAGAATTACTCATATTACTTTCATACTGTTTCTTCAATTCATCCAGTTTATCAAAAACTTCATAATCAAATATGGGCAAAATCAGAACCTCCACTAATAATTTTTATTCTAACCCGAAATAAAGTATATCAGGAAGAGAGAATAAGCAGGAATTATTTTCTATTCTTTATACAGGGATCCCTGCCTGGTTCCGCGGCTGCTCAGTTCTTTTTTTAAAAGATCATAGACCTGCGATTTGTTCAGAAAGGCACCGGGAAGCTGATGACGCTGATGGGGAGTATCTGTGGTCAGTCGCATAATAATAGTTTCAGGCGGCAGCATCTCAATGGCGTCCGCGACATATGTCATATGCCTGTAACTGTCGGGAAAAGAAAGTTCCCCCGCCTCATATTCCTTATAGAGAGGAGAGCCCGTCGGGATATGGAGGTTGTGAAATTTCACACCATCCGGTTTTAAGGCCGCCAGATAACGGACCGTTTCAAGAATTTCCGGTCGATCTTCATCAGGGAGTCCAAAAATAAGATGAACTGCCACCTTAATTCCCCGCGCTCTCAGCATATGATAGGCTCTCTCGAATCTTTTAACATCATGCCCCCGGTTGATCCGGTCAAGGGTTTTGTCATGGGCGGACTGAAGCCCCAGTTCCACCCAGACATCAAAATCATCCCTGACATAGGACCCAAGCAGGTCTGCGATCTTCTCATTTATACAGTCAGGACGAGTCGATACCACAAGCTCCACAAATTTGGCCAGAGACAGACCATGATCATAAATCTTTTTCAGTTTATCAACAGGAGCAAAAGTGCTGGAATAAGCCTGAAAATAGAGAATAAAGGTTTCAGCCTTATATCGTTTGCGCATAACAGCAGCGGAACGGCGAATCTGTTCTTCCAGAGGTTGAAAGCTTTCTCCAATATAGGCTGCTCTCACCCCATATACATCACAGTAAGAACATCCGGGATTATGTCGATTATTCCCCCTGTTGGGGCAGGAAAAACCACCATCTACACCAATACGGTAGACCGTCTCATTATATTTGTCTTTTAAATATTTACTATATTGTCTGAATAACACGGCTTCATTATCCCCGTCCCTCAGCTTATTGACAACCCGTCGAGACTCTCCTACATTCTTTAATATGCGGAAACTAATATTTATAATCGGACTATTATCCCTGATTTTATCCTGCACAAGAGAAAATCAGACAATTCAGGTATATACGGATATCCCCGAAGCAACCCTGCTTCTGACTCAATTTAATAATCAGCAGTGCGAGTATACGGCAGAGATCCATCATATTACGGAAGCTGTCAACGGAAACAATATTACAAAAGGAGACATGCTTCTCTCAAAGGATATTCATTCCGACGTCTATCTCAGCAGAATGATGAATCTGAATAAGCTGAGAGAGTCACCCTACATACAGAATGTGTATCCCGAGATTCTTCAGTCCTGTATCTACGAAAAAGAGCTGAAGCTTATTCCACTGTCTCTGGATTTGCCTCTGATCATATTCAATGAGAACTCCTACTCTGGAGAATCCAAGTATATGAGCTGGGAAGATTTAAGTGAGTCGGCCTCATCATTTAATATTTCCAATGACGGTAGATTGACAAATGCCGGATTTTCACCTCAGTGGTCCCATGACTTCATTATGGATTATCTTAGTACCGTAAATATATCCTTTCAGGATTTCATGGAAAATTCTTCAGAAATCTATAAAAAAAAGACTTTTGAACTGAGCAGCTGGAACATAGAAAACAATCAGGGGACAGAGGAAATAAAGCAGTTTAATTCAAAATATAGATACATCCCTGATTACAGACTTATCATATCGGGCAGAATAGGATTCAGTTTTCTCCGCCTCTCTGATTTCATGCTGTTACCGGATAGTATCACTGCTGAACTTTCCAGCAGAATATTCAGTAGCGACAACCATCTACGGCCTCGTCAAATCATATCTACGGGAGTATTCATGGATCCTCCCAACCCGAAGGGTGTGGATGCTCTGATAAAGTGGCTTCTTCAGGAGAAGAACTGGGATTCTTATATTCATAATATAATTCAGAACAGAGACCGTATTTTCGGTCTGGACGGGATTTCCGCAAATTACAGAATAAACGAAACAATTCTTAGTAAAGCCTATCCTACCTTGAAGGGGAAAATCCCCTACCCCGGAGAATTCGGTAGCATCCCGGCTCCCCTGCCCCAATGGGAAAAAGTCTGTGATGAGCTTATAATCCCCCATGCCATAAAAGTCCTTTCCGCAGCGGCTGAAGCGAAATCACTTACAGAAGAATACAGAAAATGGCTTCTCCTGAATCCGGATCCTCTACAAGAACTCCCCTGATTGCTCTGATGAAGGTTCAGCATCCGGATTCAGCCTCCAGAGAAATTAATTTGACAGATAGAATTTTTCATAATAAGATACGAACTATAAAATAATCCCATGGAGGTATTCTATGGCCGAAGTTATCTTGAAAGATATAACTAAAATTTACGACGGCAATGTAAAAGCGGTTGATAAGGTAAACATCAACATCGCAGACCAGGAATTTGTAGTATTGGTAGGTCCTTCCGGATGTGGTAAATCAACCACTCTGAGAATGGTAGCAGGTCTTGAAGACATCAGTGATGGAGAACTCCTCATCGATGGCAAGAGAATGAACGAGGAAGCACCCAAAGACAGAGACATCGCAATGGTATTCCAGAACTATGCTCTGTATCCTCATATGTCTGTTTATGACAATATGGCTTTTGGTCTGAAAATCCGCAAATATCCTAAATCAGATATTGAAGCCCGGGTTAAAGAAGCTGCTCAGATTCTGGATATCGAAGAACTTCTGGAGAGAAAGCCAAAAGCCCTCTCCGGTGGACAAAGACAGCGTGTTGCTGTTGGTCGTGCGATTGTTCGTAAACCAAAAGTATTCCTTTTTGATGAACCCCTTTCAAACCTTGATGCTAAACTGAGGGTACAGATGAGAGCCGAAATTGGTGCTCTTCATTCCAGACTCTCTGCAACAATGATATATGTAACCCATGACCAGGTAGAAGCCATGACAATGGGTGACAAAATTGTTGTTATGAAGGGTGGAATCATTCAGCAGATTGGTTCTCCACTGAAACTATACAACGAACCTATTAATAGATTTGTTGCAGGATTCATCGGTTCACCACCCATGAACATTGCTATTTCAAAAGTAACAGAAGAAAACGGTAATATTAATATCATCGAAGAAGGTATGAAAGTAACTATTACTGATGAAAGAAGAGAAGTACTGAAAAACTATGTCGGGAAAGAAATTCTTGTTGGAATCAGACCCGAAGACCTGGATTTCACTACAACTCCTGTTGAAAACAATATGGTAGCAAAAGTAGTTGTAATCGAGCCTCTTGGTGCTGAAACTCAGCTGCACATCAATACAGGATCTCATACTTTTACAACAAAGAATGATCCTACTATCACAGTTAAAGTCGGGGACGAAGTCAATTTTTCTCCCCGGTTGGAAAAACTGCACTTCTTCGATCTTGAAACAGAAAGATCTCTGTTCTATAAAGAAGATTAATAACTGATTATCAATACAAGGCCGCCTGTAAAGGCGGTCTTTTTTTTCTGTTTACTATGAGCAATGCATTTTTTGGAATTCATTGTGATTGATATAATATCAAAGCATTTTTATTTTATTGCATTTATCGCAACAAACCCTTTCAAACATAACAGCAGCATTTAATCTTTTTCAGATTGACAACAGGAGAGACACGGGTTAGTTTTTCTTTAAGAAACTGACTATCCCTCAGGGAAAATAGGAACGAATATGAATTACTTCAATACATTGCCTTTAAGAAAAAAACTGGATCAATTAGGAACTTGCAGCCTTATTTCACATTCTGAATTCAACGGAGTTGAAAAACTGAAAGGAAAGAAAGTTGTTATTATCGGTTGTGGAGCCCAGGGGCTTAACCAGGGGCTTAACATGAGAGACAGCGGACTTGATATATCCTATGCCCTCAGAGAAGCTGCTATCAAAGAAAAAAGACAATCCTATATCAATGCCACAGAAAACGGTTTTGTCGCTGCTGTTTATGAAGATCTTATTCCCTCAGCCGACCTGGTTCTGAACCTGACTCCGGACAAACAGCACTCAGCCGTTATAAATGCGGTTATGCCCCTTATGAAAAAGGGTGCCACCCTTTCCTACTCTCACGGCTTCAATATTATTGAAGAAGGAATGCAGATCAGAAAAGACCTGACGGTTATTATGGTTGCTCCAAAATCTCCCGGATCAGAAGTACGGGAAGAGTATAAAAGAGGATTCGGAGTCCCCACCCTGATTGCGGTACACCCCGAAAACGATCCTAATGGAGACGGACTCGAAATTGCCATGGCCTATGCAGCAGCAACAGGCGCTCACAAGGCTGGAGTTCTACACTCCTCTTTTACGGCAGAGGTAAAATCAGACCTTATGGGCGAACAGACAATTTTATGCGGTATGCTTCAGACCGGATCCATTCTTCTTTTCGATAAGATGATTGAAAAGAATATTGAAGCCTCCTATGCCTCCAGGCTCATTCAGTTTGGATGGGAAACTATTACAGAAGCACTAAAGCATGGTGGCATCACCAATATGATGGATCGTCTCAGCAATACTGACAAAATTAAAACCTATAAACTGTCTGAAGAGATGAAAACTATCCTGAGACCTCTATTTGAAAAACATATGGATGACATTATGAGTGGAGTATTCTCCTCAACAATGATGGAAGACTGGGCCAATGATGATGTTAATCTTCTGGGCTGGAGAGAGGAGACCGGTCAATCGGCCTTTGAAACTACCCGGGCTGGATCCATGAAAATCAGTGAGCAGGAATTCTTTGATAATGGATTGATGATGGTAGCCATGATCAAAACAGGTGTAGAACTGGCTTTCGAAGTGATGACCCAAACAGGAATCAAAGCTGAATCAGCCTACTATGAATCCCTCCATGAACTCCCTCTCATTGCGAACCTAATCAGTAGAAAGAAACTGTATGAGATGAATAAAGTTATTTCAGATACAGCTGAATACGGCTGTTACCTTTTTGCCAATGCGGCAACTCCCATGCTTGAAGATTTCATGAAGTCTGTTGAAACAGACATCATCGGAAAAGGAAGCAACAGTGATACAGAACTTGACAACATCAATCTTATTACTGTTAATGACGCCATCAGAAATCATCCTATTGAAAAGATAGGAAAGATGCTTCGTGGTTTTATGACAGAGATGAAAAGTCTCTCCTGATTCAGGTAATTTAACAAAAAAACCCGTTCATTATGAACGGGTTTTTTATTTATCTTAAGCGTAAAAAATTGGATAAAACCAAGCTTTCAATCATTGTCTTCAGATTTGTCTGATCCATCAACTATTATAGTTGCGGTATCGGCTATTTCCTCGTCAGAGTCATCTTCTTCGGCCACGGTCTGGAAAAAGTCCAGCTCCGCACCGATTCTCTCAGCAACAGACCCGATGGAACCGGTCAGATCCTGAATTATAGAGATTGCATTTGAGATACCGGTAATTCCGGCTGAGACCTGTTTTACCCCGGAATTAACGCTACCGGAAATAGCCTGAACATTTTCAACTGCCGTTCGAACTGTCGCAGACTGCTCAGTCATATCAGAAGAATCCGCCCTTACGTCAATCGCCATGGTCTGAAGAGCATTCATGGCCGTAAGAATCTGATCTCCACCAGCTTTCAGTTCCACCATACTCTGACTGATTTCGTTCATGGAACCGAAAAGACCCTCCACCTCTTTTACCGTATGGGAAAAGGTGACCAGAGTGGTGTCGCTGGAATCTGTGGCTTCCTTGATATTTTCGATAATCTCATTCAGGGAAGTCCCGATCTCCCGGGAGTTCTGCGAGGAAGCTTCCGCCAGCTTTCTGATCTCATCAGAAACTACGGCAAATCCTTTTCCGAATTCTCCGGCATGAGCGGCCTCAATAGCAGCATTCATAGACAGAAGGTTTGTCTGGGAAGAGATATCTTCAATAACGGAGATCATATTCCTGATAGCATCTATACTATTGTTGATTTTCTGAATATTCATGGAAGTATCTTTCAGCTGTTCATTCCCATTTTCCATGGAACTGACCATGCCCTTAAGGCTTCCCAGCTTGCGGTTGGTGACCTGTTCCACATTGGCAATGGATGCCATCATCTCATTGACGGCAGCAGAAGACTCTTCAATCATGGAAGTCTGTTCTAAAATACTGTTATTCAAACTTTGAATCTTCTCTGTAATAAGTTCTACCGAGTCATAGGAACTCTTGGCTGTTTCATCGAGTTGTTGAATATCCGCAGACATTTCCTCGGCATTGATTGTTATAGAACGGCTTGTAGCTTCTGTCTCCTGCACCTGACTAGTCAGCTTATCCCGCACACTGAGGTTTTCATCTGAAACACCTTTAGTCCTGTCTATTATCCCTTTCAGGGTACTCTGAAAAAGAGAGAGATTCCCATTCAATCTGCCCAGATCATCCCGGGATTTTACATTTTTAACAGATGTCAGATCGCCATCTTTTAAACGGCTGATATTGCTTTCAATAGACTTGATGTTGATTACAATCCTCTTGGCAAAAAGTAAGCTACCGAAATAGACTATCAACAGAGTAAGAACAGAAACAATTCCGACAATAATATTGGTTCTTTTCTCGATTTTCCTGATTTCACTGTCGATACGATCAAACTGTTCGTCCACAACAGAAGAAGAACTCTGTAGAACATTTTCATAAATACTGTGCTGAGAGATGAAATTTGTCATGGCCAGGCTAAACCTTGGCCCTGCTTTTTCATACATGATGTTGTTACGAAGACGGGCTGACTGATAGATTTGCACGAAGTTGAAGGAGTCTATAAAAATATAGACTTCTATTACCGCAGCGCGGAACTCTTCATCTGCGACCCTAAACTCTTCCAGCCTGTCATCCTTCATCTGCTTAAGCCGCAGAATAATATCCAGGGCTTCCCCAACGCTCTTACTCATTTCACGGAGATAACTGATTTTTTCCACTTTTTTAAAGATAAGAGTGGTCTTCTCTACCTGATTATTAAATTCATCAACTCCCCGGACGTAATTCGTCTGATTCATTAATCGATTAAGCAGAAGCTGCTCAGCCACAATACTATCCTGAAGATCTCTCAGGACTTCCGATTCCCTTTCAATCTTTTCAATCGGAGCCAGCGCTATAAAATACCCTGCTGTAATAACGATAAAAGAGAGAATAATTCCTGTGATCAGGAAAAGTAACTTTGATCTTATTGACATTTGTTTCACCATTTAAATTGTATTTGTAAACATTATCTACTGTTTTTTTAAATATTTTTACACTAAAATGATAACTAACATTTTATGAATTATATACTAACTATAAAAAATAATCACTCTTAATAATTCATAAAATAGGAGAGAACCCATGAAAAAACATAGATACTACATATTCTTCACTATTTTATTATTTGCGAATGCCTTGACAGCTCTCTATGCCAATGGAAACAGCGAAGCGGTTCCTCTTGATCCCGCTGTTCACAGGGGAATACTTGAAAACGGTATGACCTACTATGTAAGAGAAAACAATTTTCCTGCAGACAGGGCCTATCTTCGCCTTGTAGTCAATGCAGGCTCTGTCTTGGAAGATGAAGATCAACTGGGAATGGCTCACCTTCTAGAACATATGGCCTTTAACGGGACAAGAAGTTTTCATGAAAATGATCTGGTCCGCTTTCTTCAGGGCATAGGGATGCAGTTTGGTCCTGATATAAACGCTCATACCTCTTTTGATGAAACCGTATACAAACTGATGATCCCCCTTGATGATCCACAGAACCTTGAAACTGGGTTTCAGATTCTAGAGGAATGGGCCTTTCATATGAGTCTTAATGACAAAGATATTGAGGATGAACGGGGCATCATCCTCGAAGAACGTCGGACAGGTCTGGGGGCATCTCGCAGAATGATGGATAAAGCCTATTCTGACATTATGTACGAGTCCCTCTATGCCGAGAGACTGCCCATCGGAACGGAAGACTCCATAAAGAACAGTACTCCTGAAGCAATCCGCCGCTTCTACAAAGACTGGTACCGTCCTGAACTGATGTCTATTGTGGCTGTGGGAGATTTCGACACTCATGAGGTTATTCAGACCATTAAAAAAAGGTTCTCCTCCTATAACAACCCGGCTATTCCAAGAGAGAGAAAAGAGGCAGCCGTACCATCTCATAATGAAACGATCTACTCCCTGCAATCTGATAAAGAAACTAGCTGGACCGCTGCCATTATTTTCAATAAATTCCCTAAGAGACAGATACGGAGCGAAGAGGATTACAGAAACGAGATCGCAACCGAACTGTATATCAGAATGTTCAACAACCGTTTGTCAGAATTACTGGATCAGACAAATCCGCCCTATACCTATGCCTATGCGGACTTTAGCTCCCTCACAAGGAAAAAGTCTTTTCATACAATGACGGTTCTTAGCGCGGAAGATGATTTTTATACCGCCTACAAAGCCCTGCTGACAGAAGAGAAAAAGCTTAAGGATCACGGTTTCTCCCAGTCAGAACTTGAGCTGGCCCTTAAAGAGCTGACCGCGGAGTTTAAGAGTATCTACAAAAACCGTAACAATCTGGAATCTGTAGAAATAGCCGAATACTATGTCAGACACTTTCTTGATAGAGAACCAGCACCGGGCATAGAGTATCAATGGGAAAAGTTCAATGAATATGCTTCCGGGATCAGCTCGGAAGAGATTCTCAAACTGACAGATCAGTGGCTCACAGATGAGAACAGGGTTGTCTATACCATG
Source organism: Spirochaetaceae bacterium 4572_59 (assembly GCA_002084805.1). Classification (GTDB taxonomy): domain Bacteria; phylum Spirochaetota; class Spirochaetia; order DSM-2461; family DSM-2461; genus Oceanispirochaeta. Next base: position 47,002 of record NBMC01000001.1, on the reverse strand, counting down.
ACGCCAGAGAAGGAGGAGGTGAAAGCAATTGACCCGGTGGAACTTTCAAAAATACACTTCGAGGTCTCCCGGATTCAAACAACTCCACCCGCCGAAAAAGAAATAGCTCTTCAATTGATGCAAACTCTCCCGACTCCCGGAAAAATTAAGAGTAAAAGCTATTTTGAAGGACCCGACATCCATGAATGGACGTTAAACAACGGAGCCAGGGTTGTTCTGAAAGAAACCGATTTTAAGGATAACGAAATACTTTTTTCCGCCATGGCCCCGGGTGGCGTCTCCCAGGCTGAAGACAGTGACTATATATCCGCATCCTTTGCGGCACAGGCTATTATTCAAAGTGGTGCTGGAGGATATGAAAAGAGAGAGATTGAGAAGATTCTGGCAGGATCAACAGCAGGGGTGAAACCTGTAATAAGTGAGCTGACAAGCGGATTCCGGGGCAGTTCCACCCGGGAAGATCTTAAGGATCTTTTCCAGTTAACCTACCTCTATTTTACCGACCCCGGTAAAAACCCTGTTCTCTGGCATTCCTATGAAACCAGAGTAAAAAACAACCTGGCCAACAGGGACTCCAGCCCAATGACACAATACAGCGACCTGATAACAAAAAGACTCTATCAAAACCACTACCGCAGCCGGCCCTTAACAACCTCCCGCATGGATGAATTCCAACTGGACAGAGCTTTTGATTTTTACAAAGACTGTTTTGATAATGTCGCAGGATATACATTCTTTTTTGCCGGCAGTATTTCTCCGGAAGAACTGGAGGAGTATATCAGGGCCTACCTGGCGGCACTGCCCGCGGGAGAGGAAAATCAGAATTGGGTTGACCGGGGAATACGCTATCCGGGGGGTGTTATCAGGGACAGCATTAAGAGCGGGATTGATCCCCTAAGCTATGTCTCCATGATTTATACGGGAGAGTGGGAATGGAGCGACAGGGAAACCGAGATCTTTCAGGCCGTAACAGACTCACTTGATATTATTTTGACCGAAAAAATCCGGGAAAGGGATTCCGGTACCTACTCCCCCGGAATTGGAGCCTTCCCGTCAAAAATTCCCTATGAAGATTACAACTTTATCATCTCCTTTTCCTGTGATCCCGAAAGGACGGAAGAGTTGATCGGATCTGTGAAAAAAATTCTGGAAGATCTGAGAACAGAAACAGCTGAAAAAAGGATTTGCGATGATGTAGCAAAAGCACGAAAAATCTATCAGGACGGACAGCTTCAGAAAAATAGTTTCTGGCTCTCTCGGATGGAAAGAAACTACCTTCTGGATATGCCACGGGAGATGATCATACCTCAGGATTATCTGTCGGATTTCTACACAGCTGAAATCCTGCAAGATAGGATAAACAAGTACTTCAACCCTGATAACTATCTGGAAATAATCCTCTACCCTGCAGAACCGGCAGAATAATAAAAATATATGGGGGGCAGTTCAAATAAACCTCCCCCATATATCAATAATTAAAAAGCTCTTCCGGAGAGAGTTCTTTAAACTCACCCATTTTTTCAAGTCCCTTCATATCAATTTCATCACGACTGCCCAATACCAAAAGGTTACTCTTAGCACTCAAAACGGTCTGCTGGAAGAAATTCTGCATATCCTGATAGCTGTAATGCTCAAGTTTCCGGAATACATCCTCCCGAAAACCGGGCTTCAGCCCCAGCTCAACAGCTTCCCACCAGGACCAGAAAACATCGTCATCCAGAATCCGTTCTGATGCCAGATTTTTTACCATAGAGGCTCTTGCTTCATGAAAGAGTCCTGATTCTTCAGGAACACAGTGCAGAAGGCTGTCCAATGCGGAAGCTGCACTGAGCAGCTTATTTCCCTGGGTTCCAAGAAAACTGTGGAGAACATGGTGGTTCCCAGGATTTTCCGGAACTGTCATCCTGGAATAGGCGGTATACGCAAGCCCCCGGGCTTCACGGATTTCCTGAAAAACCAGAGAGTTCAGACCGGAACCGAAAAACTCGTTATACATACTGATAGAGGGTAGCATCTCCTCAGAAAAACGAGAGACAGCTGCCAAACGAAACATTTCAGCCTGAACCATATCATGATGGGTAAAGAAAACCCGGTTTTCCGCCGTTTTCTCCTTATATTGACGAGCCTTTCTGGGACTATCCGGGCAGAGCAGTCCACCGGGATGGAACTCTCTGATCCGGGAGGCGATGCCCCGGGAAGACTGATTTCCATAGTAGTAGATATGGTGGGGAATTCTAAAAAGATGACGTATCTCATCCATCAACTTTCCCGGATTCAGATGCTTAAGCTCTCTTTCCGACAGGATATCCCGGAAAGGAGAGTCAGGACCATACAGCCCCCAGGAGTAAAGACCGCCGAAGAGAAGGGAACGCTTACTCAGCATGGCATCTTTGCGCCGTTTCAGAAGACCCTGAACGTATTTCCGGAAAGTTCTGCCAGAACCTTCCCCCCCCAGGATGATGTCACGGAGAAAAGTGACAGCTTTGATAAAGTCCTCTTCTTTTCCAAAAAGAGAAAAAATACTGCGGTTCAGATCAACCTGAAAGTTTATATCCAAGCCCAGAAGAAACGCTTCTTTTTGAAGTTCTTCCGGTTTTAATTTATTCGTTCCTATATAGGGAAAATAATCTCCAGCGATAGGAAGAGAAGATGAGGAACTCTTTCCTTCCGGAAAGATAAAGGTGAGTTCAAACAGGTCATTCTTGCTGTTCTTACTACTTGTCAGTTTAATCCCCTCAGAGAGGGAAACATGTTCGAGTTCCTGATTATAATCCGGAAAAAGGGGTGGATATGATTGGGGAGAACCACTTCTGAAATCAGAGAAAAAGGATGACTCCTTATTATAATCTATCTGCACAGCGGAGATTTGAGGTTTTTTAACCTTTTTGATATCAGGATCTTCACCCTCTTTTTTATCTATCCGGATATAACTATCCAGAAATTTTTCTCTTACAAAATGGAGAAGATCTTCCTTTCTGATCTTTTTCAGATCATCCAGACGCCCCAGATACTCCTTCCAGTTCAGTTCCTCAACAAAAGACTCAACAAAAGCATCAACGATTCCATTACTCTCCAGCTCCTGAGTCCGTTCAATCTCCAGAGACTTTACAACCCCCTCAAGCAGACGGCTGTCAAACTCTCCTTTTCTGATCAGTTCAAGCTGTTTCATAAGAAGCTTATGGACCGAGGTCAGGGATTGCCCGGGCCCGGGTGTTCCATACAGAACAAACCAGCTGTAATCCCCGGCGCTGCTTAGACTGCTTCCGGCCTCCAGCATCCTCTGTTTTTGAACCAGATTAAGATCTATCAATCCGGCCTGACTGTTATTCAGAATCAGATCCAGCATGTAGAGTAGATTATACTCTTTCGTCTTGATGCCGCCGAAACGGAACCCTGTCATGGTAAATTCGGAATCCGGCCCCATAAGTATGTGTTTATTCTTTTTCCGAATATCTCTGGGGGGCTTCGGGGGAACTTCGGCCGTAACGGGAGGGGGAGACCATTGTCCCCAGTATTTCTCAAATAGCGCAACCGTTTCTTCAGTATCAAAATCTCCGGCCATACAAACAGCCATATGTTCCGGCCGGTACCATCTTTTTCTGAATTGCTCGACCTCTTTAAGATAGGGAGCCTTAATATGCTCCTGAAGACCGAGGATAGAATGGTCGCCTATAGGATGATCAGGGAACAGCTTGGAAAGAAGCAGTTCCCTGGCGCGTGAGAAATCATCGTCCTGGTCCTGATTAAACTCTTCATAAATAGCTTCTATTTCGGTTAAAAAGGAACGCATTACTGGATCTGAAAACCGCTCCAGCTCAATTCTGATCCAGCGGGAGAGTTCAACCGAAGGAATATCACACTTATAGACAGTCTCATTCAGACTGGTATAGGCATTAACTCCTCTTGCTCCGATATGGCTGAGGATGCGATCATACTCTCCGGACAAAGCCAAAGACGCAGCTTTCTGATTTATCTCGTTAATCTCGGAAAAAATTGCTTTCTTCCTGTCTTCTGAAGTAGCAGTTCTCAATTGGCCAAAAAGACCGGATATCTGATCAAGACAGAGCTGTTCCTCTGAAGGGCTGACAGCGCCGATTCGACGACTCCCCTTAAACATCAGATGTTCAAGAATATGAGCGGTACCAGTAGAGTTTCCGGGATCATTTGCAGATCCCGCACGAATAACGATTCGGGTTTCGATACGAGGTTTATGTGTCCTTCGGGACAAATACAGTGTTAAACCATTTGAAAGCTGATATATAGATAAGCCATAGGGGTCACCCTCTATGCTTTTGTATAACATTAGTTGAGACATAGGGTATCATAATACAGAATTCCTGCAGGACAGAATAGTGCTGCAGGATGTTCCCTCAGAAAAAAAGGGCCCTTGATAGGCCCCTTTTTTTACATATTACTCAATTGTAATTTCCAGAGTAGTCAGCTCGGGAGGAGTAGTACTTGCAGATTCTTTAAGGACATCCAGGCGGTCGTCAGCGGAACTGCCATCATCACCACTGGGGGTTCGGGGAGAAACACTGGCATCCTCCCTTTTGTTGTCAGCAGGATCACTGATACCACCATCCTCTCCAGCTTCGGATTCCCCTCCCTCGGGAACATTTACTTTTGCACCTTTCTGTCCGTAATAATCAACACTGCCCAGTATAACCTCCAAAGTGATCCCGTTAAAAGTAAAAGAGGTTCCCCTCACAGCCGCAGTTGCAACGGGACTTCTCACCTGAAAATCATTTATCAAATTACGACTTTTCTTCACATCAGCACGAATCTTTCCGGATCCCAGAAAAAGTTTAGTTGTTGTTGTGCCAGCGGATGATGCGAAGTCCTGGATTGTCATCCTTGTTAGTGGTTTAATCGTAATATCCGCATTATCCATAACGATTGTGGCCTCTGAAGCAAATCCTGTTGAAATCATGGAATTGATCGGCACAGACATTCCTACGGAGGCCGTCTGCCAGGACATTCCCGGTTGCCGGATTTCGACCTTTCCGGATATAGTTCCAAATCCTACACTCTGTGACCAGAGCATTCCAGTTATACAAAAGATTATAAATCCTGTGAGCATAAGCCTGACTTTCATAATAAAGCCTCCTAAAAACTAAATGAAAAATATCCACCCATACTAAATTGTGGGTCATCATCCGCGATAACAGCACTGTTCGGAAAAAACACGCCACTATTCAAGGCTAATCCCAAATCTGAATAGGGACGCCAGTTAACAGTAAAATCAAGTTCTTCTCCCAGATAAAGTCCATCTCCACTGGCTTCTATAATGGAAGTATCAGAAACCGGACCGTCTACGGCTCTAAAGAATGTAATACTTGAAAGTATAAGCTGAACTGTTTCCAGAGGTTTCAGAGAAGAACTTAGATCCGCATATATCAGGTTTCCAGGCTGTGCCGCATAAACAGTTCCCTTTCCGGATTTGGAAACAGGAGTGAAACGATGAAGCATATCTGTATCATCTCCAACATTTCCCATCCAGCCTGAACGATTGCTCCAGGAGTCACCGGAAGAACAAAGCAGTTCAAGAGACAGAAGGGGATTCATATCAAAATCGGGATAGTACTCCAGAGAACCGTGAGCCATACCGGCCAGGTAGTTATAATTATCAGAAGGATCAGGGATGACATACTGCCCTGTCTGCAGAGTACTTGAAACGGAATAGAACAGATCGGGGGAGAATCTTCCACTGACAGCCAAGCGAGCATACTGTGTATGCAGCTGCCCCGATCCGGAAACATGATCCTCAATGAAATCATCTGTCCGCAGATCTTCCTGAGCGATCAGAGAAAAAGTGAGAGACGTACCGCCGGGCAGATCATTATACCGTCCAGATACATACTGAATCAACCGGGGAGTTGCCAGAACGGCATCGTCATCTAGGTTCTCATATTCATCTGCAGGGCTCATGGAGATTTCAGAACTATCGATAAAAACGAGACCCGTAAACCCGACACCTACCGTTACAGGCAGATGTTTCCCGGGAAAGGAGAGGTGAAAACCATCCGCCGTAGAGTTCAGAATCAGACTACCGGGATCACGAAAACGGAATCTTCCAACTCTGTAACCCAATCCAGTACTGAATAGATCATCCAAACTTCCATACAGATAGAATGCGGATAAATCCGGAAGATGTTCCACATCCTCATCATCATACGCGAAGATGTAAGCGCCTTTGGCATAGATGTTTAATTCTGGAGAGAATTCTCCCCGACCCCAAAATGCCATTCTGTTATACTGGGTCAACTCTTCATCCAGACTAGAATATTCTGAATTATTTTCAAATATCCCACCCCAGTCATAATCCGCCGCTGCGATCCCTGTCAAAAACGAAGTCAGAAGGAAAACAATCAGGAATTTTTTCATTTTATCTTCTCCATCTCATCAATCAACTGCATAAGAGCATTCACCACTTCATTGGGTTTAAGAGAGCGCCCCGGCATGGACCGGCCGGATATCCATTTTCGGTATGCCACTTCACGTGCGGCATATCGCGGTCCCGGAAAGATCGAATACATGAGACCTCCTTTGATGGAATAAACCTCCATCATCAGATAGGCCAGCTCCCCATAAGTAATATCCCTGCCAGCATCTAGATTTATCATCATGTTTGAAATATCCTCTTTTTCTAGCCATAAAAGGGCATCCTCAATAGATGAACTTTCTTCTATTTTACCGGCCGATGCGAGGATCAGATATGTACTTGTTCCCAAATCCGCCTGATCATTGGAAAAAAATTGATCCATCATTTCATTGGACTGGGCGGAAAGATTAGCTAGAAAAAGAAAAAACATAAAAAAGAGAGTGAAAAAGGAAACGTTCTTCATATGCCTGCTCCTAATGTTTGCACTATATCCAGTGTATTAACAAGAATTGGAATTCTCAATCTTTTTTTAGAAATATTAAAACTTTCTAGTCTCTTAAGGGTATTTATGAAATATAATTAAGTCCTCAATACGATTATAATAGAGCCTGGAGGGATTAATGAACAAGAAATTTATCACCATAGGAATTCCATTCCTTCTCTCACTGCTATTATCATCCCTTTTATTTGTAGAGGGATACTATAGTTTCGAAAGCAAAATGTATGACCTTCTGCTGCATATCAAACCAGAAGTGGAAGAACAGAAAGAGCTGCTTCTGGTCAATATTGATGATCCGACAATCACAAATATCAATATGTATCCTATCAGTCGGGACATCTTCGCGGACGGACTCATTTTGATGAAGGAAATGGGAGCCGACTATGTAATGCTGGATATCGAGTTTATTGATAAAAGCCCCGGAGGAATCAACAATCAATACCTGGAAGAACAGATTCCAGATCAGTTTGATTCTGTTTTTAATGATCTGTCTGAACAGCAGACAGCTCTTTTTCAGGCTATGGCATCGGGACAACTGCCTCTGGATATGATGGATCAGTATCTGGTTCAGCTGAAAGACTATTCAGAAATCAGAAAAACAGAACTTCTCGAAGAGGTCAATAAAATAGCCAGGGATAATGATATCTACCTGGGACAGGCGATCTCCTGGTTCGGAAACGTTATCTGTACCGTCAATATGATGGATTCCCCCGATAATACAACTCCTGAAGAACTGAAGACACTCACCCTGCAGAAAGTCTCTCTGAACACAATAAGCACAGGAAATAAGGATATCTTTTCTCCCGCCGTAGATATAAAACCGTCCATAACTCCGGTTATGACAAGCTCTCTCAATGCCGGATTTCCCCGAGTGGAAATAGATTCTGATGGCGTCAGAAGAAGAATAGACCTGATTTTCAATCATCAGGGGGAACTTTATCCTCAACTGGGATTTTCAGCTCTCCTGCAGAAGATGGATGTAAAGGAACTGGTACTAAGCCATAAATCCATCACCATGAAGGACGCCTCCTCCTATGACGGAACAAAGAAAGACATCATAATTCCTCTGGACAGAAATGGAAGGATGCTGATTAACTGGCCGGCCAAAAACTTCTCGGAAAGTTTCAGACATATCAGTTTTATAAATCTTTATAACCATGACAGGGCTCTGGCCAACCTCATCTATAATCTGAAACTAATGGAAGCCCAGGGGTTTCTTGACGCCCCTTTCTTTACAGGAGAAACCCCTCTTCTTTCTATTTATGATTATGCAGAACTTCTGAAATCTGACAGGATGGCAGATCCTGGCAGAGATATTATTGAGGAATACCGCTCTATACGGGAGATGTTCTTCAATGAGACAGAAATTTTCCTGGACGGTGAGGCGGAACAAAAGATTCTGGAAGAGCTGAAATATTACCTGACCCTTCCGGATCTTTCTGCGGAACAGCTGACCTACTTTAATGATCTTATATCTTTCATTCCGGAAGTCTTCTCGGAATCCAGATCTATCCTGGATCAGATTCGGCAACTGCGGGAAAAAATGAAAATTCAGTTCGATGGGTCCATGTGTGTTATAGGTTATTCCGGAACATCAACGACTGATATCGGGGTCAATCCCTTTGAAGAAAAATATATGAATATGGGTCTTTATGCGGCAGTATCCAATACTATAATGTCCAGCCAATTTCTGGATGAAGCTCCCCGCATCATCCCCATACTCGTAACGGTTCTCCTGACCCTGCTGACCGTATTGATTGTATCCAGGATGAACCCGAAAGGAGGAATCATTGTCGGGATTGGGATTCTTCTTCTAACAGAAGGGTTTCTGATTCTATTTTTCCTGTTAAGCGGAATATACATTCCAATGATTACCCCGGGACTCAGCCTCCTGATAGCCTTTATCCTGACAGTCAGTGCAAATCTACTACAGGCTTCCCGGGAAAAAGGATTTATCCGCAGTGCTTTTGCCCAATACCTTTCGGATGACGTAATCAAGGATCTCATAGAGGATCCTTCCAAACTGACTCTAGGTGGAGAGGAAAAACACATGACCGCCATTTTTACGGATGTAAAGGGATTTTCTTCCATCTCTGAAAAAATGACTCCCCAGAATCTGGTATCCCTTCTGAATGGCTACCTCACCGAGATGAGTGATCTCATAATGGAGGAAAAAGGTACTATTGATAAATATGAGGGTGATGCAATCATTGCTTTCTACGGGGCCCCCCAACCCTACAACGATCATGCTATCAAGGCATGCCGTTCAGCAATCCGTATGAAGAAAGCCGAAAAAATCCTCAATAAAAAAATGATTGATGAAGGAAAAGCACCCGGCCCCTTACTGACCAGAATCGGGATAAACACAGGAGATATGGTTGTAGGAAACATGGGAACTCTGCAGAAGATGGACTATACCATGATGGGAAATGCTGTAAACCTGGCTGCCCGCCTGGAAGGTGTTAATAAACAGTATGCCACATGGATAATGATCAGCGATTCCACGTACAGAGAAACTGGAGATCTTTTTACAGTCAGAAAATTGGACAGGGTACGGGTTGTCGGAATCAATGAACCTGTTCGCCTGTATGAACTGATTGATGAAAGAACCCGAACGGCTGAAAATATACTTCTAGGACTGGAACACTTTCATAAGGGGTTGGAACTATTTGAAAACAGAGAGTGGACCCAGGCAATTGATTTCTTTAAAAGTGCAAGAACCCATATTGAAGATGATCCAACATCTGAGATATACATGAAACGCTGTGTAAAATTCAGCAAAGAGGAACCGCCCAAAGACTGGGATGGTGTGTTTAACCTGACTCAGAAATAGAACAGATTCAGAGGAGAGAAAAATATGGCAAAACCGGGCCGACCAACAGATAGACCCAGATCCGTTATACAAGTCTGGATCTATCTGTTGGTCTAGCCTTATCCTATTGAAATCATCAGATATACTGATCAGGCACTTTCGTAGAGAATCCCACAGACTTCCATGAGCACAGATATTACCGCACCAGTAGCGACCTTTATAAAAAAATACCAGAATCAATCCAATCATAACAGGAATAACCAGCAATCCTATTTTCGGTTCAAAACGACCACCAATTGCAACCAGCAGAGTGAAGAGATAGGCGTATTTTCTAATGACGGTAAAAGTTCAGGGCGCTCTTACGTTAAATACCGGTTTAGGCACAGCGGATTTGAGAAATACTTTCATTTTTTGACATATTCCAGATTAATATATTACCATATATATACTGTATTTAATATATACCTTATATACAGATAATTTTTTGTTGTCAATAAACAATCGGGGAAAAGAATGAAATCTCTCAGGATGACTACCAGTATCCCCCCCCCTGAGGGCTTGTCACTTCCATTGGATTTCAATTATAGTTTATGATGAATCGGTAAATCCTGAACGGTTCAACGATTAGGGTTTTTTTTCCATCCTGACAATGCGGAAAAAAACTCAATTGAAAAAAATATCCAATCAGAGGAGCATCTAAATATGATAAGTGGTTTAATTGTCACCATTGTCGGAATGTTAGTGGTGTTTCTGTTTCTGACTCTTTTGGTCGTATCAACAACTGTTATGTCCAAAATTGTTCTGAAGTTTTTCCCCGAGCCGGAAAAACCAGCCGCTCCCGCTGTCAGAAGATCATCCACAGACGCAGATATTGCTATTGCAATTGCTGCCGTTAAAGCTCACACAAAACAATAAAGAGGTTATCATTCCATGAAGAAACGCGTAAATTTTATGTGTACCGCTTTCCGGGACGGATTTCAGTCCGTATACGGAGCCCGCGTATTAACAAAAGATTTTCTGCCCGCTGTAGAAGCAGCTTCCAAAGCAGGAATCAAACATTTCGAGGCCGGTGGCGGCGCCCGTTTTCAGGCCCCCATTTTCTACGGTAACGAATCAGCCTTCGACATGATGGATCAATTCCGTCAGGCTGCAGGGCCCGATGCGGATCTGCAGACTCTTGCAAGAGGTGTAAACGTTGTAGGTCTGAGTTCTCAGTCCAGAGATATCATTGACCTTCACGCAAAAATGTTCAAAAAACACGGAATCACAACTATCCGTAACTTTGATGCTCTAAACGATGTAAATAATCTGATTTACTCCGGTCAGTGTATTCACGACGCCGGCCTCAGACATGAAGTTGTTGTTACCATGATGGCACTTCCTCCCGGAGCTAGCGGTGCACACGATAAAGACTTTTATGTGGGTGTACTGAAAAATATCCTTGATGCAGGAATCCCCTACGATTCAGTCTGTTTCAAAGATGCTTCCGGTACTGCGACACCAAGAATCGTTGGTGAAACCATCAAGGCAGCTAGAAAGCTGCTCGGTCCCGATATGAACATTTCCTTCCACTCTCATGAGACAGCTGGTGTTTCCATTCAGCAGTACATAACTGCTATCGAAGCAGGAGCCACTCAGGTTGACCTTTCCATGGCTCCCGTATCCGGTGGTACCTGTCAGCCCGATATCATGACCATGTGGCATGCGTTGAGAGGAACTGACTATGATCTGGGAATCGATCCCGATGCGATCATGGAAGTTGAAGAAGTATTCAAAGAATGTATGGAAGATTATTTTCTTCCCCCCGAAGCAACAATGGTTAACCCCATTATCCCCTTTTCTCCCCTTCCCGGTGGAGCCCTTACAGCCAACACCCAGATGCTCCGTGATAACGGCCTGATGGACAAATACCATGACATTACAAAGGCCATGGGCGAAGTTGTAATGAAGGGTGGATACGGAACATCCGTAACTCCCGTTTCCCAGTTCTACTTCCAGCAGGCTTTCAACAATGTAATGTTTGGTCCCTGGAAAAAAATCGCCGACGGCTATGGTAAAATGGTTCTGGGTTATTTTGGAAAAACTCCTGTTGAACCCGATGCGGAAATCAAGGCTATTTGTCAAGAACAGATGGAACTCGAACCCACTTCAGAATTGGTTGTTGATATTAACGACCGAAATGAAAAGCTTGGAATTGAAGCGTCTAAAAAGATGCTCAGAGACAACGGAATTAGCGATCTGTCTGATGAGAATGTCTTCATTGCCGCAGCTTGTCAGGATAAGGGAATCATGTTCCTCAAGGGCGAAGCTAAAACCAACATCAGAAAAGGTGCCAAGAAATCTTCTTCCGATGGATCCGCAGAAGGCTATACTGTTTCAGTTAACGGCAAAGCTTATGGCGTGAAAATCGAAGGTGGAACTGCTACCGTCAACGGAATTAACTACAATATTGATGTAAAAGACGGGATTGATGCCGCCGCTGTTGCAGCACCCGCTGCTGCACCCGCCCCTGCAGCAGGTGCAGGACATGCCGTGAATGCCCCCATGCCCGGTCTGGTTCTGAGAATCCCCGTTACCGTTGGTGATGTCGTTGCGGAAGGTGATGAAATCATCGTTCTGGAAGCAATGAAAATGGAAACTCCCGTATCTGCTCCCGTTTCTGGAACTGTAACGAATATTGCAGTAGCTCAGGGAGATCAGGTTACTGCCGGTCAGGTATTGATCGAGCTCGCTTAAGGAGTAGGATTATATGACTTTTGGACAAACTATAGCCAATTCCTTACATGAATTATGGCTTACAACCGGCCTATTTGGCTTTCTGCAAGCTGGAGGCTGGGGAAACCTGGTTATGATAGCTGTGGGATTTCTCCTGCTCTATCTGGCTATTAAGAAAGAATTTGAACCTCTTCTGCTGGTTCCCATCGGAATGGGTGCGATTTTATGTAATATCCCCTTTGCGGGTATTGCAGCCCATACAGCTCTTCACGGAGAGTTCATCAATGGTGCCTTGCAGATGCATGAAATGTCCGGTGGTTTCATCGGAATGTTTTATGATTTCGGAGTAACCAGTGGCCTGTTTCCACTGATTATCTTTATGGGTGTTGGAGCCATGACAGACTTTGGCCCTCTTATTTCCAACCCTAAAACCCTACTTCTGGGGGCGGCCGCTCAGTTCGGGATCTTTATCGCACTGCTCGGAGCCGTTGCCCTGGGTAAATGGGTACCTGGAATCACTTTCGACCTCTATGATGCGGCATCTATTGGCATTATCGGTGGTGCGGACGGACCGACAGCAATCTATGTGGCCTCCCGTCTATCCAAGGATCTTTTAGGAGCGATCGCAGTTGCGGCCTATTCCTATATGGCTCTTGTCCCTATCATTCAGCCCCCCATTATGCGGGCGCTGACGACTCCGGAAGAGAGACAGATCAAGATGGAACAGCTTCGTCCTGTAACAAAGACAGAGAAGATAATATTTCCTCTGACTGTACTGGCCGCGTGTATCATTCTGTTGCCTTCTGCGACTCCTCTACTGGGTGCCCTTATGTTTGGTAACATTGTAAAAGAGTGCGGTGTTACAGACAGACTGTCCGATACCATGCAGAACGCTTTGATCAACATTGTAACAATCATGCTGGGCCTGGCAGTTGGTTCCAAAATGCAGGCGGATAAGTTCCTGAACCTGAATACACTTGGGATCCTGGCTCTTGGACTGATTGCCTTCTGTATCGGAACGTCCACCGGTCTTATTCTTGCCAAGACCATGAACAAGTTTTCAAAGGGACATCCCATAAACCCCCTTATTGGAGCTGCTGGTGTTTCCGCCGTTCCCATGGCTGCACGTGTAGTCAATAAGGTCGGCCTGGAAGAGAACCCCAATAACTACCTCCTCATGCATGCCATGGGGCCCAATGTTGCTGGTGTAATCGGTTCCGCAGTAGCAGCCGGTGTTCTTCTGGCGCTGGTACCTGTACTTGCCTGATAATTAACACAAAATTTTAAAAAGCCGTCCCCCGGGACGGTTTTTTTTCAAGCATTTTTCTCATTTCAAAAAAAAAATACAGATAAAGAGCTCTACCTTCCACAAATCTTCACATAAGATACGTAGTTACTCCTTTGTTTTCTAACTAAAGATGCATAATAATATTATCATCTGGAGTAAATTGAATCATGCCAATATTTAATAAAAATATTTTCTGGAAGTTGAATCAGTTTTCAGTTTTAATCGTATGGATCTTTTTAATATACGGTAGCCTGGATTCCCCGGAAGTTCCGGTTTTTCGAATTTTACTGATTATTTTTCTTCTGTCACATATACTGCAATTCCTCTTTATATCAAGAAAGCTGGATACTACATATGATGTGTCTGTCAGTCAGATCGCCGTATTGACCCTGCTTCTTGGATATTCCTGGTGGGCACCTCTGATCCTGGAAAAGAAAAAATAAAAAACTATCTGGATTTTCTTTTTTTAGGCATTTTAGAACTGGGTAATTTCAGATAAGCAAGAATTGACCCTTGTTATATTATGGTATTAGTCATAATTGATTAAAGAAGCAGACAATTAATGAAATAATCGTCTCTGAAAATAGCCTTTTCATTGACTCTCTAATTCATTCTATCATATTATTTAACTTTCATATCCAGAGACGGCTTTCTACAATGAATAACATCAAAAAGCCACTGAAAATGGATATGGTCGTTTTCCCTTTAAAGGAAATATTAGGAACTTTTTTAAATTTCAAGGAGTTGAAATGTCCAAGTATACAGATCTATTAAAAAACAAAATGAGTGACTCCAGTTTCGCGAAACTGGAAGCTCTCAAAAACGAAAAAGTTATGGAGTTCATCGGAACATTCGCTGAACACTGTAACCCCGCTTCTCTCTATGTCTGTGATGACAGCAAAGAAGATGAAGAATACATCAAAGCAATTGCACTGAAAAATGGTGAAGAGCATCCCATGGCTAACTCTGAGCAGACCATCCACTGGGACGGTTACGGAGACCAGGCTCGAGATAAGGTAAACACCAGATACATGGTATACCCTGAGAACATGGAAAAAATGAAAGCCATGAACTCTCTGCCCTATGATGAAGCTCTAAAAGAGATCATGGGCATTGCCAAAGATATTATGGCCGGAAAAGAAGCTTACGTAAAATTCTTCACCGAAGGACCAGCAGAAAGCCCCTTTACCATCCCCTGTATTCAGTTTACAGACTCTTCTTACGTAAACCATTCAGAAGCAATCCTGTACAGACCAGGATACAAACACTTCCTGAACAACCCCGGTTGTGATGATTTTTTCCGTTTTATCCATTCTGCTGGAAAACAGGACGAAAGAGGTTGTACCGTAAATCTTGATGATAGAAGAATCTACATGGATACACAGAACAACATTGTTTACTCCATGAATGATCAGTATGCCGGAAACTCTATCGGTCTGAAAAAACATGCCATGAGACTGGCAATCAATAAATCTGGACAGGAAGGATGGCTCTGTGAACACATGTTCCTGATGGCATGTCTTGGAAAGGGCGGGAGAAAAACCTACTTTTCAGGTGCATATCCCTCAGCTTGTGGAAAAACATCTACAGCTATGATCCCCGGCGAAGAAATCGTTGGCGATGATATCATCTATGCTCGCAATATTAACGGTGAATTCCGTGGTGTTAATGTTGAACAGGGTATTTTCGGTATTATCAAAGACGTAAACGCAGAAGACGATCCCGTCATCTTCGAAAACGCCATGAAAAACCAGGAAGTTATCTTCTCCAATATCCTTCAGGGTCCCGACAAAAAACCGTACTGGTTAGGTCAGGGAGTAGAAAACCCCAAGTCCGGTCTGAACCATTTCGGTGAATGGACAGAAGGAATGAAAGACAGCAAAGGAAACGTTGTTCCCGTTGCTCACCCCAATTCCCGTTATACCATGAGACTGGATTACCTGGAAAACTTTGACAAAGCCGGATTTGATTCTAAAGATGGTGTTAAGATTGAAGGTGTCCTCTATGGTGGACGCGACAGTGATACTTCTGTTCCTGTTGAAGAGTCCCCTTCCTGGAAAGACGGTATTCTGCTGAAAGCCTGTACCCTCGAATCTGAAACAACTGCTGCTACCCTCGGTGCAGAAGGTGTTAGAGCGGCTTCTCCCATGGCTAACATGGACTTTGTATCCTACCCTCTGGGTGAATACACCATGAACAATGTTAAGTTTGTTGAAGGGATGAAAGAAGAACCCAAAGTTTTCTCTACTAACTACTTCATGAGAAATCCTGAAGGGAATTTCATGACCAGCAAACTGGCCAAAAAGGTTTGGTTGCACTGGGCAGAAGGAAGAGTACACAACGAATATGAAGCCTACGATACTCCTACTGGAAAGATTCCTCACTATGCTGACATCCGTGATCTCTTCAAAGAACTTTTAAATGAAGACTTCAGCGAAGCTGATTACACCTACTTGTTTACGTTCCGTTGTACTAAATTGATCGAAAAACTGGAAAGAACCAAAAAATTCTTTGCCAGCAAAGACTCCGATGTACCTGCAGAGCTGAACGCTTACTGGGATGAAGCCATTGCCAGACTGACTGCTGTAAAAGCTAAATACGGTGATGAAATCAAACCCGGTGACTACAAAGGTTAATTCATATTTTAATATGAACTGATTTGACCGCCCCGTCTTGGGCGGTTTTTTTTGGCTTTAACAACCAGAGAGTCATAAAATCAAAAGCATTATGAAAAAAAATGCAGTTAAAAAGGGCTCCCTCCGATAATAGATATTATGAAACTCCAAGTCATCAATCCGGATTACCGAAGAAAGATTATGTGGGACAGCTTCATCCTGCTGATCACCATTGCAATTACTATTATCGTTCCTCTTATTACGGTATACCGTATTCCCATGACCGGATGGCTCTTTCTTTTTGATTTTTTCATTACCATGGTCTTTATTCTTGATATATACCTTGAATCCCACACAGGGATCTATGAACAGAGAGAGTACCGTGACAACCTGGAAACAATCAGAAATGAGTACAAACGGACAGCCATGCCAATCGATATCCTTGCGGCACTTCCTCTTTATATGATTCTGACCCTTTTCAACAGTCCTCTGATTCTAGAAATCGCCATATATGCCAATCTGTTCAGACTTGTAAAACTCTTCCGGGTCCGGAGAACCATAAGCAGAATTCGCAATAGCAAGAAGATGAATCCCAGTTTCATCAGAATGGCTCTGCTTATCTTCTGGATTCTTATTGCCGCCCATCTTATCTCCTGTGGATGGATCTATATTACGGGAGGTCTGGGAGATGCGGCAAGGCTTAATCGTTATATTGTTGCCTTCTACTGGACCGTGACAACACTAACAACCATTGGTTATGGTGATATAACACCGGATCAGACAAACAATGCTCAGATCATGTTTATTGTAGTCATTGAGCTAATCGGTGCAGGTATGTACGGTTTTATTATTGGTAATATTTCCAATATCATTGCCAATATTGATATTGCCAAGTCACAGTATCAGGAGAAAATGGAGAAAGTCTCTACTTTTATGAAGTATAAACACATTCCAGTAGATTTGAAGGACAAGATCAACGACTACTATGACTATCTGTGGAAGAGTAGACGCGGATATGACGAGTCATCCATTCTGATGGACCTACCCAAACCCCTGCAAACCTCTGTTTCTCTCTTCCTGAACAGAGAGATCATCCAGAAGGTTCCTCTCTTTGAGGGCACATCGGAAGAGTTTATCAAGGATATTATCCTGAACCTGAAACCAATTGTATTCACTCCGGATGACTATGTTTTTATCAAGGGAGAAATTGGCTATGAAATGTATTTTATCAGCCGTGGTTCTATTGATGTTGTTTCTGAAGATGAACAAATAGTTTATGCCACATTAGGGGCCGGGTCTTTCTTCGGAGAGATCGCCCTTCTGTTCAGTGCTCCTCGTAATGCTACAATTAAAGCCCGGGAATACTGTGATTGTTACTCCTTGAAGAAAGATACCTTTGATGAGATTCTGGGACGCTTCCCTGAGTTTGCCAAAAGAATAAGTAAAGAAGCGGGAATCCGGAGAGCAGAAACTGAAAAGAAACAGCAGGACAACTGATACGACAGGAACTATTCTCCCGTATCCAGCATTTCCTGACCGGGTCTGTCTGGAATATGGATAACTTCACGGGGCTTGCTTCCATTCTGTGGACCGACAATCCCACGAATTTCCATCTCTTCCACAAGACGGGCGGCTCTGTTGTATCCGATTTTCAGCCTTCGCTGCAGATAAGAGGCGGAAGCCTTTCCTGCTTGAACAACAATATCCAGTGATTTATTGTAAAGAGGATCACTGAAGGAACTCTCTCCTGAGGAATCATTACTGTATTCGTCTTCCTCTTCCAGAAAGATTTCATCGTCAATATACTCAGGCTCTCCCAGGGTTTTCACATAAGATACAACTCTTTCCACCTCATCCTCTGCCAGGAAGGCCCCTTGCATACGGGAAGGGAAAGGATCCCATGCAGAGGTGAAGAGCATATCCCCTTTTCCAAGGAGTTTCTCTGCACCCATCATATCGATAATAATACGGGAGTCGGTTTTACTGGCAACCATAAAGGCAATCCGAGAAGGAAAGTTCGCTTTAATCAGACCGGTAATAACATCGATAGAAGGGCGCTGTGTGGCCAGGACCAGATGAATTCCCACGGCACGGGACATAGCTGCCAGGCGGGCAACGATAGCCTCCAGTTCTTTTCCGGAGGTGGCCATTAAGTCAGCAAACTCATCAATAACCAGAACAATATAGGGAAGCTTGCTGGTGGCAATTTCCCTCTCTTTTATCCGTCGGTTAAAACTTTTAATATCCCGTACCCCCATGGAATCAAGCAAAGCATAACGCCGCTCCATTTCATAGAGACACCACTGTACCGCCTGGAATGCCCGTTTTGGTTCAGTAATAACCGGTGTCAGTAGATGGGGAATATCATTGTATAGCTTTAGCTCAACAATTTTAGGATCAACCAGCATCAGTTTGACATCCCAGGGAGATTTTTTAAACAGGATAGAACAGATAAGAGAGTTCACACAGACTGACTTACCCGAACCGGTTGATCCGGCAATCAGCAAGTGAGGAGTCCGGGTCAAATCAATAATTTGATTGCCACCGCTGATATCCTTTCCAAGAATGACGGGGATTTCGAATTTTCCGTCACCGTAATCATCAGAGGAAACCAACTCATTGAAGGATACGATGGATCTCTTTTTATTAGGAACTTCTATCCCTATGGCCTGCTTACCTGGAATGGGAGCCACAATTCTGATACGAGACGCCGCCAGACGGAGCTTCAGATTATCCTGAAGGCTAACAATCCGGGAGACCTTAACACCGGGGGCAGGCTGAATCTCGAACATGGTAATAACAGGGCCTTTAGAAATCCCGGTTACCTTAGCATCTATTTTAAACTCATACAGTGTTTCTTCCAGAGCTCCGGCAGCACGACGGGTATCGTTATCGATCTTATGGTATTCCTCATCGGGATACTCTTTCAGCAGTCCATTAAGAGGCACATGATACTTCTGCCAGCGGCGGTGTTTCGCTGGGAATTTCTTTGTAGAGACACCCAGCTTTTCTGATTCGCCCTGGGGGCTCAGCTTATCCTCTACAGAATGAGCATCCTCAACGGGGCTTCTCCATTGATCCAGATCTTCCATCCGGTCTGAAATATATCCGGCATCTTCATATTCCTTATCCTCTAGCTCCAAAGGCAGAACTGCTGATGGTTCTTCTTCTACGGAGCGGTCATCCTGATTTAATAGAAAATCGATTCCGGGATCTGCAAAATCCGGAGAAGAAAAGACAGGGGCAGAATCTACAGCCGGTAGTTCTGGATCCAAAACCATAGGGGCGGGATCAACAAGTTGCGGTTCTATAATAATAGGGTCAGGGATGACCTCTTCGGAATACGAGTTTTCATGATGATGTGGCTCAAAATCCATCACTTCAGATATTCCCAGAGTTTTCTCCGGATTGAAAACCCTTTTCTGAACCGGAGGAGTCGTCTTAACAAGCGGAGTATTATCGTCCTGTGCTTCCGGACGTAAGACTGAAGAAATCAGAGCCTGGATTTCACTATCATCAATGTTTTCAGGAGGATCTAATGAAGAGGGCAGATCTGGAAAGGGGAAAACCTCTCTTTGCTCCGCTTTGCACTCGCGGCTCTCTGTGTCTGTTTCTGTTTCATCCTCTTCCGGTTTCGCCCGTTTGAGACCAGAAAGGATAACAGCTAAGACCTTCTTTGCGGAGTAGAATTTGCGCCTGATTTTTTGTGTGAACTCCTCAAGCTCAGGAAGCCACTTTTCCTGAGGGAACAGAAGATTTCCCAATTTATAGATGAGAGCCGACTCTACCCCGAAAAAGAGGGTGAGAAAAAGGACCGTGAGAAATATCCCCAGTCCCTGAATCAGAGATCGTGAGACAGGAATCTCCATATTCCCCGAAAGGACATGAAGAAGCAGTGTCAGAGTTAGAAAAGGCAGAATAGATAGATTCAATCCAGCCAGAAGCTTATAACTCTTCTGTACAGTCAGGGCATAGGCACATAATATAAGATAAAGGGGGATATAAAGGGAGGCAAGATGAAAAGAACTAACAAGGAAGAACCCTGGCCCACCCTTCACACCGGAAGCTCCGGCAATCAGAAATATAAAGAGAATAAAAGCAGTAGCTGATAGTACAGCCGCCAGAATTTGATGTATTTTTTTTGAATTCACACGCCCTCCTCTATCATTATCGGCCTGAACATCTATGGATTAATTATTCCGCCTAGAAAAAAATCAGCCCGAGGATTCCCAGAGGAATAAGATAGAAAGAAAAATAATAGAATTTCCCACTGTTTATAAGGCGAACCAGTAAGCTAAGCGCCAGAAAACCGGAAATTATAGTAACAATAAAAGAAACTGCCAGAACAGGAACAGAAACAAGACTCAGCACATCTGATGCATCCTTCATATCCAGAATCACGGCTCCCAGTATAGCTGGAATGGAAATCAGAAAGGAGTACTCTGCAGCCACATCCCTGTCCATTTTTCTGTACAAACCGGCAGAAATAGTAATACCCGACCGGGAGATTCCCGGTAGAACACCGATTCCCTGAGCGATACCGGTAATTATCCCATCAGTAAGAGTCAGATTATCATAAGTTTTTCCGGAAGAAGCTTTCCGGGTCATCCATAGGATAACAGCGGTTACAAGATAGAGAGGAAATACGACCTTGGGTGTAGAACCCAAATCCAGGGACTGAATAAAAAGGCCCAGAACTCCTGTAATAAAAACACAAATCAGAATAATTCCGATAAGCTTCATATTCCGCTTGTCCGCATCATCTGCTTTCCGTACGCCCCATTTGTAAAGAGAGGCCAGGAGTTCAATGATCTTTTTTCTGAACATGACCACAACAACAATAAGAGTTGCCACATGCAGTAGAATATCAAAAAAGACAGGGACTTCGCCCAGTCCCAAAATATTACGCATCATTAGAAGATGTCCAGAACTGGATACAGGCAAAAATTCTGTTACACCCTGCAGTACTCCCAAAAAAATGCCCTGAAAATAAGTCATAGTATTAACCTTCCTGTTGTTTGTTTACAAAACAGTTTATATAAGAGGGAAAGGACCCAGTAATTGTTCGATCCAGACTCCCGGAGAAGTTCCAGTATTAAGATACCTGTATGTTCCCGCTGCGACAATGACTTTACGGATATAATTACGGGTTTCGCTATAGGGTATACTCTGGACAAAAAGGAGAGTATCCAGGTCTCCAAACTGTCTTTTCCATTTTCTCAGGTTTCCGCCACCACCATTATAGGCTGCCAGAACATCTACATAGTCGTTGGTCCATGGCCGCTCTATCAACCATTCAAGATAGAGGTTGCCGAATCTGATATTATCCTCAGGATTCATTAGATCCCAAGTATCAACACGATAGCGTTTTGCCAGATCCGAAGCCGTTGAAGGCATAAGCTGCATCAAACCGACTGCTCCGGCATGGGATTCAATGGTTCTGTGAAACGCACTTTCCCGTCGGATAATCCCAAGAACCAGTTCTTCAGGCTGCCCGTACTCCCTGCTGATAGAAGAAACAGGCAAGTCTCCGTCTACAGGAAAAAGCCATGGAGTCAGATGAACTGCAACAGATGAAGGCCACTTGTAATACCAGGACCCTGCAAACTGAATACATTTATAAAATTCTTTTTGCTGAAATAAGCGGCTGCATAAGGCTTCAACAATACTATATCCCAGAGGATCAACTCTGCGCTCCCACAATCTCCATGCCTGATCCACAGCTCCGGCCCCGATAAGAATTCTGTAAACGTTCTCTACCGCGGCCTCCTCACTGTTCAGAATCGGATTTTCGACTTTCAGCCCGGGGCTGTTCCCGACCTTATTTATTAACGGCCAGCTTCCCGGTTCTTCCAGAAGAGTATAGAAGTCAGGGTAGCCGGATTCCAGACGATTTGTCAGTAAATTTTCAGTCAAAAAGGCCGGCCGTTCTATGAGATTCTGCTGAACAGCACTATCCAATAAAAAAAGTCCCTGAATCAGGGATGCACTCAATGAAGTTTCCAGAAGTACAGAGACCAGAACTTCAAGTTTCTGCCAGCTGCGTCCACGTACCAGCAAGCTATAGTATTCATCCAGAAGATCGTCAAAATAATCTGTTTCACCCCAGGAGACAGCATGTTCTTTCAGGTAAGTGCTTACTTTTTCAGGATTACGCCGTACCAGCAAACGAAGCTGATACCAGTCTGCTCGCTTTTTCTCAGCTCCGGTATTTGCCAATAATCCAGCATTAGCATAAAAAGCCTCAGCCTTTTTCCACTGGCCGCTTCCTTCATAAACCGCAGCTGCCAGAAAGGCCGCACTAAACGTTCCGGATTCCAGAAAAGCCCAGTCCTTCATAAGACTGATCCATTTTTCCTGACGACCACTTCGACCGATTATCTCCCTCAGTTCCATAAGGAAGGAGGAAGGAAGAGAGGACAGACTGCCCAGCTCAGAAATCCACAATTCACGAAAAAGAGTTTCACCTTCTCCGGACTCCCCCTGTTCGTTCAGAGTTCTGGCCATGATAATTTTCTTTCCAATGGCATCATCTTTAAAGGGAGAGTCCCAACTATGAAGAACTTCATCAATAAGGGTTAGATCTTCCTTCAATAAAAAGCTGAGGTATTCCCATCTATCCAGAGTCGATTCCTCGGCTTTCAGGGGAAGACTCCAGGGGCTGGTAGAAGCATTACTGTTAAAAGGATACTTGTTGCGATCCAGATTCCCTATCCAGAGAGCATGAAAAAAACTGTCCTCCAGATACCGGTCCTGAATTCCATCCTGCAGTCGCCCATAACAGTAGGAAGCGACCTTCTCCCATTCGTTCTGATCGGACCACATATGCAGCAACTCCTCTCTGGCCATAAGGAAGACAGAAGACTCATCCTCGGGCAGATGCAGAAGAAGGAATTCCACCCCTTCCGCCTCACCCAGCTCTTTCAGCAATAAGGCTCCCCCAAGCAACTCTGATGAGGAATAATTCTCAAAAAAAAGAGATTGGTCTTTTTTATTAAGTTTCAGCAGGAGCCTTATATCAGAAGAGCTGCTCTTACCATTCATGAAAAGAGAATCCATCACGGAAAGGGCCTCTCCCAACTGGTAGGCCGAGAAGGCAAATGAAACTGTACAGCCAAGTAATAATGTAAAAGGAATAATAACAGAGAATATCAGCCGTTTACGGCTTAAACGATTCGGAACAAATACCATAAATCCCCCTAAAGGGTACCTCCGGAAGAGAATTACTCCGGGATTATATCCCAAATACAGCTATAAGGCCAGATATCTGAACTAGCTTATCGGGAGAGCACAGAACTCAGGTTTTATTATAGTTCATCATATATCCTTCCGTACTCTGTTGACAGCTGCCCGGTCTGTAGCTAAATTCAAATTCAGGAACTTATTAAATCAGGAGACAGTTTTGAAGAAATTTTCCTATGCTAGGATCGTAACGGCTATCCCCTCCGTTAAAGCGGGTGCTCTGGACAAGAATCTGAAAGAAATTACAGCTCTGACAGAGCAAATCAGCAAGGAAAAACCCGATCTGCTGCTTTTTCCCGAATTATGCCTGACAGGCTACAGCTGTGGCGACCTTTTCAGACAGCAAACGCTTCTGAAAGGTGCTATGAATTCCATGATGGAAATGACAACGCTCTCAGAAAAATGGAATTTTCCCATTATCATAGGTCTCCCTCTCGTCCTGAACAGCCGTCTGTTTAACTGTGCTGCCGTATTATACTCGGGGAAGGTCCTGGGGATCGTTCCAAAAACTTATATTCCCAACAGTAACGAATTCTACGAACAGCGCTGGTTCTGCTCTGGCAGAGGAATTCAGGAACAGTTTATCAGCATCAATGGAGAGACTATCCCTTTTGGATGCGGCTTAATTTTCAAGGATAAGCACGTTCCCCTTTTCCGTTTTGGAATTGAGATCTGTGAAGATCTCTGGTCTCCTCTACCACCCAGTACAAAGCTCTCTCTGGGAGGAGCCCTGATTATTGCCAACCCCTCCGCCAGTAATGAGCTGGTAGGGAAATCAGATTATAGAAAGGCACTGACATCCCAACAGTCCGCCCGCTGTATGGCAGCCTATGCCTATGCTTCGGCAGGCCCGGGAGAATCAACAACAGATACGGTTTATGGTGGCCATGCTCTTATTTTTGAAAACGGTCATCTTCTGGCAGAAGGTGACAGATTCCAGTGGGATAACTCATATAAGGCAGCAGATGTGGATCTGGAGTTTCTGGAGCATGAAAGACTGAATTCAAGCTCATTTTCACAAACCGTAGAGATGGAGAATCCCGGACAAAATCAGAGAACCATAGAATTCTGCCGAAAAAGCAAAGAAACAAAAGAGCGCTTAAGGAATCCACGGCTGCTGAGAACAATCAATCCACAGCCTTTTGTACCCTCTTCCCTTCAGGACAGAACGGAACGCTGTGAAGAAATTTTTTCCATTCAGAGTACAGGTCTGGCTTCCAGACTGCGACATATCCACTGTAAAAATGTTGTTCTGGGTCTCTCGGGAGGACTGGATTCCACACTGGCCCTGCTGGTCACAGTAGAGGCATTTAAAAAACTGGATCTGAATCTATCCGGTCTGCATTGCTATACCATGCCTGGATTCGGAACGACAGGAAGGACAAAAAGCAATGCCCAGCTTCTTTGCGAGGAAATGGCAATTTCCATAGAGACTCTTGATATCAAAGAGATCTGCAATCTGCAGATGCGGGAACTTGAACATACGGGAACGCCCTCGGATGTTGCCTATGAAAATGTACAGGCCAGACAGAGGACCATGTATCTGATGAATAAAGCCAATATGATTGGCGGAATTGTTATTGGAACGGGAGATCTCTCTGAACTGGCCCTGGGATGGTGTACCTACAATGGAGACCATATGTCAATGTACGCCGTCAATACGGGAGTTCCTAAAACCCTAGTCCGCTACCTTGTTCAGTTTGTGGCAGATCAGCCGGAGAATAAGGAATGCTCCCGCATTCTCTACGATATCATTGATACCCCCATTTCTCCGGAGCTGCTTCCCCCTGACCGACAGGGAAATATTGCACAAAAAACAGAGGATCTGATCGGCCCCTATGAACTGCATGATTTCTTTCTCTACCACTGCATCCGCTGCGGCTTTACCCCGTCTAAAACCCTGATGCTCGCAAAACAGGCTTTTCAGGATAAATACAGTGAAGAGATTCTACTAAAATGGCTGGAAAAGTTTGTCCGCCGTTTTTTCTCTCAGCAGTTCAAACGATCCTGCCTTCCCGATGGCCCCAAAGTGGGCACAATCGCACTCTCTCCCCGAGGAGACTGGAGAATGCCCAGCGATGCGGATGTGACGGACTGGCTTATTGAGCTAAAAGGAAAATAAACGAGAGGGTGATTTTTTTCACACAAACTGACCAGGACAAAGGGATTCAGTCTCAGCATTTACCTATAATGTCTAAGAATACTCTGCAGGCGGTTTGACTTTCAAGTTGCCTGCGGGGTATACTGATCGGCATGGAAAAAGCCACAGAAACCCTCTTTAAAACACATCAGCAAATAGTTTATCCTACACAGGGTGTTGGAAGAGTAGAGAAAATAGAAGAAAAAGATTTCAAAGGGAAGAAAGTCCTTTATTACGTCATTTATCTGGAAGTATCAGATATGACCGTTATGGTTCCGACCTTAAAAGCGGAAGAGCTTGGATTACGGGCCATTGTTTCTCCCGAGGAATCTAAAAAAGCACTGGAACTGATAACAAAAGAGTATGAACCCGTCCCAACAGACTGGAAGATGCGTTATCAGCTGAACGTAGACCTGCTGAAAAAAGGTTCTGTTCTGGATATTGCAACTGTTGTAACAACACTGTATCACCGCAGTAAAGTAAAAGAACTTCCTATACTTGAACGAAAACTGTATGACAGTGCACTGAAACTTTTGATCGACGAAATTTCTTTCTCTCTCGAAAAAAGCAAAGATGATGTTGAGCAACTGGTATTCAGCAAACTTGAACAAGAATAGAAAATGATAAGATCAGCCATTATTACTGCCGCCGGTTCCAGCAAACGGATGAAGGGCAGGGGCAAAAAAGAATTCACCAAATTAAAAGGAAGAACCGTTCTGGAAAGAGCCGTTCTTCCTTTTGTTCTCTCAGAGGAGTTTAACTTTATTGTTGTCACCTTTCCTGAAGGGAAAGAAGATGAAATGAAGAAAGCCCTCCACCATATCAACTTCCCGATACTTTACGTTCAAGGTGGCAGCAGCAGACAGGAATCTGTTTACAATGCTCTTGTAGAACTGAAGAAGGTACAATGCGATGTCGTGCTGATTCATGATGGTGCCCGTCCCCATATTTCAGAAGATCTGATTATGCGGGTCCTAAGTGGAACCATTCAGAGAGGAAACAGTACCCCCGTCGTTCCCTCGGTCAGTGCCATGAAGATTCTGACTGAGACGGGAGACATAGAATCCCATCTGATCAGAACACAGACAGTCAGCGCCCAGACTCCCCAGGGATTCTCCTTTCAGGAAATACTACAGGCTCATTACAAAGCTCTTAATGATGAGAGTTCCTTTATTGACGACTCTGAGATATGGAGCGTCTATGTGGGGACAGCCCATACCGTTAAGGGTGACCCGAATAATATAAAGATAACCTACCCTCAGGACCTGGACCACAAATGAGAATTGGTCAGGGATATGATATCCACAGATTAAGCGAGGGACGACCCCTTGTTCTCGGAGGGATTACTGTCCCCTTTGAGAAAGGTGAGGATGGGCACTCCGACGGAGATGTGCTGATACATGCCGTTATTGACGCCCTGCTGGGAGCACTTGCCGACGGTGATATTGGAACCCACTACCCTCCTTCTGACCCGAAGTGGAAGGGGATTTCCAGCAGGATCCTCCTGAAGGAAACAGCAGAAAGAGTCCGCCGTGCAGGATACAGGATTGCAAACCTGGATAGTACTGTTATTCTGGAAAAACCAAAACTTCTTCTTTACAAAGATGCTATCAGACAGACCCTGGCAGAGGATCTTGGAATTCCTGAGAACTGTGTTGCCGTGAAAGCCAAAACCAAAGAGAAACAGGATGCCTGTGGACAGGGCCTGGCCATCGAAGCTATGGCTGCGGTTCTTCTTCTGTCTCAGGATTCATGATTGACTGGGAAACGATTTTCCGGGAACTGAATCTTCTGAAGGAGAGTTCAGAACTGCCCTCTGTTTCCCTCATCGGAGAAGAGAGTAACAGCCCCTATAAGATTCTCGTTTCAACCATTATCTCTCTCAGAACAAGGGATTATGTCACACTGAACTCTTCCAGGCGCCTATTTGAAATGGCTCCGGATTTTCAGACTCTAGATATTATGACGGAAGAAGAGATAGCATCCCTTATCTACCCCTGTGGATTCTATAAGGTAAAATCGGCCAACCTGAAGAAAATTGCCCGGATTCTCCTGAATCAGTATGAAGGAAAAGTCCCCTCAACCCCGGAGGCCCTTCTAGGCCTGCCCGGAGTAGGGCTGAAAACGGCCAATCTGACCCTCAGTCTCGGCTTTGCGATTCCGGCGGTTTGCGTAGATACTCATGTTCACAGGATTGCCAACAGGATGGGATGGATAGATACGAAGAAGCCTGATGACTCAGTGAGAGCCCTGGAAGAGGTACTCCCCCGGGAATCCTGGATTGCCATCAACGAACTCCTGGTCCTGTATGGACAGAAGATCTGTACACCCCAGTCTCCCCGCTGCTCCGAATGCTCTCTCAGCAGGTATTGTCAGAAAAGAGGCGTCAGCAAATTCCGCTGAAATCACCGAATAATTAGTCTGTCAGCTCTACGGGCAGTTTCTTTCTGTCAAAACGGGATGTTTTCAGAGGAGTCCCTTTCTCGTCATACTCCCAGACAGCAACTGCAGCACCGTCCCGGTTTTCCACTATCTGCTCATCGATTCCATAGTAGGTTTCCGATAGGGTATTTCCATATTTGTCATACTCCCAGCGATAGATGGCGACTCCTTCGGAATTTGCCTTATACTGACCATACAGTCCGAACTGGCTCTGTTTAACAGCATTCCCCTCTTCATCATAGTCCCAAATATATGAGGCGATTCCCTCAAAGTTTTCAACGGGCCTCTCTTCATTATTGAAATGCATTTCAGATGTTTTATTACCATCAAGATCATAGTCCCAACGGTAGACAGCGACTCCCGTGTTATCTGCAATGAGTTCATCATAATCGGAGTAACTGCGGGACTCTTTCATGTTTCCTGCCTCATTAAAACTGTAGCGGTACATGGCAATACCCCAGAAGTCTTTTTTAAGAGTATTATCAACATCATAATACTTCTCCTCCGTAATATTGCCTCTCTCATCGAAAACCCAGCGGTAGGAGGCAAAACCCTTCTCGTCCTGAATAAGATTCAAATTACTATCCATATTATTCTGTTCCAGTTCATTTCCCTGGGGATAGTGAATCCAGCGGTAGACGGCAATTCCCTTAGAATCAGGAGTCAGATTGCCCACAGCATCATAATGCTCTTCCCTTATTCTGTTACCAAAGTCATCATAAAACCAGCAATACTGAACAACCCCGTTCCGATCGGTACACAGATCTCCTTCCGGATTGAAGTTCACCTTGAGAAGCCTGTTTCCCCGGTCATCCCAGTGATAGGCAGTGGAGGAGACCCCGTTACTGTTTACTACAGCTTCTTCCCTGCTGTTCAACCAGCTTTCACGGATCAGATTCCCCTTTTCATCCCACTCTCTTCGCACAGCCGCGGCCCCGTCGCTTCCATCAACAGGCATACCCCGCTCATCCAGCTGCAGTATCATGGAGAGATTACCCCTGTCATCATAGAGGTATTTATATTCAAACACACCTTTTCCGTTGCTGATACGGTTTCCTTCCGGATCAAAAAACAGAGCCGTGACTTTCCGGTTGTTCTTATTCACATTCCACATTATGGAAGCGATACCATTTCTGTCAGCCATAAGATTTCCGTATTTGTCATAATGGAAAGAAGCCGTAACGGCCCCAAAGGAGTTCTCTTTCAGGCGGATGGAGTAGATTCCCTGATCATCCGGGATTTCCCGGCCTGCCGAATCAAGAAAAGTTCGGCGCACATATGATCCGTTGTAAGTGAACTTAATTACAGGAACTCCCAGAACAGGATCTGCCAGAGACGTTCCGCTCCTCTGATACTCGATCCGGCTGATCCGACCGTCCTTCATGGTCATAATTTTATAGGAGTTAACCTTCTCCGCATCTTCGGGAGACAGGGGATACATCCCCTGAATCTGTTCACTCTGATCAATCCGGATCTTACGGAAGTATGATATATCTTCCTGTGCCCAAAGAGATATTCCCGACAGAAAAAACAGAAGAATAATCAGAGATCTCTTCAATACCATATTTTTTCTCATATCCGACTCCATAATTTTTACTGTTTTTCCCGCTGACGGGTCTGATCGAGGATTTCGGTAAACTCCATTAAATCCTCTTTTGCCCTTTCCCGGTTTTTCTGCTCCCTCATCCTGAGAGAGTAATCCCTAAAGCGGAGAAGCTCATTCTGAACATTAAATGGCCCGCTTACAGAAAAGAAGACCAATGGCTCACCTCTACCGGCGGTTTCAATAACCACATCCCCATAATTCAACAGAAGTGGAAAAAGACCATTCTGACTGGCCGTAACATTCAGGACAAGACTCAGTTCGGTCTGCTTCCTGATATCTTCCTTCCCAAGGGGTTTTCGTTCGATATCCCAGACATGGGGAAGGTTTATCATATAAATATCATTCTTCCAATCAATAAAAAGCCACAGAGAACGAAGCAAGCCTATCCCGGCACACAGATACTGCAGGCCCTTCAATATCACACGATATTCCATAAAGATCAGAGTCGGAAGTATGAGCACAGCAGCAGAAAATGACAATGGCCAGAACAATTGAGCCAATAGAATAAGCGGGGTTTTCCGGAATATCCGCTTCTGAGGCAGATCCTCCTGTTTCAGTCTTGAAAATTCTCCCGCATAAATCAGTTCATCTGCAGTCTCCGCGGCAAACCTCTTACTGATCAATTCTCGTAAAGAATCCCTATCCCGGCTTTTCCCCTCGGCGGAAGATCTTTCTTTCAGAGCCATCAGCATCTTCTGTAGCTTAACAGGACCATCAATTCTTTCAAACAAGATCCCCTTTCCGGCTGTCTGAACCTTGAGATCTCCAATTCTCAGAATCTTGTTTATCAGATGCCTGGTAGTAATTGTTACAGTCTGTATCTGATCAAGGGGCATAATTTCCTGATCCTGGCGGAATGTCCGCCAGTTGAAAAAGCGTTTAATAAGCACTTTATCTGTTACTTTATAAAGGGTTAATCTCCTCAGAAAAAACTCAAAGCCGATAATCATCACAGCAGCAATAATAAGAATTGCCGCGTATACCCTAAACTCCACCAGAATCAGGCCGGCAATAATCATTCCCGCAGGGATTAAGAGTGTCAGGGAAAAAGTCTTTTTACTTGACCTGCTTTTATAATGGACAAAAACCCCTTCTTTACTCTGCTTGGCTGTAAACTTCTGAATAGATTTCCAGTTCTGATCGGGGATTCCCTGAAGCAGATGATTTTCACTATCCTTTTTAGGTTTAAAATGTTTGGAGAGACCCTTGTGATCCCGCAGCATTTTCTGGAAATTTCCAGATTTTAAACGAAAGAGAACTGTCTCTTCTCCTGTCTGAAAACTCTCTGTTCTGACATCAGGAAAAAGTAGATTTTTTAACCCCCAGAAATCCCCTTTGTAAAACTTATTCTTTCCAGACCGGACTGAACCGGACAGAACGATATAGAGAGAGTCCGAAGATTCTCCTGTATAAAGAAAATCTGCCGCAATTGGTACCCTGAATATCTGATAGTACTGTTTCAAAACAGCAAATTCTTCCCGCTTTAACCCCTTAAAAAGAGGATGAAGAGACAGATCGGCATGATAATTTCGTAAAATTGATGGTTCCACGTTTCTATTATCGGCGTTTCAATCAACAGGATTTAGGATAGGCTCTCTGGAAAACCGGCTCCATGGCATAAAGAATGGCAGCTCTCGTAGGAGAGACCATATTACAACAAGATGAAAAAGCTGCCTCACATGAGACAGCCTGAATTAAAAACAGCAATATTTTTTTTATTTGAAATATCTGTTTAGAAGTCCTTCAAAAATACATCCGTGTCTGGCTTCATCTTTACACATTTCATGTACCGTATCATGAATTGCATCGTAATTCAGCTCTTTTGCTCTGGTGGCAAGCTGTTTTTTACCGGCACAGGCTCCATTTTCCGCAGCAGCACGCATTTCCAGATTCTTTTTTGTAGAATCCGTAACAACTTCTCCCAAAAGTTCGGCAAATTTTGCCGCATGTTCCGCTTCTTCCCAGGCTATTCTTTTATAGGATTCCGCTACTTCAGGATAACCCTCTCTATCTGCCTGACGACTCATGGCAAGGTACATACCGACTTCGGTACACTCAGCCATAAAATTCTGTTTCAAATCTTCCAGAACTTCTGCATCCACACCCTGTGCTGTACCAACGAAATGCTGATCGGCCCAGATCAGTTTATCACTGGACTGTTCTCGAAATTTTTCTCTGGGAGCTTTACACTGAGGACAAAACTCGGGTGGAGTATCTCCCTCGTAAACATAACCGCAGACCGAACAGATGAATTTTTTCATAGATTAGCTCCTTTAGTAATAGTAACTATTATTACTAAATAATACACTACTTCACCTGAGAGATCAAGACTATTTTTGAAAATAATTTTTTTTTAGAAGCTGCCAAATACGGCATGGCGGAATTCGCAAAAGAAATGTAATTTTAACAGCTACCCCTTCGGAGGAGTGGGTAACAATGAATACTATTTTATTGTCAAAAGAGGGAAGATGAACCGGCATTCCTGCCGGGTTGCACTATGCAACTCGCAGCAATAATCTTATCCCGCAGTCCCTGGCCTTTATGGGTTTGCAAAACTGTGCGACTAAGTCCACATTCTTCAATTCCCGTAGATTTATAAACAAAAAGAGACCAGCTCTTCGAGCTGGTCTATAACTATTAGCGAAAGACGGGAATTGAACCCGCGACATCCACCTTGGCAAGGTGGAGCTCTACCGCTGAGCTACTTTCGCATTCATAAGAATATTTATATATAATAACGAAAAAGGAAACAACCCCTTACAGGATATTTTTTTTCAAAAGCTCTTTTAATGCATTCCCCATTTCAAGCTGAAATAGTATTATTTCAAAAAAAATGATAGGTGAGATGAATGACCCTGATAATATGGATACTGGCCCTTTGTGCCGGATTATTACTGCTCAGCTACAGCTCTGACTGGTTTATAGGTTCTGCGGAGACTGTGGGCGTTCATTTCAACCTTCCCGGCTTTGTTATCGGTGTTGTCATTATCAATATTACCAATATTTTTCTGGTTTTGGGAGTCAGTGCCCTGTTTGCCAGCTCCTATACAATACATCATGATATTTTCAGAGCAGATATCCCCTTCTTTGTAGGTTCCACCATACTCCTCTCTCTTATGACATTTGACCTGAATTTTACCACCGCAGAAGCAGTTATCTGTCTTCTGGGACTGGGCCTATATCTGTACCATTCTATGACTGGCAGATCCATTGCAGAACAGCTTCAGGATGAGGAAGACAAAGAAAGATTGGGATTTAAAACATGGCTTATCCTGATTCTCTGTCCCATTGGGATTACAATCGGGGCGGATATCACCGTACGTTCAGTTGTAAAGATTTCTGAGATCATTGGTATCGGAACTGAAATCATTGCTCTAACAGCGGTAGCCTTCGGAACATCACTTCCGGAGGTAATGGTATCCATCCAGGCAGCCAGAAAAGGAAAAGGCGAAATGGCCGTGGGAAATGTCATTGGTTCCAATATTTTCAACACATTTGCGGTCATGGGTGTAAGCGCCTTTTTCGGTACTCTAAAAATAACAGAAAATTTTCCTGTTAAGATTCTGCCCTTTTTCCTGGGATCGACTGTGATGTGCATATTCATACTTCAGGATAAAAAAGTTTACCGTTTTGAGGGCATTCTGCTTCTGCTGTTTTATGCCTATTTCATAGGGACATCATACGGTCTGATTTAAAACTCTCTTCAGCAATCCACTCTCCAGAATGCTGTAAGTACCGGGGCTTAAAGAACTGTAATCAGGATCGTATGAGAAATACACCGTACTCAAACCACTGCCTGATTCATCAAGAATACCAAAACCGATAAGCTTCTCATCCACATAGAATTCCGATTGAAAGGAAGGAACTGCCGGTTGAAAAAAGTTTCTGAAAAACTCTTCTTCCGTCACAGTCTGATCAAACTTAATACGGCTGTGTTTTTCATAAACCGCAAATAAGTCCTCCCTGTAAGTCAGTTCAGAGAACAGCACCGTGGTCTCCCTGTTTTTCTTCAGCACCCGCCGCTGACTGGAGCTTGGTTTGAAACGGGAAACATCCACCCGGATGGGAATACATTTCATGCAATCAGGACAGACCGGTCGGAAAAAAACGATTCCAAAACGTCGCCAGCGTTGATCCAGCAGAGTTTGGAATTCAGAGCTATCTACGCCATAGGCGCAAAAATATTCCTGTTTATATGGCATTCCCTTCAGGTAGGGACAGTCGCTTGATTTGGAAATTTCAGACTCGGAAAGGATCTTCATAGTAGATATTATATCAGAAACACAGCAGGACAAACTATACAAAGCGAAACTGCAATGTTAGATTCTGCAGATGAACAGAACAGAACTCCTGGCCCCCGGCGGCAGCTTTGAATCCTCTCTGGCGGCCTTAGAAAACGGAGCGGATGCGGTCTACTGTGGCCTGCAGACTTTTTCCGCCCGCAAAGCAGCTAAAAACCTGAGCATTGATCAGCTGAGCCGCCTTAGAAAGTGGACCCTGGACAGAGATAAAAAAATATATCTGGCCATCAACACCATTATAAAGGATTCAGAGTTCCCCCAGCTGATAAATCTCCTTAACGCTGTGTCCGAACTATCCCCGGATGGCCTGATTGTTCAGGATCCCGGACTGATAAAAATCGCAAAGGACCACTTTCCTCATCTGGAACTACATGCATCCACACAGATGTCTGTGCATAACAGCTGGGGGATTAAAGCCCTGGAGGATGCCGGGTTCACTCGAATCGTACTTCCCCGAGAACTGACCATACAGGAAATCAGCAAATTACACGAAAAATATCCTCACATAGAA
This sequence comes from Spirochaetaceae bacterium 4572_59, assembly GCA_002084805.1. Taxonomy (GTDB): domain Bacteria; phylum Spirochaetota; class Spirochaetia; order DSM-2461; family DSM-2461; genus Oceanispirochaeta. The sequence goes on along the minus strand of NBMC01000001.1, from coordinate 12,449 downwards.
CTGGAAGTCTTTATACACGGAGCCCAATGCTATAGCTTCTCCGGAATGTGCCTGGCATCAGGACTGCTTCTTAACCGTTCCGGAAACAGAGGAGACTGCGGTCAGATCTGCAGGACTTGGTTCAAGCACTCCGGAGAGAGGGGATATTTCTTTTCCTGTAATGATCTCTGTGCGGGTCCGGAGGTTCTACGCATTGCAGATGCGGGGGTCTCCTCTCTGAAGATTGAGGGAAGAATGAAATCCCCGGCCTATGCAGCAGCAGTATCCCGTTACTACAGACATATTCTTGACCGGAAAGATCCGGACGCCCTGCCGGAACTGGAAAAAGATCTCCGTATTGCCTATTCACGAAAACCCGTTAAGGGTCACCTCTTCTGTCAGAAAGGTGAGGACATGATTAATATGGACTACCCTTCCCATCTTGGGATCCCTGCCGGAAAAGTAGTGAATAGCTATGGAAACAAGATTACCCTTAAGTCATCAGTCACTCTTCACAGAAGGGATGGACTGATGTTCTTCGATCGAAAGAAACAAGCCGTACACTTTGCTTTAAGTTTTACAGACAAGAGAAACTCCTCAATAGCGGGAGAGATAAGCATCTACTCTGCTGAAAAAAGTCCCGCGGTGGGAACAATAATTTACAAAGTACAATCACACAATCATCACTGGAAAGAGATAAAGGCTGAATCATTTCAAAAATATAAAAGAGCCCTGAAAGCAGACATCCTCATAGCTCCGGATAAGATGACCGTAAGCATCCCCTCATGGGATTTTCAGCATGACTTTGAAATTCAGACAGAAGCGGCTCAGGGCCAATCTATTCTGCAGGAAAAACTCCGGCTTGAAATGGCGAAATCCGGAGTGTTCGATTTTGTTATTGATACCCTTTATTTTCCCGATGCCACAAGAACGGGGAAAGATCTCTTCCTCGTTCCTTCCCGCATAAAAAAAATCCGGCAGGAACTGTACAGACTCTTACAGGATCAAATTCTGAAAAAGCAGGAAGAAAAGAAAACGTTTATAGTGGAATCTCTTGAAAAAGAGTGGCAGATATTTCTGAGAACAACGGATGCGGAGAAGCTGCCATCCCGAAGATCCTGGGCTCCTCTCAACACAGAACTTCCCTATCTTACAGATTTTGCTCATCGAGAGAATCAGGCAAAACCGGGATCCAGGGGAAAGGATTTCTTTATTCCCCTCTCTCCTCTCCAGCTTCCAGAAAAGGAAGAAGATTTTCTCACCATGATAAGAAAATTTTCTAAAGACACAGAAACCCGGATTTTTGGATTGAATAATTGGGGACACATAGGCCTGTTCCGTATGAAGGAATTCAGAAACAATTCCTATATTATTGATACAGGATTACTGGCGGCGAACAGGGCCTCCCTTCTCTTTTTTAGTACATTACTACCGGGAAAATTCATAGGTTGTTACGGATGGGTGGAAGCCTCTACTGAAGAACTGACAGAAGGGATGTCTGTGATAGGCAGTAAGAAAGAAGAGAAAATGGATTTGCCTCTGTTTATCAGCAGAAACTGTTTTAAAAAACACTCTCTTCATCAGTCCTGTAAAAACTGCAGCCGGTCAGAAAGGTACTCTCTGGAACAGAACGGCAAAAACTATACCGTTCTGGTGCAGGACTGCATAAGCTGGGTATTTCAGGGGAAAACAGACTCTGCCAGAGAAACTGAGAGTTCATAAGCGGTCTGCCCCATACTCTTCTGTGCATGTATCCGTCCAGACGTAAGAATGGAACCATCCGGCCATGAGATGGTATAGCTATAGAATTTGTCAGAAACTTTATGGAGTCTGAGATATGGTTCTGAACCGGTAAAACTCTCTGTCAGATAAAATCCGTTAGAAGAGATATATCTACTGAATATTCTTTTCTCCCTGGAAAGATCCGAACCGCTCATGGTCAAATGAAGAGGAAGTTTCAGACCATACTGTCTTAGCCCTCCGGAATTCTGGCGGAACACGGAAACAGATGCTTCAATGGATTCTGGCGTTTTCAAGCCCCCTTTCCTGAGAAACAGAATCTCCCTGTAGCTATCTTCCACAGCACGGGCTTCCCATGTTTTCTGAAACGAATTCAATCCCCGTAGTAGCAGAGAAAGATTCCTTGTCTCTCTTCCAATTTCAAGATCATACCAGGGAACAGAAAGAGGATCCCCCGCTTCCAGTTCTCTGGCCTTCAGGAGATACTTCTCCGCAGGCTGTCTGAATCCCTGAGCTGCAGAGGCAAGAGTGAGGGCTCCCCTGAGAGAAGAACTCCTCTTCCACTGGGTCCGCCCCAGCCCATAGGCCAGAAAACGGAATTGAGAATCATAATACCGGTAACGAAAATAGTAAACTGCCACCCTGGATAAATGTTTGAATTTGCCGATAAAGCCCCTCACAGCAGTAAGCCGTTCCCTATGGTAGAGGCCCTTATAGATATCCCGGTACAGCTCATTCAGATCCGTATCAAACTGCTGCGAATCAATCCCGAAATAGTACATCCAAGAGTCATCAGACAGATTCCTGATGGCATCAGCTTCGTAAAGAGCCGCGTCCAGTTTCCCCTGTAAACAAAAAAGAGATGCCAGATTCATAGAAGAGAGAGGAGTTTGATCAAGAGGAGCGGCCTTCCGGATTTCCTGTGCAGCGGCAGGGTAATCCCCTTTAGTCAGATACAGATCGCCCAGGGCAAGATGACCTCCTGCCCGCTCCATCTGTTCAAGAGAGAGACCGGCATATTCGATGGCTTTTTCGTAGGAGTAGAAAGACTGTTCTGCGAGAGACAGGTTATAATAAGCCACAGAAGCAAAATAACTGTCCCCGTCTTTCAGAGCAGCGTCAATAGAGGCCAGGTAGGACTTCCTGCACAGAACCACATTATTGACCTCGGAATAAAGAGTTCCCAGAGTCAGGGCCAGTGATTTATGAAACTCCCGTTCTATCGCCTTCTCCAGCAGGGGAATCCCTTTTTCCGGCTGGTGGGTTTTAAAATATGCCCATCCCAGATCATCCAGAATCCGGTAGTCGTCAATCTCTTCGGCCAGCCCTTCCAGGTATAGTAAAGCCTCTTCATTGCGGTCCAGAAGGCCCAGTACAGACGCAATTTCCTCTCTGATCTTCCTATCGGAACGGTTTAAAGTTTCAGCCTTCTCATAGGAAGACAGAGCCAGATTATACAGCTTCCGGCTAGCATAAAGATCTCCTTCTGTAAGGGGAAAACGGGAATCCTCCGGATACAGTTTTCCGCCCTTATTCGCTAAGCTGATGGCCCGATTATAAAACTCAGCCTTCACAGCACGATCAATCTCATCAAGAAGATCTTCGGAGCTATCACAGAACAGAGAAAAAGCCATAAAGAAAACTGTCAGGAGAAATAGTGTCTTCTTTCTCATTTTTTCCCTCCACCGTGGACTAAGAGGAATATAAGCAAACGAAAGACTCCCCTGACTCCGGCCATGATATACAGCTCCCTTCTCAGATAACGGCCCCGATAAAACCAGGTAGGCAGATCTTCGCTGCTGGGGCTGAAACGAAGAGCCAGATAACTCTCTGTAAATGTATAGAATTCCTCAGCGCCCACGCTCTTCCCTATGCGTGCCAGCTCAGCAGGTGATAAATCTTTCGTCTTCAGGGACAGCTGCGTTCTATAGAGAGCACTGTAGCACCTGTAGTAAGGAATGACTCTCTTCTGATTACAAGGAAAAGGACTCAATGCCTTAAGCATTCTGAATACACTGGCAAAGCACAGCAAGAGCAGAAGCAGAAAGAATACCCTGAACGGATGATCCTGAAGTTTCTGCAGATTCTCACGAATCAAAAGACTTCGGTCCGTCTGGGATTCGTCAAAGTTCAGATCCGAAACAATCAGGTTTTCCTGATTCGCCAGGATTTCCTGAATATAGGGCTCCAGCTCTTCCGGGTTGTAAGAGGCAAACTCAAAATTCTCTCCCTCTGCCAGAGTCTGGGATGTTGGATCAAAACCAATCCACCCGTATTCAGGGAAATATACTTCAACCCAGGCATGAGCCTGATTGGCATTCACCGGATAAAAGTTTAAGACCTCACTTCCTGTATCCACCCAGAAACCGAGAACCACACGTGAAGGGATCCCCAGGCTTCTGCACAAAAGAGTCATGGAAAAAGCAAAATACGAGCAGTACCCCTTCTTTGCTGAAAAAAGAAAATGCCGCAGCTGATCTCCCTCTGCTGCTGTACCTGGATTCAAAGAGTAGGAATATTCTGAAATCAGGTAATCCTCGATAGCCGCGACCTTTCGGTAATACCCGTTAAGGCCTCCGGTGATCTCCTCTGCCAGGTCACGAATATCTTCATCTCCGTTATTCTCTGTATAGTAGTCCAGAAATGCCCGGCTTTCCGGGCTAATCGCCGGAGAAGAAGAGCCGAGAAGATCCCAGACATTTGCCTGACTTACTGAAGAGTTCAGCTTATAGATACGGGAAAAAGAAGAGTTTTCCCAGCTATAGTAGGGAATAATCTCCAGGGGCTGATTCATTCCCAGAAAAGCTCCAGAATCAAAATTGATATAAAAAAGGTTCTGTTCAACTGCCTCTCTCATTTTGTAATCCGGGACATCCCAGGAGACTGGTTTTTCGGGAATCTTATAATCCGGCAGAATAAGATTATAGGATTCAGGGGTATTTTCGGGATCCCTGAAAAATCCCTTCTCGGGAGAGTAGGAACCCAGAACAAAACGACGCAAATAACAACGCTCTCCGGGCCCCTCCTTCTGCATGAGAAAAACAAGTTCATCCTTCATGGATATTTTGCTTTCCAGAGTCAGATAGTCTGTAAAATCGAAGTGAAAAATATTCGATTCCAGGAGACCCCCTCCCTCCTTTACAGATTCAGACCGGTATAGTTTGTTTACAGGGATCAGGACCAATACCAGAATCATCAGTAAAAGCAGAAAATCCCCGGGAACGCTAAAACAAAGAGATCCTTTGCCCTGGCTCAAAAGGAGTATAAGCATTCCTGTAAGACTGATTCCCAAAGTTGCAAATGTGAGCAGAAGGCTCCCGGAAGAATCCTGAAGATTCCAATCCCTTTTCCCCAGGAAGAGGGCAAAAGCGCAGGCATATAACAGAAGCTCCAGAAGATAGAAACGCACAAAACGTTCTGAAAGTGACCGTATCCAGGTACTGATCAGCACAGGAAGAAGAATCAGAGAATAAAGAGCAGAAAAAAGAACTGCAACAAAATCTCCCGGCAGATTCATTCCTGAGGTCAAAATGAGAAAAATTCGATTCAAGGGAAAGATGATAAACAGCAGAATTGTTACAAGCACTGAGGAAATCAGAGAAAGGGAGGAATGTCTCATCACAAATGAGATAAGTAGATAAAGTAAGACAAATAGGAGCAGGCCAGGGGCAAAGGGCAGATTCCCGGCATATTCTGACCAGTAGAGCAGAAACAATAGAAAATGAAGTATAAAACGGATCAAGCGGCTGTCAGTCTTCAATAACATGCCATCCACCTTTCAGATACGATTCTCCGGGTTGAGAATCCGTTATAAGGAATTTTTGCAGAGAAGTTTCACCGCCCCTCAGGGTCAGCATCCCGTCAGGGAGAGAATCAGCGCATGAAAAAAGGTACAGAGAGGCGCTCTCCCTGAAATTCAATGAAAGGGGAAGCTTCAGAGGGAGGGGCGGAATCATAGTAAGAAGTTCTTTCCGTTTTATTAAAATCTCATCCCTTGTCAGGGTCCGGCTGTCTGTCATTCCTGAAGCAAAGAAGATAATTTCATAGCCTCTCTCCGCCAAGCCTTCCATAAGCATGCTGCCTTTACGGATAAGTTGATCCACAGGGAAGCTACCCCCCTGCCCATTCACCAGAATAATGACCGTCTTTCCCGCGGGAGCTGCAAAGAACCCCTCTTTTACAAAAAGAGCTCCATGAAGTGCCTTCAGTTTCCAGTTGATCCGTCTGGGATCATCCCCCGGATAGTACTGCCGTGATTCATAAAAACTGCTGTCCTTCAGTACGGAACGACTGGTATTTACACTATTCTGATACATACGCATTGCCCGGAGGCCATTCGTTTCCGGAATCTTCCCGGGCTGAACCTTGAGTATGCGGCCAGTCTCTCCTTTCACTTCGACCCTGAACAGTCCAAACCTGTCATGTAGAATAAAATCATTGGAGACAAGCCTGTATATCCCCCTTTGGAATCTGTCCCTTCCGTTCAGAGCCCCTCCGGCCCCTCCCAGAAGAACCACATCCCGGTAGCTGTCCCATTGCAGTTTCATACGAACAGAGGTTTTTGATGAAAACCCACGGGGATATAACCCCAGCAGGAATTCCGAAAGGACCTCCGTATCATTCAGCCACTCTGGCAAAACAGGAAAAAGCTCTTCCTTACGGAGAACAAAGAGATCTGCCAGCAATTGTATTACCAGAATTAAAAGAATGGAGAGATTAAAAATTGCCATTGTCAGGAGAGGCAGATTCTTAAAAGACAGTCCCCCAAACAGAAAAAGAATGGAAAGAAAAAAAAAGCATATCCCCCGGAATTGATACGGAATCCCTTATAGAGATTAGTGAAGGATCTTGAGTTCACGGCGAACCAGCTCCTCTATCAATTCCATACAGTCTGTTTCAGGAGAAACAGGAATAATCCTATGGGCCAGAACATAGGGGGCGATCTCAATCATATCCTGATCCGTTACATAATTTCTTTTTTCCACAAAAGCATAAGAGCGACAGGCCCGGATCAGCATCAGAGCTCCCCTGGGAGAAACACCGGCCGTCAGACGCTTATGGCGACGGGTCTGCTGCACAATTCTGACAGCAGCTTTCATCAATGTATCATCACAATATACTTCCGATGCCCTTATCCGACAGTCCAGAAAATCCAGAATAGAACAAACCGGCTTTAGGGCAGGTAACACGGCATGGGAAGGATCACCCTTCAGTATAGCCAACTCGGCTTCGGCATCAGGATATTCGGGTATCAGCTTCATAAGAAAACGGTCTTTCTGAGCTTCAGGCAAGGGATAGGTTCCTTCATGATCCAAAGGATTTTGTGTTGCCAGAACCAGAAAAAAATCTTTTAGATGGTAGGTTTCCCTCCCGATTGAAACTTGCTGCTCGGCCATGACTTCCAACAGAGCCGACTGAACTTTGGGTGTGGTTCTATTGATTTCATCGGCCAGCAGGATATGGGTAAACACGGGGCCTGGACGGAATTCGAAGGAACTGGACTCCTGATTCCACACATCGACACCGGTGATATCGTAGGGAAGCAGATCGGGAGTGAACTGTATCCGTCTGAAATCCGCCTGATCGATCAAAGCAGACAGAGTTTGTGCAATAGTTGTTTTTCCGGTCCCAGGGAGTCCCTCCAGAAGGATATGACCGTCTGAAAGAATCCCTGTCATCAATAGCTTCAGTAAACGGTTCTGCCCTTTTATGACACGACCCATTTCACAGATCAGCAATTCAGGCAGTTCTTCCACTTTTACGGTATCCACAGAGAGTTCCGTCTTTTTTTCCATGACTTTATTATATTGACGGAAGACCCATAATACAATAGATTAAATTTATGCATATGTATTGACAGCTTTTAATTATGCCATTAAGATGGCCATACATTTTGGGGGTGTAGCTCAGTTGGCTAGAGCGCGTGAATGGCATTCACGAGGCCATGGGTTCGATTCCCACCACCTCCATTATAGAGCTGAAAGTTGTCCATACAGGGGCTGTTTTCAGCTCTTTTTTTTTGCAAAATCTTTACACCAAGGTATTTAGCATGGGAAGTGATGATATTTTCTCCGGAGAAATAGATCCCGAAATCGCATCTCTATTAGGGATAGGAACGGCTGATGCCGATGGTCCACCCGATTATGAAAGTCTGTTTGATGAACATTCTCAGGATAAACCCAAAAAAACTGAGCCGGATATAAGCGAAGAGGTTCTCAGAGAATCTTTCGTAATGCCTGATAGCTATTTTCAAGATCCGAACCCGATATTTTCCAATGCCAACTATTATAAATCTGTTCTGGCCGCAGAAGGAGAGGTCTCACAGTCCATTCACAATATAATGTCTCAGTTTCTAAGGGTAAGCGATCCCAGGGATAAACAGATATACAGAGCAAAACTGATTACTCAGTTCTGGGATTTATATACACGCATATCCGGCAAGGCAGGTCATTGGGAAACAGAACCCAAAAGACTTTTCCTAAGATACGGTCTTTTGTTACCCAACATAGTTTCTTCCGAACAGAGAAAGATGATTGGCAGCGTTATAAACGATAATAAATCGGGAGAACCAATTCATTATGTAGATGAGTGGCTGCTGAAAGTCGCAGGCGGTTATGTGTCCCCTCTGGCAACAGATGAAACGAGACCAACCAGAAGAACTCAAGACCAGAAGGTCCGGATGCAGCTGGAGAAATCCAAGGGTAACCGCGATGCCCATCTGACAACTCTACAGAATTTACAGATGAAGCGTAAACAAAGAGAAAATCTGTTAAAAAGTAAACTGACAGAGATATCCCAGCATAGCAGGAATACCATATTCACCGAGCTTGAGAGTCTTTATTCAGAAGACCAGAGCAAAGGCCTGCTGGAGATTATGAACCTGGCCCGAGAGCTTTCCCACATCCACAAAGAAATGGATTCCCATTACAGACAACTTAACGAAGCGGAACAGAATTTCCGCAGATTTCAAGAATCTGCCAAAAAAATGGGAAGTATCATGGAAGTTGACAGCTCGGTGATACAGAAAGAAATTTCCAGCATCAGACAGATGGCAAAACTCTGTGTAGGCAGGCAGGGAAACCATATCCCAATTTTAATGAAAAATTTTTTTACTTCCCATATTAAAGATATGGCTACAAGAGAAAATGTTATCAAAGAACTCTATGAAATTGAGAAAACAGACCCCAATCTGTTTAAAAGAACATTCAAACAGAAGACCAATAGGATTATTCCTCATATTATCCTTATACCCTGTTATGGCGATTTCGGAATCTGCTGGGAACCCTTCGAGCGGTATAACAGATCCACCAGCCGCGGCCGGGTTTCCATTCCTCTTTATCCGAAGAATCTGAGAGTTGCTGTTCTCCATGCGGTAGCGGATCTTCGCTGGCAGGTGGCAAAAGAAAAAGCACAGCATTACTGGATGGAAGAAGGTTTAACCGGTCACTATTACCAATATTTCACCGATCGAAAAATGCGGGGAGACGTCCGACTAAAATTTATTGAAGACTATATACTCTGGATAAGCAAAGAAAGTGAAGGAATGCAAAAACTGGAGAAGGAAGTCCGGGGTATTTTCTGGCGAGACATTCCCTTCCCGCAGGATCTGAAAGACTCTCTGCGGAACCGGGGGTTTGTTTACAATGAACTGTATAAAAAGGATATGAACAGAGCCGCATCGGACGGATACTGATTGTTTTTTACTCTATCGCTTTTTAGCGAACAGAGGATGCATATACTTGTCCAGGCTATACTTTTTATTGATCCATTTGACTATTTTTGAGTACAGCATAAAAGAGCTGATTATAGAGATTGACACGACCAGAAGGAAAATCACCATTTTCAAGGTACCACCGACATCAGGAAAATGTGCTAATAAACGAGTTGCCAATAATAAGAGAATTAGAAAAGATGCAAGCATCAAAAAAATATTCAACAGGGTTCCGCCCAGCATAAAAAGTACAGTATTCAATTTTTTATTCATTTTGTATTTTTCTCCTTGATCCATAGGGATATAAACAACAGGATTCCGCAAACCACAATGGATGAATCGGCAATATTAAAAGTCGGGAAGCGTTCCATCCCGAATAATCCATAAAATCTGATATCCAGAAAGTCTACCACACCATCCGGTCTGAAGATCCTGTCTATCAGATTTCCCAGACCACCGCCGACGATTCCAGCAAGACAGAACTTCTGCAGTTTTGACTCTTCCCTGGAGGAAACAAGATAATAGGCAAGGTATCCCATAATCCCGAGAGGGGTAAGAATAAACAGAACAATTCTGACAACAGGGAGGAACTGGTCACCCAGGCTGAACGCCACTCCCGTATTTTTTACATAAATCAACCTGAAAAAATCTCCCCAGAGAGAGAAGCCGACGGTCCTGTAAGGTATATACATAACAACCAGGGCTTTACTGATCTGATCGAGTAGAATGATAAGCATAGAAAGAAGCAAGGGTGACATCCGTTTTTTTAATGATAATTCTGACATGTCCATCAGCTTATCAGAGTCCTGTTGGAACATCAATAAAAACAGTCTCCAGAGATAAGTCCTTATTCATTTTCTTTTGAATTGCCTGAACACCGCTTGTCTCGGTAAGATAGTGACCTCCGAAGATCACATTGATACCGGCTTCAATACAGATGTGATATATCTCATGTGAGGCATCACCCGTAATATAAAGATCCAAACCTTCGTCTATGGCATCCTGAACTTCCCTTGGTGCTCCACCGGAGATAATACCAACTGACCTAACAGCATCCCTTCCAAAAGGAAGCATCTGTATGGATTGTTCCCAGCCACCGAAAAGTTTCTTAACAATGTCATCTCTCTTCACAGGAGAGGGAAAAATTCCTTTCACGCCGATCTTAGTACCTTTATAATTTCCAAACGCCTCAAGGTTTTCCAAACCGAGGATCTGTGCAAGAACAGCATTGTTCCCCCATTCCGGATGCATATCCAAAGGCAGATGTACCGCATAGAGAGCGAGTCCATTCTTAATCAATATTTCAAAGCGTTTATATAAGGGCCCTGTGACAGCCTGGGGACGTCCCCAGAAGAGACCATGATGAACAAAAAGAACATCGGCCCCCTCCTCTACGGCCTTTTGAAATGTTTCAAGGCAGGCATCTACTGCAAAGGCCACTTTACGGACTTCCGAATCCCGGTCTCCAATTTGAAGTCCGTTTAATGAGCTATCTTTCTCACTCATCTGATCTATAGCCAGAAAGGAACGGCACCAATTATCCAATTCATTTAATTTAAATTTCATATATTTATTGTACTGTAATAAGAAAGAACAATCGACCCATTATTTCGACTCATAAAACAAAGGTTTGCTTGACAATAAAGAGAACAACCATATAATTTTATGGTATATTCATATAATAAAGTTTTTATACAAAAGGATTTTCAATGCCTCCCACTAATATCTCTGAGAAGATAAAGTTAGCTATACAGAAATCTGTACCCGTTACAATTACGACCTATAAACTGAATCACGATACAGAAATATATGTAGAAGAGATCCTGGGTATATACCTGAAAGAGTTGGGACAGGGTGCTCTGATCGACAGGCTTGCCTATTGCCTGAAAGAACTGGCAGTTAATGCTAAAAAAGCCAATACCAAACGTGTGTACTTTGAAGACAAAGGCTTGTCCATTAATAATAAAGAAGATTATTCAGAAGGAATGAAACACTTCAAATCTGATACAATGGATCGGATTGAGCATTACCTGGAACTTCAGAAACAGAAAGGCTTATATATTAAAATCTCTTTTCATACATACAGTTCTAATTTCCGTATATCCATTCGGAACAATGTTGAAATTACCCGGAAAGAACAGATGCGAATCTACGATCGTATCGCACGATCCAGAGCCTTCGATAGTATGGAAGAGGCTTTTTCAGAAGTATTAGACGACTCAGAAGGAGCTGGACTTGGTATTGTAATCCTGATTCTGATGCTGAAAAAAATGGGTCTTAATGAGGATTCCTTTGAAATTGAGGGAGAAAAAGGAGAAACTACCGCGTCCCTGACTATCCCCATATCTGAAATTAAACTGGAGGAAATGGATATTTTAACTACAAGAATTGTTAATGAGATTGATGCTCTGCCTCAATTTCCTGAAAATATCACCGTTATTCAGCAGCTTATGAATGATCCTGATTCAGATATTAATGAAATTGCCAGACGAATCAGTACTGACCCCTCATTGACCGCAGACCTGTTGAGAGTTGTTAATTCCGCACAGTACATGCTCCCCAACCGGGTAGACAATATTGCGGATGCCGTAAAGATGGTAGGCCTCCGTGGCTTAAAAAATCTTCTTTACTCCTATGGATCTCAGAAGATTCTGAATCTGCCACAGAAAAAAGAACTATGGGATCACGCACACAGAACGGCTTTTTATGCGTTTAACCTGGCCAGAAATATGAGATTGAAAAAAGATTTTATAGATGATGCCTATGTGGGTGGAGTCCTTCACGATATGGGGAAAATTGTATTTTCAAGTATTCATCCTGAACTTCTTGAAAAAATTAAAGATTTCTCCCATGAAAAAGAAATTACGGCAGGTTTGTTTGAAAATCTGGCAGGTGGATATAACCATGCAGAAATCGGAGCAAAAATTGCTGAAAAATGGAATTTTTCAGAGTCTCTGATTGATGCCATCCGTTACCATCATGAACCGAATTCCGGGCATCATGAGTATAGAAAAGTAGT